>NZ_JAMMDE010000065.1:0-215 GCF_051700745.1 Salmonella sp. NW884 | reverse complement strand
GTAATAGCTCACTGGTCGAGTCGGCCTGCGCGGAAGATGTAACGGGGCTAAACCATGCACCGAAGCTGCGGCAGCGACACTCAGGTGTTGTTGGGTAGGGGAGCGTTCTGTAAGCCTGCGAAGGTGGCCTGTGAGGGTTGCTGGAGGTATCAGAAGTGCGAATGCTGACATAAGTAACGATAAAGCGGGTGAAAAGCCCGCTCGCCGGAAGACCA
>NZ_JAMMDE010000064.1:0-218 GCF_051700745.1 Salmonella sp. NW884 | reverse complement strand
GAGGTGCGCCTGCACCTGCACTGTCACGCCACCACCGGGATGGCGGAGATGGCCCTGCTGAAGGCTATCGAGGCGGGTGTTGACGGCGTCGACACGGCGATTTCCTCCATGAGCGCCACCTACGGCCACCCGGCCACCGAGGCGCTGGTCGCCACGCTTGCCGGCACAAAATATGACACCGGGCTGGATATCCTGAAGCTGGAGAACATCGCCGCGTA
>NZ_JAMMDE010000063.1:0-227 GCF_051700745.1 Salmonella sp. NW884 | reverse complement strand
TGAGGGAAAGGCGAAAAGAACCCCGGCGAGGGGAGTGAAAAAGAACCTGAAACCGTGTACGTACAAGCAGTGGGAGCACCCTTTGGGGTGTGACTGCGTACCTTTTGTATAATGGGTCAGCGACTTATATTCTGTAGCAAGGTTAACCGAATAGGGGAGCCGGAGGGAAACCGAGTCTTAACCGGGCGTTAAGTTGCAGGGTATAGACCCGAAACCCGGTGATCTAG
>NZ_JAMMDE010000062.1:0-227 GCF_051700745.1 Salmonella sp. NW884 | reverse complement strand
AGGGAAAGGCGAAAAGAACCCCGGCGAGGGGAGTGAAAAAGAACCTGAAACCGTGTACGTACAAGCAGTGGGAGCACAGGTTTACCTGTGTGACTGCGTACCTTTTGTATAATGGGTCAGCGACTTATATTCTGTAGCAAGGTTAACCGTATAGGGGAGCCGGAGGGAAACCGAGTCTTAACCGGGCGTTAAGTTGCAGGGTATAGACCCGAAACCCGGTGATCTAG
>NZ_JAMMDE010000061.1:0-247 GCF_051700745.1 Salmonella sp. NW884 | reverse complement strand
GTAATAGCTCACTGGTCGAGTCGGCCTGCGCGGAAGATGTAACGGGGCTAAACCATGCACCGAAGCTGCGGCAGCGAACGTATCACTTAAAGCGATTCAGCGGGTTACGATTGACGGAGCGAAGCGACGTCAAAGCGTATACAAAGTCGAGTCGGTTTAAGGATACGTTCGTTGGGTAGGGGAGCGTTCTGTAAGCCTGTGAAGGTGGCCTGTGAGGGTTGCTGGAGGTATCAGAAGTGCGAATGCT
>NZ_JAMMDE010000060.1:0-260 GCF_051700745.1 Salmonella sp. NW884 | reverse complement strand
TCCTCGCGCACGCGGGGGATTTCCGCCAGCACCTGGTCGAGTTTGTCCGCCGCGTTCTGCTGCTTCAGCTGGCTTTCCAGGTTGGTCAGCATCCCGCCCGGTACCTGCGCCACCAGAATGCGGCTGTCGTAGCCCTTCAGCTGGCCTTCAAAGGCGTGGTACTTTTTGCGCACCTCGCGGAAGTACGCGGCGATGTTCTCCAGCTTCAGGATATCCAGCCCGGTGTCATATTTTGTGCCGGCAAGCGTGGCGACCAGCGC
>NZ_JAMMDE010000059.1:0-267 GCF_051700745.1 Salmonella sp. NW884 | reverse complement strand
TGAGGGAAAGGCGAAAAGAACCCCGGCGAGGGGAGTGAAAAAGAACCTGAAACCGTGTACGTACAAGCAGTGGGAGCCCCACCACTAAGCCAGTGGTGAACTCCACATACGCATCCTTTGCTGAGGATACGGTTAACGGAGCGAAAGCGACGTTCAACCGCAAAACAAGCAGAGGGGGCTTAGTGGTGGGGTGACTGCGTACCTTTTGTATAATGGGTCAGCGACTTATATTCTGTAGCAAGGTTAACCGAATAGGGGAGCCGGAGG
>NZ_JAMMDE010000058.1:0-269 GCF_051700745.1 Salmonella sp. NW884 | reverse complement strand
AGTTGACTTTTAATCAATTGGTCGCAGGTTCGAATCCTGCACGACCCACCAATTTAACATCAAACTCAGATGTTGAACGTGAAGGATAACGTTGCGTCAGCAACGGCCCGTAGGGCAAGGCGAAGCCGAGTCATCCTGCACGACCCACCATCTTTAGATGGTCCGAGTAAAATCTTTCAGGCAGCACCCGTATGGGTCGTTAGCTCAGTTGGTAGAGCAGTTGACTTTTAATCAATTGGTCGCAGGTTCGAATCCTGCACGACCCACCA
>NZ_JAMMDE010000057.1:0-276 GCF_051700745.1 Salmonella sp. NW884 | reverse complement strand
ACTACCATCGGCGCTACGGCGTTTCACTTCTGAGTTCGGCATGGGGTCAGGTGGGACCACCGCGCTACTGCCGCCAGACAAATTCTTTTTCAAATGCCGAACTTTAACCGTATTAAGTGGTGCTGATACCCAGAGTCGAACTGGGGACCTCACCCTTACCAAGGGTGCGCTCTACCAACTGAGCCATATCAGCACACTAAATTTGATGCCTGGCAGTTCCCTACTCTCGCATGGGGAGACCCCACACTACCATCGGCGCTACGGCGTTTCACTTCT
>NZ_JAMMDE010000056.1:0-296 GCF_051700745.1 Salmonella sp. NW884 | reverse complement strand
AGCGCCACGGTGAGCACGTCGTCGATGGCGTTTCCCGCAAGCTGAATGCCCTTCTCCTGCGCCTGGCGCCTGACGTCGGCTTCCAGTTCAGCCAGTTCCGGTTTGAGTAAATCCGCCGGACGGCAGGTCACCGGAGCGCCCCCTTCCAGCACGCGGGCCTGTAACGCGGCGTTCACCGGCACCGGCGTGTGGCCGTATTCGCCTTTCAGAATGCCCGCCGTTTCTTTGGCGATGGTTTTGTAGCGCTCGCCGGTCAGGACGTTGAGCACCGCCTGGGTGCCGACAATCTGCGAGGT
>NZ_JAMMDE010000055.1:0-312 GCF_051700745.1 Salmonella sp. NW884 | reverse complement strand
CGCCAGGTTCTCCATCTGGCTCTGCACCGACGGCAGCGCCAGCGCTAATGCCTCTTTAATGGCGTGCACGTCCGGCGTGCAGTTAAGCTTCGCGGCAATCACCGCCAGCTGCCCGGCGTCGTGGTGCGCCAGCAGGCTTTCCAGCGCGGTCAGCGCCATACCCGCTTCCGGGATGTTGGAGAGCAGCCCGCCGAAGCCAATTGGCAGCAGCAGTAACGGCTCGAACTTCTTCGCAATCGCCAGCCACAGCAGCAGCAGGCTCACCAGCAGCATGATGGCCTGGCCTGCGCCAAGGTGCATCAGCCCCATGCC
>NZ_JAMMDE010000054.1:0-320 GCF_051700745.1 Salmonella sp. NW884 | reverse complement strand
AGCGCCATCGATGCAAGCCATTACCGCTCGCGCGGTGCCGCCTCACATCTCAAATTCAACGTATTCAACGTTCATTCGGCCTGCACTCGCTGCAACCGGCAGTTAAGCGGTAATGCGGTCGAATACCGAATCCGCCTCATCAGGCGTATAGGCCTCGAAAGGGTGGAGCGTCTTGAATCAGACAATGTGCCACGCCGTTTCGATATCCCGTACCTGAAACGCATCAAATCCATATTCACCCGCAAAGCCCGGGCGCTGGAGAAGCGCCGCGCACGTCGACAGGATAATGCAGCATGAAACCAGAACTGATCGACATACTC
>NZ_JAMMDE010000053.1:0-320 GCF_051700745.1 Salmonella sp. NW884 | reverse complement strand
AGCGCCATCGATGCAAGCCATTACCGCTCGCGCGGTGCCGCCTCACATCTCAAATTCAACGTATTCAACGTTCATTCAGCCTGCACGCGCTGCAACCGGCAGTTAAGCGGGAATGCGGTCGAATACCGAATCCGCCTCATCAGGCGTATAGGCCTCGAAAGGGTGGAGCGTCTTGAATCAGACAATGCGCCACGCCGTTTCGATATCCCGTACCTGAAACGCATCAAATCCATATTCACCCGTAAAGCCCGGGCGCTGGAGAAGCGCCGCGCACGTCGACAGGATAATGCAGCATGAAACCAGAACTGATCGACATACTC
>NZ_JAMMDE010000052.1:0-327 GCF_051700745.1 Salmonella sp. NW884 | reverse complement strand
GATAGAGTACTCGGCTACGAACCGAGCGGTCGGAGGTTCGAATCCTCCCGGATGCACCATATTCTCCGTACTTTCAGTGATGAAGATACGGATAAGATAGCGGTAATCACCGCTGGCACCAGGAAGGATAACGTTGCGTCAGCAACGGCCCGAAGGGCGAGCCGTAAGGCGAGTAATCCTCCCGGATGCACCATCTTATTTAGTGTGGCAGTAAATGCGACATCAAATCTTGTAGTAAACATCATTTCCAATGCATCCGTAGCTCAGCTGGATAGAGTACTCGGCTACGAACCGAGCGGTCGGAGGTTCGAATCCTCCCGGATGCAC
>NZ_JAMMDE010000051.1:0-329 GCF_051700745.1 Salmonella sp. NW884 | reverse complement strand
GGCCATGTGAAAAATGAATGTCGTTGCCGGGGGCGCGGAGAAATTCTCGATAAGAAAAAATCTGAGTTGCAGGGCGTGCCGGTTTATAAAAAATGCCCAAGATGCAAGGGAAGAGGCTACCCACGTCTCAAAGATACCGAGATTTTTAAAGCACTAGGAGTAACGGAAATGGTATGGCGGTACAACTATAAACTGTTTTTCGATCGGCTGGTAGAGCATTGCCATATTGAGGAATCGTATGCAGAAAAGGTTCTGGGAAACGTGACTCGATGACCAAAATAATTTAGCTATTGCAAAATTAACGGAAAATGGCTAACCTGATTCCAACG
>NZ_JAMMDE010000050.1:0-332 GCF_051700745.1 Salmonella sp. NW884 | reverse complement strand
CGCAGCGATGCGTTGAGCTAACCGGTACTAATGAACCGTGAGGCTTAACCTTACAACGCCGAAGATGTTTTGGCGGACTGAGAAGACGAACAATTTTCAGCACTGATTCCGGATTTTCGGGAACGAAAGATTTTACGCTGAGGCAAGGCGGCAAATGAAGGAAAGGAAGGAGCATACAGAAGTATGTGACTGACTTTACGAATGCAGCCAACGCAGCATCGGTGTAAAAGATTCGTTTCTGGCAACAGAATTTGCCTGGCGGCAGTAGCGCGGTGGTCCCACCTGACCCCATGCCGAACTCAGAAGTGAAACGCCGTAGCGCCGATGGTAGT
>NZ_JAMMDE010000049.1:0-339 GCF_051700745.1 Salmonella sp. NW884 | reverse complement strand
CGCCAGGTTCTCCATCTGGCTCTGCACCGACGGCAGCGCCAGCGCTAATGCCTCTTTAATGGCGTGCACGTCCGGCGCGCAGTTGAGCTTCGCGGCAATCACCGCCAGCTGCCCGGCGTCGTGATGCGCCAGCAGGCTTTCCAGCGCGGTCAGCGCCATACCCGCTTCCGGGATGTTGGAGAGCAGGCCGCCGAAGCCAATCGGCAGCAGCAGTAACGGTTCGAACTTTTTCGCAATCGCCAGCCACAGCAGCAGCAGGCTGACCAGCAGCATGATGGCCTGGCCTGCGCCAAGGTGCATCAGCCCCATGCCCTGAAGCAGGGCGTTCAGACTTTCCAT
>NZ_JAMMDE010000048.1:0-359 GCF_051700745.1 Salmonella sp. NW884 | reverse complement strand
TTGGCGATGGTTTTGTAGCGCTCGCCGGTCAGGACGTTGAGCACCGCCTGGGTGCCGACAATCTGCGAGGTCGGGGTCACCAGCGGGATAAAGCCGAGGTCCTCGCGCACGCGGGGGATTTCCGCCAGCACCTGGTCCAGCCTGTCCGCCGCGTTCTGCTGCTTCAGCTGGCTTTCGAGGTTGGTCAGCATTCCGCCCGGTACCTGGGCCACCAGAATACGGCTGTCATAGCCTTTCAGCTGGCCTTCAAAGGCGTGATACTTTTTGCGCACCTCGCGGAAATACGCGGCGATGTTCTCCAGCTTCAGGATATCCAGCCCGGTGTCATATTTTGTGCCGGCAAGCGTGGCGACCAGCGC
>NZ_JAMMDE010000047.1:0-371 GCF_051700745.1 Salmonella sp. NW884 | reverse complement strand
TGCATCAGCAGGAAGTTCTGCGGGTCTGATTCCAGCCCCACTTTGTTCGATACGCGGGCCGCCATCGGCACCGCCGACACCCCCGCCGAACCGATAAGCGGGTTGATTTTGTTCTTACTGCACAGGTTCATCAGCTTCGCCATCAACACCCCGGCCGCCGTCCCGATACCAAAGGCAATCACCCCCAGCAGCAGAATGCCCAGCGTCTGCGGCTGCAAAAACTTATCCGCCACCAGCTTCGCCCCCACCGACAGCCCGAGGAAAATGGTGACGATATTAATCAGCCCGTTCTGCACCGTGTCGCTCAGACGCTCCACCACGCCGCTTTCGCGCATCAGATTGCCAAAGCAGAACATCCCCAGCAGCGGCGC
>NZ_JAMMDE010000046.1:0-392 GCF_051700745.1 Salmonella sp. NW884 | reverse complement strand
GCCACGTTCGGGCCCATCGCGTGCATCAGCAGGAAGTTCTGCGGGTCTGATTCCAGCCCCACTTTGTTCGATACGCGTGCCGCCATCGGCACTGCCGACACCCCCGCCGAACCGATAAGCGGGTTGATTTTGTTCTTACTGCACAGGTTCAGCAGCTTCGCCATCAGCACCCCGGCCGCCGTCCCAATCCCGAACGCAATCACACCCAGCAGCAGAATGCCCAGCGTCTGCGGCTGCAGGAACTTATCCGCGACCAGCTTCGCGCCCACCGACAGCCCGAGGAAAATGGTCACGATATTAATCAGCCCGTTCTGTACCGTGTCGCTCAGACGCTCCACCACGCCGCTTTCGCGCATCAGATTGCCAAAGCAGAACATCCCCAGCAGCGGCGC
>NZ_JAMMDE010000045.1:0-395 GCF_051700745.1 Salmonella sp. NW884 | reverse complement strand
ATCTTCATGGCTTCCAGAATCAGCAGCACATCGCCTTCGGCCACCGTCTGGCCCTCGGTGGCAATCACCTTCCAGATGTTGCCCGCCAGCGGCGCGGTGACCGGGGTGCCGGCGCCTGCCGGGGCAACCGGGGATGCCGCCTGAACCGGCGCAGACGAAGCCGCCGTCAGCTGGCTGATATCGCCGCCGTCGCTGACCTTCACCACAAAGGCTTTGCCTTCCACTTCCACGGTGTAGATACCGGAAGCGGCAGGCTTCTCTGCTTTTGCCACCGGCTGCGCGGCTTCCGCCTGCGGCACCGGCTCAAACGCCGCCGGGTTGTGGCGGTTCTCAAGGAACTTCAGGCCAATCTGCGGGAACAGCGCCACGGTGAGCACGTCGTCGATGGCGTTTCC
>NZ_JAMMDE010000044.1:0-438 GCF_051700745.1 Salmonella sp. NW884 | reverse complement strand
GGGAACCTGCGGTTGGATCACCTCCTTACCTTAAAGAAGCGTACTTTGAAGTGCTCACACAGATTGTCTGATGAAAAGTGAATAGCAAGGCGTCTTGCGATTGAGACTTCAGTGTCCCCTTCGTCTAGAGGCCCAGGACACCGCCCTTTCACGGCGGTAACAGGGGTTCGAATCCCCTAGGGGACGCCACTTGCTGGTTTGTGAGTGAAAGTCACCTGCCTTAATATCTCAAAACTGACTTACGAGTCACGTTTGAGATATTTGCTCTTTAAAAATCTGGATCAAGCTGAAAATTGAAACACAGAACAACGAAAGTTGTTCGTGAGTCTCTCAAATTTTCGCAACACGATGATGAATCGCAAGAAACATCTTCGGGTTGTGAGGTTAAGCGACTAAGCGTACACGGTGGATGCCCTGGCAGTCAGAGGCGATGAAGGG
>NZ_JAMMDE010000043.1:0-461 GCF_051700745.1 Salmonella sp. NW884 | reverse complement strand
CACCCCGCAAAGCTCATGAGCTGGGCGGCGGCGTTCTCGGCCTCGCGCTGAGTACGGAATGTACGTGATAAAATCCAGCGCCAGAGAACATCAAGCGCGGATTTATACAACTGCTGAAATTCGACCTCATCCATGCTGGAAAAAGCGATGCTGCGGGGATGTTTGCGAAGGGTGCCGTCCGGTAACTGGATGGCGTCATAGTGACCAGCCTCAACCGTCACCCATGCGCGGTATGCATCGAAAGATTTACACAGGCTAATCCCGTTTGTTACCCGGCGGTTTGCAATCTGTTCCAGATACTGTTCAGCCGCATCCAGTAATGCGCTTTCATTCCCGCCATATGCAGCGAGAAACTTTGCATAACCGTTTACCAGTTTGCGCTCATTGGCAGAAATGGCGCCGCCGGTGGGTTCCCAGTATTCAAACCCAAGATTAAGCAACGCGAAAAAGCGGCGATGGAA
>NZ_JAMMDE010000042.1:0-498 GCF_051700745.1 Salmonella sp. NW884 | reverse complement strand
AATTTGAGAGACTCACGAACAACTTTCGTTGTTCTGTGTTTCAATTTTCAGCTTGATCCAGATTTTTAAAGAGCAAAACTTCGCAGTGAACCCTTTCAGGTACACTCTGAAGTATTTTTTCGTAAACACTCACGAGATGGTGGAGCTATGCGGGATCGAACCGCAGACCTCCTGCGTGCAAAGCAGGCGCTCTCCCAGCTGAGCTATAGCCCCATCGTGTAGTCAGAACCTCTTTACCGATAATTTTTCCTGAGACAAGGCGTGGAATAACGAAGCATACATCAGTATGTGAGTTATTTCACAACGCAGTATTCAGGGAAAATTTGGTAGGCCTGAGTGGACTTGAACCACCGACCTCACCCTTATCAGGGGTGCGCTCTAACCACCTGAGCTACAAGCCTGTAGAGGTTTTACTGCTCGTTTTTCATCAGACAATCTGTGTGAGCACTTCAAAGTACGCTTCTTTAAGGTAAGGAGGTGATCCAACCGCAGGTTCCC
>NZ_JAMMDE010000041.1:0-553 GCF_051700745.1 Salmonella sp. NW884 | reverse complement strand
TTTTCATCAGACAATCTGTGTGAGCACTTCAAAGTACGCTTCTTTAAGGTAAGGAGGTGATCCAACCGCAGGTTCCCCTACGGTTACCTTGTTACGACTTCACCCCAGTCATGAATCACAAAGTGGTAAGCGCCCTCCCGAAGGTTAAGCTACCTACTTCTTTTGCAACCCACTCCCATGGTGTGACGGGCGGTGTGTACAAGGCCCGGGAACGTATTCACCGTGGCATTCTGATCCACGATTACTAGCGATTCCGACTTCATGGAGTCGAGTTGCAGACTCCAATCCGGACTACGACGCACTTTATGAGGTCCGCTTGCTCTCGCGAGGTCGCTTCTCTTTGTATGCGCCATTGTAGCACGTGTGTAGCCCTGGTCGTAAGGGCCATGATGACTTGACGTCATCCCCACCTTCCTCCAGTTTATCACTGGCAGTCTCCTTTGAGTTCCCGGCCGGACCGCTGGCAACAAAGGATAAGGGTTGCGCTCGTTGCGGGACTTAACCCAACATTTCACAACACGAGCTGACGACAGCCATGCAGCACCTGTCTCAC
>NZ_JAMMDE010000040.1:0-556 GCF_051700745.1 Salmonella sp. NW884 | reverse complement strand
ATAGGGGAGCCGGAGGGAAACCGAGTCTTAACCGGGCGTTAAGTTGCAGGGTATAGACCCGAAACCCGGTGATCTAGCCATGGGCAGGTTGAAGGTTGGGTAACACTAACTGGAGGACCGAACCGACTAATGTTGAAAAATTAGCGGATGACCTGTGGCTGGGGGTGAAAGGCCAATCAAACCGGGAGATAGCTGGTTCTCCCCGAAAGCTATTTAGGTAGCGCCTCGTGAATTCATCTCCGGGGGTAGAGCACTGTTTCGGCTAGGGGGCCATCCCGGCTTACCAACCCGATGCAAACTGCGAATACCGGAGAATGTTATCACGGGAGACACACGGCGGGTGCTAACGTCCGTCGTGAAGAGGGAAACAACCCAGACCGCCAGCTAAGGTCCCAAAGTCATGGTTAAGTGGGAAACGATGTGGGAAGGCCCAGACAGCCAGGATGTTGGCTTAGAAGCAGCCATCATTTAAAGAAAGCGTAATAGCTCACTGGTCGAGTCGGCCTGCGCGGAAGATGTAACGGGGCTAAACCATGCACCGAAGCTGCGGCAGCGA
>NZ_JAMMDE010000039.1:0-561 GCF_051700745.1 Salmonella sp. NW884 | reverse complement strand
AGAAACATCTTCGGGTTGTGAGGTTAAGCGACTAAGCGTACACGGTGGATGCCCTGGCAGTCAGAGGCGATGAAGGGCGTGCTAATCTGCGATAAGCGCCGGTAAGGTGATATGAACCGTTATAACCGGCGATACCCGAATGGGGAAACCCAGTGTGACTCGTCACACTATCATTAACTGAATCCATAGGTTAATGAGGCGAACCGGGGGAACTGAAACATCTAAGTACCCCGAGGAAAAGAAATCAACCGAGATTCCCCCAGTAGCGGCGAGCGAACGGGGAGGAGCCCAGAGCCTGAATCAGCATGTGTGTTAGTGGAAGCGTCTGGAAAGGCGCGCGATACAGGGTGACAGCCCCGTACACAAAAGCGCATGTGCTGTGAGCTCGATGAGTAGGGCGGGACACGTGGTATCCTGTCTGAATATGGGGGGACCATCCTCCAAGGCTAAATACTCCTGACTGACCGATAGTGAACCAGTACCGTGAGGGAAAGGCGAAAAGAACCCCGGCGAGGGGAGTGAAAAAGAACCTGAAACCGTGTACGTACAAGCAGTGGGAGC
>NZ_JAMMDE010000038.1:0-596 GCF_051700745.1 Salmonella sp. NW884 | reverse complement strand
GTGGGTTCCCAGTATTCAAACCCAAGATTAAGCAACGCGAAAAAGCGGCGATGGAATGCAGGATTCCTCACCTGACGGAACTCAGCCACCAGCACGGCGCCGAGTTTGATTTTTGATTGCAGAATATCACTGGTCTCCGGCGTTGCGGGGATCAGAATTCCAGATGACTGCTTGATGAGTTGTAATTCGTGCGCCATGGTATTCTCCGTGGCGCAGAAGGTTAACGGTTGTTCAGGCCGTTGATTTCATATTATCAGAAGGTGGTGTTACCCGGTAGCCGAGACGGCGAATAAAATGCATAAAACCGTTGGGAGTAAAAACTTCTTCATCATCCAGCAAAGGACGCATAGATACCATGCCATTTACACGATAGATAAGATGCCTGCCTGATGATGGAAAGCTAAACACCACGCAGCCATCAGATCTCCTTACAATGTCATACCAGCTATCTTCTGACTTTTGCAAAGCTGAATTACTCAATTTTTGTTCTCCCTTCAGGCGATATACAGACGCGGTTAAAAATTGTCGGCAGCAGCATCAAAGGGATACGCAAATTGCGGTATTCTGAAAAATGCGCGCCAGCATTAAGCGCAATG
>NZ_JAMMDE010000037.1:0-637 GCF_051700745.1 Salmonella sp. NW884 | reverse complement strand
CCGCTTTCGCGCATCAGATTGCCAAAGCAGAACATCCCCAGCAGCGGCGCGGCGTCCGGCAGCAGCAGCGCCACCAGTAGTAACAGCACCACCGGGAAGAGGATTTTTTCCCGCTTACTCACCGTGCGCAGCTGCACCATGCGGATTTTGCGCTCTTTCTCGCTGGTCAGCGCGCGCATAATCGGCGGCTGGATTAACGGCACCAGCGCCATATACGAGTACGCCGCCACCGCAATGGCCCCCAGCAGCTCCGGCGCCAGCTTGCCCGACAGATAAATCGCCGTCGGGCCGTCCGCGCCGCCGATGATGCCGATGGCCGCCGCCTGCGGCAGGGTGAAGGCAATCAGGCCGAAGTAGTTCAGCGTCAGCGCCCCCAGCACGGTGGCGAAGATGCCGAACTGCGCCGCCGCCCCCAGCAGCAGGGTGCGCGGGTTGGCCAGCAGCGGGCCGAAGTCGGTCATCGCGCCGACGCCCATGAAGATGACCAGCGGCGCGACGCCGGAGCCAATCGCCACTTTATAGAACAGCGCCAGCACCCCCGGCGTGTAGCCCATGTCCACCGCCAGGTTCTCCATCTGGCTCTGCACCGACGGCAGCGCCAGCGCTAATGCCTCTTTAATGGCGTGCACGTCCGGCG
>NZ_JAMMDE010000036.1:0-682 GCF_051700745.1 Salmonella sp. NW884 | reverse complement strand
GATGCGCCTGTAAGGCTCTCTTACCAGCCGCGCCCTAACAGGCGCATACGATCTGACATTTGCATCAAACTTCGTTACTTACGGCCCGTAAACGGGCTGCCCGGATAAGGGATCGATAATTGCTCACCCATTTTATCCTCTTCAAGCTGGTGCTTTATGTAGTCCTGTATCTTCGCCGTGTTCTTACCCACCGTATCGACATAGTACCCTCTGCACCAGAACTCCCTGTTCCTGTATTTGAATTTTAGATCCCCAAACTGCTCGTAAAGCATCAGACTACTTTTACCCTTCAGATATCCCATGAAGCTCGACACACTCATCTTCGGCGGGATCTCCAGAAGCATGTGAATATGATCTGCACAACATTCCGCTTCCAGAATTCGTACGTTTTTCCATTCACACAATTTTCTTAATATGCTGCCTACTGCCCTACGCTTCTCTCCATAGAACGCTTGTCTTCGGTATTTGGGCGCGAAAACTATGTGATATTTACAGTTCCATCGGGTGTGCGCTAAGCTCTTTTCGTCCCCCATTGGGACCCCCTTTTGATTTCTTGTTGAACTTTTGCAGTTGCCAGACCGCAAGATGTTTTAACAAATCAAAAGGGGTTTTAATAACTGGCTTAAAGCTGAAAGCTTTCCGGAACCCCCAGCCTAGCTGGGGGTTTTCCATAGACAAAAAA
>NZ_JAMMDE010000035.1:0-708 GCF_051700745.1 Salmonella sp. NW884 | reverse complement strand
TGGATTTTATCACGTACATTCCGTACTCAGCGCGAGGCCGAGAACGCCGCCGCCCAGCTCATGAGCTTTGCGGGGTGATGGCGATGAAATACTCCTGGTTCCATCATCACGACTGCACAACCGAGCAGGCCGACACGCTGATATCGGATTATCAGAAGCGGGGCGTAAGGACAGAAAAGAGCCTGAACCCTGACTTCATTACCTGGACTGTCAGCGCGAAATTACCTGAATATGCACGCCGGGTGCGGACGCCAAAATCCTTACGCCAAAAGGTCTGGGGGTGAACATGGCTAAATTACCGCGCCGTAAGTGCAAAGTTTGCCGGGAATGGTTTCATCCTGCTTACAGCAACGTTGTCTGGTGCTGTCCTGAACATGGCGCTATCTATGCTCTGGAGCTGCGTGCCAAAGAAAAGATTAAAGCCGCAGCCAGGCGTATCAGGGAGAAACACCAGGCGGATAAAGCCGAACGCCAGCGCCGCCAGGCTAAGCGTGAGTCGTTCAAAACTAAAGCTCAGTGGGATAAAGAGGCGCAGGCCGCCTTTAACCGTTACATCAGGATACGGGATGAAGGTAAACCCTGCATTAGCTGCGATGCGCCGCTGGTTGGTAAAAGCAATTTTCTGACCGGAAGCGCCATCGATGCAAGCCATTACCGCTCGCGCGGTGCCGCCTCACATCTCAAATTCAACGTATTCAACGTTCATTC
>NZ_JAMMDE010000034.1:0-735 GCF_051700745.1 Salmonella sp. NW884 | reverse complement strand
ACCGCGCGCCGTTCCCGCCGTGGACGACTTCACCCGCTTAAAGCCGGTGATTGCCGCCGCCATTCACCATCACCGCCACCACGTTTAATTTCCCGGAGGGATCCATGACCATTGCCATTACCGACGTCGTCCTGCGTGACGCCCACCAGTCCCTGTTCGCCACCCGCCTGCGCCTTGACGATATGCTGCCGATTGCCGCTCAGCTCGACGACGTGGGCTACGGCTCCCTCGAATGCTGGGGCGGCGCCACCTTTGACGCCTGCATCCGCTTTCTCGGCGAGGACCCGTGGCTGCGCCTGCGCGAGCTCAAAAAAGCCATGCCGAAGACTCCCCTGCAGATGCTGCTGCGCGGCCAGAACCTGCTCGGCTATCGCCACTACGCCGATGACGTGGTGGAACGCTTCGTCGAACGCGCCGTCAAAAACGGCATGGACGTCTTCCGCGTCTTCGACGCCATGAACGACCCGCGCAATATGAAAGCCGCATTACAGGCGGTACGCAGCCACGGCGCGCACGCCCAGGGCACGCTCTCGTACACCACCAGCCCGGCGCACACCCTGCAGACCTGGCTGGACCTGACCGAACAGCTGCTGGAAACCGGCGTTGACTCGATTGCCATCAAGGATATGTCCGGCATTCTCACCCCGATGGCCGCTTTTGAGCTGGTGAGCGAAATCAAAAAACGTTTTGAGGTGCGCCTGCACCTGCACTGTCACGCCACCACCGGGATGGCGG
>NZ_JAMMDE010000033.1:0-779 GCF_051700745.1 Salmonella sp. NW884 | reverse complement strand
GTCCCGGCCTGCGCGGCGCGGATTTCGGTTTCCATCTTCATGGCTTCCAGAATCAGCAGCACATCGCCTTCGGCCACGCTCTGGCCTTCGGTGGCAATCACCTTCCAGATGTTGCCCGCCAGCGGCGCGGTGACCGGGGTGCCGGCGCCTGCCGGGGCGGTGGCAGGAGCAGAAGAGGCAGCAGGTGCAGCCGCAGTGAGCTGGCTGATATCGCCGCCGTCGCTGACTTTCACCACAAAGGCTTTGCCTTCCACTTCCACGGTGTAGATACCGGAAGCGGCGGGTTTTGCGGCTTTTTCCTCTTTCACGGCAGGTTTCGCGGCTTCCGCCTGCGGCACCGGCTCAAACGCCGCCGGGTTGTGGCGGTTTTCGAGGAATTTGAGGCCGATTTGCGGGAACAGCGCCACGGTGAGCACGTCGTCGATGGCGTTTCCCGCAAGCTGAATGCCCTTCTCCTGCGCCTGACGCCTGACGTCCGCTTCCAGTTCAGCCAGTTCCGGCTTCAGCAGGTCCGCCGGGCGGCAGGTCACCGGAGCGCCCCCTTCCAGCACGCGGGCCTGTAACCCGGCGTTGACCGGCACCGGCGTGTGGCCGTATTCGCCCTTCAGTATCCCGGCGGTTTCTTTGGCGATGGTTTTGTAGCGCTCGCCGGTCAGGACGTTGAGCACCGCCTGGGTGCCGACAATCTGCGAGGTCGGGGTGACCAGCGGGATAAAGCCGAGGTCCTCGCGCACGCGGGGGATTTCCGCCAGCACCTGGTCGAGTTTGTCCGCCGCGTT
>NZ_JAMMDE010000032.1:0-788 GCF_051700745.1 Salmonella sp. NW884 | reverse complement strand
ACGCCCTGCAACTCAGATTTTTTCTTATCGAGAATTTCTCCGCGCCCCCGGCAACGACATTCATTTTTCACATGGCCTTTGCCATCACACGCCTTACACACTACGCGCACCTGTTCACGTACTGATTTCCACACCTCCCAGTCTGACGGAGAAATACCTTTCGTATCTTTTACCCATTTTGGTGGCTTACCATCCGGGTAAGTAACCTTGTTCGTGAAAACCTCAGCATCAATTAATTTAGCACCATGACAGCTACTGCACGTCACCAGGCTGGCCGCACTGAGGGAATAATCGCGAAATACATAACGCGCCATAGTGTCGAGAAATTTTGAGCGCTTACTCTCTTCCATTTTCCGTAATGCTCCATGCCGTTCTGCACGCTGCTCTGCTAATTGCCTGATGTAGGCGATGATATTTTCAGAAGATAAAACTCCGGCTTTTGCCAGATACAATTCAATACCCACTGCGGCTTTTGCAGTAAGTAGCCCGAGGGATGCCATTACGTCAGTAATAGTCAGCGTATCAGACGCTATTCCGCATGGTACTGCGCCGGGCATCATAGATTTAGGTGAAAAATATTTAGGTAAAGACTCAAGCTTCATTTCGATGCTCCCGTTTTGCTTCAATGCGGACGTAATTACGAAGAATGCGGTATGCCACCGGAAAAGATCCCCGGTATCGATAAATTCGGAGACGCAACCAGCGCATGCGGAGTATGTCGATCAGTTCTGGTTTCATGCTGCATTATCCTGTCGACGTGCGCGGCGCTTCTCCAGCGCCCGGGCTTT
>NZ_JAMMDE010000031.1:0-935 GCF_051700745.1 Salmonella sp. NW884 | reverse complement strand
CCTTTCGTGGCGTCAAATGTGGTGGTGACGCCGCCATGCTCCACGCTGACCGTAACGCGAACGGCATCATCATCAATTTGCTGCAGGGCAAATGTCGGCTGGGTGCGATTGGTCATGTTATCGCCATGGACACCACTGTCGTCCGCGCTATCCAGTACGATGACCGGCGTCGACAGCGTGGTATCAATAGTGAAGTGGAGTGTCTCCGTCACCGTATTACCCGCATTGTCAGTCGCTTTCACATTCAGCGTATAGTCGCCATCCGGCACGGTGCCCGGCCAGGTATAATTCCAGACGCCCGGCGTCACGCTCTGTGTCGCCTTAACCCAGGTCACGCCACCGTCAATGCTCAGACTGACTTCGTTAACATCCCCTGGTACCGTGATGCGGAAATGTGGATTGGCGTCGTTAGTTAGATTGTCGCCCCTGGTACCACTGTCGTTAACCAGTTCAATAACATCGATGGTGATTTGGGTATCGACCGTGACCGTCAGCGACGCGGAGTATTTTACGTTCCCCGCATCATCCTCCACCCTCACTGTCAGCGTATAGTCGCCATCTGCCCATGTGCCGGTCGGTGTTACGCTCCAGTTGCCGGTCGCGTCTTTGGTGGCCGTCAGCACCTCTTTCGTGCCGCCATGCTGCACCTCAACCGTGACATACCGCGCGTCTGCGTCAATATTGCCCAGTAAAAACGTCGGCTTATTTACGTTGGTCAGGTTATCGCCTTTTGTTCCGCTGTCGTCCGTGCTGTCCAGCACGATAGTCGGTTCTGACAGTAGGGTATCGATGATGAAGTCCAGTTTCTGCGTCGTTTTGTTTCCCGCCTTGTCGGTCGCCTCCACTGTCAGGGTATGCTTCCCCTCTCCCACATCAGCCAGCCAGGTATAATCCCAGACGCCCGGCGTCGCGCTCTGGGTAGCGTTGAACCACGT
>NZ_JAMMDE010000029.1:0-1043 GCF_051700745.1 Salmonella sp. NW884 | reverse complement strand
AGAACTTTAGCAACAACGCCCGCGCCAACGGTACGGCCGCCTTCACGGATTGCGAAACGCAGACCGTCGTCCATTGCGATCGGGTGGATCAGGGTAACAACCATTTTGATGTTGTCGCCCGGCATTACCATCTCTACGCCTTCCGGCAGTTCGATGGTGCCAGTCACGTCAGTAGTACGGAAGTAGAACTGCGGACGGTAGCCTTTGAAGAACGGAGTATGACGGCCGCCTTCATCTTTGGACAGAATGTACACTTCAGATTCGAACTTGGTGTGCGGCTTGATGGTGCCCGGCTTAGCCAGTACCTGACCACGTTCGATTTCTTCACGTTTGATACCACGCAGCAGAACACCTACGTTCTCACCGGCACGGCCTTCGTCCAGCAGTTTGCGGAACATTTCAACGCCAGTACAGGTAGACTTCTGAGTCTCTTTGATACCAACGATTTCAACTTCTTCGCCCACTTTGATGATACCGCGTTCTACACGACCGGTAACAACGGTACCACGACCGGAGATGGAGAATACGTCTTCGATCGGCAGCAGGAACGGCTTGTCAATCGCACGCTCTGGTTCCGGGATGTAAGAATCCAGGAAGCCAGCCAGTTCGATGATTTTCGCTTCCCACTCTGCGTCGCCTTCCAGCGCTTTCAGAGCAGAACCACGAACGATCGGCGTGTCGTCGCCCGGGAAGTCGTACTGAGACAGAAGTTCACGAACTTCCATTTCAACCAGTTCCAGCAGCTCTTCGTCATCAACCATGTCGCATTTGTTCAGGAACACGATGATGTACGGAACGCCTACCTGACGACCCAGCAGGATGTGCTCACGGGTCTGCGGCATCGGGCCGTCAGTCGCAGCAACAACCAGGATCGCGCCGTCCATCTGCGCAGCACCGGTGATCATGTTTTTAACATAGTCGGCGTGCCCCGGGCAGTCTACGTGTGCGTAGTGGCGGGTCGGGGTATCGTATTCAACGTGAGAAGTGTTGATGGTGATACCACGCGCTTTTTCTTCCGGCGCGTTATCGATCTGGTCGAATGC
>NZ_JAMMDE010000028.1:0-1318 GCF_051700745.1 Salmonella sp. NW884 | reverse complement strand
TCCGGCGTTTTATTTCTCCATCCTTGTTCACTAATGTCTTGGTAACAAAGGCTGAGTAGTCTTTTGATGTGTTATATCCCTTCCAGACTTCGTGAGGATCTAAAGCGTAAGCACAAACCTTTCCAGCAACTGGTATTCTTACCAAAGCACCTTTCTCCTCCAAATAATCTAACCAACGACGAATTGTTCGAGTAGAAACACCCATCTGATTAGCTAAAAACTGCTGATCGCAGACCACTGCACCGCATGTAGGATCTATGTGTTCCGCGAAAAATGAGTAAAGACCTATAGCGGCAGCACCCTGTTTGTCCCTCACAAGCTCTCTAATGCGTTGCCAGCCCTTTGGGTATGTCTGAGTGAAGTTACTGTTCTTCTTTGCCTCCTCGTGCTCTTTAGATGCCTTCTTGTCGATTTCCTGTATTTCTTTCTGCCTTAGCTTTGCTTGGTGTTCTGAAGCTACGATCATCTTTATCCCTCAGTGTCTTTTTGATAGGACATTTTTGTCCCATCATAGGACTTGTGGTGTCCTATGTCCAGCCACATGCGGACACCAGCTGTGTCCTCACGTGCGGACACCAGCTGTGTCCTATCAGAAAAAACCAAAACTATAAAAATCAATAACTTATTATTTATCTCTATTCTCTTCTATGAAAACCAACAGACAACACCAAAGTTCAAGGTAGCTCCCTCCCTCCGGTCGGGCATTTTGAGGGTCAGGGTTCGCCATAGGCGACCGCGTTAGCGGCTTGACCTTGACGATCAAAATGCCCGTTTAACCTTGTATCTGGTGATGGCTCGCGTAGTGAGCCATCACCATGATTGACGGTTTTCATGGGGTTTCGGGGCGAAGCCCTGAACCAGTCACTCCGCTAGCGGAGTGTATACTGGCTAATTAGTGCTTATCCTTCGGGTATATCTCTCGGTAAATCGTTATGAGACTCCCAATTAAGCCGATGATTGTGATGATTGTTGACGTGATCATGATGACCTCCTTGTCGGTAAAGTTTCTGTATTACATTCCTGGCTAACTTCTTTTAGTCCCAAAGGAATGCCGCACATTACAAAAGTGATGTGCTGTTTTATTTATTTATGGGATCTACTGCTTAAAGGGCGGCTTATTATGGGGATGGCTCGCTGTGGCGAACCATCCCCCTTTCTGAGGGTGGGGGTCGTTCCGAGCCGTCAAGAGTCGCTTCGCTACTGCTCTTGACCGCTCTCCTCTCCGGAAAACATAGCCATTATCCGGCGTTTTATTTCTCCATCCTTGTTCACTAATGTCTTGGTAACAAAGGCTGAGTAGTCTTTTGATGTGTTATAT
>NZ_JAMMDE010000027.1:0-1701 GCF_051700745.1 Salmonella sp. NW884 | reverse complement strand
TCCGCCAAAACATCTTCGGCGTTGTAAGGTTAAGCCTCACGGTTCATTAGTACCGGTTAGCTCAACGCATCGCTGCGCTTACACACCCGGCCTATCAACGTCGTCGTCTTCAACGTTCCTTCAGGAGACTCTAAGTCTCAGGGAGAACTCATCTCGGGGCAAGTTTCGTGCTTAGATGCTTTCAGCACTTATCTCTTCCGCATTTAGCTACCGGGCAGTGCCATTGGCATGACAACCCGAACACCAGTGATGCGTCCACTCCGGTCCTCTCGTACTAGGAGCAGCCCCCCTCAGTTCTCCAGCGCCCACGGCAGATAGGGACCGAACTGTCTCACGACGTTCTAAACCCAGCTCGCGTACCACTTTAAATGGCGAACAGCCATACCCTTGGGACCTACTTCAGCCCCAGGATGTGATGAGCCGACATCGAGGTGCCAAACACCGCCGTCGATATGAACTCTTGGGCGGTATCAGCCTGTTATCCCCGGAGTACCTTTTATCCGTTGAGCGATGGCCCTTCCATTCAGAACCACCGGATCACTATGACCTGCTTTCGCACCTGCTCGCGCCGTCACGCTCGCAGTCAAGCTGGCTTATGCCATTGCACTAACCTCCTGATGTCCGACCAGGATTAGCCAACCTTCGTGCTCCTCCGTTACTCTTTAGGAGGAGACCGCCCCAGTCAAACTACCCACCAGACACTGTCCGCAACCCGGATCACGGGTCCACGTTAGAACATCAAACATTAAAGGGTGGTATTTCAAGGTCGGCTCCATGCAGACTGGCGTCCACACTTCAAAGCCTCCCACCTATCCTACACATCAAGGCTCAATGTTCAGTGTCAAGCTATAGTAAAGGTTCACGGGGTCTTTCCGTCTTGCCGCGGGTACACTGCATCTTCACAGCGAGTTCAATTTCACTGAGTCTCGGGTGGAGACAGCCTGGCCATCATTACGCCATTCGTGCAGGTCGGAACTTACCCGACAAGGAATTTCGCTACCTTAGGACCGTTATAGTTACGGCCGCCGTTTACCGGGGCTTCGATCAGGAGCTTCGCTTGCGCTGACCCCATCAATTAACCTTCCGGCACCGGGCAGGCGTCACACCGTATACGTCCACTTTCGTGTTTGCACAGTGCTGTGTTTTTAATAAACAGTTGCAGCCAGCTGGTATCTTCGACTGACTTCAGCTCCATGAGTAAATCACTTCACCTACGTGTCAGCGTGCCTTCTCCCGAAGTTACGGCACCATTTTGCCTAGTTCCTTCACCCGAGTTCTCTCAAGCGCCTTGGTATTCTCTACCTGACCACCTGTGTCGGTTTGGGGTACGATTTGATGTTACCTGATGCTTAGAGGCTTTTCCTGGAAGCAGGGCATTTGTTGCTTCAGCACCGTAGTGCCTCGTCGTCACGCCTCAGTGTTAAAGTGAACCGGATTTACCTGGAACACACACCTACACGCTTAAACCGGGACAACCGTCGCCCGGCCAACATAGCCTTCTCCGTCCCCCCTTCGCAGTAACACCAAGTACGGGAATATTAACCCGTTTCCCATCGACTACGCCTTTCGGCCTCGCCTTAGGGGTCGACTCACCCTGCCCCGATTAACGTTGGACAGGAACCCTTGGTCTTCCGGCGAGCGGGCTTTTCACCCGCTTTATCGTTACTTATGTCAGCATTCGCACTTCTGATACCTCCAGCA
>NZ_JAMMDE010000026.1:0-2341 GCF_051700745.1 Salmonella sp. NW884 | reverse complement strand
TGCGGGGCTTTTTTTGTACCTGCCAATCAGCTGGATTTACCATAACATCCGTTGCCCGCACCGCCTCAGGCGCCCTCAGGGCGTTTCTGAGGACTCCGGCCTGAAACATACACCTTTCTGTGCCCATATCGAGAAAAAACGCCCCTGATGATTTCTGCGTACCTGCATGGCTATGCACTCAAGTGAATGAAGTAAGATTTCAGTCTGCGATCACCATAAAACCGGGAAAAAGCCGTATGACAAAACAGGAATCAGCCGCACTGAACATGGCAAAATTTATCCGGGCGCAGTCGCTGCTGCTGCTCGAAAAACTCGACGTGCTCGATCTTGATGACGAGGCAGCCGACTGTGAGCGAATGCACGAACAGGCAGAAGCGCTTTATCAGAAGCTGAGCGCACGCTTCGGTATACAGGACGGCGAATAAAGAGACGAAAAGAACGCTCACTTAGACGAAAAGCGTATCCAGGGCAACTATGTATATCCACCGTGTACATAGTCATGCCTGACGCTTTCGAGCAGGTCGAGCATGTAGGAACGACGAGCTTGATTGGTATCGGACACAATATGGCGATACGCCTCAAACATAACAGCACCCGCATCACCGCCCGAACGGCGAAGCATAGCGGAAATCATCCGCACAAAGAGCAGACGTTCATCGGGGCAAAGGTTCATAAGTTCTCCTAGTGAAAAACCAAACATGAAGCACCCATCTATTAACGTCAGCTGTGAACGCTTCATTACGCTTCATTAAAATAGGTAAACCCGGGAAAAAGATCCAAACGTTAACATCACAGGTAAACAGAAACGTCGGGTCGATCGGGAAATTCTTTCCCGGACGGCGCGGGGTTGGGCAAGCCGCAGGCGCGTCAGTGCTTTTAGCGGGTGTCGGGGCGCAGCCCTGAACCAGTCACGTAGCGCTAGCGGAGTGTATACTGGCTTACTATG
Organism: Salmonella sp. NW884; assembly: GCF_051700745.1. NCBI lineage: Bacteria > Pseudomonadati > Pseudomonadota > Gammaproteobacteria > Enterobacterales > Enterobacteriaceae > Salmonella > Salmonella sp. NW884. The sequence continues at coordinate 1,395 of NZ_JAMMDE010000026.1, read as the reverse complement.
TAGGCACGGGTGCGGGAATCAGTGAAGTGCTTCATGTGGCAGGAGGAAAATGCAGCAGCAGAGCGTAAGCGGAATATATGAGACAGGAGATATTCCGCTTCCTCGCTCACTGACTCGCTGCGCTCGGTCGTTCGGCTGCGGCGAGCGGTGCGGGCTTACGAATGGGGCGGAAATTTCCTGGGAGATGCCAGGAAGAAACTTAACAGGGAAACGATAAGGCCGCGGCGAAGCCGTTTTTCCATAGGCTCCGCCCCCCTGACAAGCATCACGAAATCTGACGCTCAAATCAGTGGTGGCGAAACCCGACAGGACTATAAAGATACCAGGCGTTTCCCCCTGGTGGCTCCCTCGTGCGCTCTCCTGTTCCTGCCTTTCGGTGTACCGGTGTCATTCCGCTGTTATGGCCGCGGTTTCTCATTCCACGCCTGACACTCGGTTCCGGGAAGGCAGTTCGCTCCAAGCTGGACTGTATGCACGAACCCCCCGTTCAGTCCGACTGCTGCGCCTTATCCGGTAACTATCGTCTTGAGTCCAACCCGGAAAGACACGACAAAGCGCCACTGGCAGCAGCCACTGGTAACAGGATTAGCAGAGCGAGTTAATGTAGATGGTGCTATAGAGTTCTTGAAGTGGTGGCCTAACTACGGCTACACTGGAAGGACAGTATTTGGTATCTGCGCTCTGCTGAAGCCAGTTACCAGGTTAAGCAGTTCCCCAACTGACTTAACCTTCGAAAAACCACCTCCCCAGGTGGTTTTTTCGTTTTCAGAGCAAGAGATTACGCGTAGAAAAAAAGGAACTCAAGAAGATCCTTTCTATGCTCAACCACCGCATGGCCCATAGCCGCGCTGGCCGTTGCCGGTCAGCTCCAGAATCCTCGACCAATATGGAACCTTGCCCCTCCCAAAATTCAACTAAAAAACCCTCATTTCCTGCCGATAAAATGGGTATCTCTTAACTATGCCTAAATAAAATAAGGATAATTTTGAAAAAAATATTCATCCTATCGGCAGCGCTGATCATGGCAGGATGCGCAACAAAGCAATATCCACAGGCCGCGAACGTCACCGGTCCAGAATCTTCCGCAATGGATTGCAAAGCGGTAGCTCTGGAAATCGCAAAAACGCGCAGTGTACAACAAGAAATTGAGGCAACCGGCGAATTTGACGGGCGCACCGTATTAGGTTTCCTGGGTGATTTTGGGATAGGAAATGGCATGGCAAAAGGCGAAGCCCGCAAAAAAGCAGCTAACCGGCTAAATCAGCTGGAAGCCCTGAAGGCTGCAAAGTGTGCAGTTCAATAAGGTACAAAAAAGCCCTGCGGGGCTTTTTTTGTACCTGCCAATCAGCTGGATTTACCATAACATCCGTTGCCCGCACCGCCTCAGGCGCCCTC
>NZ_JAMMDE010000025.1:0-2754 GCF_051700745.1 Salmonella sp. NW884 | reverse complement strand
CACGCCTGACACTCAGTTCCGGGTAGGCAGTTCGCTCCAAGCTGGACTGTATGCACGAACCCCCCGTTCAGTCCGACCGCTGCGCCTTATCCGGTAACTATCGACTTGAATCCAACCCGGAAAGACACGACTTATCGCCACTGGCAGCAGCCACTGGTAACCGAATTAGAGGAGTTAGCCTTGAAGTCATGCGCCTGTTAAGGCTAAACTGAAAGAACAAGTTTTGGTGACTGCGCTCCTCCAAGCCAGTTACCTCGGCTCAAAGAGTTGGTAGCTCTGAGAACCTTCGAAAAACCACCTTGCCGGGTGGTTTTTTCGTTTCATAGACAAGAGACTACGACGACAAGACAAGGATCTCAAGAAGATCCTTACATTATGCCCCCCCCTTGGCACGCCGTAACCTCGCTAAACGTTCAGCATCCAGTTAATCCATACTACCTTGCTCGTAACGTTTCTCTATCAATCTCATTTGTTGCACAATATCCTTCGCAGAAGTTCTATTAATCTTTTTATTCTTTCTACCAAAAAACATAGAAAGCACTCCACAAATAAGGCTTGCCCAAAATACGTACCATGAAATTAATATCTGCCTTGGCATATAACCATCATCTGATGGCAAATCTAAAGTTAATGCTGCTATCAATGCCGAGCCAGCCACACCTAAAAATATAGAACCAATCGTATGGTATATATTTTCATCATCACTAATACTTTCTATTTTCCCTATTAAAAAATCCCATTCTTCAACAAGAATAGGGTAAGCCATTTTCTTTTTTGGTTGAGCAATTTCATAGTCCTGAGACATTTTAAAATTATTACCACCACTCACTTTGAGCCTCCATCTTGCTTATTGTCAGCAGATAAGCACCCTGAGATAATGGCATTAACAAGAACAACATTCCCGCAATTATCACAAGTTACAGGAATAATTGGGACTATCGGACCTGCCCCAATAACAACATTACCTTCATGAAATTCTCTTAGTTCAAAAATTTTGTCAGAAACATTCCAACGCCCTTTTTTACACAAGGGACATTTGCTCCCTCCCCACTTTTCAGACAAATATTTAATTATTTGATCTGACTTAACATCACTCATATTCCCTCCAAGCATTCCTTATACTCATATATTTATTAGCGAACAATCACATCACTCAATAATTTATTGATCAAGTAACTTTATAGAGTACATCCATATCTGTTTTGTGCGCAAAAAAACATAAATATAAAATCTTACATTTACCATAATACCAGTATTGTACGCACCGCTGAAACGCGCTGAACGCGATTCTGACGCAGACACCGCAAAAAGAGATGTTTTACCCCGGGAAAACAGGAAGGATGCGTCAGGATCGTTTTCAGCTCGCTGCATAGCTATGCATGAAAGCGAATGGTGATCACTTTGGGAGCTTACGGTGTTCATACCGTCTGTTTTCGACAGTTTTCTCTCCGGGAAGCTAATCTGCCATAAGTCTGGATAACAGGGCACGGTGATACTCCGTAATAGCGATCAGCACCTCCGCATACTCCCTGTCCCCGACACGCTTGCCGTCGATAAAGAGTTTTTTCTGTAACGCCCCCAGTCTCATAACTTCTTTCAGTACCCGATCATCAGTCAGTGAGTTAACTTTCTTACCGAGAGCTGCCGCCCGTAAAAAACCGGAAACGGTCTTGCCGCATTCAGCAGCCCTTTTTCTGATTTCCTGGTCTTCTTCTGCCGTCAGACGAACAGGGCGACTGATAGCCCGCCTGCGCGTATTACTTCCACTTCGTTTTGTCATAAAACATGGCTCCGTATCTGACATGGGTGTCGGGGCAAAGCCCTGACCAGGGCAATTGTAATAGCGTGCATGTATGCGCGGTATAACAATTGCACATCCTGTCCTGTCAGCAAGCTCGAATTACCGACAAAGGCACGGCAGTTTTTTGGCAGTGACAGTGTTGTCTGACAGAAATGCCCGTCAAAAAGCCAAGCGGCAGAATAGCGGCAGCAAAACAGTCGAAAAGTGGTACGCGATATAATCACACAACGCAGATGACAGACAGAACGGAGAAAACGAAAAGATGAACAAGCAGCAGCAAGCCGTACTCAACATGGCGGGATTCATAAAAAGTCAGAGCCTGACGCTGCTCGAAAAACTGGACGCACTCAATGCCGACGAACAGGCCGCCATGTGTGAGAAACTGCACGAACTCGCAGAAGAACTCCAGAACAGCATACAGACACGCTTTGAAGCGGAAAATCTTACCGGGATATAACGCTCCAGACAGGATGCAGAACGGCATAGAGGAGCGTAAGGAGAAAATGTCACATAAGGCGCTCTTCCGCTTCCTCGCTCACTGACTCGCTACGCTCGGTCGTTCGACTGCGGCGAGCGGTGTCAGCTCACTCAAAGGCGGTAATACGGTTATCCACAGAATCGGGGGATAAAACCGGAAAGAACATGTGAGCAAAAGACAAAGACCCAGAAGAAGGGCGCGCGGGAGGCGTTTTTCCATAGGCTCCGCCCCCCTGACGAGCATCATAAAAACCGACGCTCAAGTCAGAGGTGGCGAAACCCGACAGGACTATAAAGATACCAGGCGTTTCCCCCTGGAAGCTCCCTCGTGCGCTCTCCTGTTCCTGCCTTTCGGTTTACCAATGTCATTCCGCAGTTATGGCCGCGTTTATCTCATTCCACGCCTGACACTCAGTTCCGGGTAGGCAGTTCGCTCCAAGCTGGACTGTATGCACGAACCCCCCGTTCAGTCCGAC
>NZ_JAMMDE010000024.1:0-4392 GCF_051700745.1 Salmonella sp. NW884 | reverse complement strand
AGAAGTGAAACGCCGTAGCGCCGATGGTAGTGTGGGGTCTCCCCATGCGAGAGTAGGGAACTGCCAGGCATCAAATAGAATGAAAGGCTCAGTCGAAAGACTGGGCCTTTTGTTTTATCTGTAGTCTGCCGGATGGCGGCTCCGCCTTATCCGGCCTACAGGGACGCGCCGATCCACCCTCAATATAACCACAAGCCTTCCCAACACAGATACGGTAAACTATTGCCGATTGAGTATCAGGAAAGCAGCCATGACCCACTCCCTAAAACCCTGGAATACCTTCGGCATTGATCATTGTGCAAAGCACATCGCATGCGCTGAAAACGAACAACAACTACTGAGTGCCTGGCAGCAAGCAACTCGTGAGGGACTGCCGGTTATGATCCTGGGTGAAGGAAGTAATGTCCTGTTTCTGGAAAATTACGCCGGCACCGTGATCCTTAACCGCCTGAAAGGCATTGAGGTCAATGAAACCGCGGGCGCCTGGCACCTACACGTCGGCGCAGGCGAAAACTGGCATCAGCTGGTTCGCTACGCGCTGGACAACAACATGCCTGGCCTGGAGAATCTGGCGCTCATCCCTGGCTGCGTTGGTTCCTCGCCTATACAGAATATTGGCGCGTATGGCGTAGAACTACAGCGCGTCTGCGACTACGTTGACTGCGTTGAACTGGAAACGGGAAAACGTCTGCGTTTGTCCGCGGCGGAATGCCGTTTCGGCTATCGTGACAGTATCTTCAAAAATGAATATCAGGATCGCGTTGCGATCGTCGCGGTGGGTCTGCGTTTGTCAAAGCAATGGCAGCCGGTGTTGACCTATGGCGATCTTACTCGTCTGGACCCGAAAACGGTCACCGCGCAACAGGTGTTTGATGCTGTATGCCATATGCGCACCACAAAATTGCCGGATCCTAAAGTGAATGGCAATGCGGGCAGCTTTTTTAAAAATCCCGTTGTCGCAGCCGATATCGCTATGGAACTGTTAGAACGATTTCCCAACGCGCCGCATTACCCTCAGGCAGACGGCTCAGTGAAGCTGGCGGCAGGCTGGCTGATAGATCAATGTCAGTTGAAAGGCGTCACTATTGGCGGCGCTGCGGTGCATCGCCAACAGGCGCTGGTATTGATTAATGCGAATGATGCGACAAGTAAAGATGTGGTGGCGCTGGCGCATCATGTCCGGCAAAAAGTGGGTGAAAAATTTAATGTCTGGCTGGAGCCTGAGGTTCGCTTTATTGGTCGGTCCGGAGAGGTAAACGCTGTGGAGAGCATTGCATGAAAGATACTACCGTTCCCCTGACGTTGATCTCACTACTTGCCGACGGAGAGTTTCACTCAGGCGAGCAGTTGGGTGAACGGCTGGGAATGAGCCGCGCGGCGATTAATAAACATATCCAGACATTACGCGACTGGGGAGTAGATGTATTTACCGTTCCCGGGAAAGGATATAGCTTACCGGAACCCATCCAGTTACTGGATGCTGACCGTATTCATAGCCAACTGGATAGCGGAAACGTGGCGGTATTGCCCGTTATCGATTCAACCAATCAGTATTTACTTGATCGAATTGGCGAGCTGCGTTCAGGCGATGCCTGTGTAGCAGAATACCAACAGGCGGGGCGTGGTCGTCGCGGGCGTAAATGGTTCTCACCGTTTGGTGCGAATCTATATCTTTCAATGTACTGGCGTCTGGAGCAGGGGCCTGCGGCGGCAATAGGCTTGAGTCTGGTCATTGGAATTGTGATGGCGGAAGTGCTGCGTGAACTGGGCGCAGATAAAGTTCGTGTGAAGTGGCCTAACGACCTCTACCTGCTGGATCGCAAACTGGCGGGTATTCTGGTCGAGTTAACCGGTAAAACGGGCGATGCCGCACAAATAGTGATTGGCGCTGGTATTAACATGGCAATGCGTCGCGTAGAAGAGGACGTGATAAATCAGGGATGGATCACACTACAAGAGGCCGGAATTACGCTCGACCGCAATATGCTGGCCGCAAAGCTGATTTATAAGCTACGTGCTGCGCTTGAGCTTTTTGAGCAAGAAGGTCTTTCTCCTTATCTTTCGCGCTGGAAAAAACTGGATAATTTTATTGATCGTCCGGTAAAACTAATTATTGGCGACAAAGAAATATTTGGTATTTCTCGCGGCATTGATACTCAGGGTGCATTATTGCTTGAACAAGATGGCGTGATTAAACCCTGGATGGGTGGGGAAATATCGCTGCGAAGCGCCGAATAGTAAAAAGGGGAGTCGGTACTCCCCTTTTTTCTGTTATTTTCGTAATCTTACCTGTTCCACCGCATGGTTAGCGCTCTTGGTCATAATAAGGCTGGCACGTTCTCGTGTAGGTAAGATATTTTGTTTTAAATTCAACCAGTTAATTTCTTTCCAAAGCGAAGTCGCTGTATTAACAGCTTCTTCTTTAGATAATTTCGCATAATTGTGGAAATAAGAGTCAGGATCGGTAAACGCCCCTTCGCGGAATTTCAGGAAGCGATTGATATACCATGTCTGAAGAAGTTCTTCTGGCGCATCAACGTAAATAGAGAAATCAACGAAATCAGAGACAAATACATGGTGCGGATCGTGAGGATAATCCATACCGCTTTGTAAAACATTCAAACCTTCAAGAATCAATATATCAGGCTGAGCGACGGTTTTATCCCCTTCAGGAATAACATCGTAAATCAAATGAGAATAGACTGGCGCCGTCACGTTCGGTACGCCCGACTTGAGGTCAGAAACGAATTTCACCAGTCGGTGCATATCATACGATTCGGGGAACCCCTTTTTCTTCATTAATCCGCGTTCTTTCAACACCTGGTTTGGGTGGAGGAAGCCGTCTGTGGTAATCAATTCAACACGGCGGTGTTCCGGCCAGCGACTCAGCAACGCTTGCAGAACGCGTGCTGTCGTGCTTTTACCCACTGCGACGCTGCCCGCGATACTGATGATGTAAGGGATTCGCTGGCCGTTAGTGCCCAGAAACTGTTCCAGGACAGCCTGACGACGCAGATTTGAACTGATATAGAAATTTAGCAAACGGGAGAGAGGTAAATATATTTCTGCAACTTCTTCCAGCGATAAATCTTCATTAATGCCTTTTAACTGCGCGATCTCATCCTCGGTCAGGGTCATCGGCACAGAATCGCGAAGCGCAGCCCACTGGCAGCGATCAAACTGTAGGTAAGGCGTCATTAACGATTGCTCTTTTATACTCATAAGCATGTTTCTGGCTGCTATTGCTACATCAGTTCAGCGATGAACGAGGGCCATCCCTGACATGCAACGGCACGTCACATTTAAGTTAATTTGGACAATGGGCAGGAGGGTAACACCAGATGGGGAGGAATAATAAGAAAAAATCTCGCTGTGAAAGCTATCCCTGAGAAGCAATGTGACGAATATACCAGATACAGAAGATTGCTTTCTATCGACGGAGCGTTGAAATGCCGCGCCGTATCCTGGTCAGACGGTCGGTAAAATGCCGAAAATTTATGCTCTCTTGTTTGAAATTAGAGCATTTTTGTCTCTTATAGCGCAAAATGTGAGCGATAGAACATTTTATGCAATTTTTTAGTTGCATGAGCACGCAGGTCTCCATAGAATGCGCGCTACTTGATGCCGACTTAGCTCAGTAGGTAGAGCAACTGACTTGTAATCAGTAGGTCACCAGTTCGATTCCGGTAGTCGGCACCATCAAGTCCGGTGGGGTTCCCGAGCGGCCAAAGGGAGCAGACTGTAAATCTGCCGTCACAGACTTCGAAGGTTCGAATCCTTCCCCCACCACCATTTTCGGCCGCGCGATGGCGCAGCCCGAGACGATAAGTTCGCTTACCGGCTCGAATAAAGAGAGTTTCTCTCGATATTCAGTGCAGAATGAAAATCAGGTAGCCGAGTTCCAGGATGCGGGCATCGTATAATGGCTATTACCTCAGCCTTCCAAGCTGATGATGCGGGTTCGATTCCCGCTGCCCGCTCCAAGATGTGCTGATATAGCTCAGTTGGTAGAGCGCACCCTTGGTAAGGGTGAGGTCGGCAGTTCGAATCTGCCTATCAGCACCACTTCTTTTCTCCTTCCTGTTTTTCTCTTCTGTTTATTAGCATTCAACAAGTCGGGCGTGTTGCCTGGTTGATGTGGTGATATCACCGATTTATCCGTGTCTTAGAGGGACAATCGATGTCTAAAGAAAAGTTTGAACGTACAAAACCGCACGTTAACGTCGGTACTATCGGCCACGTTGACCATGGTAAAACAACGCTGACCGCTGCCATTACTACCGTACTGGCTAAAACCTACGGCGGTGCCGCTCGCGCATTCGACCAGATCGATAACGCGCCGGAAGAAAAAGCGCGTGGTATCACCATCAACACTTCTCACGTTGAATACGA
>NZ_JAMMDE010000023.1:0-6281 GCF_051700745.1 Salmonella sp. NW884 | reverse complement strand
AGCCAGGCCCGATGGCGCCACGCCACCGGGCCGTCAGGGTCTTATTTCTCCTGCGCCAGCCGGATACTGCGCTCTATCACCGCCCGCCGGGCGTCACCCGCCGGCAGCAGCTTCAGCATCATCTCCCAGGCCGCCACCGCCTCGCCAAAGCGCTGCTGCTCAAAGGCGCTGAACGCATACAGGCTTAACACCCGGATATCCGTGTGGTCGCGGCTCACCAGCCGGCGCAGCAGCTCCCCGCCACGGCGGTTATCCTCCGGGTCGGACGAGCGCGTCAGCGCCTCCGCGTAGCCCAGCGCCGCATCGCGGTTTTTCGGGTCCAGGCGGTAGGCGTTCGCATACGCTCCGGTGGCGGTACCGGCATTACCCAGTACCATACCGGTGCGCCCCAGCATGAGCCAGCCCTCAACATTGCCGGCATCATTCTGCAGGCGGGTGCGCAGCCCCAGCGCCAGCCGCGCCATCTCCTCCTCATTCAGCGGCTGCGCCTGCGGGTCCAGCGCCCGCGCCAGCAGCCCGGGCGTCTGCGCCGTCGCCTGCTGCCAGGCCCTCACCTGCGGATAGCTGCCGGTCTGTGAGTAACTGATGGCGGCCACGACCAGCGCCATAACCACGCCCGGAACGTAAACGCCCCACCCGGCGCGCGCGCCGTAAACCGGGGTGTCCGCCGGCAGCGGCTCCCGGCGCAGGCGCACCCGCCGGCGCGTCCGGGCGACGATTATCCACCCGCCCGCCACGATGGCGGCCAGCGGCAGCACCCACAGCAGCACCGTCAGTGGGGTCAGCGGCGGGTCGTAGGTGACAAAGTTGCCGTAGCGCGCCACCATGTAATCGATGATTTCCTGGCGGCTCTTCCCCTCCTGCATCAGGTCATACACCCTGCGGCGCATGTCGGTGGCTATCATCGCGTTCGAGTCCGCAATGCTGTTGTTCTGGCATTTCGGGCAGCGCAGCTGCTCCGTGAGCTGGCGGAACTGCTGCTCCTGCGCTTCATCTTTAAACGGCATCACGTCGGTGGTCGCCCGCGCTGACCCGGCGATAACCAGCGCCAGCATCAGCATCACCATGCCCGGTAACAGTCTCATTGCGCCGCCTCCCGGCTGTATCTGTCCCACAGCGGTTTCAGTTCACTTTCCCATACCCGGGCATTCAAATCGCCCGCATGGCGGTAGCGGATAATCCCCCTGCCGTCGATGAGGAAGGTTTCCGGCGCGCCGTACACGCCCAGGTCCAGCCCCAGCATCCCGTCGCTGTCCGATAAACTCAGCGCATACGGGTTGCCCAGTTCTTTTAACCAGGCCACCGCCTTCGCCCGGTCGTCCTTATAGTTCAGCCCCACCACCCGGATACCCTGCGCAGAAAGCTGGTTCAGGTACTGATGCTCGGCGCGGCAGGTCGGGCACCAGGTGGCCCAGACGTTAAGCAGCACCGGTTTCCCCTGCGTCAGCACCTCCGCCTCATAGTACTGACCCGGCGTCTCCAGCGATTCCAGGCGAAACGCCGGCACCGGCTTCCCGGTCAGCGCCGATTCGAGATTCGTCGGGTCATCCCCCTCAGCGTTGCGCGCCAGCTGCCACAGCAGCGCCGCGGCAATCAGCAGAAAAATCAGCAGCGGTAATAACAGTACGTTGCGTTTCATCCGGCCTCCGGCAATGGTTTACGGCGGCGGTAGCGCGGATCCGCCAGGCACAGTAGCCCGCCCAGCGCCATCAGCAGTCCCCCGGCCCATATCCAGCGGACAAACGGTTTGTAGTACAGGCGCACGGCCCACGCGCCGTTGTCCAGCTCCTCCCCGAGCGCGGCGTACAGGTCGCGGGTCAGCCCGCCGTCAATCGCCGCCTCGGTCATCACCATCCGGCTGGTGTTGTAGAGCCGTTTCTCCGCGTGCAGCACCGCCTCCGGCTCGCCGTGGCGCGTCACCCCGATGAGGGCCACCCCGCCGCGGTAGTTGGGGCCGGTGATGTCCCGCACCTCCCGGAAGGTGAAGCGGTAGTCGTGAATGGTCACGCTGTCGCCCGCCCGCATCCGCACGTCACGCTCCACGCTGTAATTCTGGCTGAAGGCGATACCGGTAATCGTCACCGCCAGCCCGAGGTGCGCCGCCACCATTCCCCAGTAGCTGAGAGAGGTTTTCGTGCCGCGGGACACGCGCTGTACGGCTTCGGCCACCGCCAGCACCGCAATCCAGCAGGCCATCGCCATCCCCACCGCCGTCATGGCGATGATTCTATCTTCCAGCAGCCATGGCAAAAGTACCGACAGCACCAGGGTGGAGACCAGGGCGGTGAGCAGCAGCGTCCTGATGTTACGCGGCCGGTCCCGGCCCCAGCGCACCAGCGGCCCCACCCCCAGCAGCAGGGCAAAGGGGACCATCAGCCAGGTGAACATGGTGTTAAAGAACGGCTCCCCCACCGAAATGCTGCCCAGCCCCAGCTGTTTGTGCACCAGCGGCAGCAGGGTGCCCAGCAGCACCACCAGCATGGCGGCCATCAGCAGGACGTTGTTGCCGAGCAGCAGCGACTCGCGCGACCACAGCGCGTTGTTCACCCGCGAACGCACCCTGTGCCCGCGCACGGCGAACAGCAGCAGCGAGCCGCCGGTGACCAGCACCATAAAGGCGAGGATAAACATCCCGCGCGCCGGGTCGGAGGCGAAGGCGTGCACCGACACCAGCACCCCGGAGCGCACCAGGAAGGTGCCCAGCAGGCACAGCGAGAAGGCGCAGATGGACAGCAGCAGCGTCCACGCCTTAAAGCCGGCGCGCTGTTCGGTGACCGCCAGCGAGTGCAGCAGGGCGGTGCCCGCCAGCCACGGCATAAAGGAGGCGTTCTCCACCGGGTCCCAGAACCACCAGCCGCCCCAGCCCAGCTCGTAGTAGGCCCACGCCGAGCCGAGCACAATGCCCAGCGTCAGGAACACCCACGCCGCCAGCGTCCACGGGCGGGCAAAACGGGTGAACGCGCTGTCCAGACGCCCGCTCAGCAGCGCGGCGATGGCGAAGGCGAAGGCCACCGAGAAGCCGACATAGCCCATGTACAGCAGCGGCGGGTGGAAAATCAGCCCCGGGTCCTGCAGCAGCGGGTTCAGGTCGCGCCCCTCCACCGGAAAGGCCGGCAGCGTGCGGGCGAACGGGCCGGAGGTGAACAGGATGAACGCCAGAAAACCGGCGCAGACCATCCCCATCACCGCCAGCACCCGGGCGACGATATCCGCCGGCACCCGCCGGCTGAACACCGCCACCGCCAGGGTCCAGCCGCTCATCAGCAGCACCCACAGCAGCAGCGAGCCCTCGTGCGCCCCCCAGGTGGCGGCCACCCGGTACCACACCGGCAGCTGCGTGTTCGAGTTGCCGGCGACATAGGCCACGGTGAAGTCGTTAACCACAAAGGCGTGCACCAGCACGAAAAACGCGCCCGCCACGCAGATAAACAGCAGCCAGGCGAACACCCCGGCCGACGCCATCATCCGCGCGTCGCCGCGCGCCACGCCCCACAGCGGGTAAACGGACAGCAGCAGCGCCACGCCGAGCGCCAGGCACAGCAGTGCGTGGCCGTATTCAGGCATCATGATGAAGTGTCCTTATCAGCGCGTTGCGGGCGGCGGTGGTTTTCCTGCATCGCCTTTTCCACTTCCGGCGGGGTGTAGTTCTCGTCATGCTTGGCCAGCACCTCGTGCGCCAGGACGTGGCTGCCCTTCTCCAGGGTGCCCTGCACCACCACCCCCTGTCCCTCGCGGAACAGGTCCGGCAGTATCCCCTCATAGCTCACCGTCACCGACCCTTCGGCGTCGTAGAGGCTGAAGTTCACCTTCAGCGAGTCCGGGTCGCGCCTGACGCTGCCGGGCATCACCATCCCGCCGACGCGCAGGCGCTGGCCCACCGCCGGCAGCTGCTGCGTCTCGCGCTTGCCGTAGAGGATTTCGCCGGGGGTATAGAACAGGTCGATATTCGCGCGCAGCGCGTACAGGACCAGGGCGGTGGTCAGCGCCAGGCCCGCCAGCACCGCGCAGACCACCCATAGCCGGTTTTTACGTCGCAGGTTCACGCGGCCTCCTGTTGCGCCTGTGCGGCACGCATCCGCGCCTCGCGCGCCCGCTGCTGCGCCACGCCGCGCAGAATGGCCCGGCGCTGCAGCACCGTGTGCAGCGCCAGCAGCGCCAGCGGCGCCACGGTCATCGCCACCGCCAGCCAGACAAAAAAGGCGTACCCGCCCATGGCGAAAAAATCGCTCCACGATGAAAATGCCGGACTCACCGGTGCCCCCTTTTCAGTATCAGTTCGCTCACCCACGGGCGGCGTTTTTCCATCAGTAAAATCAGGTTGCGCATCCGCATCAGCGACAGCGTCATAAAGAGCAGCAGGAAGCCGGCGATGGCCCAGCGCAGCGGCGAGCGCATCGCCGGGTCGATACTCTGCTGCATCCGCGTCGAGCCCTGGTGCAGGGTGTTCCACCACTCGACGGAATAGTGGATAACCGGCAGGTTCACCACGCCGACCAGCACCAGAATGCCCGCCGCGCGCCCGGCCATTTTACGGTCGTCAAAGGCGTGCCACAGGGCGATGACCCCGGCGTAGAGAAACAGCAGCACCAGCTCCGAGGTCAGGCGCGCGTCCCACACCCACCAGGTGCCCCACATCGGTTTGCCCCACGCCGCGCCGGTGACCAGCGCGATGAAGGTGTACACCGCCCCCACCGGCGCCATCGCCGCGACGGCAAGGCTGGCCATTTTCATCTGCCAGACCAGCCCGGTGAACGCCGCCACCGCCATCGCCGCATAGATACCCATCGACCAGATGGCCGCCGGGACATGCAGGTACATAATGCGGTAGCCCTCCCCCTGCTGGTAGTCCGCCGGGGCGAAACCAAAGCCCCGGACCCAGCCGGTGGCCAGCGCGATGATGCCGGCCGCCGCCAGCCACGGCACGAGCCTGCCGCAAATCTGATACAGCCGGGGCGGCGCCGCCAGCTGATGAAGGGTTTTCCACATAGTCGTCACCTGACCTCCTGAAACCAGTAAAATGTCCGTCGTGCCGGGGCGCTACTGCGTACTGATGCGCAGCGCCGCCGCGGTGGCGAACGGGCTTAACGTCGCGCTGCCCGCCAGCAGCGCCCCCAGCACCGCCAGATAGCCGTCAACGGGTAAATGCATCGATGCCGCGTCCATCGCCGCGGTGGCGAAAATCAGCACCGGGACACTCAGCGGCAGCACCAGAATGCCCAGCAGGACGCCGCCGCGCCGCAGGCCGGCCGTCAGCGCGACGCCCGGCGCGGCGAGAAACCCCAGCGCCGGCGTGCCGAGCAGCAGCGTCAGCGCCATGATTTTCCAGCCGTACACGTCCATCCCCAGCAGCAGCGCCACCAGCGGGGAGAGCATAATCAGCGGCAGGCCGGTCACCGCCCAGTGGGCCAGCACCTTCGCCAGCACCACCGCCGGCAGCGGCACCGGCAGCAGCATCAGCTGCTCCAGGCTGCCGTCCTGCAGGTCGTCGCGAAACAGCCGCTCCAGCGCCAGCAGCGAGGCCAGCAGCGCCGCCACCTGGATGATGCCCGGCGCGATACGCGCCAGCAGCTGCGGCTGCGGCCCGACGCTTAACGGAAACAGGGTGATGACCATCAGGAAGAACCACAGCGGGCCGGCGATGTCCGCGCCGTGGCGGAACGCCACGCGCAGCTCGAGACAGAAGACACGCCACATCACAGCCCGGCCCCCCCGCCGGTCAGCGCCAGGCGGCGGACGGTGTCCGCGGCCCCCGGCAGCGGCTGGTGGGTGGTGAGAATGACCATCCCGCCCTGCGCCGTGTGCGCCGCCATCCGCCGGGTGAGGCGCGCCACGCCGTTAACGTCAATGGCGGTGAACGGCTCGTCGAGCACCCACAGCGCGGCGCGGGTCAGCCACAGGCGGGCCAGCGCCACCCGGCGCTGCTGCCCGGCCGAGAGCCGGGCGACCGGCACGTCCTCAAATCCCGCCAGCCCGGCCTGCGCCAGCGCCTCCGGGAGACGCGCGCCGTCGCCGGGGTGGAAAAAGTGCAGGTTCTCCCGCGCCGTCAGGCGGGATTTAATCCCCGGCTGGTGCCCTATCCACAGCAGGCTGCGATGGAAGCTGTCGCGCACGCGGCGCAGGGGCTCGCCCTGCCAGTACACCTCCCCGCCGTCCGGGCGCGCCAGCCCGGTCAGCAGGCGCAGCAGGGTGGTTTTTCCGGCGCCGTTGCCGCCGGTGACCTGCACCCACTCCCCGGCGTCCACGGTGAACGACAGCCCGCGAAACAGCGTCCTCTCGTCCCG
>NZ_JAMMDE010000022.1:0-10169 GCF_051700745.1 Salmonella sp. NW884 | reverse complement strand
AGTTGACTTTTAATCAATTGGTCGCAGGTTCGAATCCTGCACGACCCACCAATTTAACATCAAACTCAGATGTTGAATGTGAAGGATAACGTTGCGTCAGCAACGGCCCGTAGGGCGAGGCGAAGCCGAGTCATCCTGCACGACCCACCAATGTAAAAAAGCGCCCTAAAGGCGCTTTTTTGCTATCTGCGATATGGAAGATTCGAACCTGCCGCAGGTTCGGGTCTTGCCTGATGCGCTGCGCTTATCAGGCCTACAGACGGCACCGCTCACGTAGGCCAGATAAGACGTTACGCCGCCATCAGATACGGGGCTACGTAATTATTGTGACTTTCCTTATTGAATCAGCTATCTTGTTTAGCATATAAAACAAATTAACCGATTGTGGCGTTTATTACGCTTTCATTCGGTTGTTTCGTTAAGTCAGTAAAACGAGAAGCCACGATGAGCGTAATGTTTGACCCACAAGCCGCAATCTACCCGTTCCCGCCGAAACCAACGCCGTTGAACGACGATGAAAAGCAATTTTATCGTGAGAAAATCAAGCGTTTGCTCAAAGAGCGCAATGCCGTCATGGTGGCGCACTACTACACCGATCCGGAAATTCAACAGTTAGCAGAAGAAACCGGCGGCTGTATTTCCGACTCGCTGGAAATGGCCCGTTTCGGCGCGAAGCACGCCGCATCCACGTTACTGGTAGCGGGCGTACGGTTTATGGGGGAAACCGCCAAAATCCTCAGCCCGGAAAAAACCATTCTTATGCCTACGCTGGCGGCGGAATGTTCGCTGGATTTAGGCTGCCCAATAGACGAATTTAGCGCTTTTTGTGATGCGCACCCTGACAGAACCGTAGTGGTCTATGCTAACACCTCGGCTGCTGTTAAAGCGCGTGCGGACTGGGTTGTGACCTCCAGTATCGCCGTAGAACTGATTGAGCATCTGGATAGTTTGGGGGAAAAAATTATCTGGGCGCCGGACAGACACCTGGGGAATTACGTGCAAAAACAGACCGGGGCCGATGTACTGTGCTGGCAAGGAGCGTGTATCGTGCATGACGAGTTTAAAACTCAGGCGTTGACCCGTTTAAAAAAAATCTATCCCGATGCCGCTCTTCTGGTTCACCCTGAATCGCCGCAGTCCATTGTCGAGATGGCCGATGCGGTGGGCTCCACCAGTCAGCTTATTAAGGCGGCAAAAACGCTGCCGCACAGACAGCTTATCGTGGCGACCGATCGCGGCATCTTCTACAAAATGCAGCAGGCGGTGCCTGAAAAAGAACTGCTTGAAGCGCCCACGGCTGGCGAGGGGGCGACCTGCCGTAGCTGCGCGCACTGTCCGTGGATGGCGATGAATGGCCTGAAAGCCATTGCTGAAGGGTTGGAGCAGGGAGGCGCGGCGCATGAAATACAGGTTGATGCGGCGCTACGCGAGGGCGCATTACTGCCGCTCAACCGGATGCTGGATTTTGCGGCTACACTTCGGGCGTAAAGACGGAAATCTTTGGGGGAGAGAATGGATTTTTTTAGTACGCACAACATACTGATTCATATTCCGATTGGCGCTGGCGGGTACGATCTCTCGTGGATCGAAGCGGTAGGAACCATCGCCGGCCTGCTCTGTATTTGGCTTGCCAGTCTGGAGAAGATCAGCAACTACTTTTTTGGACTGGTTAACGTCACCCTGTTTGCGATTATTTTCTTTCAGATCCAGCTTTATGCCAGCCTGTTGCTGCAACTCTTTTTCTTTGCCGCCAATATTTATGGCTGGTATGCGTGGTCGCGGCAAACAAAGGATAATGAAGCCGAGCTTAAAATCCGCTGGCTGCCGTTGCCAAAAGCAATGGCATGGCTGGCGATATGTGTGATAGCTATCGGTTTGATGACGCGATATATCGATCCCGTATTCGCCGTCCTGACGCGCGTGGCCGTCGCCATTATGCAGATGCTGGGGTTACAGGTGACAATGCCCGTACTGCAACCGGACGCTTTCCCGTTCTGGGACTCTTGCATGATGGTGCTGTCTATCGCGGCGATGATTCTGATGACACGCAAATATGTCGAAAACTGGCTCCTGTGGGTGGTAATCAACGTGATCAGTGTGGTGATTTTTGCTTTGCAGGGCGTCTATGCGATGTCGCTGGAATATCTGATCCTGACATTTATCGCCGTGAACGGTAGCCGCCTGTGGATAAACAGCGCGCGGGAGCGAGGATCGCGCGCGCTTTCCCGTTAATGGTGATGAACATGCCCGGATGGCGTCTGATTCAGATGACAGTCCGGGCCGTGACACACTTGATACTCCATCTGAATCGTAGCGTGCGCAATATGGTATTCGTGCATCAGAAAATCCTGGATACGTTCCAGCAGCGCATCATGGTCGTGTGGCGGAATGACCTGAGCGTGCAATGTCATGATCGGTTTTTCGCCGACCATCCAGACATGCACATGGTGTACGTTGCGGACTTCGGGGATTTCCCGGCTTAAATGGCGCTGTAAGGCATTAATATCCAGCGAAACCGGTGCGCCTTCCAGCAATTCGTTGACGCTATCTTTTAACAAACGCCAGGCGCTGCGTAGCACCAGTACCGAAACCAGAATAGAGAGAATCGGGTCCGCTGGCGTCCAGCCCGTCCAGATAATGATCAACGCGGCGACTATTGCGCCGACGGAACCCAGCAAATCGCCCATCACATGTAGCGCGGCAGCGCGCACGTTCAGGTTTTTTTCATCGCTTCCCCGATGGAGTATCCAGAACGCAAACAGGTTCGCCAGCAGACCCGCGACCGCAATCACCATCATCAGATTGCCCGCCACCGGACGTGGCGTGTAAAAGCGCTCTATCGCTTCCCAGACAATGAGAAGGGTAATGACCACCAACGCAATGGCATTCACAAAAGCCGCCAGTGTGGTGAGTCTTAGCCAGCCAAAAGTGTGGCGAACAGTCGGGGGACGACGGGAAAATTGAACCGCCAGCAGCGCAAAGAGAAGGGCCGCCGCGTCGGTGAGCATATGTCCCGCATCCGCCAACAACGCCAGAGAGCCGGAGAGTATCCCGCCCACCACCTCAAGGAGCATAAATCCGGCAGTGACGATAAAGGCGAAAAGCAGGCGACGAGCATTATTATCTTTCGGCAGGTGTGAATCGGCATGAGAGTGTGAGTGCGCCATAACGTCATTCCTTTGTTATTCTCATCAATACTGTAGACATCATACTGATTTTTCGCTGACAAAATAAAAAGGAGAGCGAAAGCTCTCCCGTTATCAGACTTTTTTCTGCATTACTGTGTGGTACCGTCGGTTTTGGTATTCACGTCATTATTGACGCCATTACCGGTTTCCACTTTTTTATTAATATCCGGGCAGCGACCGTCTTTACACATGGTATTTTTATGCTCTTCATCCTTGGTCATTCCGTCATGATTCATGGTTGAACCGTCTGGATGCTGCATCGTGCTGTTAGCGTTGCCGTTGGTATTGATGTCGTTGTTATTCACATCATTCGGCGCCACATTCTGGCGGGCGTCCGGGGCAACCTGGCCGGCATTTGCCGCCGAGTTCGCCTGGCCATTACTGGACTGCGCGTTAGATTCAGCAGCTAACGCTGCGCCGCTGGCAAGGCCGAGGGTAGCGGTGAGTAAAAGCGTAGTCAATTTTGTCATTTTCATAAGATGCTCCTGTTATGGTGGATATGTCGGATAACCTCTTCCAACAGTGCACGTGTCAGTCAAATCCTCAAATAAGGGATAAAAAGCGTTCGCCGCCGCGGGTTAACGCAGCAGAGAATCTTGCAATAATTCATAAACAGAGTGGTTACAGTTAAAAAGTGTAGGTTAGATCCCATTTTTCGCTACATTTGTGCGTTTTTTTCCTGAATTCCAGGATTATTCCGTTCAAAGTGTAAAAGCCCGTTTACACTATTTAATTGAAGAGATAGATTGGAGGGATTGCATTCATTGGGATAAGTACGGCAACACTGGAATAAACATGAATTATCAGAACGACGATTTACGCATTAAAGAAATCAACGAGTTATTACCTCCGGTCGCGCTGCTGGAAAAGTTTCCCGCCACGGAAAATGCAGCAAATACCGTTGCTCACGCGCGCAAAGCCATCCATAAAATTCTCAAAGGCAATGACGATCGTCTGCTGGTGGTGATCGGTCCTTGTTCAATTCATGATCCGGCAGCGGCGAAAGAGTATGCCGCCCGTTTGCTGGCGCTACGCGATGAGCTTCAAGGCGAGCTTGAAATTGTCATGCGCGTCTATTTTGAGAAACCGCGTACCACCGTCGGCTGGAAAGGGCTGATTAACGATCCGCACATGGATAACAGCTTCCAGATTAACGACGGTCTGCGTATTGCGCGCAAACTGCTGCTGGATATTAACGACAGCGGCCTGCCTGCCGCCGGCGAATTCCTCGATATGATCACGCCGCAATATCTGGCCGATCTGATGAGCTGGGGCGCCATTGGCGCGCGGACTACTGAATCCCAGGTTCATCGCGAATTGGCGTCTGGCCTCTCTTGTCCGGTCGGTTTTAAAAATGGTACTGATGGCACGATTAAAGTCGCCATTGACGCCATCAACGCCGCCGGCGCGCCGCATTGCTTCCTCTCCGTCACTAAATGGGGTCATTCGGCGATTGTGAATACCAGCGGCAACGGCGACTGCCATATCATTCTGCGCGGCGGTAAAGCGCCAAACTATAGCGCGCAACATGTTGCTGAGGTGAAAGAAGGCCTCATCAAAGCGGGACTGACGCCGCAGGTCATGATCGATTTCAGCCATGCCAACTCCTGTAAGCAATTTCAAAAGCAGATGGAGGTTTGCGCCGATGTCTGCCAGCAGATAGCGGGCGGTGAAAAAGCGATTATTGGCGTGATGGTAGAGAGTCATCTGGTAGAAGGAAACCAGAGTCTGGAAAGCGGTCAGCCGCTGACCTACGGTAAAAGCATTACTGACGCCTGTATTGGCTGGGAAGATACCGATGCGCTGCTTCGTCAGTTGTCGGCAGCGGTAAAAGCCCGTCGCGGCTAAGTTTAGTTTCTATCCTGTAGTGAAGTGCAGGATAGAAAACATATCGGTCCGGTAACAGCCTACCGGACCGGTATTGCCAACATTAATGTATTATTATTTGGCGTACTTAGGTACTTCCTGCTTCTGGAGGGTATTTCCTTCCGAATCAATTCCTACAATGACTCTATAGCGGTCAAAATATAACTTCTTAATGGATTCTGTTCCTAATTCTTCGTAGGCAACAATTTCTACTGATTTAACATGTTTTGTATTAATTGCAGACGCTCCTCCAATCCCGAGTAGCGAAACCCCACCGTATTTTTTACAAAGCTCAGCGACATAATCAGCACGATCGCCTTTGCCAAGAAACGCAGTTGCCCCTTGTTGAAACATCATTTCTACAAATGGGTCCATACGCGCGGCCGTTGTAGGACCGTTGGAGCCAATAGGTAAACCAGGTCTGGCAGGGCAGGGGCCAGCATAGTAAATCGTTTGGTTTTGAAAATCGACTGGTGATTTTTCTCCGTTACTAAGCGCTACTTCGATTTTTTTATGCGCGGCGTCACGGCAGGTGTAAGCAAATCCAGTGAGAAATAATATATCGCCGACCTTAAGAGTTTTCGCTTTCTCTTTAGTCAATGGTAATGTTAATTCCATCATAGCTTCTCCAGGTATTAAATGATTTCACTAGCGTGGCGGCTTGCATTACATTGGAAATTGATTGCGACTGGCAGTGCAGTGATATGGCAAGGATAGTAATCGACATGCACGCCTAACGCCGTAATACGCCCGCCCATCCCTAAAGGGCCGATCCCTGTATTATTCACGGCCTCTAATAATTCAGCTTCGAGCTGGGCATAAAGTGGTTTAGCATTGAACTCACCAAGAGGGCGTAATAATGCTTTCTTCGCCATCCACGAACAGTGATCCATTGTACCGCCAACGCCGATACCAATAATATAAGGAGGGCATGGATTGCCTCCTACACGACGGACAGTTTCCAGAACAAAATCTTTTATACCATCAATACCATCGCCGGGAAGCAATGTTTTAAAAGTTCCCATATTTTCGCTACCGCCGCCCTTTGGCATAACGGTAATTGTCACTCGGTCACCATCAACAATTTCAGTATGTAAAATTGCAGGAGTATTATCATTAGTATTAATACGTTCTAATGGATCTGCAACCATGGATTTTCTTAAGTATCCATTTTCATAGCCCTGGCGAACACCTTGGTTCACCTGATCTTTAAGCGGCTTACCTTCCCAGCATACATGTTGTCCAATTTCCATTATAACGATACAAGTGCCGGTATCATGGCAGCATGCAAGTTGTTCTTTTTTTGCATACTCTCCATTATCAATTAATATCTTAATGGTTTCCTTGCCGATCTTTGACTCTTCTTTATCATATGCTTTACGAAAAGAACACATGAGATTATCATCCAGTTCATAACAAGCTTTTTTTACAAGTTTTTCGATAACCGGAATGATAATTTCTGTATTTAATATACGACTCATACTCCCTCCAGTGCTATGTTGCATTGTTTTATCCATTGATCACATTTTCATGATATTCGTATTCATTGTAGGAAGGAAATATGTTATTTTTATTAAATGATAAATTTTATTTATAGTAGTGGAAAATAGATGGAAATTAGACAATTAGAATATTTTGTAAGCGCTTCTTTGTTAGGTAACTTAACCAGAGTTGCTGAGCGGCATTTTGTTTCTCAACCTAATATCACCATTGCTATTAAGAAGTTAGAGACTGAATTAGGGGTGACATTATTTGATAGAAAGAAAAATAAACTTGTCCTTACTGAGGAGGGCATGTTTTTCTTACAAAAAATTGAACCTATCCTTATTGCGTTAAAAAATAGCGTAGCGGAAATGAAAGATTATCGTAATGAAAATGGTGGCATAGTAACTTTGGGGATCCCACCGATGATAAGTTTGTTTCTTTTTTCACCGCTCTTCAAGCATTTCCGGGAGATTTATCCAGAGATGGAACTCTCTCTTGTTGAAGAGGGGACTTTTGGTTTACATGATAAACTTTCTGCTGGAGAGCTGGATCTTGCTATTGTTATTATTAATGACTGTCCAAAAGAATTAGTTACGGTACCATTAATGACTCAGCAGCACGTGGTATGTATGTCAGATAAACATCCCCTGGCAAAAAAGGATAGTATCGATTGGGAAGATCTACAATATGAGCCATTGATACTAATGAAAAAAGATTCCTGGCATAGAAAAACGATTATTGAAGAATGTACAAAGCGAGGAATTCATACACATATTTTTCTATCATCAAACAGGGTTCAAACCAACATAGATCTGGTTGCTAAAAATGAAGGAATTTCTTTCATTTTGGACGCTGTCGATCTTAAAGCCGAAAAAGTAATAACCAAGGCCATGACTGAGCCGACTTATGTTACGATTGGTTTGGCCTGGAAGAAAGATAAATATTTATCATATGCAACCAGAGCGTTAATTAAATTCATTGAGGATTATATTAAAGAACATTTTACAATTAAATAATTATATTTGTTCTTCAACAAAAATTTCCCATAGCTCTTCGGCATCTGGAGGCATTCTCTTGGCTGGTCTATAAAGTCTTATTTCTATGGGTACCCATAAATTGCTTTCTTTTTCCGCTGCAGTAACAATAGTTTTAGCCTCTATATCTTGCCTGGCAAGGCTTTGAGGTATCCAGGCAACACCATCGCCAGATCTGACCATTGCCAATAGTGTTGCTGCCAGATCGGCCACAAAGGCAACATTTATATTATGGGTAATTCTGTTAATAGACGCTGTATTTGCTATTATTCTTCCCAGACCTGATTGTGATGAAAAAGAAAGGTAAGGGAATTGAATCTTATTATTTATATTCCACAACGGTTTTAACGTTTCTGAGTCTGGTTTACTGAATGGAATTAATGTATCAAACCCAAGACGAATGCTCATAAAGTTATTTTTATTTAAATTTAGATGCATATGTGGGTGATGGTGACACAGCAAAAATTGTGAATCTCCCTGCCGCATCATTTTTTCACACGCATTCAATGAGTCAGATAAAAGACGAAATGAACCAAATTTTGCAATTTTATCACTCTGTTTTAACAAATGCGGTACAAAAGAGAAAGACAAAGCATGCGTTGCTGAAAAAACAAGACTAGGTTGTTTATTACCTGCGGCCTCAAGGGTATCACTTTTCAATGTGTACAAGGAGTGGATCAGTTCGGGAAGCTGGTCTGTAAATACTTCTCCGGCCTTGGTAAGGGTGACTCCCCGTTTACTTCTTTCAAAAAGGGGCGTACCCACCCATTCTTCGAGAGATTGTATCCGACGACTAAATGCGGGTTGAGTCACATATCTTGAGGCAGACGCTTTTGAGAAATTCAACGTTTCTTTTAGAGCCAGACAGTCTTCGAGCCATGTTAGTTCGAGGTGATGCCGATATTGCATAAGCTGCAACCTTATTAGCATTGGATGAGTTTCATTTATATAAGTAGCATTATACACAGACAGATTTTAAGAGGAAATTATTTGATTAAACAGAAACAAAAGCAGTAAGAATATGTTATGCCTTTGTCGGGTAAGTGTTGTTATTTATGTGAGTGTATTCTTTCTCAATAGAAATTAATTAGATGTAATTTTAGTATAACATGTGATTTATGCTTGTTGCAGTTGTATTCATGACTGTAATGAGTTGTTTTTGTACCCTAATAATATAAGGACGTATACATGTCACCAGCGATTATTACTTTGTTGGTTTTAGTGGTTGCAATAATTATCTTTGTTAGCGATCGTCTTCCTATGGGATTAGTTGCATTTATGGTCCCAATGGCACTTTATTTTACCGGTGTTATCGATGCTAAGGATATTTTTGCTTCAATCGTAAATGCGAATGTTATTCTTATCGTCGCCATGTGTGTACTCGGTGCGGCATTTTTTAAAACAGGTTTGGCATGGCAATCAAGTAAAATTTTACTAAAATATGCTAAAACAGAAAGAAGCCTTAGTGTATTGATTTTTCTTATTGGTGGAGTTATGTCTGCCTTTGTTTCTAATAGCGGAACAGTTGCTGTGCTAATTCCTATTGTTTTAGGTATTGCCGCCAGTAGTCAGATTAAGCCTATTAAACTTCTTATGCCTCTGGTTTTTGGGGCAACAATCGGTGCTGACATTTCTATTATCGGTTCGCCAGGAAATCTGATTGCTAAAAATACTATTGAAACTTTTAGTAAGGGAAGTCTGTCGGTGCCATTTTTCGAATACGCTAAAATTGGTATTCCTTTGCTGATTGCATGCTCTATATTTCTCTATTTCTTCGGTTCAAAACTCATCGCAGATCGTGATGGAAATACACAATCTGATTCTCAAATGGATTATAGCCAAATTCCGGCCTGGCATAGAAATTTAACTTTAGCCGTTTTTATTCTGTCTATCGCTGGAATGGTGGCAACTGATTATATTAAGTTTCTGCCTCCAATGCATATTATTGCATGTTGTGCGGCTATTGTTCTTGTATTCGCTGGCGTTTTAACACAAAAGGAAACTTTTAATTCTTTTGAAACGCTAACTGTTTTCATGCTTGCGTTTATGATGCCTTTAGGTGCCGCGCTTAATTCTACTGGTGCTGGAGAAATGATTGCCAATGCCGTTATTTCAGTAACCGGAGATTCTGGCGTTATGATTATTATGGCGTCATTGTGGATACTTACATGGGCTTTGACTCAAGTTATGAGTAACACTGCAGCATGTACGTTGTTATGCCCGGTAGGATGGACTATCGCACAGTCTATTGGCGCAGACCCTCGTGCAGTTGTTATTGCTGTTTTTATTGCGAGTAGTGTTGCTGTTTGTACCCCAATGGCTATTCCAGCAAACTCAATGATTATTGGCCCGGGGAATGTTAAATTTAAAGATTTCTTAAAACCCGGATTGGCGATTAGTTTGGTTTGTTTTATCGTTAGTATGATTTTACTACCGGTATTTTATCCCTTCTATTAATGACTGATATTACTTTTCTATTTTAGATTATTAAATTTGAGACTTTATTATGAATAGTTCGGTGCTATTAGGTGAAGGCTTCACCCTGATGTTCCTCGGCATGGGGTTCGTGCTGGCGTTTCTGTTCCTGCTGATTTTC
>NZ_JAMMDE010000021.1:0-26152 GCF_051700745.1 Salmonella sp. NW884 | reverse complement strand
GCAATGGACGACGGTCTGCGTTTCGCAATCCGTGAAGGCGGCCGTACCGTTGGCGCGGGCGTTGTTGCTAAAGTTCTGGGCTAATTACTCGTTAATTAGTTTTGAATTGAAGAGGGCGCTTCGGCGCCCTTTTTGTTGCCTGCTATTTAGCCGCTGTTATATTTATTCACCCTTTTTAACGCTTCTCCCGTGGCGTAAATCGCTTTGTGCTATTGTAATCATAACCATTCTCATTTACACTTTGTGCGGAAATTGAACGGGAGCGATCATGTACGTTTGTTTGTGTAATGGTATAAGCGATAAAAAAATCCGCCAGGCTGTACGACAATTTCATCCGCAGTCATTTCAACAGTTGCGTAAATTTATTCCTGTGGGAAATCAATGTGGTAAGTGTATTCGCGCCGCGCGAGAAGTGATGCAGGATGAGTTAACGCAAATGCCGGAATTTAAAGAGATCGCCTGAGTCACACTCTTTTTTTTGACATCCCTGTAGCCCCATCTACGCTCTAGAGAGTGGAAGCGGAGGGACTATAAAATGAAAGGTGATGTTAAAATCATAAATTATCTCAATAAACTATTGGGAAATGAGCTTGTCGCAATTAATCAGTATTTTCTTCATGCCCGTATGTTCAAAAACTGGGGGCTGACCCGGCTTAATGATGTTGAGTACCATGAATCCATTGATGAGATGAAACACGCCGATAAGTATATTGAGCGTATTTTATTTCTGGAAGGCATACCGAACCTACAGGATCTGGGCAAGCTGGGCATCGGTGAAGATGTCGAAGAGATGCTACGATCGGATCTCCGGCTCGAACTGGAAGGCGCAAAAGATCTACGTGAGGCAATAGCCTATGCCGATAGCGTTCATGATTATGTCAGCCGGGATATGATGATTGAAATTCTTGCCGACGAGGAAGGCCACATCGACTGGCTGGAAACTGAGCTGGATTTGATTGCCAAACTTGGTATGCAAAATTATCTGCAATCACAAATTAAGGTGACCGATTAACCGTCTGGAAAGAAAACTTTCCAACCTGTTATGAAACCCGCCACCGCCAGCCATGGCCCAAAAGGTAGCGGGTTTATTAATGCCGATTTACCTCTCACCAGTAGCGCGACGCCAAACCCGCCACAGGCCAACATAGCGGCAAGGAAAACCAGTAACGGCAGTGTTTCCCAACAATGCCACGCCCCTAAGGCAGCGAGGTACTTGACGTCGCCATATCCAAGCCCCTCTTTCTGATAACGCAGGCGATAGCCCCAGTAAATTAACGCGAATCCGCCATAGCCGGCGATAGCACCCCAAAGCGCATCCGGTAAACGCTCCGGCAGGCAAATCTGGTGATAAAGCAGACCACCCCACAGTAATGGACAGGTAAACCGGTCAGGCAGCAGACCGGTACGCGCGTCGTATATGCCAAGTAATAAAGAGAACGACGCATAAAAAATGAGAAAGGGGAGGGCAACAAACATAAGCAAATCCTCGTCAAGGCTTGTGCTCACCTTTATAGATTTATGCGACAGCGACAACGACGTATTGCCAGGTTTGCCTGATGCCTTCCAAAGAAAAGGTGCGCGTTGCCATCCCATGCGTACCATCTGGAATCATGCTCGCATAAGAATAAAGCGCTTAATTTCTATCCGACACTTGCGTCAGGCTGAGATTTACGTATAATGCGCGGGCTTGTCGTAATTGACGGCAGGTTCGATTTGAACCTCGAATAGCCGATTTGGCTATTTAACAATGCTCCCAATCGGGGAGCTACGTAAGAACGGTTACACTCTCCCATCAATCGTAATGGGTGTGAGGAGTAATCATTTTCGTTTATAAAATAATTGGAGCTCTGGTCTCATGCAGAACCAAAGAATCCGTATCCGCCTGAAAGCGTTTGATCATCGTCTGATCGATCAATCAACCGCGGAAATCGTCGAGACTGCCAAGCGCACTGGTGCGCAGGTTCGCGGTCCGATCCCGCTGCCGACCCGCAAAGAGCGCTTTACCGTTCTGATCTCTCCGCACGTTAACAAAGATGCGCGCGATCAGTACGAAATTCGCACTCACAAGCGTCTGGTTGACATCGTTGAGCCAACCGAGAAAACCGTTGATGCTCTGATGCGTCTGGACCTGGCTGCCGGTGTAGACGTGCAGATCAGCCTGGGTTAATCAGGTCATCGAGCGATTGAGAGGTTGATACAATGATTGGTTTAGTCGGTAAAAAAGTGGGTATGACCCGCATCTTCACTGAAGATGGCGTCTCTATCCCAGTAACCGTAATCGAAGTTGAAGCAAACCGTGTTACTCAGGTTAAAGACCTGGCTAACGATGGCTACCGCGCTGTTCAGGTTACTACGGGTGCTAAAAAAGCTAACCGTGTCACCAAGCCGGAAGCGGGTCACTTTGCTAAAGCTGGCGTAGAAGCTGGCCGTGGTCTGTGGGAATTCCGTCTGGCTGAAGGCGAAGAATACACCGTAGGTCAGAGCATCAGCGTTGAACTGTTTGCTGACGTTAAAAAAGTTGACGTAACCGGTACCTCTAAAGGTAAAGGTTTCGCTGGTACCGTTAAGCGCTGGAACTTCCGTACCCAGGACGCTACTCACGGTAACTCCTTGTCTCACCGCGTTCCGGGTTCTATCGGTCAGAACCAGACTCCGGGCAAAGTGTTCAAAGGCAAGAAAATGGCAGGTCAGATGGGTAATGAGCGTGTAACCGTTCAGAGCCTTGACGTAGTACGCGTTGACGCTGAGCGCAACCTGCTGCTGGTTAAGGGTGGTGTTCCGGGTGCAACCGGTTGCGACCTGATCGTTAAACCAGCTGTGAAGGCGTAAGGGGATAGCAATGGAATTAGTATTGAAAGACGCGCAGAGCGCGCTGACTGTTTCCGAAACTACCTTCGGTCGTGATTTCAACGAAGCGCTGGTTCACCAGGTTGTTGTTGCTTATGCAGCTGGTGCTCGTCAGGGTACTCGTGCTCAGAAGACTCGTGCTGAAGTAACTGGTTCCGGTAAAAAACCGTGGCGCCAGAAAGGCACTGGCCGTGCGCGTTCAGGTTCTATCAAGAGCCCGATCTGGCGTTCCGGTGGCGTGACCTTCGCTGCTCGTCCGCAGGACCACAGTCAAAAAGTTAACAAGAAGATGTACCGCGGCGCGCTGAAAAGCATCCTGTCCGAACTGGTACGTCAGGATCGTCTGATCGTTGTCGAGAAGTTCTCTGTAGAAGCGCCGAAAACTAAGCTGCTGGCACAGAAACTGAAAGACATGGCTCTGGAAGATGTGCTGATCATCACCGGTGAGCTGGACGAGAACCTGTTCCTGGCCGCACGTAACCTGCACAAGGTTGACGTACGCGATGCGACTGGTATCGACCCGGTTAGCCTGATCGCCTTCGACAAAGTCGTAATGACTGCTGATGCTGTTAAGCAAGTTGAGGAGATGCTGGCATGATTCGTGAAGAACGTCTGCTGAAGGTGCTGCGCGCACCGCACGTTTCTGAAAAAGCGTCTACTGCGATGGAAAAAACTAACACCATCGTTCTCAAAGTTGCTAAAGACGCGACCAAAGCAGAAATCAAAGCTGCTGTGCAGAAACTGTTTGAAGTCGAAGTCGAAGTCGTTAACACCCTGGTCGTTAAAGGGAAAGTTAAACGTCACGGACAGCGTATCGGTCGTCGTAGCGACTGGAAAAAAGCTTACGTCACCCTGAAAGAAGGCCAGAATCTGGACTTCGTCGGCGGCGCTGAGTAAGTCGGAGGAGTAATACAATGGCAGTTGTTAAATGTAAACCGACATCTCCGGGTCGTCGCCACGTCGTTAAAGTGGTCAACCCAGAGCTGCACAAGGGCAAACCTTTTGCTCCGCTGGTTGAAAAAAACAGCAAATCCGGTGGTCGTAACAACAATGGCCGTATCACCACTCGTCATATCGGTGGTGGTCACAAACAGGCTTATCGTATTGTTGACTTCAAACGCAACAAAGACGGTATCCCGGCAGTTGTTGAACGTCTTGAGTACGATCCGAACCGTTCCGCGAACATCGCGCTGGTTCTGTACAAAGACGGCGAACGCCGTTACATCCTGGCCCCGAAAGGCCTGAAAGCTGGCGACCAGATTCAGTCTGGCGTTGATGCTGCAATCAAAGCAGGCAACACCCTGCCGATGCGCAATATCCCGGTTGGTTCTACCGTTCATAACGTAGAAATGAAACCAGGTAAAGGCGGTCAGCTGGCACGTTCCGCTGGTACTTACGTTCAGATCGTTGCTCGCGATGGCGCTTATGTCACCCTGCGTCTGCGTTCTGGTGAAATGCGTAAAGTCGAAGCAGACTGCCGTGCAACCCTGGGCGAAGTTGGCAATGCTGAGCATATGCTGCGCGTTCTGGGTAAAGCAGGTGCTGCACGCTGGCGTGGCGTTCGTCCTACCGTTCGCGGTACTGCGATGAACCCAGTAGACCACCCACATGGTGGTGGTGAAGGTCGTAACTTTGGTAAGCACCCGGTAACTCCGTGGGGCGTTCAGACCAAAGGTAAGAAGACCCGCAGCAACAAGCGTACTGATAAATTCATCGTACGTCGCCGTAGCAAATAATTTTAGAGGATAAGCCATGCCACGTTCTCTCAAGAAAGGTCCTTTTATTGACCTGCACTTGCTGAAGAAGGTAGAGAAAGCGGTGGAAAGCGGAGACAAGAAGCCCCTGCGCACCTGGTCCCGTCGTTCAACGATCTTTCCTAACATGATCGGTTTGACCATCGCTGTCCATAATGGTCGTCAGCACGTTCCGGTATTTGTTTCCGACGAAATGGTCGGTCACAAACTGGGTGAATTCGCACCGACTCGTACTTATCGCGGCCACGCTGCTGATAAAAAAGCGAAGAAGAAATAAGGTAGGAGGAAGAGATGGAAACTATCGCTAAACATCGCCATGCTCGTTCTTCTGCTCAGAAGGTTCGCCTTGTTGCTGACCTGATTCGCGGTAAGAAAGTGTCGCAGGCTCTGGATATTCTGACCTACACCAACAAGAAAGCGGCTGTACTGGTCAAGAAAGTTCTGGAATCTGCCATTGCTAACGCTGAACACAACGATGGCGCTGACATTGACGATCTGAAAGTTACGAAAATTTTCGTAGACGAAGGCCCGAGCATGAAGCGCATTATGCCGCGTGCAAAAGGTCGTGCAGATCGCATCCTGAAGCGCACCAGCCACATCACTGTGGTTGTGTCCGATCGCTGAGACTCTGGAGACTAGCAATGGGTCAGAAAGTACATCCTAATGGTATTCGCCTGGGTATTGTAAAACCATGGAACTCTACCTGGTTTGCGAACACCAAAGAATTCGCTGACAACCTGGACAGCGATTTTAAAGTACGTCAGTACCTGACGAAGGAACTGGCTAAAGCGTCTGTATCTCGTATCGTTATCGAGCGTCCGGCTAAGAGCATCCGTGTGACTATTCACACCGCTCGCCCGGGTATCGTTATCGGTAAAAAAGGTGAAGACGTAGAAAAACTGCGTAAGGTCGTAGCGGATATCGCTGGCGTTCCTGCACAGATCAACATCGCCGAAGTTCGTAAACCTGAACTGGACGCTAAACTGGTTGCTGACAGCATCACTTCTCAGCTGGAACGTCGCGTTATGTTCCGTCGTGCGATGAAGCGTGCTGTACAGAACGCCATGCGTCTGGGCGCTAAAGGTATCAAAGTTGAAGTTAGCGGCCGTCTGGGCGGCGCGGAAATCGCACGTACCGAATGGTACCGCGAAGGTCGCGTACCGCTGCACACTCTGCGTGCTGACATCGACTACAACACCTCTGAAGCGCACACCACTTATGGTGTAATCGGCGTTAAAGTGTGGATCTTCAAAGGCGAGATCCTGGGTGGTATGGCTGCTGTTGAACAACCGGAAAAACCGGCTGCTCAACCGAAAAAGCAGCAGCGTAAAGGCCGTAAATAAGGAGCGTCGCTGATGTTACAACCAAAGCGTACAAAATTCCGTAAAATGCACAAAGGCCGCAACCGTGGTCTGGCTGCAGGCGCGGATGTTAGCTTCGGCAGCTTCGGCCTGAAAGCTGTTGGCCGTGGTCGTCTGACTGCCCGTCAGATCGAAGCAGCACGTCGTGCTATGACCCGTGCAGTTAAGCGTCAAGGTAAGATCTGGATCCGTGTATTCCCGGACAAACCGATCACTGAAAAGCCGCTGGCAGTGCGTATGGGTAAAGGTAAAGGTAACGTGGAGTATTGGGTTGCCTTGATTCAGCCGGGTAAAGTCCTGTATGAAATGGACGGCGTACCGGAAGAGCTGGCCCGTGAAGCATTCAAGCTGGCAGCAGCGAAACTGCCGATTAAAACCACCTTTGTAACTAAGACGGTGATGTAATGAAAGCAAAAGAGCTGCGTGAGAAGAGCGTTGAAGAGCTGAACACCGAGCTACTGAACCTGCTGCGTGAGCAGTTCAACCTGCGTATGCAGGCTGCAAGTGGCCAGCTGCAACAGTCTCACCTGTTGAAGCAAGTGCGTCGTGATGTCGCACGCGTTAAGACTTTACTGACTGAGAAGGCGGGTGCGTAATGACCGATAAAATCCGTACTCTGCAAGGTCGCGTGGTTAGCGACAAAATGGAGAAATCCATTGTTGTTGCTATCGAACGTTTTGTGAAACACCCGATCTACGGTAAATTCATCAAGCGTACGACCAAAATGCACGTACATGACGAGAACAACGAATGCGGTATCGGCGACGTGGTTGAAATCCGCGAATGCCGTCCGCTGTCCAAGACCAAATCCTGGACTCTGGTTCGCGTTGTAGAGAAAGCGGTTCTGTAATACAGTACGCATTCTCAACGAATAAACGGCTCAGCGATGGGCCGTTTATTTTTTCTACCCATATCTGATTTGCGGTGTTATAATGCCGCGCCCTCGATATGGGGTTTTTTTAACGACCTGATTTTCGGGTCTCAGTAGTAGTTGACATTAGCGGAGCACTAAAATGATCCAAGAACAGACTATGCTGAACGTCGCCGACAACTCCGGTGCACGTCGCGTAATGTGTATCAAGGTTCTGGGTGGCTCGCACCGTCG
The DNA here is from genome assembly GCF_051700745.1 of Salmonella sp. NW884. NCBI lineage: Bacteria > Pseudomonadati > Pseudomonadota > Gammaproteobacteria > Enterobacterales > Enterobacteriaceae > Salmonella > Salmonella sp. NW884. The sequence continues at coordinate 19,085 of NZ_JAMMDE010000021.1, read as the reverse complement.
CTACGCAGGCGTAGGCGACATCATTAAGATCACCATCAAAGAAGCGATTCCGCGTGGTAAGGTCAAAAAAGGTGATGTGCTGAAGGCGGTAGTGGTGCGCACCAAGAAGGGTGTTCGTCGCCCGGACGGTTCTGTCATTCGCTTCGATGGTAATGCATGCGTTATTTTAAACAATAACAGCGAGCAGCCTATCGGTACGCGTATTTTTGGGCCGGTAACTCGTGAACTTCGTAACGAGAAGTTCATGAAAATTATCTCTCTGGCACCAGAAGTACTCTAAGGAGCGAATCATGGCAGCGAAAATCCGTCGTGATGACGAAGTTATCGTGTTAACCGGTAAAGATAAAGGTAAACGCGGTAAAGTTAAGAATGTCCTGTCTTCCGGCAAGGTCATTGTTGAAGGTATCAACCTGGTTAAGAAACACCAGAAGCCGGTTCCGGCTCTGAACCAACCGGGCGGCATCGTTGAAAAAGAAGCTGCAATTCAGGTTTCTAACGTTGCAATCTTCAATGCGGCAACCGGCAAGGCTGACCGTGTAGGCTTTAGATTCGAAGACGGCAAAAAAGTCCGTTTCTTCAAGTCTAACAGCGAAACTATCAAGTAATTTGGAGTAGTACGATGGCGAAACTGCATGATTACTACAAAGACGAAGTAGTTAACAAACTCATGACTGAGTTTAACTACAATTCTGTCATGCAAGTCCCTCGGGTCGAGAAGATCACCCTGAACATGGGTGTTGGTGAAGCGATCGCTGACAAGAAACTGCTGGATAACGCAGCAGCAGACCTGACAGCAATCTCCGGTCAAAAACCGTTGATCACCAAAGCACGCAAATCTGTTGCAGGCTTCAAAATCCGTCAGGGCTATCCGATCGGCTGTAAAGTAACTCTGCGTGGCGAACGCATGTGGGAGTTCTTTGAGCGCCTGATCACTATTGCTGTTCCTCGTATCCGTGACTTCCGTGGCTTGTCCGCTAAGTCATTCGACGGTCGTGGTAACTACAGCATGGGTGTCCGTGAGCAGATCATCTTCCCAGAAATCGACTACGATAAAGTCGACCGCGTTCGTGGTTTGGATATTACCATTACCACTACTGCGAAATCTGACGAAGAAGGCCGTGCTCTGCTGGCTGCCTTTGACTTCCCGTTCCGCAAGTAAGGTAGGGTTACTAAATGGCTAAGCAATCAATGAAAGCACGCGAAGTAAAACGCGTAGCTTTAGCTGATAAATACTTCGCGAAACGCGCTGAACTGAAAGCGATCATCTCTGATGTGAACGCAACCGACGAAGATCGTTGGAATGCGGTTCTTAAGCTGCAGACTCTGCCGCGTGATTCCAGCCCGTCACGTCAGCGTAACCGCTGCCGTCAAACTGGTCGTCCGCACGCTTTCCTGCGGAAGTTCGGGTTGAGCCGTATTAAGGTCCGTGAAGCCGCTATGCGCGGTGAAATTCCGGGTCTGAAAAAGGCTAGCTGGTAATTGTCACCAATTGAATCACGGGAGTAAAGACAGATGAGCATGCAAGATCCGATCGCGGATATGCTGACCCGTATCCGTAACGGTCAGGCCGCGAACAAAGCTGCGGTCACCATGCCTTCCTCCAAGCTGAAAGTGGCAATTGCCAACGTGCTGAAGGAAGAAGGTTTTATTGAAGATTTTAAAGTTGAAGGCGACACCAAGCCGGAACTGGAACTGACTCTTAAGTATTTCCAGGGTAAAGCTGTTGTAGAAAGCATTCAGCGTGTCAGCCGCCCAGGTCTGCGCATCTACAAACGTAAAGATGAGCTGCCGAAAGTTATGGCCGGTCTGGGTATCGCAGTTGTTTCTACCTCTAAAGGTGTTATGACTGATCGTGCAGCGCGCCAGGCTGGTCTTGGTGGCGAAATTATCTGCTACGTAGCCTAATCGGAGGAAAAAATGTCTCGTGTTGCTAAAGCACCGGTCGTTGTTCCTGCCGGCGTTGATGTCAAAATCAACGGTCAGGTTATTACGATCAAAGGTAAAAACGGCGAGCTGACTCGTACTCTCAACGATGCTGTTGAAGTTAAACATGCAGATAATGCACTGACCTTCGGTCCGCGTGATGGTTACGCAGACGGTTGGGCACAGGCTGGTACCGCGCGTGCCCTGCTGAACTCAATGGTTATCGGTGTTACCGAAGGCTTCACTAAGAAGCTGCAGCTGGTTGGTGTAGGTTATCGTGCAGCGGTTAAAGGGAATGTAGTAAACCTGTCTTTAGGTTTCTCTCACCCGGTTGACCATCAGCTGCCGGCAGGTATCACTGCTGAATGTCCGACTCAAACTGAAATCGTGCTGAAAGGCGCTGATAAGCAGGTGATCGGCCAGGTTGCAGCAGATCTGCGCGCCTACCGTCGTCCTGAGCCTTACAAAGGCAAGGGTGTTCGTTACGCCGACGAAGTCGTGCGTACCAAAGAGGCTAAGAAGAAGTAAGGTAACACTATGGATAAGAAATCTGCTCGTATCCGTCGTGCGACCCGCGCACGCCGCAAGCTCAAAGAGCTGGGCGCAACTCGCCTGGTGGTACATCGTACCCCGCGTCATATTTACGCACAGGTAATTGCACCGAACGGTTCTGAAGTTCTGGTAGCTGCTTCTACTGTAGAAAAAGCTATCGCTGAACAACTGAAGTACACCGGTAACAAAGACGCGGCTGCAGCTGTGGGTAAAGCTGTCGCTGAACGCGCTCTGGAAAAAGGCATCAAAGATGTGTCCTTTGACCGTTCCGGGTTCCAATATCATGGTCGTGTCCAGGCACTGGCAGATGCTGCCCGTGAAGCTGGCCTTCAGTTCTAAGGTAGAGGTGTAAGATGGCTCACATCGAAAAACAAGCTGGCGAACTGCAGGAAAAGCTGATCGCGGTAAACCGCGTATCTAAAACCGTTAAAGGTGGTCGTATTTTCTCCTTCACAGCTCTGACTGTAGTAGGCGATGGTAACGGTCGCGTAGGTTTTGGTTACGGTAAAGCGCGTGAAGTTCCAGCAGCGATCCAGAAAGCGATGGAAAAAGCCCGTCGCAATATGATTAACGTCGCGCTGAACAACGGCACCCTGCAGCACCCGGTTAAAGGTGTTCACACGGGGTCTCGTGTATTCATGCAGCCAGCTTCCGAAGGTACCGGTATCATCGCCGGTGGTGCAATGCGCGCCGTTCTGGAAGTTGCTGGGGTTCATAACGTTCTGGCTAAAGCATACGGTTCCACCAACCCGATCAACGTGGTTCGTGCAACTATTGATGGCCTGGAAAATATGAATTCTCCAGAAATGGTCGCTGCCAAGCGTGGTAAATCCGTTGAAGAAATTCTGGGGAAATAAACCATGGCAAAGACTATTAAAATTACTCAAACCCGCAGTGCAATCGGTCGTCTGCCGAAACACAAGGCAACGCTGCTTGGCCTGGGTCTGCGTCGTATTGGCCACACCGTAGAGCGCGAGGATACTCCTGCTGTTCGTGGTATGGTCAACGCGGTTTCCTTCATGGTTAAAGTTGAGGAGTAAGAGATGCGTTTAAATACTCTGTCTCCGGCCGAAGGCTCCAAAAAGGCGGGTAAACGCCTGGGTCGTGGTATCGGTTCTGGCCTCGGTAAAACCGGTGGTCGTGGTCACAAAGGTCAGAAGTCTCGTTCTGGCGGTGGCGTACGTCGCGGTTTCGAGGGTGGTCAGATGCCTCTGTACCGTCGTCTGCCGAAATTCGGCTTCACTTCTCGCAAAGCAGCGATTACAGCCGAAGTTCGTCTGTCTGACCTGGCGAAAGTAGAAGGCGGCGTTGTAGACCTGAACACGCTGAAAGCGGCAAACATTATCGGTATCCAGATCGAGTTCGCGAAAGTGATCCTGGCTGGCGAAGTCACTACTCCGGTAACTGTTCGTGGCCTGCGTGTTACTAAAGGCGCTCGTGCTGCTATCGAAGCTGCTGGCGGTAAAATCGAGGAATAAGTAGCAGATGGCTAAACAACCGGGATTAGATTTTCAAAGTGCCAAAGGTGGCTTAGGTGAGCTGAAACGCAGACTGCTGTTTGTTATCGGCGCGCTGATTGTGTTCCGTATTGGCTCTTTTATTCCGATCCCTGGTATTGATGCCGCTGTACTTGCCAAACTGCTTGAGCAACAGCGAGGCACCATCATTGAAATGTTTAACATGTTCTCTGGTGGTGCTCTCAGCCGTGCTTCTATCTTTGCCCTGGGGATCATGCCGTATATTTCGGCGTCGATCATTATCCAGCTGTTGACGGTGGTTCATCCAACGCTGGCAGAAATTAAGAAAGAAGGGGAGTCTGGTCGTCGTAAGATCAGCCAGTACACCCGTTACGGTACTCTGGTGCTGGCGATATTCCAGTCGATCGGTATTGCTACCGGTTTGCCGAATATGCCTGGTATGCAGGGCCTGGTGATGAATCCAGGCTTTGCATTCTATTTCACCGCTGTTGTAAGTCTGGTTACAGGGACGATGTTCCTGATGTGGCTCGGCGAACAGATTACTGAGCGCGGTATCGGTAACGGTATCTCAATCATCATCTTCGCTGGTATCGTTGCGGGACTCCCGCCAGCCATTGCCCATACTATCGAGCAAGCGCGTCAAGGCGACCTGCACTTCCTCGTGTTGCTGTTGGTTGCAGTATTAGTATTTGCAGTGACGTTCTTTGTAGTATTCGTTGAACGTGGTCAACGCCGTATTGTGGTAAACTACGCCAAACGTCAGCAAGGTCGTCGTGTCTATGCTGCACAGAGCACACATTTACCGCTGAAAGTGAATATGGCGGGGGTAATCCCGGCAATCTTCGCTTCCAGTATTATTCTGTTCCCGGCGACCATCGCGTCATGGTTCGGGGGCGGTACTGGTTGGAACTGGCTGACAACAATTTCGCTGTATTTGCAGCCTGGGCAACCGCTTTATGTGTTACTCTATGCGTCTGCAATCATCTTCTTCTGTTTCTTCTACACGGCGTTGGTTTTCAACCCGCGTGAAACAGCAGATAACCTGAAGAAGTCCGGTGCATTTGTACCAGGAATTCGTCCGGGAGAGCAAACGGCGAAGTATATCGATAAAGTAATGACCCGCCTGACCCTGGTTGGTGCGCTGTATATTACCTTTATCTGCCTGATCCCGGAGTTCATGCGTGATGCAATGAAAGTGCCGTTCTACTTCGGTGGGACCTCACTGCTTATCGTTGTTGTCGTGATTATGGACTTTATGGCTCAAGTGCAAACTCTGATGATGTCCAGTCAGTATGAGTCTGCATTGAAGAAGGCGAACCTGAAAGGCTACGGCCGTTAATTGGTCGCCTGAGAAGTTACGGAGAGTAAAAATGAAAGTTCGTGCTTCCGTCAAGAAATTATGCCGTAACTGCAAAATCGTTAAGCGTGATGGTGTCATCCGTGTGATTTGCAGTGCCGAGCCGAAGCATAAACAGCGCCAAGGCTGATTTTTTCGCATATTTTTCTTGCAAAGTTGGGTTGAGCTGGCTAGATTAGCCAGCCAATCTTTTGTATGTCTGTACGTTTCCATTTGAGTATCCTGAAAACGGGCTTTTCAGCATGGTACGTACATATTAAATAGTAGGAGTGCATAGTGGCCCGTATAGCAGGCATTAACATTCCTGATCAGAAACACGCCGTGATCGCGTTAACTTCGATCTACGGTGTCGGCAAGACCCGTTCTAAAGCCATCCTGGCTGCAGCGGGTATCGCTGAAAATGTTAAGATCAGTGAGCTGTCTGAAGAACAAATCGACACGCTGCGTGACGAAGTTGCCAAATTTGTCGTTGAAGGTGATCTGCGCCGTGAAATCAGCATGAGCATCAAGCGCCTGATGGATCTTGGTTGCTATCGCGGTTTGCGTCATCGTCGTGGTCTCCCGGTTCGCGGTCAGCGTACCAAGACCAACGCTCGTACCCGTAAGGGTCCGCGCAAACCGATCAAGAAATAATCGGGGTGATTGAATAATGGCAAAGGCACCAGTTCGCGCACGTAAACGTGTAAGAAAACAAGTCTCTGACGGCGTGGCTCATATCCATGCTTCTTTCAACAACACCATCGTGACTATTACCGATCGTCAGGGTAATGCGCTGGGTTGGGCAACAGCCGGTGGTTCCGGTTTCCGTGGTTCTCGCAAATCCACTCCGTTTGCAGCTCAGGTTGCAGCAGAGCGTTGCGCTGACGCCGTGAAAGAATACGGTATCAAGAATCTGGAAGTTATGGTTAAAGGTCCGGGTCCAGGCCGCGAATCTACTATTCGTGCTCTGAACGCCGCTGGTTTCCGCATCACTAATATTACTGATGTGACTCCGATCCCTCATAACGGTTGTCGTCCGCCGAAAAAACGTCGCGTATAACGCTTCGTTTTCCAGGTTAGTTGGAGAAAGAAAATGGCAAGATATTTGGGTCCTAAGCTCAAGCTGAGCCGTCGTGAGGGCACCGACTTATTCCTTAAGTCTGGCGTTCGCGCGATCGATACCAAGTGTAAAATTGAACAAGCTCCTGGCCAGCACGGTGCGCGTAAGCCGCGTCTGTCTGACTATGGTGTGCAGTTGCGTGAAAAGCAAAAAGTTCGCCGCATTTACGGTGTGCTGGAGCGTCAGTTCCGTAACTACTACAAAGAAGCAGCACGTCTGAAAGGCAACACCGGTGAAAACCTGTTGGCTCTGCTGGAAGGTCGTCTGGACAACGTTGTATACCGTATGGGCTTCGGCGCCACTCGTGCGGAAGCACGTCAGCTGGTTAGCCATAAAGCAATTATGGTAAACGGTCGTGTTGTTAACATCGCTTCTTATCAGGTTAGTCCGAATGACGTTGTTAGCATTCGTGAGAAAGCGAAGAAGCAGTCTCGCGTGAAAGCCGCTCTGGAGCTGGCTGAGCAGCGTGAAAAGCCAACCTGGCTGGAAGTTGATGCTGGCAAGATGGAAGGTACGTACAAGCGTAAGCCTGAGCGTTCTGATCTGTCTGCGGACATTAACGAACACCTGATCGTCGAGCTTTACTCCAAGTAAAGCTTAGTACCAAAGAGAGGACACAATGCAGGGTTCTGTGACAGAGTTTCTAAAACCGCGCCTGGTAGATATCGAGCAAGTGAGTTCGACGCACGCCAAGGTGACCCTTGAGCCTTTAGAGCGTGGCTTCGGCCATACTCTGGGTAACGCACTGCGCCGTATTCTGCTCTCATCGATGCCGGGTTGCGCGGTGACCGAGGTTGAGATTGATGGTGTACTACATGAGTACAGCACCAAAGAAGGCGTTCAGGAAGACATCCTGGAAATCCTGCTCAACCTGAAAGGGCTGGCGGTGAGAGTTCAGGGTAAAGATGAAGTTATTCTTACCTTGAATAAATCTGGCATTGGCCCTGTGACTGCAGCCGATATCACCCATGATGGGGATGTCGAAATCGTCAAGCCGCAGCACGTGATCTGCCACCTGACCGATGAAAACGCGTCTATTAGTATGCGTATCAAAGTTCAGCGCGGTCGTGGTTATGTGCCGGCTTCTACCCGAATTCATTCGGAAGAAGATGAGCGCCCAATCGGCCGTCTGCTGGTCGACGCCTGCTACAGCCCTGTAGAGCGTATTGCCTACAATGTTGAAGCAGCGCGTGTAGAACAGCGTACCGACCTGGACAAGCTGGTCATCGAAATGGAAACCAACGGCACAATCGATCCTGAAGAGGCGATTCGTCGTGCGGCAACCATCCTGGCTGAACAACTGGAAGCTTTCGTTGATTTACGTGATGTACGTCAACCGGAAGTGAAAGAAGAGAAACCAGAATTCGATCCGATCCTGCTGCGCCCTGTTGACGATCTGGAATTGACTGTCCGCTCTGCTAACTGCCTCAAGGCAGAAGCTATCCACTATATCGGTGATCTGGTACAGCGTACCGAGGTTGAGCTTCTTAAGACGCCTAACCTGGGTAAAAAATCTCTTACCGAGATTAAAGACGTGCTGGCTTCCCGTGGACTGTCTCTGGGTATGCGCCTGGAAAACTGGCCACCGGCAAGCATCGCTGACGAGTAACCGGATCACAGGTTAAGGTTTTACTGAGAAGGATAAGGTCATGCGCCATCGTAAGAGTGGTCGTCAACTGAACCGCAACAGCAGCCATCGCCAGGCTATGTTCCGCAACATGGCAGGTTCACTGGTTCGTCATGAAATCATCAAGACGACCCTGCCTAAAGCGAAAGAGCTGCGTCGCGTAGTTGAGCCGCTGATTACTCTTGCCAAGACTGATAGCGTTGCTAATCGTCGTCTGGCATTCGCCCGTACTCGTGATAACGAGATCGTGGCAAAACTGTTTAACGAGCTGGGCCCGCGTTTCGCGAGCCGCGCCGGTGGTTACACTCGCATTCTGAAGTGTGGCTTCCGTGCAGGCGACAACGCGCCGATGGCATACATCGAGCTGGTTGATCGTTCAGAGAAAACAGAAGCTGCTGCAGAGTAATCTGTAGTAACGTAAAAAAACCCGCTTCGGCGGGTTTTTTTATACCCTCCTGAACCCCACATATCTACAATAATTGTATTCTTTTCGTTCAATCCCTGGAGCGACGTATGTGGTTACTTGACCAGTGGGCAGAGCGTCATATTATCGAGGCACAGCGTAAAGGCGAGTTTGATAATCTGCCTGGCCGCGGCGAGCCGCTTATTCTGGATGATGATTCTCATGTGCCGGCGGAACTTCGTGCGGGTTATCGCTTACTCAAGAATGCGGGCTGTCTTCCCCCTGAACTGGAGCAGCGCAGAGATGCTATTCAGTTACTTGATATCCTCAACAGTATCCGGGAAGATGACCCTCGATACCATCAGGTTAGTCGCCAGCTCTCGCTGCTTGAACTAAAACTTCGGCAGGCTGGGTTGAGTACCGACTTTTTACACGGTGAGTATGCAGAAAAACTGCTGCATAAAATCAACGATAATTAACGGAGCTTGTATGTATCGCATTGGTGAGCTGGCAAAGCTGGCAGACGTAACGCCTGATACCATTCGCTACTATGAAAAACAGCAGATGATGGATCATGAGGTACGTACTGAAGGCGGGTTTCGTCTGTATACCGAAAACGATCTGCAGCGTCTCAAGTTTATTCGTTATGCGCGGCAGTTGGGTTTCACGCTTGAGTCGATCCGCGAACTTTTATCGATCAGAATTGATCCTGAGCACCATACCTGTCAGGAGTCAAAAAGTATTGTGCAAGAACGATTGCAGGAGGTTGAAGCCAGGATTGCGGAACTGCAAACGATGCAGCGTTCGTTACAAAGGCTTAATGATACTTGCTGCGGAACGGCCCACAGTAGCGTCTATTGTTCCATTCTGGAAGCCCTGGAACAGGGGGCCAGTGGAGCGAAATCGGGATGTTGATTTATTGAACCGGCGGGGCTACACTCGCGCCGTTAATTTATACAATCGGGAGACATTATGAGTCGTTATCAACATAAGAAAGGGCAGATAAAGGACAATGCCATCGAGGCATTACTGCACGATCCCCTTTTCAGGCAACGCGTTGAAAAAAATAAGAAAGGCAAAGGAAGTTATCTGCGTAAAGGTAAACACGGTAATCGAGGGAACTGGGAGGCCAGTGGCAAGAAAGTGAATCACTTTTTTACCACTGGCCTTCTGCTTATTAAGAACGGTTATTTTGTTCTTTCAGCAGATCGCGGATTTCGCCCAATAACACTTCCTCTTTAGAAGGCGCTGGCGGAGCTGCCGGCTCTTCTGCTTTTTTACGGTTGAGTCTGTTGATAAGCTTAATGGCAACAAAGATAGCAAAGGCCACAATCACAAAATCAAATACGTTCTGGATAAACACGCCGTAATGCATGACGACCGCCGGAATATCTCCCTGCGCTTCGCGTAACGTAAAAGCAAATTGTTTAAAGTCGATCCCGCCGATTAACAATCCCAACGGCGGCATAATGATATCGGCAACCAGTGAAGAAACAATCTTACCGAATGCCGCGCCAATAATGACACCCACTGCCAAATCCACAACATTCCCGCGCATCGCGAATTCGCGAAATTCTTTAATAAAACTCATTTTTATTCTCCCTATGCAGCTGACGTTATAAGTTTAACAAATGCTAAGGCATTTTCCATTTACGGCTTCTGTTTAGCGAAATAAATTAAACCTTGATAAATAAAGGGAATTAAAAAGGGCGCTGAATGAGCGCCCCTTAAATTAGAGGAAGAAAGGACTTGGCTGGAACAGGCGTTCGACGTCGGTAATAAACTTTTTATCGGTCAAAAACATAATGACGTGATCGCCTTGTTCAATGCGCAAATTGTCATTAGCGATCATGACATCATTACCGCGAACCACCGCGCCAATAATGGTGCCTGGCGGCAGTTTAATTTCGTCAATGACGCGGCCAACCACGCGGGAAGTGCTTTCATCGCCGTGCGCGACGGCTTCGATGGCTTCGGCAACCCCGCGACGTAGTGAGGAAACGCCGACGATATCCGCTTTACGCACATGGCTCAGTAATGCAGAGATGGTGGCCTGCTGCGGAGAAATCGCAATATCTATAACGCTACCCTGCACAAGATCGACATAAGCGCGACGTTGGATCAACACCATCACTTTCTTGGCGCCCATCCGCTTAGCCAACATCGCGGACATGATATTGGCTTCATCATCGTTAGTGACCGCGATAAAGAGATCGACCTGATCAATATGCTCCTCCGCCAGCAATTCCTGATCGGAAGCGTCGCCAAAAAAGACGATCGTGTTTTGCAGTTTCTCAGCCAATTCTGCGGCGCGTTGTTGATCGCGTTCGATCAATTTAACGCTATAGTCTTTTTCCAGACGCCTTGCCAGCCCGGCGCCGATATTGCCGCCGCCCACCAGCATGATGCGCTTGTAGGGTTTTTCCAGACGCTGTAATTCGCTCATTACTGCACGGATATGCTGTGAAGCCGCAATAAAGAAGACTTCATCCCCTGCTTCCACGATAGTCGAGCCCTGAGGACGGATTGGTCTGTCATGGCGGAAAATTGCGGCAACGCGGGTATCGATATGCGGCATATGCTCTCGCATTGTCGAGAGCGCGTTACCTATTAGTGGACCGCCATAGTAGGCTTTAACTACTGCCAGACTGACTTTCCCTTCGGCAAAGTTTACAACCTGTAATGCTCCCGGATACTCGATCAGGCGATAAATATTATCGATAACCAACTGCTCCGGCGCGATCAGATGATCAATCGGAACCGCTTCAGAATGAAAGAGTTTATCCGCATCGCGAACATAGTCCGGGGAGCGAATGCGGGCGATACGGTTTGGAGTGTTGAAGAGTGAATAGGCTACCTGGCAGGCAACCATATTAGTTTCATCTGAACTGGTGACAGCGACCAGCATATCCGCATCGTCAGCGCCCGCTTCGCGCAACACGCGGGGATGCGAACCATGCCCCTGAACTACGCGTAGATCGAACTTATCTTGCAAACTGCGTAACCGTTCGCCGTTGGTATCAACCACCGTGATGTCGTTGTTTTCGCCGACCAGGTTTTCCGCCAGTGTTCCGCCAACTTGCCCTGCGCCCAGTATGATAATTTTCATCAGTCGTGGCCCGTTATCTCATCACTTTTTGATTAGCTTAGCGTAAAAGAACCCATCACCTTCTTCGCCGCCCGGCAGATTTTGCTGTCCTGGCTGATCAGGTGTTCCCGTTTCGCTGAGCGCGGCATCGGGAGTGCGTTGCAAAAAGGTTTTGATCTGATCGCGGTTTTCTTCCGGCAGTACGGAACAGGTGGCGTAAACCAGCGTCCCGCCGGGCTTCAGGCGCGGCCAGACGGCATCAAGAATTTCCGCCTGTAATTGCGCCAGTTCCGTGATATCGCGATCGCGACGCAGCCATTTGATATCTGGATGACGGCGAATGACGCCGGTTGCGGAGCAGGGCGCATCCAGCAGAATACGGTCAAACTGCTGTTCGCCGCACCATTGGGCGGGATAACGTCCATCCCCTTGTTTAACTGTCGCTTTCATCCCAAGACGCTTTAGGTTGTCGTAAACGCGGGAGAGTCGTTGTTCATCAATATCAACCGCCAACACATCTGCTTCGGGGGCCACTTCGAGAATATGCGTGGTTTTACCGCCGGGCGCGGCGCACAAGTCTAAAATGTGCTCACCGTTCTGAGGAGCGAGAAAAACCGCACATCCCTGCGCAGAGGCATCCTGGACAGTTACCCAACCCTCAGCAAAACCGGGTAAAGCATGTACCGGAGCTGGCGTTTCCAGACGTACAGCGTCGGGATAATCGGGATGGGGATATCCCTTCATGCCTGCGTCTTCAAGTAAGCCAAGCCAATCGTCGCGGGTGTGGTGTGTACGATTTACACGTAGCCACATCGGTGGACGCTGGTTATTCGCTTCAATAATGTGTTGCCACTGTGTGGGGTAAGCATTTTGCAAACGCTTTACCAGCCAACCTGGATGTAAAAAGCGCGCATCGCTGGTCGCAAACTCATTAAGCAACGTTTCCTGCTGGCGCTGAAACTGGCGCAGGACGCCGTTAATTAACCCTTTCAACTGCGGACGTTTGATGGAGACCGCGCCTTCAACGGTTTCAGCCAGCGCCGCATGGGGAGGAACGCGGGTGTACAGCAACTGATAAAAGCCGACCATAATTAAGTAATGCACTGTACGCTGCTTGCCGGTCATTGGACGAGACATTAGCTTATTGATCAGCCATTCCAGCTGTGAAAGGGTGCGCAGGACGCCAAAGCACAGCTCCTGAAGTAGCGCTTTGTCTTTATCAGCGACTTTTTGTTGCAGCGGCGGGAGCACATTACTTAATGATTGTCCCTGCTCGACGACCTGTTCAACGGCCTGTGCTGCCAGACTACGTAAATTGTTTTGTTTTTTCATATGTATAAAATAAAAATGCCCGGTAACACCGGGCGTATAAAGACGTGATCGTCAGGCAAGACGGTTACCAGGAATAAACCATTCCCGGCGTGAATTTAACAGATCCTGGGCGCTCATCGCTTTTTTGCCGGCAGGCTGAAGCGAAAGCAAATTTAATATCCCCTTGCCTGTTGCAACCTGGATGCCCTGTTTCGTCGCGGCCAGAATAGTTCCCGGCAGCGACTGCGTGGCGTCCTCAATGACGGATGCCTGCCAGACTTTTACCGGCTGGCCGTCGATTTCCAGCCAGCTCATTGGCCACGGATTAAAGGCGCGAATGCAACGCTCCAGCTGTGCTGCGGAGAGAGACCAGTCGATACGCGCTTCTTCTTTACTGAGCTTTTCCGCATGAGTGACCAGCGCTTCATTCTGCGCTTCAGGCGCCGCTGTGCCGTCCGCCAGTTGTTTTAGTGTGGTAATTAACCCCTGCGGGCCAAGCTCAGCCAACTTATTATACAGTGAGCCACTGGTATCTTCTGCGGTAATCGGGCACGCAAGTTTATACAGCATGTCGCCGGTATCCAGCCCTACATCCATCTGCATAATTGTGACGCCGGTTTCCGCATCGCCTGCCCAGAGTGAGCGCTGAATAGGCGCCGCGCCGCGCCAGCGTGGAAGCAGCGAACCGTGAACGTTGATACATCCGAGACGGGGCATATCCAGCACTGCCTTTGGGAGAATCAGACCATATGCTACGACAACCATGACGTCGGCATGTAAGTCAGCCACCAGATGCTGGTTTTCCTGAGGACGAAGCGACACGGGCTGGAAAACGGGCAGGCCTTTTTCTTCCGCCAGCACTTTTACCGGGCTGGGCATCAACTTTTTGCCGCGACCTGCTGGACGATCGGGTTGGGTAAATACGCCGACAACGTTATGTCCAGAAGTTAACAGCGCGTCGAGATGACGCGCTGCAAAGTCAGGTGTACCCGCAAAAATAATACGTAGTGAATCTGACACGTTGGTTCTTGTCCTTTAAGCCCGGGCGTTCAGGCGGTCGAGTTTTTCTACTTTCTGACGAATACGTTGTTGCTTCAGCGGCGACAAATAATCGATAAACAGTTTACCGACCAGATGATCCATCTCATGCTGAATGCAGATTGCCAGCAAACCATCCGCTTCAAGTTCAAATGGGTTGCCGTCGCGATCCAGCGCGCGGATTTTCACTTTCTCGGCGCGCGGCACTAAAGCGCGCTGTTCCGGAATCGACAGACAGCCTTCTTCTATACCCGTTTCGCCACTTTTCTCCAGCAATTCCGGGTTAATGAGTACCAGGCGCTCGTCGCGGTTTTCCGAAACGTCAATCACGATGATCCGCTGGTGGATATCGACCTGCGTTGCGGCCAGACCGATACCTTCTTCCGCGTACATCGTTTCGAACATATCATCGACGATACGCTGAATTTCTGCATTCACTTCTTCAACCGGCTTTGCGACTTTGCGAAGGCGCTCGTCCGGAATATGTAACACTTGCAAAACTGACATAATTATCCAGAGTTGTGTTCAGGAGTTGAAAAGATTATTACCTCTATTCTAGACAAATCCCCACCTGATTGACAGCATCAGTGACCAATCGCAAAGATTGTTCAGACTGCTTGTGGCAGGGGAGGGAAAGGATGGCCCGTACCGAAATTTGGTTACGTTTAATGTACGTCGGCGACCTTTATGGCGAGGCGATGTTGAACATGGCGAACTCGCTTATTCGCCAGCCTCAGATAAATCGCACGCACCTTCAGGAGGCTGGTCTTACCGCGCGGCAAGCTGAACGTTTTTTACAGCTTCCAGCAGGTGTGCTTGATGAGACATTACGCTGGCTTGAACTACCGCAGCACCATTTTCTGTGTGCGGATAGTGAGATTTATCCTCCCCAACTGCGTGCTATTGACGATTATCCCGGCGCTATTTTTATTGACGGCGATCCTGCCTGTCTGCATACCTGCCAACTTGCCGTCGTAGGGAGCCGGAGCCACTCCTGGTATGGAGAACGCTGGGGACGTCTGCTTTGCGAAAGCCTTGCGAAAAGCGGTTTGACGATCACCAGCGGCCTTGCCCGGGGAATTGATGGCGTAGCACACAACGCCGCGGTGAGTATGGGGGGAAAAAGTGTAGCGGTGTTAGGGAATGGCTTGGCAAAGATTTATCCTCGCCGACATGCCATGCTGGCTGAAAACTTGATTGCCACCGGCGGCGCAGTGGTCTCAGAATTTCCGCTTTCAACGCCTCCGCTACCGCAACATTTTCCTCGCAGAAACCGTATCATCAGCGGACTGAGCAAAGGCGTGCTGGTAATCGAGGCGGCGTTGCGCAGCGGTTCGTTGGTGACGGCGCGCTGCGCGCTTGAACAGGGGCGGGACGTTTTTGCATTACCAGGCCCTATCGGTAGTCCGGGAAGCGAAGGCACACACTGGTTAATTAAACAAGGGGCCACGCTTGTGACGACGCCGGAGGATATTCTGGAAAATTTGCAATACGGCTTACACTGGTTGCCAACTACGGCGGAAAATTCACTTTATTCACTAAATCAGGATGAGGCGGCATTGCCATTTCCTGAGCTCCTGGCTAACGTAGGAGATGAGGTAACACCTGTTGACGTCGTCGCTGAACGTGCCGGCCAACCTGTGCCAGCGGTAGTGGCTCAGCTACTCGAACTGGAGTTAGCAGGATGGATCGCAGCTGTACCCGGCGGCTATGTCCGATTAAGGAGGGCAAGCCATGTTCGACGTACTAATGTATTTGTTTGAAACATACATCCATAACGAAGCCGAGCTGCGCGTGGATCAGGACAGACTGGAGCGTGATCTCACCGACGCTGGGTTTGATCGCGAAGACATCTACAATGCGCTGCTGTGGCTGGAAAAACTCGCTGACTATCAGGATGGCCTCGCGGAACCCATGCAACTTGCTTCCGACCCTCTTTCAATGCGCATTTATACGGTTGAAGAGTGTGAAAGGCTTGATGCCAGTTGCCGGGGGTTCCTGTTATTCCTTGAGCAGATTCAGGTGCTAAACCTCGAAACACGAGAAATGGTGATTGAGCGTGTGCTGGCGCTGGATACCGCAGAGTTTGACCTGGAAGACTTGAAATGGGTTATTTTGATGGTGTTATTCAACATTCCGGGCTGTGAAAACGCCTATCAGCAAATGGAAGAATTACTCTTTGAGGTAAATGAAGGTATGCTGCATTGATAGGTGTTAATGCTGCATGAGTGAATATGGCTAAATCAGCACTGTTTTCGGTGCGTAAAAATGAGCCCTGCCCGCAGTGCGGGGCCGAACTGGTAATTCGTTCCGGGAAACATGGTCCGTTTCTCGGCTGTTCTCGCTATCCGGAATGCGATTATGTTCGTCCGCTGAAAAGTCAGGCGGACGGGCATATCGTTAAAATTCTGGAGGGGCAACTGTGTCCTGAGTGTGGCGCCGTGCTGGTGCTACGTCAGGGGCGTTTTGGCATGTTCATCGGATGCAGTCAGTATCCGCAATGTGAACATACAGTGGTTATTGATAAACCGGATGAAACGGCGATAGCCTGTCCAGCCTGCCAGCAAGGACATTTGGTCCAGCGCCGTTCTCGTTACGGTAAAATCTTTCATTCCTGCGATCGCTACCCGGAATGTCAGTTCGTCATTAACTTCACACCGGTTGCGGGGGAATGCCCCGAGTGCCATTATCCGCTACTCATCGAAAAGAAAACCGCGCAGGGCGTGAAGCGCTTTTGCGCCAGTAAACAATGTGGAAAGCCGGTTCCGGTGGAATAAACAAGTGAATAATAACCTGCCAACAGGATCTATCGCCGCAGCGGTAGATCTCCTGAATAAAGAAAATGTCATCGCTTATCCAACAGAAGCCGTTTTCGGCGTCGGCTGCGATCCCGATAGTGAAACAGCCGTTACGCGCCTGTTGGCGTTAAAACAACGGCCCGTCGATAAGGGACTCATTTTGATTGCCGCCAGCTTTGAGCAGTTAAAACCTTATATTGATGACAGCATACTTACCGCCGCACAGCGTAAAGCAGTATTTGATTGCTGGCCCGGGCCGGTAACGTTTGTTTTTCCTGCGCCCGCGACAACGCCGCGGTGGCTCACGGGACGTTTTGATTCCCTGGCCGTTCGTGTTACCAATCACCCGCTGGTGGTCGCGCTATGCAATGCGTATGGCAAACCGCTGGTTTCCACCAGCGCCAATCTGAGCGGATTACCGCCATGTCGTACCGTTGAAGAGGTGCGTGCGCAATTTGGCGATGATTTTCCGGTGGTTGAAGGCGCAACGGGTGGGCGTCTAAATCCTTCAGAAATTCGCGATGCTCTGACGGGCGAACTGTTTCGACAGGGGTAATATGATGGAAACCTATGCTGTTTTTGGAAATCCGATTGCGCACAGCAAATCGCCATTTATTCATCAGCAATTTGCTCAGCAGCTAGATATTGTTCACCCCTATGGTCGCGTGCTGGCCCCTATTAATAATTTCATTAATACGCTTGATGCCTTTTTCGCGGCAGGGGGAAAAGGCGCAAACATCACAGTACCTTTTAAAGAGGAGGCGTTTGCGCGTTCGGATGAGTTAACGGAACGAGCATCGCTGGCGGGAGCCGTCAATACATTAAAACGGCTGGAAGATGGTCGTTTGCTTGGCGACAATACTGACGGTATCGGTTTATTAAGCGATCTCGAACGTTTAAATTTTATCCGCCCAGGATTGCGTGTTTTGCTGATTGGCGCGGGCGGCGCATCCCGGGGCGTGCTGTTACCCCTGCTTTCTTTGGATTGCGCGGTCACTATCACTAACCGTACAGCTTCACGTGCCGAAGCGTTGGCGAAAATCTTTGCTCATACCGGCAGCGTTCATGCCACGGATATGGACAAGCTGGATGGTTGTGAGTTTGACCTGATTATTAATGCGACCTCCAGCGGCATACGGGGCGAAATCCCGGCGATTCCGGCGTCACTTATTCACCCTTCCCTCTGTTGCTATGACATGTTCTATCAAAAAGGGAATACGCCCTTTCTCTCCTGGTGTGTACAACAGGGCGCAAAACGCTACGCAGATGGGCTGGGAATGCTGGTGGGGCAGGCTGCACATGCCGTTTTGCTTTGGCACGGTGTATTACCGCAGGTCGAGCCAGTGATTGAGCTGCTACAGCAGGAATTATTAGCGTGAACCAGGCCATACAATTTCCTGACCGCGAAGAATGGGATACTGCCGCCAGCGCTGTCATCTTTCCCGCCCTGGTTAATGGGATGCAACTCACGTGTGCAATAAAAAAAGATGTACTGGCGTATCGCTTTGGTGGAGAAACAGCGGAGCAATGGCTGACCATTTTTCGTGAGTATCGCTGGGACCTGGAAGAAGAGGCTGAAGCATTAATCCTGGCCCAGCAGGAAGACGATCACGGTTGGATATGGTTATCCTGAGAAAGATAGTCGTCTTTCCATTTTACATAGTTATTGGCGGAGTACTGCAGGCCCGATCTCTCAGCATCGCTCAGGGGGCGGATCTGTTTTACCGGACTGCCAAGATATAAATAGCCACTTTCCAGCCGTTTGTGCTGCGGCACCAGGCTTCCCGCACCAATCATTACGTCATCTTCTATTATCGCGCCATCCAGCACAATGGAGCCCATACCGACCAGTACGCGGTTACCGATGGTACAGCCGTGCAGCATAACTTTATGGCCAACGGTAACATCTTCGCCAATGATTAATGGGTTGCCGTGTGGATTGGATGGAGACTTGTGGGTTACGTGAAGAACGCTACCATCCTGAATGTTCGTACGAGCCCCTATCGCAACGTAATTCACATCGCCGCGAATTACCACAAGCGGCCAGATCCCGACATCATCCGCCAGACGGACATCGCCAATAACCACGCTGCTGGTATCGATCATCACGCGCTGACCGATTTCAGGAAAAAGATCCTTATAAGGACGTAATGTGTCAGACATGTCTACCTCATCATAAATGAATAGTCATGAAGACTTTGGTTGCTTTAACGGTGTTGTGCAAGGGGAGATAGCATCAAAAAATCGCCACTTTGCGCAGGAATGGAGCGAAAGGGATGAAAAATCAACAAACAGAAAAAAAGATCCAAAAAACGCTTGTGCAAAAAAATGGGATCCCTATAATGCGCCTCCATCGACACGGCGGATGTGAATCACTTCACACAAACAGCCGGTCGGTTGAAGAGAAAAAT
>NZ_JAMMDE010000020.1:0-32028 GCF_051700745.1 Salmonella sp. NW884 | reverse complement strand
GAAGTGAAACGCCGTAGCGCCGATGGTAGTGTGGGGTCTCCCCATGCGAGAGTAGGGAACTGCCAGGCATCAAATAAGTGAAGAAGCCCATCCTGACGGATGGGCTTTTTTGCGTGTGTGGTAACTGTAAAACCGTAGGCCTGATAAGCGCAGCGCCATCAGGCAACCTGCACCGCCGGATGGCGGCTTCGCCTATTCGGCCTACAGGAGTTATCCCGCCTACGAATCTGGTGCTATTGTAGAACCGATAAGAGCACAACCCACCCAATCGTTAACGATGAACTATCCTTTACACGTGCTTATATAAGCAGTGAGGATTTTCATTGGCTATCAAACCTTTTAACTACCAGCAAGACTTTTCCAGCATCGACTTCCGCCAGCAGCCTGAATTGTATCAGGTTGGACGAGGCGAGCAGGGGGTGCTACTGGTTGAACCCTACAAAAGCGAAATTCTTCCTTTCTGGCGCTATAAAGATGAAGCATCGGCGATGAAATCCGCAGAGCAGATCTACCAGTTGTTCGAAGCTTACCGGCAGCAGGATGATTTCGTTGGTATGGACATGGCGCGTAAATTTATTCAGATGGGATACACCCGCGCCAGGCGATACGCTAACTATAAAGGCGGTAAAAAGTATGCAGAAGACGGCAGCCTGAATACACGGGGTAATGATCCTATTAAGGCCGCGGCGGCAACGGTTTTCAAAGGTTGGTGGGATAAAATTCGTCAGGACGAAGACTATCTGAAACGGAAACGCCAGCATCAGGCACGGTGGGGATAAAAATTAGCAAACAAATAATTAACACTTTATTTACTTTTTGGTCTCGCGTAATCTGAATCTCCAAAATAAAAGGCCGATTAAGCCTGGCAACAAGGAGAACAGTATGGCAGAAATTATTCAGCGTATAGATAAAAACAACGCTGAGGCTCCGGAGATGCGGCGACGCATATGGGCTATCGTGGGGGCATCTTCCGGAAACTTAGTGGAATGGTTTGATTTCTACGTCTACTCTTTCTGCTCGCTCTATTTTGCACATATCTTCTTTCCTTCTGGTAATACCACCACTCAGCTTTTGCAAACGGCAGGCGTCTTTGCCGCCGGTTTTTTAATGCGACCTATCGGTGGTTGGCTGTTTGGACGCATTGCCGATCGACGCGGGCGCAAAGCCTCAATGTTGATTTCGGTGTGCATGATGTGCATGGGGTCGCTGGTGATTGCCTGCTTACCTGGTTACGATACCATCGGCACCTGGGCACCGGCGCTGCTACTTATTGCAAGGTTATTTCAGGGGCTCTCGGTAGGGGGAGAGTATGGGACCAGCGCGACATATATGAGTGAAGTTGCGCTTGAAGGTCGTAAGGGATTTTTCGCGTCGTTTCAGTACGTTACGCTTATCGGTGGCCAACTACTAGCATTGCTGGTCGTTGTGATTTTGCAGCAGGTTCTGGACGATGCTGAGCTTCGTGCCTGGGGATGGCGTATTCCCTTTGCGCTGGGCGCCGTGCTGGCGGTTGTGGCGTTATGGCTACGTCGCCAGCTGGATGAAACCTCGAAGCATGAGACTCGCGCATTAAAAGAAGCCGGTTCATTGAAAGGTTTGTGGCGTAATCGCAAAGCCTTTTTGATGGTGCTTGGTTTCACCGCGGCAGGCTCGCTGTGCTTTTATACCTTCACCACCTATATGCAGAAATATCTGGTAAATACAGCAGGTATGCATGCCAATGTCGCCAGCGGCATTATGACGGTCGCGCTGTGTGTTTTCATGTTGGTGCAGCCGTTATTCGGCGCGTTATCCGATAAGATTGGCAGGCGCACTTCTATGCTATGTTTTGGCGCGCTCGCGACGCTTTTCACCGTTCCAATTCTCTCCGCGTTGCAGAATGTGACGTCGCCTTATGCCGCATTTGCTTTAGTGATGTGCGCGCTATTGATTGTGAGTTTCTATACCTCGATTAGCGGGATCCTGAAAGCGGAGATGTTTCCGGCGCAGGTTCGCGCCCTGGGCGTCGGTTTATCTTACGCGGTAGCAAATGCGTTATTTGGCGGCTCTGCGGAATATGTCGCGCTGTCGCTAAAATCTGTCGGTATGGAGAGTTCATTCTTCTGGTATGTTACCGCGATGGCCGTTCTGGCTTTCCTGGTTTCGCTGATGTTGCACCGTAAAGGAAAGGGCTTGCGCCTTTAGTATCGCGCCATTTGCCAGATAGCGTAACCGGTTGTCGCGCCAGCGACATCCCAGACAAAATCTTTCCAGCTCCAGCCGCTGCCTTCCGGGCGGCTGTCCCAGAGTTCTTTTGAGGCTCCGAGACTCAAAGAAAACATCAGCCCTATCGCTGCGCTGCGGTCAGGGCTTACTCCCTGGTGACGCGCATACTCATTACCGGCTGCCGATAGCATCGCTGATGCTATAAAATGCTGGGCTTTATCCTGACCGCTCCAGTGGTCGTTAGCCAGATGGCTGCACCCGGAGAGAAACAACACCGTAAAAGGAATCAACACGCGCACCAGTTCACTCCTAAGAGAAAACCCCGTACAGGACGGGGCTTCGATTACAGGATACGGCTAATTAATCTGTCGATGCGGATCCGGCGCAGACGGCGAATCAATTTACGCACTTTTATCGGATAGTCGGCAATGCTCTGCAGGTCACGATAATGTTTTACGATGGTTGTGTGCGTTCGGATAAGTTCCAGCTCTTTTTCCCGCTGAGGGGCAAGCTCTTGCTTAGGATCGTGGATCAGAATGGCGTTTTCCAGATCCAGACGCCAGGCGCGAGGATTCAGATTGTTGCCGGTGAGTAGCATCCATTTATCATCTACCCACATCCCTTTCAAATGATAGGTATTGTCGTCATCTTTCCACAGACGCACCACAAGCTGATCGGTATTGACGTAATACTGTAAACGGCTCAGGAAGCGGCGCAGGTTAATCTCATAGAGATAGGGTAACGCGCCAATGATCTTGAACGGTTCATCTTCCGGAATGTAAAAATCATTCGCGGTTTTATCGCCAACAATGATTTCGACTTTCTTTCCGTCGCGCAGTAGCTGAATAATATTCCGCACCAGTACCGCTGGTAGATTGAAGTAAGGGGTACAAATGGTGAGCTTATGCTCCGCACAGGGCATGAGATGGAAAATGGTTTTGTTCAGCAGACTGGATTTGCCAAGCCCGACCAGCGGCGTAACGGAGAGTTGCTCGTCATTAGCGTCACCCTGAAAATGATATGACGCATCACGCAGCTCCTGACGGTATAAGCGGATATCGTTTTTAATCTCCGGGCTTTTCGGACGCTGGGTATTATCCAGACGATTCACACCACGGCCATTCATCAGATTTTGCGTCACCCAGTCAAACATGATGTCTGCCATTTGCCGATTGCGAATCAGCTGGTAGCGATCGTAGCGATATTTGTCATGCTGATGGAGATAGACATCGTTCAGGCTGGCGCCGCTGTACAGGACGCTATCATCAATGATAAAGCCTTTAAAATGCAGTACGCCAAGCGCTTCTCGCGTATTAATCGGTACGCCGTAAACCGGGACATCAATGCCGGGGTTTTCCTGCGCCAGTCGGCAATACCAGTCTGCATTGGTATTCGAGGCTGCTGCGCCAATGCGCCCGCGTTGCGCGCGATGCCAGTCGACCAGCACCCTCACGTCCAGTTCAGGACGCTGCCGTTTAGCCGCATAGAGCGCGTCGAGTATACCTTTACCCCCATCGTCCTGTTCCAGATACAGGGCAACGATACAAATACGCTGCGTCGCGCTGGCGATTTTCTCCAGCAGTGTCTCCCGAAAAGTAGCAGGAGTATAAAAGAAATCTACATCATCAACTGACTGAGAAATCTTAGGGAGTTGGGCAAGGTGTTGTTGATGTTTATTACGCTTAAATTTTGACAACATCACAGTGCATTTCTTCTCTGTTCATTGAAGGGTCCTCTGTGCTATGCAGACGACATAAGCGAGCAATAATAACATCAGTACCCGTTAAAGTGGTCAACATTTCCAGTACATTACTCACGATTCATCACATTTGGCCAGATTCAGCGTCAATCCCACGATGCCCTCTTCGAGCTGGATATCGACCTGAAATCCCAGTTTTCTGGCCAACGCGACCATGCCGCGATTGTTCGGCATCGTAATACCGTTCAGCCGCTTCAATCCGTGATCGCGAGTATAGGCAATCAATTTCTCCATTAAACGGCGTCCTAAACCCAACCCTTTGAGATCTGAACGCACCAATACGGCAAATTCGGCATCTACGTTGTCAGGATCGGAGATCGCGCGCGTTACGCCGAGGATCTCTTCAGCGTTGTCCATCCGCCTCACGGCCACAAAGGCCATTTCTCGATCGTAGTCGATCTGCGTCATGTTGGCTAAATCTTCATGGGTGAATTCGTTGATCTCGCTGAAATAACGGTAGTAAAGATCCTCTTTGGTGACCTGGGCGATGAATTGTCGCAGTTGGGGCTCATCTTCCGGCAGGATCGGACGGAACAGGCAGCGATCGCCGTTTTTCATCTCCACCCACTCTTCGAGCTGGTGGGGATAGGGGCGTACCGCAAGTCGACTTTCGTTATCGCCATCAAACGGGGCAATATCCAGCGTCACATCCAGCGCGGTAAACTCACTGGCGGAAGCCAGCAGCGGATGGATATCCAGACGCTGAATTTCCGGGCAGTCGACAATCAGGTTTGAAACCTGGACCAGCAGCTGGCTTAAACCGACAATATCCAGCGGACGCAGCGCGCTACGGGCGCGAATTTTCCGCTGTTTAATGCCCTGAATCACCAGATAGCGCGCCAGATTCATGTTGAGCGGCGGCAGCGCGACGACCGCCTGCTCTTCCGGACGCCACTCTACACCGCCTTCACCCAACATAATCAAAGGACCAAACACCGGATCGTGCTCGACCACCACACGCAGCTCCTGCGCGCCGGCGCGGTTAGCCATACTTTGTACCAGCAAACCGTGAATCCGCGCCTGCGGCCAGGCCATCTTTACACGATCGAAAATGGCGTTTGCGGCCTGTTGTACCTCGCTTGCGGTCCGCAGGTAAAGCATGACCCCCTGAACTTCAGATTTATGCGGAATGTCGGGCGAGCGCAGCTTGAGAGCTACCGGATAGCCTATCTGTTCGGCGATATGCACCGCTTCAGCGCTGTCGCTGGCAATCCAGGTTGGGAGCGTATGCAGCCCATAGGCGTGTAAAATCGGCTGTACTTCATGGGTATCCAGTGAGGTGGCGCCTTCCGCAATCGCCTGCTGTAACAGATTATGCGCCTCAGCGGTATTGGACGTCAGGTTACTCGGCAACGCTGGCGTTTCCCGCAGTTGCTTCTGGTTACGCCGGTATTCCACCATATGCATAAACGCGGTAATCGTGCCTTCCGGCGTGCGGTAGGTTGGTAATCCGGCTTCGCTGAATAGCCGTCTTGCTTCCTGAGACGAGAACTCGCCGCACCAGTTTGTCAGCAGCGTAACAAACTTGCCTCTGGGGTGGCGCTTAATCGTCTCGATCAGGGCATGGGCGCTTTCCGTACCCGGCGCGGCAGCGCTGGGAGAGTGGATAACCATAAGCGCGTCAAAATCCTGACTGGCGAGCAGGATATCCAGCGTTTTGACGTAATGTTCGCTGCTGGCGTCATCACACAGATCCAGCGGATTGGCAATATCAATGTGCGCGGGAAGCGCCTGCCGTAATTGCAGGCAGGTCTCTTCGCTCAACGTCGCCAGTTTGCCGTTACGCGACCACAACTCATCTAACGCCAGCGCGGCAGGCGCGGCGCCATTGCTGATAATCATCAGTCTGTCGCCGCGTAGCGGACGCATATGGCTCAGTGTTTCGACGGCGGAAAAAAGCTCGTGCGTATCCTGGACTCGCAGCAGGCCTGCGCGCTGGATGGCCGCATCCCACGCAGGGTCCATTCCCGCGCTGGTATTAAGTAAACGCTGGGCTGCCGGGCTTCGGCCGCTTTTAATCACCAGAATCGGTTTGTTACGTGAAGCGCTACGGGCGGCGGAAACAAAACGGCGGGCGTCGCTTAACTGTTCCAGATAGAGCAAAATTGCGCTGGTCTTGCTATCGCGCGCCAGATAGTCCAGTAGTTCATCGACATCAATATCCAGGCTATCGCCCAGCGCGATAAAGTAGGAAAAGCCCATTTCACGCTGTTGCGCCCAGTCAAGAATAGTATTGGAAACGGCGGCAGACTGGGAAATAAAAGCGAGCTTGCCCTGTTTAATCGGGACGGGAGAAAAGCTGGCATTCAGCCCTTGCCACGGCGCGAGGAGCCCAAGACTGTTTGGACCCAGCAGACGCATTTTATAATGCCGGGCACAGGCAAGAAGTTCTTCATGTTGCGACGTGGGAGCAGAAAGGATAATGCACGTTTTACACCCTTTCGCGCCAAGCGCGTCCACTAACGCCAGGTTACGGCTGGCGTTAGTGCATAAAATAGCCAGATCGGGGGTGAAAGGAAGACTGGCGATATCCGGCCAGGCCATGACGCCTAAAACGGCTTTCCAGGCGGGCGTCACGGGAAGGACGGGGCCATTGAATCCGCCCGCCAACAAGTTACGCATCATCAGGTAACCCGCGCGGTGGGGCTTCATTGATGCGCCAATCACCGCGATCGATTTTGGTCGCAGTAGCGCTTCCAGTCCTTGCTGGCTCATACCGGTTTCCCTTACACAGAAGTGACCGGATAATTTTAAACGCTTTCGCTATTTTATGCTGTGACGTTTCCCGGATGTTGCGTTTTTCCTGCCAGATAGCGCGTTTTAAAACGGGTAAAATGTTCACCTAAACTGGTTGCCGCCTCGGTATCTCCCGCCAGATCTAACAACGCTATGGCGACTTCGGCGGTACAATATTGCCCTTTGGCATGGATTTCACGCAGACGATAAGCTGAAAGACGCGATAAATCGACGGAAATGACCGGCAGATGATCCAGATAAGGGCTTTTACGAAACATTTTACGTGCTTCGGGCCAGGTGCCGTCCAGCATAATAAACAGCGGCGGTTTCCCGGCGGGCGGGGTGGAAATGACCTCGCGCGCTTCGCCGGCGTAGGACGCAGGAAAGACCACTATCGGCTGATAATCCGGATGCCGTACCAGCTCCAGCAACGCCTGCGGCGGCTCGGTACGCGACCACTGAAACGCCGCGGTATCCGGCAAAATATCGGCTATCAGCCGGCCGGTATTGCTGGGTTTCATCGGTTCAGTGTCAAACATGACCAGACAAAAACGGCTTTTCGCCTGAGAAGGCGTTAACGTATCACACAGGCAAGATTTTAGCGGCAGCAGGCAGCGTTGACAGCGGCGAACCCGATTGCCTCTGGCAAGAAAAGGGCGTGTAGCGCGCGCAAGCCGTTCGGCGCGTAACTGAAGGACAGCGTTATTGGTCATAGAAAGCGTTTGCGGAGAAAAACGCTATTGTGGCAGAGGTGAAAACGGGGCACAAGATGCGCCCCGTGGCGTTTACAGCGCTTCGTTCAGCCAGCTGTCGAAAGGCGCTTTAGGCACTGCGCCATTAAGCATATCGACCACCTGTCCATGTTTAAAAATCATAATCGTCGGGATGCTGCGAATACCGAAACGGGCGCTGAGTTCCCGTTCCGCCTCGGTATTTACTTTGACGAAACGGACTTTACCGCTGCGCTCTTCTGCGACATCCTCGAAGATTGGTGCAAAGTTACGGCAAGGGCCGCACCAGGGTGCCCAAAAGTCGATCACCACTGGAAGATCGTCCTTCAACAGTTTGTCCAGCGTTTCGCCGGTCGCATTAATGACTTCTCCGTCAAACAACTCATGACCGCAGCGTCCACATTTTGCCGCGTCCTGAAGCCGATCGTCGGGGATGCGGTTAATGGCCTGACAATGGGTACAAACGGTGTTCATAGCTAACCTCTGAATACGTCGGAAGACGTCCCGCTACGCGCGGGATGTTTCTATAATGTTACATATTATCGAGGAGTCTGTGCTAAACAACAATGTGTTTTATTCAATGAGTACAATAGTCGCAAGCTTTTAAACGAAATCATGGCTAACCGGATGCACATCGGGTAATCTTCGCGCTTCGCGCAGCGCTGGTGGAGAAAAGCATGAACGATGAATTAAAAAACAAAAGCGGCAAAGTCAAAGTGATGTATGTCCGTAGTGATGATGACTCTGATAAACGCACCCATAACCCGCGTACCGGGAAAGGGGGAGGCCGCCCAGCAAAGTCTCGCACTGACGGTGGACGTCGCCCCGCCCGTGATGAGCGAAATAATCAGAGCCGTGACCGTAAACATGAAACTTCGCCGTGGCGCACCGTGTCCCGTGCGCCAGGCGATGAAACGCCTGAGAAAGTCGATCATGGTGGTATTAGCGGTAAAAGTTTTATCGACCCTGAAGTTTTGCGTCGCCAGCGTGCGGAAGAGACGCGCGTCTACGGCGAAAATGCCTGCCAGGCGCTATTCCAGAGCCGTCCTGACGCCATCGTGCGCGCATGGTTTATCCAAAGCGTGACCCCGCGTTTTAAAGAGGCGCTGCGCTGGATGGCGGCGAATCGTAAAGCCTACCATGTGGTGGATGAAGCCGAACTGGCAAAAGCGTCCGGGACTGAGCACCACGGCGGCGTGTGTTTCCTGATTAAAAAGCGTAACGGTACGACCGTTAAGCAATGGGTAAAGCAGGCGGCGGATCAAGACTGCGTGCTGGCGTTGGAAGATGTCGCTAACCCGCATAATCTGGGCGGCATGATGCGTAGCTGCGCGCACTTCGGCGTGAAGGGCGTGGTGGTACAGGATGCGGCGTTGCTGGAGTCCGGCGCGGCGATTCGTACTGCGGAAGGCGGGGCGGAGCATGTCCAGCCGATCACTGGTGAAAGCATTGTTGACGTACTGGATGATTTTCGTCAGGCGGGGTACACCGTGGTGACGACGTCCAGCGATCGCGGTCAGGCGCTCTTTAGTACGACCCTGCCGGAAAAGATGGTGCTGGTCTTAGGCCGTGAATATGACTTCCTGCCGGAAGCGGCGCGCGAACCCGGCGATCTGTGCGTGAAAATTAACGGCACCGGGAACGTGGAAAGCCTGAATGTGTCGGTTGCGACAGGCGTACTCCTCGCCGAGTGGTGGCGACAGAATAAAGCGTAAGGGCTGCAGCCCGGTGACGCAACGCGCGCCGGGCCAATGATGTACTTCCTACCGCCCGGTCAGACAAGGCGCTTTCGCGCCGTTATCCGGGCGATAAAACGGCGAGTCGCCAACGTTATTCACTCTCAGCCGGTAATACTGGCGTCCAGTCGATAGTTTTCTCGCCGTGTTGTTCCAGCCATTGGTTCGTTAGCGCAAAATGGTTACAGCCAAAAAATCCGCGGTGCGCAGAGAGTGGCGAGGGATGCGGAGCTTTCAGAATATGGTGGCGCTGTGGATCAATAATCGCGCCTTTCTTCTGGGCGTGCGAGCCCCACAGCAAGAAGACGACCCCTTCGCGGTGTTGGTTAATCAGGCTTATCACTTTATCCGTAAAAGTTTCCCACCCCAGGCTGGCATGAGAGTGCGCCTGGCCTGCCCGTACCGTGAGCACCGTATTCAGTAACAGTACGCCCTGGCGCGCCCAGCTTTCCAGATAACCGTGCGCGGGGCGAACAAAGCCGGGAATGGAGGCTTCCAGCTCTTTGTACATATTCACTAATGACGGCGGGGGAGCGATCCCAGGACGCACGGAAAACGCCAGACCATGTGCCTGGCCGGGGCCGTGGTAAGGATCTTGTCCCAGGATCACCACCTTAACGTCGCCCAGTTCCGTGAAGCGAAAGGCGTTAAACACATCTTTTTGCGGCGGGTAGACCGTGATACCCGACTGACGCTCGCCAGCAACAGTGTGAAGCGTATTGATAAAGTAAGGTTGCTGTTTCTCATCAGCCAGCACATCGTGCCAGGTTAACTCAGTCGCCATCTCGCTCTCCTGCGAATTTCCAGTTCCCTTAGCTTAACTGCTTCTTTCTGCAGTGCAAAATCCTGCGTGCTACAAAAACGGTTACCTACAAAAGATAGTTGAAAATTTATGTAAAAAGTTTATAGGTCTGAATGGTGTAAGTTGATGTAAAACAATAAATTCCCTTCATCACCCTTTTTATGGTGTGGTTTTTATTGATTTAAATCAAAGAATGAAGGGTGATCGAAGGGTATATATACACTCAAGCAACAATGGTTTTACCAATTGGCCGGGATTAGGCCGACCGAAATCAAATAATTTTGCCTGGGGAGGCATCACATGATTACAGGTATCCAGATTACTAAAGCCGCTAACGACGACCTGCTGAATTCCTTCTGGCTGCTGGACAGCGAAAAAGGCGAAGCGCGCTGCATCGTTGCAAAATCCGGCTTTGCTGAAGATGAAGTCGTGGCTGTCAGCAAACTGGGCGAGATTGAATACCGTGAAATTCCGATGGAAGTTAAACCGGAAGTACGCGTTGAAGGCGGTCAGCATCTGAACGTTAACGTTCTGCGTCGTGAAACTCTGGAAGACGCGGTTAAGCATCCGGAAAAATACCCGCAGCTGACTATTCGTGTTTCTGGTTATGCGGTGCGTTTTAACTCCCTGACGCCGGAACAGCAGCGCGACGTTATCGCTCGTACCTTTACCGAAAGCCTGTAAGGCTTATCCGGTAATAACAAGCGGAAGAGGCCGGGCCTTTTCCGCTTTTATTTTATTTGGGTCAGTAAAAAATCCGCACCGCGCAGTACACCAGCAGTAACGCCAGAATGATATTTAACTGGCGACCATAATGGCGAAACGCCCGCTGAAACAGATGTCCCGCCAGCGCCCAACACACATTACCGAACGTGCCGATCAATGCCAGCAATATACTGACGCCGATGACCCAGTTCAGCGCCTGCGTTTGCGGTAAAACAAATGTAGACAGAGCGGTAATGCCGTACAGAATAATTTTGACGTTCACAAACTGCAGGCCAAAGCTTACCCAAAAGCCAACCGGTTTTGGTCTGGCGTTTTCATCCGCCGCTGGACTGGTGGCAATTTTCCACGCCAGCCACAGGATATACGCAGCCCCCACCCAACTGAGTAAATGAATGATTGCCGGATCGATAACCGCAAGGGAAAACGCGATCCCGGCGCACAGCAGCATGACGACCAAAAATCCCAGACTCATACCTGCCAGTACACGAATACTCTGCCGAAAACCATGTGCAGTTGCTGCGCTAAGCGCGAGAATATTGTTAGGGCCGGGGGTAAGGGCGGTGATTAATGTATAAGTCCAGAAAGCGCTTAAAAGCATCGGTGTCACTTGTCATCTCCTCTGTTTTAGCAGACAGTACCCGATATGAAATATTTAAAAAAATGAATGTTTTTTAATTCTGAATTCGAGATTTTCGATAGGTTGGTGGTTATGGATCTGCGTCGGTTTATTACGCTGAAAACGGTAGTGGAAGAGGGCTCGTTTCTACGGGCTTCGCAAAAGCTGTGCTGTACTCAGTCGACGGTAACTTTTCATATTCAACAGCTTGAACGTGAGTTTTCCCTGCAACTGTTCGAGAAAATAGGGCGCCGAATGTGCCTGACCAATGAGGGGAAAAAGCTGATGCCGCATATCCATGAACTGACGCGTGTGATGGAGTCGATTCGTGAAGCCGCAAGACAGGATGCGGAACCTGGCGGAGAGCTGCGCGTGGCGACAGGTGAAACCTTACTGGCGTACAAAATGCCGCAGGTTTTACAACGTTTTAAGCTGCGAGCGCCGAATGTCAGATTGTCGCTACAGTCGCTGAATTGCTATGTAATACGTGATGCGTTGCTGAATGACGAGGTCGATCTGGGCGTTTTTTATCGCGTAGGTAATGATGATGCGCTCACGATGCAGCAACTGGGGGAGCAGTCGCTGGCGCTGGTGGCCTCTCCACTGCTACAGGATGCTGATTTTACGCAGCCAGATCAGCATATTCCCTGTAGCTTCATCATCAATGAACCGCAATGTGTCTTCCGCCAGCTGTTTGAAAGTACGCTACGGCAGAGGCGGATTACGCTGGAAAACACCATTGAACTGTGGAGTATTGAAAGCATTAAACAGTGTGTGGCTGCTAACCTGGGCATCAGCTTTTTACCACGTTTTACCGTTGAACGAGAACTTAGTACCGGTCAGTTGAAAGAGCTGCCGTTTGGCGCGCCGTCGCTATCGATCATGGCGCTGTGCGCCCATCATGCCGGGAAAGCGGTCAGCCCGGCAATGCAGATATTTATGCAGTGTATGGAGGCGTGTTTTACCGTGGAAGATAAAAAAATGCCGGGTTAACGAACCCGGCATTATCATCACTCTTCGCTGGATTGCTCCTGCATTTTCGTACCGCTTGGCTTGCGGCGCTTACCGATATTTTTTGTATCGCGGTGACGTTTCTTCACGCGCGGCTTCTCTTTTTCTTTCTCTTTTTTCTTCTCGGCGCGTTTCGCCAGCACTTTTTTCGACGGTTTGCCGGTCAGCTTTTCGCTGGGCGCACGCGTGGTCGGGCGAAGCTCATCAATGACGCGCGCTTTTAGCGGCTCTTCGATGTAGCGACCGATTTTCAGCAGCAACAGATGGTCGTGGGCTTCTACCAGCGAGATTGCAGTGCCTTTGCGGCCAGCACGGCCTGTACGACCAATGCGATGCAGATAGGTATCGCCACTGCGCGGCATGTCGAAGTTAATGACGTGGCTGACGTCAGGAATATCAATCCCGCGTGCCGCGACGTCGGTCGCGACCAGCACGTTAACGCGACCGTCGGTGAGACGCTTAATACCTTCGTTACGTTTGATCTGCGCCATCTCGCCTTCAAGATAGCAATTGTTGATCCCTGCCAGACGCAGCGTTTCAGCCAGTTCATGGACGCGTTCACGTTTACGTACAAACACGATAGAACGGGTTGCATCGTCTTGTTTTAGCAGGTGCTTCAACAGCGCAACTTTATGTTCGAAATTGTCGGCACGGTAGTACCACTGGTGAATTTTCTTACGCTCGCGGGTTGACGGATTGGCGGAAACCTCAACCGGGTCTTCCAGCAGGCGCTCGGCAAAATCTTTAATCGCATCGCCTTCCAGCGTGGCGGAGAACAGCATCGTCTGTTTACGCCAGCGGGTCTCACCAGCGATATGTTCAATGTCCTGAGCGAAGCCCATGTCGAGCATCCGGTCAGCTTCGTCAAGAATCAGTGTTTCAACCGCCCGGCAGTCAAAGTTCTCTTCTTTTATATATTGCAGCAGACGGCCCGTCGTGGCGACCACGATATCCTGGTTTTCGCTAAACACTTCAGCATGGTTCATATAGGCCACGCCGCCGGTAATCGTGGCGATATCCAGATGAGTATGCTTAGCCAGTTCACGAGCGTGATCGGCAACCTGCATTGCCAGTTCGCGGGTTGGCGTCAGGATCAGAATGCGCGGCGGCCCCGATTTTTTACGCGGAAAGTCGAGCAGGTGCTGCAACGCTGGCAGCAGATATGCCGCCGTTTTACCGGTGCCTGTCGGCGCAGAACCGAGTACATCACGGCCATCGAGCGCAGGCGGAATGGCGGCAGCCTGAATGGCGGTCGGGCGAGTGAAACCTTTATCCTGGAGGGCATCCAGCAGGCTTTCGTCGAGTTCAAGTTCGGAAAAAGTCGTTACAGTCATGTTCTACCTCTGTGTGGGGCGCTGATTATAGACGTTACGGCCGCAATCTTCATCTGTTTGTATGGATATCCCTTCTCAGGTATTGTTTTCACTCGGCGCTGTCGCCGTTTTTTGCAAGGTTGTTTTTACATGTCTCAGTCTGGCTCCGTTCTTCGTCGTAACGGATTTACGTTTAAACAGTTTTTTGTCGCACACGATCGGTGTGCGATGAAAGTGGGAACTGACGGTATTTTACTCGGGGCGTGGGCACCGGTCGCGGATGTAAAGCGAATTCTGGATATCGGTACTGGAAGCGGTCTACTGGCGTTAATGCTGGCGCAGCGGACGGATGACAATGTGCCTATTGACGCCGTGGAACTGGATGCCGGGGCTGCCATGCAAGCGCAGGAAAACGTTGCTCACTCTCCCTGGCCGCATCGAATAACGGTGCATACTGACGATATTCAGCGTTGGGCGCCTCGCCAGACGGTACGCTTTGATCTTATTATCAGCAACCCGCCTTATTACGAACCCGGTGTGGAATGCGCCACGCCGCAGCGGGAGCAGGCGCGTTACACCGCTACGCTGGATCACCAGACGTTATTGGCTATTGCGGCGGATTGTATTACCGAAGACGGCTTTTTTTGCGTAGTCTTGCCGGAACAAATAGGTAACGCTTTTACACAGCAAGCGCTCAACATGGGATGGCATTTGCGATTACGTACTGACGTTGCGGAAAACGAAGCGCGCTTGCCGCACCGGGTTTTGCTCGCATTCTCCCCGCAAGCCGGAGAGTGCTTTAGCGACAGATTAGTAATTCGCGGGTCAGACCAGCATTATTCTGAAAGTTATACGGCGCTGACCCAGGCATTTTATCTGTTTATGTGAGGCGTTAACGGCGAAAGGATCGATGGGCCTGATTCAGCCAGTTGTTGCGGATAATCCAGCGTAAAGTGCAGCCCCCGGCTCTCTTTACGCATCATCGCGCAACGCACAATCAGTTCGGCCACTTGCACCAGATTGCGCAGCTCCAGTAAATTATTCGAGACGCGAAAGTTGGCGTAATATTCGTCAATCTCTTGTTGCAACATAGTAATACGCCGTAGGGCGCGCTCCAGCCGTTTCGTCGTGCGCACAATGCCCACATAGTCCCACATCAGCAGGCGCAGTTCATGCCAGTTATGCTGAATCACCACCCGCTCATCGGCGTTCTCCACGCGGCTTTCATCCCAGGCGGGAAGGACGTCAACGCTGTGGACAGAAGGCATTCGCCTGTCGATATCCATTGCCGCGGACCAGCCGTACACTAAGCATTCCAGCAACGAGTTGGACGCCATACGGTTAGCGCCGTGCAGGCCGGTGTAACTGACTTCGCCAATGGCATATAAGCCGTCTACATCGGTACGACCATAATCATCGACGACCACGCCGCCGCAGGTATAGTGCGCGGCAGGAACAACGGGAATCGGTTCTTTGGTTAAATCCATCCCCAAATCGAGCAGTTTCGCATAGATCATCGGGAAGTGTTGGCGGACAAAATCGTCAGGCTTGTGGCTGATATCGAGAAACATACAGTCTGCGCCGAGTCGTTTCATCTCATGGTCAATAGCGCGGGCGACAATATCGCGCGGCGCCAGTTCCCCGCGTTCGTCAACGTCCGGCATAAACCGTGAACCGTCCGGACGTTTAAGGTATGCGCCTTCGCCGCGCAGCGCTTCGGTAAGGAGAAAATTACGCGCCTGCGGGTGATAAAGGGCGGTGGGATGAAACTGGTTAAATTCCAGATTAGCGACCCGACAGCCTGCGCGCCAGGCCATCGCGATACCGTCGCCGGAGGAAATATCCGGGTTAGTGGTGTATTGATAAACCTTTGAGGCGCCGCCGGTCGCCAGCACCACCGACTTCGCATGACAGGTTTCAACCCACTCTTTATTGCGATTCCAGATCCAGGCGCCGACGACCCGGCGAGGCCCCGGCAGACCCATTTTATCGGAGATAATTAAATCAACGGCGTTGCTGCGTTCCAGCACCTGAATATTAGGATGATTTTGCGCCCGACTGACCAACGTGGTTTCGACTTCCTTTCCGGTAGCGTCAGCGGCATGAAGGATACGGCGATGGCTATGGCCGCCTTCACGCGTGAGATGATAGCTCTCCTTGCCGTTTGGCTGGACATGCGTATCAAACAGCACGCCCTGATCGATAAGCCACTGCACGCAGGTACGAGCGTTGCTGGCGACAAACTCCACCGCGTGGCGATCGCAAATTCCGGCGCCGGCAATCAGCGTATCTTCGACATGCGACGCAATACTGTCGGTTTCATCAAACACGGCGGCAATACCGCCCTGCGCATAAAACGTGGAGCCCTCGCTCACCGGCCCTTTACTCAGGACGATAACCTTATGTTTTTCAGCCAGACGCAGCGCCAGCGAGAGTCCGGCCGCGCCGCTGCCGATAATTAACACATCACAGGACAGTTCAGGAGTTGTCATCATGGTTTTTGTTTAATTTACTAAACACGGTTGCGGCAGATTAGCACTATATGGCGCTAAAAAGCACGTGATGATTTCGCTGGTGTTGTGCTTATTAAACATAAAATAAAAATACGGCGAGAGATAAACGGCAAAAAATATTTTATAGGGCAGGGTGTTAGCGTCGGATTTTGTAGTGAAATAAAGATGCTGTTAGGTTACTCTGCAAACGACGAAATGGGCATTTCTGTACAGATAGTGCGTTGTTCAGCATCTGTAGACTTATAATGGAAGATAAGACCTGTCTACAACATGACAAACAAAAACAAATGCGTAACGGAACTTTACGAAACATAGACACTCTAACCTGTTGCTTGCTCATAGTGCGGCTTATGGAGTGGCGTTTCGAAAGCGCGTGGAAATTTGGTTTGGGGAGACATTACCTCGGATGAGCGAGCAGTTAACGGACCAGGTCCTGGTTGAACGGGTCCAGAAGGGAGATCAGAAAGCCTTTAACTTACTGGTAGTGCGCTACCAGCATAAAGTGGCGAGTCTGGTTTCCCGCTATGTGCCATCGGGCGACGTTCCCGATGTCGTACAGGAATCATTTATTAAGGCCTATCGCGCGCTGGATTCTTTCCGGGGGGATAGCGCTTTTTATACCTGGTTGTATCGCATTGCGGTCAATACCGCGAAGAACTACCTGGTTGCGCAGGGGCGTCGTCCGCCTTCCAGTGATGTAGACGCGATTGAAGCAGAAAACTTTGAAAGCGGCGGCGCGCTGAAAGAAATTTCGAACCCTGAGAACTTAATGTTGTCAGAAGAACTGAGACAGATAGTTTTCCGAACTATTGAGTCCCTCCCGGAAGATTTACGTATGGCAATCACCTTACGGGAGCTGGATGGCCTGAGCTATGAAGAGATAGCGGCTATCATGGATTGTCCGGTGGGGACGGTGCGTTCACGTATCTTCCGGGCGCGGGAAGCTATTGATAATAAAGTTCAACCGCTTATCAGGCGTTGACGATAGCGGGATACTGGAAAAGGTATTAGGCATGCAGAAAGAAAAACTTTCCGCTTTGATGGATGGCGAAACGTTGGATAGTGAGCTGCTCAAAGCGCTTACGCACGACCCGGAAATGCAGAAAACCTGGGAGAGTTATCACCTGATCCGCGATTCAATGCGGGGGGATACGCCTGACGTTCTCCATTTCGATATATCCGCTCGCGTGATGGCCGCTATTGAAAACGAGCCAGTACGTCAGGTGTCGCCATTAATCCCTGAGGCCCAACCCGCTCCGCAGCAATGGCAGAAAATGCCGTTCTGGAAAAAAGTGCGTCCGTGGGCGGCGCAGCTTACCCAAATGGGCGTGGCGGCGTGCGTTTCACTTGCAGTTATCGTCGGTGTCCAGCACTATAATGGGCAATCTGAAACATCCCAACAACCTGAAACGCCGGTTTTCAATACCCTGCCTATGATGGGGAAAGCCAGCCCGGTAAGTCTGGGAGTGCCTTCTGAAGCAGCGCCTGTCGGCAGTCAGCAACAGCAGGTACAGGAGCAGCGTCGTCGCATTAATGCCATGTTGCAGGACTATGAACTGCAGCGCCGACTGCACTCCGAACAGCTTCAGTTTGAGCAGGCGCAAACCCAGCAAGCCGCGGTACAGGTGCCAGGAATCCAAACTTTAGGAACGCAATCGCAGTAATGAAGCAACTTTGGTTTGCCATGTCCCTTGTGGCGGCTAGCCTGTTCTTCTCAGTAAACGCCTCGGCCGACCCTGCGTCCGGGGCGTTATTGCAGCAGATGAACATCGCCAGTCAGTCACTGAATTACGAGCTGTCATTCGTCAGCATCACGAAACAAGGCGTTGAATCTCTGCGTTATCGACACGCACGCCTGGATAGTCGCCCGCTTGCGCAATTGCTACAGTTGGACGGTCCCCGCCGGGAGGTCGTACAACGTGGTAATGAAATCAGTTATTTTGAACCGGGCCTTGAGCCGTTCACCCTGAACGGTGATTATATTGTCGATTCTCTGCCTTCCCTGATTTACACCGATTTCAAGCGTCTGGCGCCTTACTACGACTTTATTTCCGTCGGACGCACCCGTATCGCAGACCGATTGTGCGAAGTTATCCGCGTTGTGGCGCGCGATGGTACGCGTTACAGCTATATCGTCTGGATGGACATGGACACCAAACTACCGATGCGCGTTGATCTTCTGGATCGCGATGGCGAGACGCTGGAGCAGTTCCGCGTTATTGCGTTCACGGTGAGTCAGGATATCGGCAGCAACATGCAGGCGCTGGCGAAGGCGAATCTGCCGCCGCTGCTTTCTGTTCCCGGTGGCGAAAAAACGAAATTTAACTGGAGTCCATCCTGGGTGCCGCAAGGCTTTAGCGAAGTTTCCAGCAGCCGTCGTCCGTTGCCGACGATGGATAACCTGCCTATCGAATCGCGGCTTTATTCTGACGGTCTGTTTAGCTTTTCCGTCAATGTGAACCGGGCGACGCAAAACAGCAGCGATCAGATGCTGCGTACCGGGCGCCGAACGGTTTATAGCAGCGTTCGCGACAACGCGGAAATCACCATTGTCGGCGAGCTTCCGCCGCAAACGGCGAAGCGCATTGCCGACAGTATCAAATTCAGGGCAGTACAATGATTAAAGAGTGGGCAACCGTTGTCTCCTGGCAGAATGGTCAGGCGGTGGTGAGCTGCGACGTTAAAGCGTCATGCAGCAGCTGCGCC
Organism: Salmonella sp. NW884; assembly: GCF_051700745.1. Taxonomy (NCBI): domain Bacteria; kingdom Pseudomonadati; phylum Pseudomonadota; class Gammaproteobacteria; order Enterobacterales; family Enterobacteriaceae; genus Salmonella; species Salmonella sp. NW884. Next base: position 13,174 of record NZ_JAMMDE010000020.1, on the reverse strand, counting down.
TCCCGTGCGGGATGCGGCAGTCGCGTGCTGAATAAATTAGGGCCGCAAACCACGCATACCATTGTTGTGCCAAGCGCGGAGCCGCTGGCGCCGGGGCAGAAAGTCGAATTGGGCATCGCCGAAAAAAGCCTTTTAGGTTCGGCATTGCTGGTCTATATGTCGCCTTTAGCGGGGCTATTTCTTTGTGCGGCGCTTTTTCAGATGCTGTTTGGATCTGACCTTGCCGCATTAAGCGGGGCCGTGCTGGGCGGCGTGGGCGGTTTTCTGGTTGCCCGCGGCTATTCCCGAAAACTGGCGGAGCGCGACGCCTGGCAGCCGGTGATTTTAAACGTTGCCCTCCCGCCGGACCTTGTTCGCGTCGAAACTACCTCAATCGAAACGCGCCAGTAAACGTTTTGCCCAACGGTACACCTGCCGCGTTGGGTTGTTGTCCCGATAAGCATGCGCTTTTCCTGCGTTGCGGTGTTTTACAGGAAAAAAGCGAGGCGTTTTCCAGTTCCCGCTCTCCTTACACTATGAACATTTCCTCGCCTTAGCGTTGTAGTGTAGAATGCGGCGTTTCAGTTAAAACAGACGTTAAGCTCAGAACAGCGACCTCTAAAGTCTGGTCAACCAGGCGTAAGGCATAATAATTTATCTCTATGAAGAACATACGTAACTTTTCGATCATTGCTCACATCGATAATTGATAGCACGCCAGCCCCCGCAAACTTCCGACAAAAACGCCTCAAGATCCCCATAAAATCAGCTTTCCCAAAAACAATACTGTTTGCATGTACAGTCAACCTACGACATCATAAGTCATGGTTTTTGTGTCCACCAGCGCGTCCATATCCTATGATGGACACATTACCTCCCGTTCTGATGGACACACGCAGGGACAAATCATGGCTATTTCAGATAGTTATCTAAAGTCGTGCCTTGGGCGCGAACGAGACAAAGTTGAAGAAAAGGCAGACCGTGATGGTCTGTGGGTACGTATCTCCAAAAAGGGGGCTGTTACTTTTTTCTACCGATTCCGCTTCCTGGGCAAACAGGACAAGATGACGATCGGCAGCTATCCGGAGTTCGGGTTAAAAGCCGCGCGCGATGAAGTCGCTAAGTGGGCCGCCATTCTTGCCCGTGGCGAAAACCCACGGATCAGGCAAAGCCTCGACAAAGCCAAGATTAACAGCCGGTACACCTTCGAAGAGCTGTTTCGCGAATGGCATTCAATGGTGTGCGTTCAGAAAGAAACGGCAGGGCAGATTTTACGTACATTCGAATTGCACGTTTTCCCCAAGCTAGGGAAATACCCTGCACATCAGCTCACGCTGCACAACTGGCTCACCGTCCTGGACAGATTGGCTCAGGCATACAGTGAGATCACCAGGCGCGTAATCAGCAACGGGCGGCAGTGTTATTCTTGGGCGGTAAAACGGCAACTGCTCGAGGTTAACCCGCTATCCGAAATGTCTGGCCGTGATTTCGGCATCCAGAAACAAATGGGCGAGCGAACCCTGGACCGCAAAGAGCTGGCGATAGTCTGGCGAGCCATTGAGGATTCCCGCCTCATTGAGCGCAACAAGATCCTCTATAAATTGTCACTTATATGGGCGTGCAGGGTCGGCGAACTCCGGCAGGCTGAAGTCGCACATTTTGATTTTGAAGAAGGGATCTGGACTGTTCCATGGGAAAACCACAAGACAGGGCGGAAGACAAAAAAACCAATAATTCGACCTATCATTCCGGAAATGCTCCCGCTGATAAAACGGGCCATTGAGCTGGCGCCTGGACGCTTTGTTTTTTCAAAATACGAAGACAAACCGATGAGCGAAGGCTTTCACATGAGCATCAGTAGCAACCTGGTTAAGTTCATGCTGAAGGCTTATAACGAGCAGGTCCCACACTTTACTATTCATGACCTACGCAGAACTGCGCGAACGAATTTCTCAGAGCTAACCGAGCCTCATATCGCCGAGATAATGCTCGGGCACAAACTGCCAGGTGTGTGGTCGGTGTACGACAAGCACACCTATGTTGAGGAAATGAGAGTGGCATATGGTAAGTGGTGGGCCCGACTTATGAGCATCGTCGAGCCCGACATTCTGGAGTTCACGCCGCGTCAGGTCGGGTGAGACGGCCTTTATCATCACGGGTTAGATTCAGGTGAGACATCGGCTTACGGGTTGATCGTGACATCTCTTTAATCTGCCAAGCGGTGACTTTAGTTTTAAGCCATTTGTTGGAGCCACCCATATATGAACAGTCTGGTTCCGGGAATGGGTTGTTGTCGCTTGGTCGTTTTCGGTAACGATCCAGCGTCCTGGAAGAAATCCTTAGCTGACAGCAAATTTCGCTGGTGCTCATCAATTCAAAGTCTCTAATTTTTTTGCTCATCGTTTTCTCCATTGGCCCCGCAACGGGCCATCGCTAATATTCATTTTGCCTGTGCGGGCAGATTTCTAAGTTTCCTGGCGCCGATCATTGCGGTGGCTACGTAGCTGGTGGCCCGGTTAACTACTTCGACAGGAACCTTTACGCCATCCACTACAACGGTGTAATTGGTAACGTGCTTTTGTCTGCCGTAATCGCCGAACTTCTCATGATGCGCTGCCAGTGCAACATCACATGCGCGACGGCCCAATGGCGATTGCTTACTGCGATTTATAAGGCGCATAAAACTTCCTCAGGCGGGAGGGCGTAACCCCTCCCGATGCAATTAGCCGATGTATTCCGGTTTCATATCGTCCAGGGTGACGCGGTACTTATCGTGCAGTTCGTCGCCAAGATGACGTTTAGCAGCGCCAAGCGTGCTTTCAGCTTTAGCAAACATCTCTGCGGCTTCCGGTTCGCCAGGGTTTGGAATTGAGTTGATCACTGCCTCGACTTTGTTCTGTGCATCGACCTGGTAATAGCGCTTCACTGCTTTGTTTTTTAATTCGGTGAACAGCGCAGTCCCCAGCAACGCTTTCTGTGATTCGATATCCGCACGGATTGCTTTTGCCTGATCAACGGAACTTGCTGTATCAATGCGTTCGCGAAGATCGTCGGCAACAGCATCAACGTTAGCTGCCGACTCCTGCGCGCTGGTCCTGGTGCTAACCTCGCTGGTGATTTCCTGTACGCTCATGCGCTGGACTGGAGCAGGGTTAATCTCGCGTTCTTCTCGTTGCTCAACCTCATCAGGGCTGTACACGCCGAGGATCACTTCCGGGCAGTACAGGCGAGCCCAATATTTAACGCCCAGATAGGCAATTTGCTGTTTAGGGTTTGAAACCCATAGCGGAGAATTGCGGGTAACAACGCCGGAGAGGTAAAGAGGTTCTCCCCAGGTGATTTCAGATTCACCCCGCAGAATGGCACCAACCTGAACGAACAGGCCGATCTCGTCCTCATCCGTCCAGCCACGAACGCGCTCAGTGACGGTGTACTTCCCATTTTTACCGTTTTTATCGCGTGTGATTTCCTGTGTCCTGGTGCAGCGCTCCCAGTCACCCCCATAGCGGTAATGAAAACGGCCATGAATGGCACTGGAGCTTGCGATTACTGCGTTGACCAGTTGTGCCTCGTAACCAAGAACACCGTTAACCAGGTGTGTTTTCTGAGCCACAGCGTAAGGGTTCATGCCCCATTGCATAGCCTGCATGACGATAGCCATACAGTCGGCTGGTTTCCCTGCAAGGTGTGCCGGTACCGTCACCTGTGAGTCTGCCATCAGGTTAGCGAAAGCTGTTAACTGACCCAGTGCCTGAACGTTAAAAATTGCGTTACTGGCAGAAATGGTGTTTGGTGCCTGCTGCTCAGTGGTAACAATATTTGTGTTTTCCATGATTTTCCCCTTATGCCTGTACGCGCAACGCTTCAAGGCGGCGCACATCAAAATCGTTCAGTTCGTCGGTGTAGTCTTCTGTGATAGGCGCTGGCCATTCACCAGTGTCGAAGCCGTTTGCTATCGCTCGCATTGTTTTGCGGTATTCCAGCATGCCAAGTTCCAGCAACTCGGTAGACGCCTCAATGATGGCGACCCAGTGGTAGTTCTCGTCTTTGTTGACGAAAATCCAGAAAAACTGGTCCAGCGCCGCAGTTTCGCAGTACATGGCCGCGCTCAGGTGATAGTCCCGATCGATGATTTCACGGTGCAACTTCGCACGCAGGCCTTCCTGCTTGATGTTCCACATGCTGATAGTTTTCAGGTCGGCGCCAATGCGCAGGCCGCCCATATCGAGCTCAAGGTCAGGGCGTACCCGAACTTCCAACCCGGTTTCCTCATCAATCCCAAAATAGCTCACCTCGACAGCGCGGCTTGGGTGAGTCAGCAATTTGCCGGCGGTCGGGTGCTCCAGCAGGGCTTTCTGAATGTTCAGCGCGGTGCTGAGCTGTTGGCGGGTGACCAGCACTTTCCCTTCGGTGTTCTCCCGCCACGCATCCAGCAATTCGTCGGCGAATACCGCTGCCGGGTTGACTGATTTCACGGTCTGAATCAGATCGGCCTTCGTGCCAGAGACTTTCAACGGCGACGATTTTTGCGCTTCCTGAGCGACCAGGTCAGGGTTGATTATTGCCAGTTGCTCCAGCAGCGCGTCACGGCTGCCGCTGGTTTTAACCGGCGGGGGCAGGGTGGCGTTGTACTCTTTGATGCAGGCTTTCATCGCCGTGGCTGTATGTTTGGTGCCGTTTTCAATGAGCTGGAATTCTTCGGGAAGCTGCTCATACGATGCATAGGTTTCATCTACCGAAGCTCCAAGCGACATCTGCGAGGGCAGGGTGGCGTTGTACTCTTCCAGCAGCGCTTTGATATCATCAGCACTCAGCAGCGCTGGCAGGCTGGCGTTGTGCGCGTCGATGAACTCGCGCAGGGTGGCGGTGGTGGTGAAAGCACCCTCAGGGATCTCCGGCTCTACGCTGAACTCCGCTTCGAGGTTTTCCGGCTGTAGAGCCAGAGCATGTACCAGGTTGCCCATATCAAGCACTGGAGAGCGCTCTTTGACGATAGTCTTCTCTACGTGACGCGCGTTAAAGTACATCAGCGACACGCGAGCATCTTTCACCTGAGTTGAGCTGATCCCGTTGGCGGCGTGGTAAACCTCGTTTGGTACACCTTCATAGCGGCCCGGCTCGAAGTATTCCGGCCAGGCTGCTTCTGGCTCTTCTTGTTGCGATTCCGGTACGTTTTGTTGCGCCTCAGGTTCAGATTGGCTCACAGAATCGTTGTTCTGGTGCGTCTCAGCCTGATTCTGGTTCTCTACGGTAACTGCTTCTTTACCAGTACCCAGATCGCCTTCGCCTGCCTGCACCGCATCACCAGCCTGTTTTTCATCACTGTCAGCTTTTTGAACCTGCACATTGCTGGTGGTCTCCGGATTCGTTTCTGTGCCATGAGTTGATGAGTTCTGCATTAAAGCGGACACGTCGAAAATACCGTTGCCAACATTTTTAACCAGTTCAGGTTCGGTGGTCGGCTGGCTTGTCTCGGTTTTCACCCATTTTGGGTCGTTCGGGTCGCTGATGCCTTCCACATATTCACCGCGCGCGGCGGCAAGCTGTCGGTTGGCTTCTTCTACCGCGTCTTTTTCCGGAGTGTGTCGGGCAGCCGTGAGAGCTTCCTCGGTGGGGTTCTCGTGATCAGTCTCCGTTAAGTTGGCGTTGATATACCCCTGAAGGCGTCCGGGGTAGTGATAAAACTCAGGGTGTGCGCTTCGGATCAGCGCGAAAATAGCGGCGCGGGAATAATCCAGGATACCGGGCGTTGCGCGAAGTACTGCGGACCATTCTTTGAACGGACTTTCCTTTTTCTTTACGATTTCTTTTGCGCGACGGTAAACGCTGCCAGGTAGCTCATAGATATTAAAGTCCATAGGCAAAGTGGCCATTGCAATCTCTACATCCAGAGTATCGAGAGTGTGTTCGTAATCAGGGTTACGGTCAGTCTTATTGCCACCGCCAGCGTTGGCGCCGCTTTCAGTGCGCTGAATAGCCGATACACGGTTGCCTTTCGCCCACTCCTTAACGAGCAAACCGCGATCGATATTCTCCGTCTCGAACCATGTTTTAAGGAACTGGATAACAGTCGCCAGTTCAGGAGTTTTTCCATCGACAGGGAATACTTTTTTAACGGCATTCACTATTTTGTGAATGTCATGTTCAATGGCTTTCTTGAACGCTTCAACATTCTCGGCGGCAAGCAGCAGGTTCTGGACATATGAATTATCGGTGTCCATTTCGAGACGCAGAATTTCTTTTTTCTGGGAGGCGTCGACGTGATAAAGATACTCACCTTCACCTATGTACTGAGCAAGAACGCGGTGACGGAGAGGCATAGTTGCGACAACAGTCAGCTCGGGGGCTGGGGCTGTTGCCTGGTCAGGGCTGTTGCTTTCGTTACCAAAATTTTCGGTGTGGTCTTCCAGCACTTCGCCTGTTTCGGTATCAACACCGTCAACGATGTGCTGGCGGGCCACGGCGGCGGCTTCAGATGATGGCAGGGTGACGCCGGGGATTTGTTCCCAAGTCATGCCATCTTCACCTAGGCGATAATAATTAGTGAAGGTAAAACTTATTTCACCTTCCGGCGGCAGCTCGTTGACTACCGGAAAATTGGTGCGGATCGGCCTTGCATAATCCTTACCGCGGCCGGTTTCAATTTCAGCATCTTCCAGAACGACATCCAGCATAAGGTTGGCGCGCGCTTCTGATTTTGCAGTGAACCAGACCGTCGCATCTTGCTTTCCGGATTTCTGCGTAGCTTTTACTACATAGAAAAATTCCATGTGAGATCCTCTTTTTTAGATGTAAGATCCCCGGGCCAGAGATAGCGCCCATTGGGTGTGTTTTTGGTTTGGTATAAATTCCGGTGTAACTTTGGTCGGTGGCACCGGACGTGAATCCCGCCTTGCGCGGGGTTTTCGTTATGCTTCGTGAGCCATCTGGTCGAACGAAGCGCAACGTACTGAACAGTAATCGCGCTCTTCATGTGTCAGCTGCGCGCCGCGAATCAGCGTCAGCTCGTTTTTTACTTCTTTGCCTTGCTCAATCGTCTTTCCACACAGGTGGTAAGCGCATGTCTTTTGGTTATGCATCCGGATCTCCTTTCTGCGCCAGCAGGTAGCAGAGGCGGCGGATTAAAACCTCAATCCGGTTGAGCGGGACGGCCTGCTGTCGAGCTGGTTTACGTGCGAAATCAATCATTCTCACCCTCGTTTGCCTTATCGCCGGCCAGCGGAACGTTTATCACCTTCTGCGCGTTAACTTTTCCACCTCATTCCGGTCTTCGTATGCCCCGGACGGCTACTTCGTGGGCGTCCTGCCTGGGTGGTTCGTTGTTGCTATGGAATAAGTAAAGCATCATTTTACTTTTCAGTCAACCTTTGCGGAGTTAAAGTGTAAAGCAAAGCTGTACAACAAGCGTGTTCATTTTTGAACTATGTTTAGCAGCTCAATATGTATATGATTAAAAAAACATCAGTAAGGGGTGGTTATGGATCGTGACGAGCTGGAAGAAGACCGTGCAGCATTCATTGCGGGTGAGATTGGCGGCGCAGTGGTCGAATTGATAATCGACGGCGTGGTGATTAACCGCGATGCAATCGTTGAACGTCTGGAGGAGAAGCGTAGAAGAGTCGGGAACGTTATTCACAAAGGTGTATTGCGGGATGCGGCTGCTATGGTGAGGAAAGGGCAATAAAAAACCCGGCTCGGTGGCCGGGTATGATTTAGGAGTGTGATTTTTTTCCTAATGTATGCATGAAGTCTATTACATGCAAAATGCTTGAGCTAAAGCTTGGTATTTTTTTGATTCCACCAAAAGCAACCTTTGTCAGGATCGCTACTATGGAAAGAAGTATGGCAATAGCGGCGAAACATATTGATATCACTGGATGACGCTTCATGTTAACCGACACGACGGAGTCCATAACATCCTGAAAGCTAACCTTGTCACCTTTGTTGATTAACTGGTTTGATGGGGCCGGGTGTTTTTCCTTTGTGAGCAACAATACGATAGGGGCAAGGAGGCATACAGTAGGAAAAAACCACCATTTTCCGGCACCTAGATATGAAAAATAAGCCATATCCTTCATTTTGCTTGGGGCGCTATCGTCATTAAGGTAATCAATTGTAATTTTTGACAGTTTCTCTTTTTCATCGAGAGCAGTCGCCCGGCATGTATACCAGTATGCATAAAGAATAAGCGTTGCCGCTATGGCTATAACCATCATTCTCTTCTCATCCTCTCTCGCTCTTTATACTTTTTCCAAGCTGAGGCTACCTTATCATCTAGATCTCGCTCTCTACCACTAAATTTAGTCCAAGTATGTAAGCAATAAAAGGGGAAAGAAAATATAGATATAACAACAAAGTACGCAAGAGTAGGGGATTTATCGTAAATTGATTCCCATAAAAGCCTTACCTGTTTAAGACCCTCAGGTATCCAACTTAAGTCCATTTATCCCCTCACTGCCAGTTATCATAAATCAGTCCGTATCCCCTTTAATCCGCCGTCCCATATACCTGGCGTACAGTTCGTCGAGCTCCTTCAGGCGCAGGGATACGATCCGCAACATGTTCTGCTGCTCTTCTTCCGGTAACTGGCGATAGAGCTCAAGCAGGCGCTGTTCGTCAGGTTTAAGTCCGTCTTTCTCTCCGACATCCTCACCAAGCAGCCACGGAACTGATACGCCAGCAGCATCAGCAATAGCTAATGCGGAACTTTTACTAATTCTTCCTGTTTTGAACCAACTGGAAACTGCTTGCTTGCTGACACCAGCTACCCTGGCCATCTCTGTTTTAGAGAAACCCTTCTTATTTAACTCTGCCAGCCTGGAGATCAGGCCATTCGTCAGTGTGTTATCGCTCATCACTTCATTGTAAATGATTGCTTTACTTGTAGATAGGCATGTGTTGTTTGACTTGTTGGTAAAATGATGCTTTACTTTTGTCATCTAAGGAGGTCCTATGACTGGTATTGAAAAAGCAATTCAAAAATTTGGAACAGGGGCTGCTCTTGGAAGAGCGCTTGGATTTTCAAAAATGACAATTTCCAACTGGAAAAAGACCGGGATTCCCCCCGATCACATTCGTTCAGTTTTCGAACTTACAGGTGTTACGCCACATGAGTTACGGCCTGACTTGTATCCAAATCCAACAGATGCATTACCAAGCCAAGAGGCGTCAGCCAAATAACCATAGAGGATATTTACCCATGGAGAACGCAATTGCACGAAAGTTAGACCCACCAGAAATCAACCCGGTTGAGATAGAGAGCGTCCTGCTCAACCGGCTTGCATCAGTAGGGCAGAAATCATACGCCGAGCATATGGGCATCAGCGAGTCGACAGTCAGCAGGCGTAAAGCTGAGGGATATTTCTGCAACATGGCGAAAGAGCTGGCGTTTCTTGGGATTCAGGCCGCGCCACCGGAGGCGGTACTGGTATCCAGAAACTATCTCACAGCTGTAGAGATTCTCGCTGATGCCGGGCTAAAGGCTGAGCGAGCCAGGCCGGATGCGCTGGGGTGGGACTGAAAATGGCAACAACCAAAAAGGCGAAAGCCGCGGTGAGGGGTCACCAACGGCTTTCAGGTGGAATTAACTGGATCAATTCACAGGAGTAATTATGGCAAACACTGCCGAAGTAATCAATTTTCCTGTGCCTGACGTGGCACCTAAGGAGCTGCGCGTGGCAGATCTCGATGATGGCTATACGCGCCTGGCAAATGAACTTCTGGATGCCGTGATGTGTTCTGGTTTGCCGGAGACTGAGCTGTGCATCCTGATGGCCGTATGGCGCAAAACGTATGGATACAACAAGAAAATGGACTGGATCAGCAACGAGCAGCTAGAGGAGATGATTCAGAAGCATCATACCCATTGCTCGACAGCAAAAAACAGTCTGATCAGGAAGAAGGTACTGATTCAGGAAGGCCGCAGGGTTGGTATGAATATCCATATTTCCGAGTGGCAAACTAAAAATAACGGATTCTGCAAAACATTAGCTAAACCTGCTAAGAAAACCTTAGCGGAAGTTGCTAACGCACCTAAGCAGAAGTTGCTAACCACAAAAGACAAACTAACAAAAGACAATATTAAAAGATCTACGTCCGAGAATTCTGACGAATCCTCTGACAAGCCAGGAAAGAAACCTCATGTTCTAAAACCCGAAGCAGCGATTCAGAGAGGCAACAAGTGGGGAACTGCTGAAGACCTAACTGCTGCCGAGTGGATGTTTGACCTGATAAAAACCATTTCTCCATCAGCCAGAAAACCTAACCTGGCAGGATGGGCTAACGATATACGCCTGATGCGTGAATGTGACGGACGAACACATCGCGACATGTGCGTGCTGTTTCGCTGGGCGTGCCATGACAGCTTCTGGGCTGGCAACGTCATTAGCCCGGCAAAGCTCCGCGAAAAGTGGACTCAACTCGATATCAACCGCAACAAGCAACAGACTGGAACAACTGCCTCTAAGCCAAAACTTGACCTGAATAACACTGACTGGATTTACGGAGTGGAGCTATGAAAAACATTGCTGTGCAGATGGTTAATTTTGACCGTGAGCAGATGCGCCGTATTGCCAACAACATGCCGGAACAGCATGACGATAAACCGCAAGTTGAGCAGGTTGCTAAGGTCATCAACAACGTGTTCAGCCAGCTTATGGCCGCGTTCCCTGCTACCACGGCTAATCGCAGCCAGGCCGAGATGAACGAAATCCGGCGCCAGTGGGTTCTGGCCTTCCGTGAGAATGGCATTACCACCATGGAACAAGTAGCTGCCGGAATGCGTGTCGCCCGCCGTCAGGAGCGTCCGTTTCTGCCATCGCCGGGACAGTTTGTAGCGTGGTGCCGTGAGGGGAGTGGAGCACTAGGGGTCAGTGTTGACGACATCATGGGCGAATACTGGCGTTGGCGGAAGCTTGTTTTCCGTTATCCGACCAGTGAGCAGTTCCCATGGCGAGATAAAAATCCGCTGTATTACCACGTCTGCCTGGAGCTGCGCCGCCGGGGAATGGAAGGGCAACTCAGTGAAAAAGAACTTATCCGGGCCGCTGGCGACATTCTGCATGAGTGGGAAAAGCGGGCTCTTGCAGGTAAACCCATACCGCCTGTTCGTCGCGCTTTAGCCGCGCCGTCGCGGGATCGCGGTCCAACGCCAGCCGAGATGTTAATGGCGAAATACAAACAACGCAAAGACGCCGGTCTGATTTAACAGGAGCAACCAAATGAAAGAACGTGGAATGATTTTTAACGCTGAGATGGTGCGGGCAATTCTCGACGGTCGGAAGACGCAGACGCGGCGTCCGGTTAAGTTCCCATTAATCGATAAGAACATGGGGTGTGAGTTAGCAGGCAACGAATTGGCCGGTGAGCTGGCGGCGCACAACTACTGGAATAGCCCTTATGGTAAGCCAGGCGATCGCATCTGGGTGCGGGAAACATTTCGTGTCCATAGCCGGGCAACGGATGTCGCCACGCTGGTCTACCGGGCCAGTGTCCGAAACTCCTGGACTGAGCAAACTCATCGCGTTCCCGTTGCGGTTTGCAATACACCAGCCACACCAGAGAAGTGGACGCCGTCTATTCATATGCCGCGCTGGGCAAGCCGTATCACGCTGGAGATTACCGGAGTTCGAGTTGAGCGCCTCAACTCAATTACTGAATCCGACGCCGAAGCAGAGGGAGTAACTGATACAGGGTTTGGTGATCTGCTCGTTGATGGTTACCGATATCTATGGAAATCCATCTACGGCGAAGGATCTTGGGCGGCTAACCCCTGGGTGTGGGTGATTGAATTTAAACGCGTTGAAGGCGGTGCAGCATGACAATCAGCAAACAGGCGCTACGTGAAGAGTTCCTCTACATGCAAGACCACTACAACGATCCGGCAGACCGTAAGAAACAGGAAGTATATATCGCTGCTGAAGCGCTGCTGGATGAGCTGGAAAAAGAGAAGGGATACGCCAGCACATATGAGGCTGAAAAGTGGCATTACCACGGTTTGGCAGAATCAGAAGGCGAGCGAGCAGACCGGACAGAAAAGCAAGTGGACGAATTAACGATGTGGGTTAAACGACTGGCCTGTTCACTCAGAAAAGCCAGACCGAATAGCAAGTTACACGGTGCCGCAATGGACTATTTGAGCCGTAAAGGGTTAATCAGTGTGGAGGATGTATTGAGATGAGCAATAACAAACTAACAGACAGGAAAATAGCTGAAATTCTGGCGCGCGCTGAAATCTGCGACGATTCAGTTTTGACTGACTGCACCGATATTGCAGCGGCGATGCGAGAACTACAGGAGCGCCGCAGGCTGGGCGGGGTATTGCACGCTGTCTGTGAGGTGTGTGGAGTGCCGTGTAATAATCCCAATCACCCACAAATGGCTGTGGCACATGAGTACAGCGCCCCGCTAGCGCCGGAGGAAATGCCAAAAGGTCTGGCTGGTCAAATTGTCAGTCTGCTGGCGCATAACGTTGGCGATAAGTTCCTTGCTCAGAAAATATGGAACGCCTGTCGCGCCGCCATGCTCAACGGAGGTAAATCGTGAAACACCTATATGCCGGTCCTGTGATCGGCATTAATGAAAAATCAAAAAATACGAATCAGTGATTTGTAATCAACATTTCTTAGGTTTGTAGATATGCGAATAATAACCAGGAAGAAACCTGCGTTCACTGACCTGTACCAGACTGGTGTTCTGACGCGTATAGCAGCCGTTAAGACTGACAGTGGCGGCTGGCGCCTGTTTGGAGTGTGGCGTGATCAGGATATCGCTGTATTTGTGGAAGCGGCGCGCGGCGGCATCCGGGAATGGTCCGGCTTAAATTATCTGGCTGAGTTTGTGTTCAGTTGTGGCATTAGTCTCTGGGAGGTTCACAACAAGACAGAAAGGAAAACTCCGGCATGAAGTGTTGCGTCATAACCCGCTTCGGCGGGTTTTTCCGCCTAAAATCTGATATGAAACAACATGCTAGCTTTTGCAAAAAGTGCTATTCACCCCTTGAATATTCTTTCTAACAGGTATACTGTGTTTATATACAGTAGTTGAATGTAGAGGGAATTATGAGAATTGAACTTGTTATCAGCCGGACAAAACAGCTTCCGGAAGGTGCCGTTCCTGCACTTGAAAAAGAATTAATTACCCGTCTCCAGAATCAGTATGAAAACTGCAACTTAACCATCCGTCGAGGCAGTCAGGA
>NZ_JAMMDE010000019.1:0-32303 GCF_051700745.1 Salmonella sp. NW884 | reverse complement strand
TTTTCTCTTCAACCGACCGGCTGTTTGTGTGAAGTGATTCACATCCGCCGTGTCGATGGAGGCGCATTATAGGGAGTTCTCTGCTGACCGCAATAGAAAAATTGCAGAAAAATGACTGTTTGCTGCATTCCCCAGCAAAACCCCTGGTTATACCCATTTACGCACAGACTTATCCACAAAATGCGCGTTCATCTCCTGGATCTTCTCACTCTGCAAATGATCTTTCAGGGATAAAAGCGGGGCCAGAATTTAAAAAGAAAAATTCGCGAGCGTTGCGCAAACGTTTTCGTTACAATGTCGCCGCAAAATGAGAATACCCCATAAGGGGCGTTAGCTGAGTTTTTCACGAAAAATTCAGCTAACGCTCTCTGTAATCGTCAAATCCAGGGGATTTACCATGCAACAACGTCGTCCAGTCCGCCGCGCTCTGCTCAGTGTTTCTGACAAGGCCGGTATCATCGAATTCGCCCAGGCACTTTCCGCACGCGGTGTGGAGCTGCTGTCTACGGGGGGCACCGCCCGCCTGTTAGCAGAAAAAGGCCTGCCGGTGACCGAAGTTTCCGATTACACCGGTTTCCCGGAAATGATGGATGGACGCGTAAAGACCCTGCATCCAAAAGTCCACGGCGGCATCCTCGGTCGTCGCGGCCAGGACGATGCCATTATGGAACAGCACCACATCGCCCCTATCGATATGGTTGTCGTTAACCTGTATCCGTTCGCCGAGACCGTGGCACGCGAAGGCTGCTCGCTGGAAGATGCGGTAGAGAACATTGATATCGGCGGCCCGACCATGGTGCGCTCTGCTGCTAAGAACCATAAAGACGTGGCCATCGTGGTGAAGAGCAGCGACTACGACGCCATTATTAAAGAGATGGATGCTAACGAAGGTTCTCTGACCCTCGACACCCGTTTCGATCTCGCGATTAAAGCCTTCGAACACACCGCCGCCTACGACAGCATGATTGCCAACTACTTCGGCAGCATGGTTCCGGCCTACCACGGTGAAAGCAAAGAAGCCGCCGGTCGCTTCCCGCGTACGCTGAATCTGAACTTCATTAAGAAGCAGGATATGCGCTATGGCGAGAACAGCCACCAGCAGGCAGCCTTCTATATAGAAGAAAATGTGAAAGAAGCGTCCGTTGCCACCGCACAGCAGGTTCAGGGCAAAGCGCTTTCTTACAACAACATCGCTGATACCGACGCGGCGCTGGAGTGTGTGAAAGAGTTCAACGAGCCAGCCTGCGTAATCGTCAAGCACGCTAACCCGTGCGGCGTGGCGGTGAGCACCACTATTCTCGACGCTTACGACCGTGCGTATAAAACCGACCCAACCTCCGCGTTCGGCGGCATTATCGCCTTCAACCGCGAACTGGATGCCGAAACCGCGCAGGCCATTATCTCCCGCCAGTTCGTGGAAGTGATCATCGCCCCGTCCGCAACCGAAGAGGCGCTGAAAATCACCGCCGCCAAACAGAACGTTCGCGTTCTGACCTGCGGTCAGTGGGCACAGCGTGTGCCGGGTCTGGACTTCAAGCGTGTTAACGGCGGCCTGCTGGTTCAGGACAGGGATCTGGGTATGGTGAGCGAAGCTGAACTGCGCGTGGTCTCTAAACGCCAGCCGACCGAGCAGGAGCTGCGCGATGCGCTGTTCTGCTGGAAGGTCGCCAAGTTCGTGAAATCCAACGCCATTGTGTATGCGAAAGAGAACATGACTATCGGTATAGGCGCAGGCCAGATGAGCCGCGTGTACTCCGCGAAAATCGCTGGCATTAAAGCGGCTGACGAAGGTCTGGAAGTGAAAGGTTCCGCGATGGCCTCCGACGCGTTCTTCCCGTTCCGTGACGGTATTGATGCCGCTGCCGCCGTTGGCGTGAGCTGTGTGATCCAGCCTGGCGGTTCTATCCGTGATGACGAAGTGATTGCCGCTGCCGACGAACACGGTATTGCGATGATCTTCACTGACATGCGCCACTTCCGCCATTAATGGAGCGAAACATGAAAGTATTAGTGATTGGTAACGGCGGACGCGAACACGCGCTGGCCTGGAAAGCCGCACAGTCGCCGCTGGTTGATACTGTTTTTGTCGCACCGGGTAACGCCGGTACCGCGCTGGAGCCCGCGTTGCAGAACGTGGCTATCGGCGTCACCGATATTCCGGCGCTGCTGAGCTTTGCCCAGCACGAGAAGATTGACCTGACCATCGTTGGCCCGGAAGCGCCGCTGGTGATTGGCGTGGTCGATGCGTTCCGCGCGGCGGGTCTGAAGATCTTTGGCCCAACCGAAGGGGCCGCCCAACTGGAAGGCTCCAAAGCCTTCACCAAAGATTTCCTCGCTCGTCACCAGATTCCGACGGCGGAATACCAGAATTTCACCGAGATTGAGCCAGCCCTGGCTTATCTGCGTGAGAAAGGCGCGCCGATTGTCATCAAAGCTGACGGTCTGGCTGCCGGTAAAGGCGTTATCGTGGCGATGACGCTGGAAGAAGCCGAAGCCGCCGTTCATGACATGCTGGCAGGCAACGCCTTTGGCGACGCGGGCCACCGTATCGTGATTGAGGAGTTCCTCGACGGCGAAGAAGCGAGCTTTATCGTGATGGTCGACGGCGAGCACGTGCTGCCGATGGCCACCAGCCAGGATCACAAACGCGTAGGCAACGGCGATACCGGCCCGAACACCGGCGGCATGGGGGCTTACTCTCCGGCTCCAGTGGTGACCGATGAAGTCCACCAGCGCACCATGGAACGGATCATCTGGCCAACCGTGAAAGGCATGGCGGCAGAAGGGAATACCTATACCGGCTTCCTGTACGCGGGTCTGATGATCGACAAGCAGGGCAACCCGAAAGTTATCGAGTTCAACTGCCGCTTCGGCGATCCGGAAACCCAGCCGATCATGCTGCGCATGAAGTCGGATCTGGTGGATCTTTGCCTGGCCGCCTGCGACGGCAAGCTGGATGAGAAAACCTCCGAGTGGGACGAGCGCGCTTCATTAGGCGTGGTGATCGCCGCGGGCGGTTATCCGGGCAACTACAACACTGGCGATGAGATCCACGGCCTGCCGCTGGAAGAAGTGGCTGACGGCAAAGTCTTCCACGCTGGCACTAAGCTCGCCGACGACGACCGTGTGCTCACCAGCGGCGGACGCGTCCTGTGCGCCACCGCGCTGGGCCACACCGTCGCCGAAGCGCAGAAACGCGCTTACGCCCTGATGACCGACATCCGCTGGGACGGCAGCTTCAGCCGTAACGACATTGGCTGGCGCGCCATTGAGCGTGAGCAAAACTAACGGCTGAGTTTAGCCAGCAGCGTTTTGCGCGTAATGCCCAATTGACGGGCGGCTTCCGTTTTGTTGCCGCCCGTTTTTTCCAGCGCCGCCAGAATCACCTCTTTCTCCACATCGACCAACGGTTGGATTTCGGCGCTGTTTTCCGCTTTTATCGGCGTCGCGGCAATAGCGAGAGGCAATTCGCGTTCAGAAATGTATTCTCCCGTCAGCAACACCACCGCTCGTTCGATAGCGTTTTCCAGCTCACGGATATTACCCGGCCAGTCGTAGTGGATCAGCAGATCCATCGCCTGCGGCGTAAACCCCTTCACCGCTTTTCGGTTACGTTCGGCAAAACGCCGCAGAAAATGGTCTGCCAGTAGCGGAATATCTTCCCGACGCTGGCGCAAAGAAGGCATTTCAATCGCCACCACATTCAGGCGGTAATAGAGATCCTGGCGAAAACGACCAGCACTCACCTCTTCCGCCAGGTCGCGGTGGGTAGCGGCAATTAACCGAACATCCACAGATATCGTCTGGTTACTTCCCACGCGTTGCACTTCGCGCTCCTGAATCGCCCGTAGCAAACGTACCTGCATTAACGGCGAGATATCGCCGATTTCATCAAGAAACAATGTCCCGCCGTCAGCTTCGACAAAGCGTCCCTCCCGACGTTTATCCGCACCGGTAAACGCGCCTTTTTCGTGTCCGAACAGCTCAGACTCCAGCAGCGATTCATTAAGCGCGGCGCAGTTGAGCGTGACCAGCGGTCTATCGCTCCTGGCGCTACAGGCGTGTAGCGCCCGCGCCACCAGCTCTTTACCCGTGCCGGAGTCTCCGTGAATCAATACCGTGGCGTCTGATGGTGCGACCATCGCGATTTCATTCAGTAAATGTTGCATCGCCGGACTGCTGCCAATCATGCCAAACTGCGCAGCCGACGCCGATGGCAATTCAGCGCCCGTTTCCCGCGTATGCGCCAACGCCTTTTCCAGCGTCTCCTGCAGACGGTCAAAATCCAGCGGTTTAATTAAATAGTCGAGCGCGCCGGCTTTCAACGCCTCTACCGCCGTTTCCACGCTGGAGAATGCCGTCATAATCAAAATCGGAATGGCGGGGTTGAGCGCTTTAATCTCCTTCAGCGTGGCGATACCGTCCATCTCCGCCATACGCACATCGCACAGTACCAGATCAAAGACTTTCTCACGCACCTGAGCCAACGCATCATGCCCACTGTAGGCCAGAGCGACGTTATAGCCCCAGCCCCGAAGCAGCGCCTGTAAAATCGTGCAGTGGCTTACATCATCATCCACAACCAGAATATCGATTTTTCCGCGTATCACCCTTGTTAATCCTGTTGTCTCGCTATCACTGGCAACCAGATAGTAAAGACCGCGCCTTTACCCTCAATACTTTTCACCTTAATCGCACCGCCATGCTGTTCGATGATATTTTGCACCACCGCCAGCCCCAGGCCTGTCCCGTCAGCTTTGGTCGTAAAATAAGGCGTAAAAATCGCCTCCAGCTGATCCGGGGCGATCCCTTTCCCGCTATCGGTAACAGTGATGATAACGCGGTCGGTCCCACTTTCTTTTGCCTCTACGGTAATCGTTCCCTGGCGGCCAATCGCATGAATAGCGTTCAGGTACAAATTCAATAGCACCTGAGTCAGCCTGTCCGGGTCAGCCTGAATACGCTTAAGCGTCTCATTCGCCGTGAATTTCAACTGAATCTCTCTGCTTTGGGCATCCTGACTGACCAGATTCAGGGAGTGAGTAATAATATCATTGAGGTTAACCGCCTGGAGCGTCAGATGCGCGGGCTTTACCAGTTCGAGCAATTCGCTTACCACCCGGTTCAAACGGTCGGCCTCTTTGGCCATCACCTGCGCCAGTTCATGCGACTCGCCGCCGGCAGGCGTGCGCTCGGCAAAGTATTTCGCCAGCCCTTTGATGGACGAGAGCGGGTTACGAATTTCGTGCGCGACGCCCGCCGCCAGATGCCCCATCGCCACCAGCTTTTCTTTACGCTTCATTGCATCAAGCAGTTCTCTGTGCGAGCGCTGATAACGCTGATGCCAAAAAAATGCCAGTAACGTTGCCAACAACACCGCCGCTAACGCAGACAAAACAATCAGCGTATTACGCCACTCCCTTGCCTGTGTCGCGGCCAGCTCGCTGGCGTCAAAGGCAATAAAAATAGTTTGTTTCGCTGGTTCGTCGTCATTGGCGCTACGCGCCATGCCGTGCCCCCTCATACCGTGACCTCTCATACCGAAAAGCGGCTGGAACTGACGGTAAATTTCCAGCGCAGGCACCGTCTCGCCGTTAGCAGCAACGTCGACACGCCGCCAACGCTCCTGCGGCCCGGGGTTTAGTTGATGCATTTCAGATGGGGAATAGAGCGATTTGCCCACCATGCCAGGGTTGCTATGAGTGATGATTACCCCCTGCGCATCCGTTACAGCGAACCACAACACGCCTGGCTGACCCGCCATCTCTTCCAGCAATGTCTGCTGCTGCGCGTGATGCATCCGCATTCCCATACCTACTCGCGTGCCGGACTCCAGAGCGCGAATGAGTACATTTCCCTTTTCCAGCAGCGTCTGCCTGGCGGCAGCGCTCTCACGGCCATAGTCGCGAATGACCATAATGGAAAATAGCCCCACCAGAATGAAGATCGCCGCAGGTAACAGCCGACTCAACCACGTTGCAGCGGCATCTTTATGTAATCGTATAAAACTCACAGGCTTCCCCGGCTCGTTTTTATTTTCCTTACTTAAGCAGAGATCATGCCATTCTTCGCTCCGCATAACCGCGCGTTGTCGCACACCCTTTCGGATACGGATGGGTAAAAATGACTCGCCAGGCGGGTCATGCGAGTCATTTTTACTCGCTTTTTGCCGCCTGAAGCGGGTTAACTCGCTGCCCGACAAGGAATAGTTACCTGGCACGGAAGATGCAAGAGAGAGGATAAGATGAGCAACAGGAGAACGCAAAATGAAACGGAACAATAAATCAGCTATCGCGCTAATCGCCCTCTCTCTTTTGGCCCTGAGCTCCGGCGCCGCCTTCGCCGGGCATCACTGGGGCAACAATGACGGTATGTGGCAACAGGGAGGTAGCCCGTTAACCACGGAACAGCAGGCGACGGCGCAGAAGATTTATGATGACTACTACACGCAGACCAGCGCGCTGCGCCAGCAACTGATATCCAAACGTTATGAATACAACGCGCTACTGACCGCCAGTTCGCCGGATACTGCGAAAATTAACGCGGTTGCCAAAGAGATGGAGTCATTAGGCCAGAAGTTAGATGAGCAACGCGTGAAACGGGATGTCGCGATGGCGCAGGCTGGCATACCACGCGGCGCAGGAATGGGCTATGGCGGTTGCGGCGGCTATGGCGGCGGTTATCATCGCGGCGGCGGTCACATGGGTATGGGAAACTGGTAAAGCATGTTTGCCGAATGGCGGCTTCGCCATTCGGTATTCCATCAAAAGGTTTTCGCTTGCGGCTGCCAGTGACAGAAATCTGAATTCGCCACCAGCAAAAGTTGCGATCCTTCCGGCGCCTCCAGCCATGCTACGCTCACCTCTACCGATGAGTGGTTCTGGCGGCGCTCAATGTGGCTTATTGCCCAGGAATCCAGATCCGGTTTCAGCGTTTCACCTTCACAGGTGGTTACCGTATGGTCGGCGTGCCAGCGTCCCTGGCGTAGTATGACCCGCCCCAGGCGCAAGGCGTCACTGGTCTGACGGATTTGTTCGGCGCGATAGCGATACAAGGCAATCTGATCGTTGGAAAGCTGCTGCTTCTGCTCCCCGACTTCACGCTGCATAAAACTGAGTTCGCCATGAGCGTCGAAACGCGCGCGAATATGTTCTGGCGGTTTGCTGTAAATATTGAGTTCAATAAGCGAAAGCGTATCACCCTGCCAACGATATTCGCTGGTCGTCGTGCTGCCGCTATGCCACGGGCTAAAAACAGAAAGCAGATGGACTTCATCGTTCGTATCTTTACGCCAGATACGCACCGCGCCGTGATCGCCGGCAAAGCCGCTGGCAGTAAACGGAGGCGGTGAAGCGTTATGACTGCAGGCAGTCAGCAACAGCGCGCCAGAAAACAGAAACGCGCGACGCCAGACGGACAAAAGGGGCTGATAAGCCCCTTCGATAAAACTGTTCACAGTTACGCGTCTTACTTAACTGCGTCTTTCAGAGCTTTACCAGAAACAAACGCCGGTACGTTAGCGGCGGCGATTTTGATTTCTTTACCGGTCTGTGGGTTACGGCCAGTGCGCTCAGCACGGTGGTTCACTTTGAAGGTACCGAAACCAACCAGTTGTACAGCATCGCCTTCTTTCAGAGACTCAGTAATAGCAGCCAGAGTGGATTCCAGAGCAGCTTTAGCCTGGGTTTTGGACAGTTCTGCTTTGTCTGCAATTACATCAATCAGTTGAGTCTTGTTCATAAGTTATCCTTACAATGTGTTTATCGCTTGCTAAGCATCGAGTGCGACGGAAATGCCAGAAAAGCACTCTCCTGCATACACGCACCGATAGCCACTTTTTTTCGCCTCCCAAATGTAGACCAGACGGGGGGCATAAGGGAAGCCTTATGGCACGACAAATCAGACGTTAAATCACGTTTTCTGGTGTCATTGCTGAAAATTTATACCGATATTGCTCTCACCAGCCTCGCGCAGGTCTGCCCTGAGCCCTTTTATCAGTTCAATATCGCGTTCTTCGCAGTCGGCTAAAAGTCGGAATATTTCCCACTGAATATCCCATTCCTGTTCAACGGCAGGGTTCGTTTTGAGCTCCTCATCGGTCATTTCCCGACCAGCCTGAGTCATTTCCAACATCGCTACCGTAGTAATGGAAGTCTTACTAACCTCAATAGCGTGTTCCAGCGTTTCGCCGCTAAGGCGAGAATGCATTAATTCGCTTAATGCGACGCAGGCATCAATCGCCGGGTAAACGCCGTACAGATCATAGTCGTCAGCTGCCGGAATTGCCTCTTCAAACTTCTCCAGTTGGCTATCGAAATTGACCTTTGCATCTTTCACCGTCAGGGTTTCCCAGATCAGATCCAGAATGCGACGGTAGATCTGTCCGTCGCCGAATTCCGTCTGCTTGCAAAACATGGCGTAGTTCGGGTACATGCGCTCGCACAAGCAGGCCATAAAGGTAACGTGCTGCCAGCTTTCCAGCCGCTCCAGACGCAAATGAATCGGGTTTTGTAACATGATGGAATCTCGAATCGGAAATTAGCGGCAGTTTACCTGAATCAGCGCTGAATTTCTTGCCAACGAACAAACGCCGGACGTCCGGAAGCGACGGCATCCGCCCAGCGCGTCGGCTCCGGCAGGCGATACCCTTTCATACAGCGCTGTACCCACGCCAGCGCGCTGTCAGTACTGACCCGGTGCCCCGTCGCGATAAACAGCGGATTACAGCGCGCCTTGCTGCGCCATACCCACGCCAGTTGCTCGCCTTTATCCATTAAGGGGCTAAGTGCGCCAGGTTCGGTGGAAAGTGGCTCAAATTTACCGCATAGCCGTTTTTTCGCTACGCCGATGGTCGGCACGTCCACCAACAGTCCAAAATGACTGGCGACGCCAAGCCGACGCGGATGCGAAATACCGTGACCGTCCACAAACAGCAAATCGGGCTTTTGCGAGAGCTGTTCCCACGCCGCCAGCAGAGCAGGATATTCACGAAAAGAGAGAAAGCCGGGGATATACGGCATGGTGGTGGCAATACGCGCCACCTTGTACTCTACCAGTTCAAGCGACGGATATTTCAGCAATACCATCGCCGCCCGCGTCACCTCGCCCCCCTGCTCAAAACCGACGTCCGCCCCGCCGATAAACGCTGGCGGATCTTTGTCCAGGCGATCTTCGCGGCAAACCGATGAAGCAAGTTCTATCTGTTGAGCGCGTAGCGACGCGAGATCCATACTAACTCCTTAGTTGTGATACTGCGCAGAAAGTCGGTGCACTGCCTCCACAAATGCGCCAGCATGTTCTGGCGGCACATCCTGATGGATGCCATGTCCAAGGTTAAAGACGTGCCCTTCTCCCTGACCGAAACCAGCAAGTATAGTCGCTACCTCGTCTTCGATCCGTGCCGGCGGCGCATACAGCATCGAGGGGTCCATATTGCCCTGCAGCGCCACTTTATGGCCAACGCGACGGCGCGCATCGGCGATATCTGTCGTCCAGTCGAGACCCAGCGCGTCGCAGCCGGTTTCCGCCATCGCCTCCAGCCACTGACCGCCACCTTTAGTGAACAGCGTTACCGGCACGCGGCGACCGTCGTTTTCACGCAGCAGGCCATCGACGATTTTATGCATGTAGTAGAGGGAGAATTGCTGGTAATCGCGGCCAGTCAGCACGCCGCCCCAGGTATCGAAAATCATCACCGACTGCGCACCCGCTTTAATCTGCGCGTTGAGGTACAGCGTGACGCTTTTCGCCAACTTATCCAGCAGCAGATGCAACGCCTGCGGGTCAGCGTACATCATCTTTTTAATCACCGTGAAGGCTTTGCTACTGCCGCCTTCCACCATGTAAGTCGCCAGCGTCCACGGGCTGCCGGAGAAGCCGATCAGAGGAACCTCGCCTTTTAGTTCGCGGCGGATGGTCCGTACCGCATTCATCACATAGCCCAGTTCATCCTCCGGATCGGGAATGGGCAGCTTATCGACATCGGCTTTGCAGGTGACAGGGGCCGTAAAGCGCGGG
The DNA here is from genome assembly GCF_051700745.1 of Salmonella sp. NW884. Taxonomy (NCBI): domain Bacteria; kingdom Pseudomonadati; phylum Pseudomonadota; class Gammaproteobacteria; order Enterobacterales; family Enterobacteriaceae; genus Salmonella; species Salmonella sp. NW884. Next base: position 22,286 of record NZ_JAMMDE010000019.1, on the reverse strand, counting down.
CCTTCCCCGGCTTCAAAATAGAGCCCCAGGCCCATCGCGTCCGGAATCGTCAGGATATCCGAGAAAAGGATCGCCGCATCAAGCGGATAACGGCGCAGCGGCTGTAAAGTGACCTCGCAGGCCAGTTCGGCATTTTTGCACAGCGACATAAAATCGCCCGCCTGAGCGCGAGTGGCTTTGTACTCCGGTAGATAACGGCCCGCCTGGCGCATCATCCACACTGGCGTAACATCAACGGGCTGGCGCAGCAGCGCACGTAGATAACGATCGTTTTTGAGTTCGGTCATTTTTACATTCCTTTAGCGTTGATGCGCCCAGTGTAACATGTCAATCATATTCAGCCCGACACATTGCCACCGTATCTTCGATCAAACGGCGCGCGACGGTGCCCGGTGGCGGTAGTAGCGGCAGATCGTCATAACGGTACCAATTTGCTTCCAACAGTTCTTTCGGGTCGATGACAATCTCGCCGCTGTCATACTCCGCCATAAAAGCGGTCATCAACGACTGCGGGAAAGGCCACGGCTGGGAAGTCACATAGCGCAGATTTTTCACCTTAATCCCGCTCTCCTCCATTACCTCTCGCGCGACCGCCTGTTCTAAGGTTTCGCCGACTTCAACAAACCCGGCCAGCACGGTATGCACGCCGTTGCGGTGGCGAACGTGCTGGGCAAGGAGGATCGAATCCTCACGGCGGATCGCGACGATAATGCAAGGGGCGATTTGCGGGTAGTAACGCTCGCGGCAATGGCTGCACAGCATCGCCCATTCGGTTTTACTCGGGTGCATAGGGTGCCCGCAATAGCCGCAAAATTTATGCGATCGGTAAAACTCCGCCAACTGTACGCCACGTCCCGCCAGTTGGAACAGCCCTGCATCCTGATCGATAACCTGGCGAACCGATCCCATATCATGGCGTCGATGCTGTAACACCAGCCAGACGGGCTCGCCTTGCCATTCACCTATCCGGAGTGCGCGCTGCCCCACAAGATCGAAATTTGCTGCCAGCCCGTGTGGTAATTCCCCATACGGCAACCATAATTTTTGTTCATGGCTGACGATCCACCAGCCACTCTCTAATTTTTCAATTATACGATCCATAGCTCTTGCACTACCTTTGCTTCACTGGCATGTTGTTAACATTATTTTTACATTCATGGCGAGCAGCCTTTATCTAACTTGCGGAGACAATCATGCTAAACCAGCTGGAAAACCTGACGGAGCGCGTTGGCGGAAGCAACAAACTGGTCGATCGCTGGCTGGATGTACGTAAGCACCTGCTCGTGGCTTACTACAACCTGGTTGGCATTAAGCCTGGCAAAGAATCGTACATGCGGCTGAATGAAAAAGCGCTGGATAATTTTTGTCAGAGCCTGGTCGATTACCTTTCCGCCGGGCACTTCAGTATTTATGAACGTATTCTCCATAAATTGGAAGGAAACGGTCAGCTTTTACATGCGGCAAAAATCTGGCCGCTGCTGGAAGATAATACGCAGCGCATTATGGATTATTACGACACCAGCCTGGAAACTGCCATCGATCACGATAATTGTCTCGAATTTCAACAAGCTCTGTCAGATATCGGCGAAGCGCTGGAAGCCCGCTTTGTTCTGGAAGACAAGCTGATTATGCTGGTGTTTGACGCGATGCACGACGGCGCCAGAGTCAAACGTCCCGCTTGAGTTCTGCGCGAGTAACGGGTAGTTTACTTCAGCCCCCTCTTCGGAGGGGCGGTTATCTTGTCGGAGTGCTAATTTTCCACAAAAGCGTTCGTGATGCGTCAAGGCGGCAAGTCGGTGAATCTCCAGGAGCTTACATAAGTAAGTGAATGGAGTGAGCGGACGAAGCCAACGAAGAGGCAGCGCGAAGGATGAAGTGGAAAAGGCTGAGACCGTTAATTCGGGATCCGCGGAACCTGATCAGGTTAATACCTGCGAAGGGAACAAGAGTAATTCTGCTTTATGCTGCTGCCTTTACGGGCGGCGCACATCCATTACTCCATCCGTCGTCTGACAAGCCACGTCCTTAATTTTTTGGAATGAGCTATGTCTACAACAACGTTAACCCGCCGCGAGCAGCGCGCTAAAGCCCAGCATTTTATCGATACGCTGGAAGGCACCGCGTTTCCCAACTCGAAACGCATCTACGTGACCGGTTCGCAGCATGATATTCGCGTACCGATGCGCGAAATTCAACTTAGCCCCACGCTCATCGGCGGCAGTAAAGACAACCCGCAGTTTGAAGAGAACGAAGCCGTACCGGTATACGACACCTCCGGCCCCTATGGCGATCCTGAGGTGGCGATTAACGTCCAGCAGGGTCTGGCGAAACTGCGCCAGCCATGGATTGACGCACGTAACGATAGCGAAGAATTAGACGACCGTAGCTCGGCTTATACCAGAGAACGTCTGGCCGACGATGGCCTGGACGATCTGCGTTTTACCGGCCTGCTGACGCCAAAACGCGCTAAAGCGGGCAAGCGCGTCACCCAGTTACACTACGCCCGCCAAGGGATCATCACTCCCGAAATGGAGTTCATCGCCATCCGTGAAAATATGGGCCGTGAGCGCATTCGCAGTGAAGTGCTGCGCCACCAGCATCCGGGGATGAACTTTGGCGCGCGCCTGCCGGAAAACATCACCCCGGAATTCGTGCGTGATGAAGTCGCCGCGGGCCGCGCGATTATTCCCGCCAACATCAACCACCCGGAATCGGAGCCGATGATTATCGGCCGCAACTTCTTGGTCAAAGTGAATGCCAACATCGGTAACTCGGCGGTCACCTCCTCCATCGAAGAAGAGGTGGAAAAACTGGTGTGGTCAACCCGCTGGGGCGCGGATACGGTTATGGACCTCTCCACCGGCCGCTATATCCACGAAACCCGCGAATGGATCCTGCGTAACAGCCCGGTACCGATCGGCACCGTCCCGATCTACCAGGCGCTGGAGAAGGTCAACGGGATCGCCGAAGATCTTACCTGGGAAGCGTTCCGCGACACGCTGCTGGAGCAGGCCGAACAGGGCGTCGACTACTTCACCATTCACGCGGGCGTGCTGTTGCGCTACGTGCCGATGACCGCCAAACGCCTGACCGGTATTGTCTCGCGCGGCGGTTCGATCATGGCGAAGTGGTGCCTCTCGCATCACAAAGAGAACTTCCTGTTCGAACATTTCCGCGAGATTTGTGAAATCTGCGCCGCCTACGACGTTTCCCTGTCGCTGGGCGACGGCCTGCGCCCCGGCTCCATTCAGGACGCCAACGACGAAGCGCAGTTCTCCGAGCTGCATACGCTGGGCGAGCTGACCAAAATCGCCTGGGAATACGACGTGCAGGTGATGATTGAAGGCCCGGGTCATGTACCCATGCATATGATTCAGCGCAACATGACCGAAGAGCTGGAGAGCTGCCATGAAGCGCCGTTCTACACCTTAGGGCCATTGACCACCGATATCGCGCCGGGCTATGACCACTTCACCTCCGGGATCGGTGCCGCGATGATCGGCTGGTTTGGCTGCGCGATGCTGTGTTATGTGACGCCGAAAGAGCATCTCGGCCTGCCGAACAAAGAAGATGTGAAGCAGGGGCTAATCACCTACAAAATCGCCGCCCACGCCGCGGATTTAGCCAAAGGACATCCGGGCGCGCAGATCCGCGATAACGCCATGTCGAAAGCGCGCTTCGAATTCCGCTGGGAAGATCAGTTTAACCTCGCGCTCGACCCGTTCACCGCCCGCGCTTATCACGATGAAACCCTGCCGCAGGAGTCCGGCAAAGTCGCCCACTTCTGTTCCATGTGCGGGCCGAAATTCTGCTCGATGAAAATCAGCCAGGAGGTCCGCGACTACGCCGCCGCGCAAGCCATTGAAGTCGGCATGGCGGATATGTCGGAGAACTTCCGCGCCAAAGGCGGCGAAATTTATCTCAAACGGGAGGAAGCCTGATGTATCAGCCTGATTTCCCGACCGTGCCGTTCCGCCTCGGGCTTTACCCGGTGGTGGACAGCGTTGCATGGATTGAGCGTCTACTGGAGGCGGGCGTGCGCACGATCCAGCTGCGTATCAAAGATAAACGCGATGAAGAGGTGGAAGCGGATGTTATCGCTGCCATCGCGCTGGGGCGTCGTTATAACGCCCGTCTGTTTATCAACGACTACTGGCGTCTGGCAATTAAGCACCGCGCTTACGGCGTGCATCTGGGTCAGGAAGATCTCGAAACCACTGACCTGAAGGCGATTCAGGCGGCGGGATTACGCCTCGGCGTATCGACCCACGATGATATGGAGATAGACGTCGCGCTGGCCGCTAAGCCTTCTTATATCGCGCTGGGTCATGTCTTCCCCACGCAAACCAAGCAGATGCCTTCCGCCCCGCAGGGGCTGGCGCAGCTGGCCAGTCATATTGAACGACTGGCGGATTACCCGACCGTCGCGATCGGCGGCATCAGTGTGGAACGCGCTCCGTCGGTGCTGGCGACCGGCGTCGGGAGCGTGGCGGTGGTTAGCGCCATTACTCAGGCCGCCGACTGGCGCGCCGCTACCGCGCAGTTACTGGATATTGCGGGAGTTGGCGATGAATGACCATGATTTTATGCGTTATAGCCGCCAGATCCTGCTCGGCGATATCGCGATTGAAGGCCAGCAAAAGTTGCTCAATAGCCATGTATTGATTGTCGGCTTAGGCGGATTGGGTTCGCCTGCCGCGCTGTATCTGGCGGGAGCAGGCATCGGCAAACTAACGCTGGTAGACGATGACGACATTCATCTGAGCAATTTACAGCGCCAGATTCTATTTACCACTGATGATATCGCGCGTTCAAAATCTCAGGTTGCCCAGCAGCGCCTGACACAGCTCAACCCGGATATCGAACTGATATCACTCCAGCAGCGACTAAAAGGCGAGGCACTGCGGCATGCGGTAGCACACGCCGACGTGGTGCTCGACTGTACCGACAACATGGCGACCCGTCAGGAAATTAACGCCGCCTGCGTGGCACTGAATACACCATTAATTACCGCCAGCGCCGTCGGCTTTGGCGGCCAATTGATGGTACTGACGCCACCGTGGGAGCAAGGCTGCTACCGTTGCCTGTGGCCGGACGATGTCGAGCCTGAACGCAACTGCCGTACCGCCGGTATCGTCGGACCGGTTGTTGGCATGATGGGCACTTTGCAGGCGCTGGAGGCGATTAAATTACTCAGCGGTATTGAGACGCCCAGCGGAGAGCTACGCCTGTTTGACGGCAAAACCAGCCAGTGGCGCAGCCTCGCGCTGCGTCGCGCCAGCGGCTGTCCGGTATGCGGAGGGCAGCATGCAAATTCAATTCAATGATGAGCCGATGCAGTGCGCCGAAGGGCAAACCGTCAGCGGGCTGCTTATCCAGCTCAACCAGCTCAAACCGGGCGCAGCGTTGGCGCTCAATCAGCAGATCCTGCCGCGCGAGCAGTGGCAGCAGCAAATCGTGCAGGAAGGCGACCAGATCCTGCTTTTTCAGGTTATTGCAGGGGGTTGAGATGTTACGTATTGCCGACAAAACGTTTGATTCACATCTGTTCACCGGTACCGGAAAATTTGCCTCGTCGCAGCTGATGGTCGAGGCGATTCGCGCCTCCGGCAGCCAGTTGGTGACGCTGGCGATGAAGCGCGTGGATTTACGTCAGCACAACGACGCTATCCTGGCGCCACTCATTGAAGTGGGCGTCACGCTGCTGCCCAATACCTCCGGGGCGAAAACTGCCGAAGAGGCGATCTTCGCCGCCCAACTGGCGCGCGAAGCGCTGGGAACCCACTGGCTGAAATTAGAAATCCATCCGGACGCCCGCTGGCTGCTGCCGGATCCGATCGAAACGCTAAAAGCCGCCGAGGCGCTGGTGAAGCAGGGCTTCGTGGTGCTGCCCTACTGCGGCGCGGATCCGGTGTTGTGCAAGCGGCTGGAAGAGGTCGGCTGCGCGGCGGTGATGCCGCTCGGCGCGCCTATCGGTTCGAATCAGGGGCTGGAAACCAAAGCGATGCTGGAGATTATTATCCAGCAGTCCACCGTGCCGGTGGTGGTTGATGCGGGCATTGGAGTGCCCAGCCATGCGGCGCAGGCGCTGGAAATGGGCGCTGATGCGGTGCTGGTCAACACGGCGATTGCCGTGGCGGACGATCCGGTAATGATGGCAACCGCTTTCCGCCTGGCTGTAGAAGCGGGAGTACTGGCGCGTCAGGCGGTGCCGGGTAATCGTAGCACCTACGCCAGCGCCACCAGCCCGCTCACCGGATTTCTGGAGGCCCTGTCATGAAAACCTTCAGCGACCGTTGGCGGCAACTGGAGTGGGACGATATTCGCCTGCGCATCAACGGTAAAACCGCCGCCGACGTGGAGCGCGCGCTGAACGTCGCGCATCTTAGCCGGGACGATTTGATGGCGTTGCTCTCCCCCGCCGCCGCCGATTATCTGGAACCGATGGCGCAGCGGGCACAAAGGCTGACCCGACAACGCTTTGGCAACACCGTCAGTTTCTACGTGCCGCTTTATCTCTCAAACCTCTGTGCCAACGACTGTACCTACTGCGGTTTTTCGATGAGCAACCGCATTAAGCGTAAAACGCTGGATGAGGTGGATATTCAAAGGGAGTGCGATGCTATCCGTAAACTGGGCTTTGAGCATCTGCTGTTAGTCACCGGCGAACATCAGGCCAAAGTCGGCATGGACTATTTTCGCCGTCATTTACCCACCATCCGCCGTCAATTTTCCTCTTTACAGATGGAAGTCCAGCCCTTGTCGCAAGAAAACTATGCGGAGCTCAAAACACTGGGGATCGATGGCGTGATGGTTTATCAGGAGACTTATCATGAGGCAATCTATGCACAGCATCACCTGAAGGGAAAGAAACAGGACTTTTTCTGGCGGCTGGAAACGCCGGATCGGTTAGGCCGGGCAGGTATCGACAAAATCGGTCTTGGCGCGCTAATTGGTCTGTCGGACAACTGGCGGGTGGATTGCTATATGGTGGCGGAGCATCTGTTGTGGATGCAGAAACACTACTGGCAGAGTCGCTATTCTGTTTCCTTCCCGCGTCTGCGTCCGTGTACTGGCGGTGTGGAACCCGCATCTGTGATGGATGAAAAGCAACTGGTGCAAACGATTTGCGCTTTCCGGTTATTGGCGCCGGAAATTGAATTATCACTCTCCACCCGCGAATCGCCGTGGTTTCGAGACCATGTGATTCCTCTGGCAATCAACAACGTCAGCGCCTTCTCAAAAACGCAGCCCGGCGGCTACGCTGACGATCATCCGGAACTGGAGCAGTTTTCTCCCCACGATGCCCGTCGGCCTGAAACAGTAGCAAGCGCGTTAAGCGCGCAAGGATTGCAGCCCGTCTGGAAAGACTGGGACAGTTGGCTGGGGCGCGCTTCGCAAACGCGGTGAACCCGTATGTAAACGCATTAGTATTTCACGAACGAGTACGTAATGCGAAAAACGGGAGATTGTTATCGACCTCCCGTTTTTTTATGTCCGTTCTGAACAGCACTGCGATTTTAAAGTTGGCTGTAGTAGAGAAAACTGAGCATCAAATATTTTTTCGCCGAAACTTGATAGTTTATGCCAATATTTTATGTATTCAATAGCATGATTATTGCCATTTCCACTACTGCACATGCCTAGCCCATGAACTTTGCGTAAACTGACTGGTATTCATTATAATGTTATCATGCTTAAACTCAATAAAATCGCAAAAAGAATTATAATCTTCATTTAAAGAATAATTAAAATGTTTTCTAATTCCATTACATACACCATCAGAATAGGGATCAGCATCAAATTTAGTATGCATTATTTCTAATCCAGCAAGTAAAGCCGGGTGGTTATTGCGATCAACAGCTATTATCCCGTTTTCCATAGAAGCACGGCCATCTATCCTTTCTACATGAACAGCGATTCCATCCGGAATATATATACCCCCCAATTTTTCCGTGATAATCATATCAGCATCGAGATATATACACCCACTATTTGTTGATAAATCATAACACCCAACCTTATCCGCCTCCAGGAATAACTGACCAGCCTTTAACATAGCCATATTCCTGTAAAAATCAAACCATACATGGCCTTTATCCAGTAAGTAAGATTTAATTAATGAATCATTATCCTCTTGAATATCACTCAATTCTTTTTTCAATAGCTGCAGTAAATGATAATCCCTTTTTTCTTCTGGCATGGACTCTTGCTTAGAAATATTTTCCATATAAATTTCTGATAATTTTTTATCGTACATGCTAAAGTCAATATCATTTCTATATATGACTTTTATGTTTTCATAGTCATACTCAAGTTTTGAAAAAGCATCCTTTTGTCCCGGAAAAAAATCACCATCTACAAAAATACCTATAAGACGTTCTTTTTCAATTGTTGCTGCTTTAATGATATTGTTAAGGTAGGGGTTTTTCTCTGTGTTAATTATAGGTATATCATTTTTCCCAAAGCGAGCAGGATTCCGCTCAAACCACTGGAAAAGAAGAGGGGTTTTCTCATCTAAAAAGCACAAGGGATAATCTTTTCCATTAAAACTTGTAAACTGAATGTCCCTGTTGGTAACAGTTTTAACCAATTCATTTTTTGAAAGCGCGGGAACATATCTATTTAATGGTGGAATCATAACAATTAAATGCTCCATACTTACTTCATTACATATTTTACATGATGATTATTAGCACATGTTTTTTAGCGTTGCAATCGCTGTCAGCTAAAAGATGCTAAACTAAGCATTAACCGGAGGATACATAAATACCCTACCAGTGAGCAATTAAATAAATAATTTATTAACTTTACTTTTATTCCAGAAATGGCATCATATTTATAATTCCTGTAATAAGAGCAAACAAAGACCTTAATGGAATTAAATCCTTCATTTAATAATTTAAAATGTCCCGCGTAAACAATCAATAAAACAGGCTTATCATTTAATGTATGAACAGCAGGTATTTTATAATGGCGAGCCAATAGACTTTAATAACTTAGATTTATGGGATAAATTTAAAGTCACATTTGGACTCAATGTTACAGAAAAAAACAAACCCAATGATAAAAAATTTCAATTTTGAGTATTGTGGATTCTCTACTTTTATTACGCCGGTTGATGGCGTTGGCGGGATTTTAGCAAAGTGGCTCTCAAACAAACATAATGTGATTGTCCCAACGCCTTATACATTCGGTCAAGACCCCATTCCTGGCGTCAATCTTTATCGTAATACAAAAGCAAAATTTGTTATGGCTAACGGCGGTAATAGTCTTCCCTGTGCGATGGCAAAATATAATGCAACAACTGGACAATTTATTCATATAACCAGTGACAATGAGTTTTCACAAATAATGCGAGAAACAAGAGTCATGAAAAAATAATTCATTTATTCATTAAATTTATAATTACAGATAAAATCAAGAGCCAGCATGGCATTGAAAAATAAAATACGGCTTTTTTATCCGCGCTGGTTTTGACTTGATGAAGAATAACGGTGGCGACAATAATAATAAGACAATAAATAAATATAAGTAATGATTTATGGTGAAGTATATATAACGATAGAAACAATAAAAAAGCGGACAGAACGTTTGAAATGGTTATCTTTTTTGTAAATACTAAAAGACTAAACATTAAATAGATTAATGAAATAATCGCTGGCATTTTCTTTCCTTGCAGGCAAGCGACCCGGAATTCGGTATCCAGCATGAAGCTGGTGGAGGGATAAATACCCCTCCACCATTTAACGATTACTCGTTATCAGAACCGCCCAGACCTGCGTTCAGCAGTTCTGCCAGGCTTGCAGATGCATCTTCCGCAGTGACCTGCGGTGTTGCTGGCTGCTCGCCCGCGGCGCGACGGCGCATACGATCCTGGTGGTACGCATAACCGGTACCGGCCGGAATCAGACGACCCACGATAACGTTCTCTTTCAGGCCGCGCAGTTCGTCGCGTTTACCCGCAACGGCTGCTTCGGTCAGGACACGCGTGGTCTCCTGGAACGATGCGGCAGAGATGAACGATTCGGTTGCCAGAGACGCTTTGGTGATACCCAGCAGATCGCGGGAGAAGGTAGCCCCCACTTTGCCGTTCGCTTCCAGCTCGCGGTTAGCGATCTTGACGCGAGAGTATTCAACCTGTTCGCCTTCCAGGAAGTCGGAACTACCGGCGCTTTCGATGGTCGCTTTACGCAGCATCTGACGAACGATAACTTCGATGTGTTTATCGTTAATCTTAACGCCCTGCAGACGGTATACATCCTGAACTTCGTTAACAATGTAACGCGTCACAGCATGAACACCACGCAGACGCAGAATGTCGTGCGGCGCTTCCGGACCGTCGGAAATCACATCACCACGTTCTACACGTTCCCCTTCGAACACGTTGAGCTGACGCCATTTCGGAATCATCTCTTCGTACGGGTCACTACCATCAACCGGCGTAATCACCAGACGACGTTTGCCTTTGGTTTCTTTACCGAAGGAAACGATACCTGCGATTTCAGCAAGGATTGCCGGTTCTTTCGGACGACGCGCTTCGAACAGGTCGGCAACGCGCGGCAGACCACCGGTGATATCCTTGGTACCGCCGGATTCCTGCGGAATACGCGCCAGGGTGTCACCAGAACTGATCTGTACGCCATCTTCCAGCTGTACAATCGCTTTACCCGGCAGGAAGTACTGCGCAGGCATATCGGTACCCGGGATCAGAACGTCATTACCCTGAGCATCAACGATTTTCAGCGCCGGACGCAGATCTTTACCACCGGTAGTACGTTCAGCCGAATCCAGAACCACCAGCGAAGACAAACCGGTCAGTTCGTCGGTCTGGCGCGTAATGGTCTGACCGTCGATCATGTCAGTGAAGCGGATGAAACCACTCACTTCGGTGATAACCGGCATGGTGTGCGGGTCCCAGTTTGCCACGGTTTCGCCGCCGGCAACCTGCTCGCCATCACCTTTCGCCATGACAGCGCCATAAGGCACTTTATAGCTCTCTTTGGTACGACCGAATTCGTCGATCAGCTTCAGTTCGGTGTTACGGGAAGTGATAACCAGTTTACCGCTGGAGTTCACAACCGACTTCACGTTGCTGAGCTTGATGCTACCTTTGTTCTTAACCTGGATGCTGGATTCAGCAGCCGCACGCGATGCCGCACCACCGATGTGGAACGTACGCATCGTCAGCTGTGTACCCGGTTCACCGATGGACTGTGCCGCGATAACGCCGATAGCTTCACCTTTGTTGATGATGTGGCCACGCGCCAGGTCACGACCATAGCAGTGCGCACATACACCAAAGTCGGTGTCGCAGGATACAACAGAACGCACTTTAACGGCGTCAACGGAGTTTGCTTCCAGCAGGTCACACCACTGTTCGTGCAGCAGCGTGTTGCGTGGAACCAGAATGTCCGCGGTACCCGGTTTCAGCACATCTTCCGCCGTCACACGACCCAGAACGCGGTCACGCAGCGGCTCTTTCACGTCGCCACCCTCGATAACCGGGGTCATCAGGATACCTTCGTGCGTACCACAGTCATCTTCGGTCACCACCAGATCCTGCGCGACGTCAACCAGACGACGGGTCAGATAACCGGAGTTCGCGGTTTTCAGTGCGGTATCCGCCAGACCTTTACGCGCACCGTGCGTGGAGATGAAGTACTGGAGTACGTTCAGACCTTCACGGAAGTTCGCGGTGATTGGCGTTTCGATGATGGAGCCATCCGGCTTCGCCATCAGACCACGCATACCTGCCAGCTGACGAATCTGTGCCGCAGAACCACGCGCACCGGAGTCGGCCATCATATAGATGCTGTTGAAGGAGACCTGCTGCTCTTCCTGGCCGTCACGGTTAATCACGGTTTCGGTTTGCAGGTTATCCATCATCGCTTTGGATACACGATCGTTCGCCGCAGCCCAGATATCGATAACTTTGTTATAGCGTTCGCCAGCGGTTACCAGACCAGACTGGAACTGCTCCTGGATCTCAGCAACTTCAGCTTCCGCCTCAGAGATGATCTCGTGTTTTTTCTCCGGGATGACCATGTCATCAATACCAACGGACGCACCTGAACGCGCTGCATAAGCAAAGCCGGTGTACATCGTCTGGTCCGCAAAAATAACGGTCGGTTTCAGGCCCAGAATACGGTAGCAAGTGTTCAGCATTTTGGAGATCGCTTTCTTGCCCAGCGCCTGGTTGACGATGGAGAAAGGCAGACCTTTCGGTACGATCATCCACAGAATGGCGCGACCAACGGTCGTGTCTTTCAGGCTGGTGTGCGCAACGAATTCGCCGTTTTCATCTTTTTCATATTCAGTGATACGCACTTTAACGCGCGCATGCAGAGAGGCCAGACCTGCGCGATAGATACGCTCAGCTTCTTTCGGGCCAGTCAGCACCATGCCTTCGCCTTTGGCGTTAACACAGTCACGGGTCATGTAGTACAGACCCAATACCACGTCCTGAGACGGAACGATGATAGGTTCGCCGTTCGCCGGAGACAGGATGTTGTTGGTAGACATCATCAGCGCACGCGCTTCAAGCTGGGCTTCCAGCGTCAGCGGTACGTGAACAGCCATCTGGTCACCATCGAAGTCGGCGTTATATGCCGCACAAACCAGCGGGTGCAGCTGGATAGCTTTACCTTCGATCAGTACCGGTTCAAATGCCTGGATACCCAGACGGTGCAGAGTCGGTGCACGGTTCAGCAGTACCGGGTGTTCGCGGATAACTTCGTCAAGGATATCCCAAACGACAGCTTCTTCGCGCTCAACCATTTTCTTCGCGGCTTTGATAGTGGTGGCCAGGCCACGCAGTTCCAGTTTGCCGTAGATGAACGGTTTGAACAGCTCCAGCGCCATTTTCTTCGGCAGACCGCACTGATGCAGACGCAGGTATGGACCTACGGTGATTACAGAACGACCGGAGTAGTCAACACGCTTACCGAGCAGGTTCTGACGGAAACGACCTTGTTTACCTTTGATCATGTCGGCCAAAGATTTCAGAGGACGTTTGTTAGAACCGGTGATCGCACGACCGCGACGACCGTTATCCAGCAGGGCGTCAACCGCTTCCTGCAGCATACGTTTTTCGTTACGTACGATGATGTCCGGCGCAGCCAGATCCAGCAGACGCTTCAGACGGTTGTTACGGTTAATGACGCGACGATACAGATCGTTCAGATCTGACGTGGCGAAACGACCACCATCCAGCGGAACCAGCGGACGCAGATCTGGCGGCAGAACCGGCAGAACGGTCAGGATCATCCACTCTGGCTTGTTGCCAGACTGAACGAAGGCTTCCAGTAGTTTGATACGCTTGGTCAGCTTTTTACGCTTGGTTTCGGAGTTGGTTTCGTTCAGCTCTTCGCGCAGAGTTTCACACTCTTGCTCCAGATCCATGCTCTTCAGCAGGGCCTGGATAGCTTCCGCACCCATCTTCGCGTCGAATTCGTCACCGAACTCTTCCAGCGCGTCCAGATACTGCTCTTCAGTCAGAATCTGTTGACGTTCCAGGTTGGTCATACCGCCTTCGATAACCACATAAGATTCGAAGTACAGTACGCGTTCGATATCGCGCAACGGCATATCGAGCAGCAGACCGATACGGGACGGCAGCGATTTCAGGAACCAGATGTGAGCAGTCGGAGACGCCAGCTCGATGTGGCCCATACGCTCACGGCGTACTTTGGTCTGGGTCACTTCAACGCCGCACTTCTCACAAATAACACCACGGTGTTTCAGGCGCTTGTACTTACCGCACAGGCACTCGTAGTCTTTTACCGGCCCAAAGATACGGGCGCAGAAAAGGCCGTCACGCTCAGGTTTGAACGTACGGTAGTTGATGGTTTCCGGCTTTTTAACTTCACCGAAAGACCATGAACGGATCATGTCTGGCGAAGCCAGAGCAATTTTGATCGCATCAAACTCTTCGGTTTTAGTCTGCGCTTTCAGAAACTTTAATAAATCTTTCACGGATTTGCTCCCGTCGGAGTTAGCACAATCTGGTGTCGGGTTTTACCCCGACACCAGTGACCTGTTTGAGCGAGAATTACTCGTCTTCCAGTTCGATGTTGATGCCCAGCGAGCGGATCTCTTTCAACAGAACGTTGAAGGATTCCGGCATACCCGGTTCCATCTGATGGTTGCCGTCCACGATGTTCTTATACATCTTGGTACGACCGTTCACGTCATCAGACTTAACGGTGAGCATTTCCTGCAGGGTGTAGGCGGCGCCGTAAGCTTCCAGCGCCCACACTTCCATCTCCCCGAAGCGCTGACCACCGAACTGCGCCTTACCACCCAGCGGCTGCTGAGTAACCAGGCTGTAAGAACCGGTAGAACGCGCATGCATCTTGTCATCAACCAGGTGGTTCAGTTTCAGCATGTACATGTAACCGACGGTTACCGGACGTTCGAACTGTTCACCCGTACGGCCATCGAACAGGGTGATCTGACCGGAGGTCGGCAGGTCGCCCAGTTTCAGCAGCTCTTTGATTTCCGCTTCTTTCGCACCGTCGAACACTGGTGTGGCAATCGGCATACCTTTGCGCAGGTTTTCTGCCAGACGCAGCACTTCATCATCGCTGAAGGTGCTCAGGTCGACTTTCTGACGAACGTCGGCGCCCAGATCGTAGGCACGCTGGATGAATTCGCGCAGTTTGGCGACCTCCTGCTGCTGTTTCAGCATGGCGTTAATCTTGTCGCCAATACCTTTCGCAGCCATACCCAGGTGGGTTTCCAGAATCTGACCGATGTTCATACGAGACGGTACGCCCAGCGGGTTCAGTACGATGTCTACCGGTGTGCCGTTTTCATCGTAAGGCATGTCTTCGATCGGGTTGATCTTAGAGATAACACCCTTGTTACCGTGACGACCTGCCATCTTATCACCCGGCTGGATACGGCGTTTAACGGCCAGATAGACCTTCACGATCTTCAGCACGCCCGGCGCCAGATCGTCGCCCTGGGTGATTTTACGGCGCTTCGCTTCAAGTTTTTTCTCGAACTCGTGTTTCAGTTCGTCATACTGCTCAGCCAGTTGTTCCAGCTGATTTTGTTTCTCTTCGTCGGTCAGACCGAGTTCCAGCCAGCGGTCGCGCGGCAGTTTGTCGAGCTTCTCAGCTTCAACGCCGCCGGACACCAGCACCGCACGGATACGGCTAAACAGGCCCGCTTCGAGGATCTGCAGTTCTTCAGACAGGTCTTTTTTCGCCTGCTTGAGCTGCATCTCTTCGATTTCCAGAGCACGTTTGTCTTTTTCTACGCCATCGCGAGTAAAGACCTGAACGTCGATAACCGTACCGGAGACACCGTTAGGTACGCGCAGAGAAGAGTCTTTAACGTCAGACGCTTTCTCACCGAAGATCGCACGCAGCAGTTTCTCTTCCGGCGTCAGCTGGGTTTCACCTTTCGGCGTCACCTTACCGACCAGAATGTCGCCGCCGGTTACTTCCGCGCCGATGTAAACGATACCGGATTCATCCAGTTTGGAGAGCGCAGCTTCACCCACGTTCGGGATGTCAGCGGTGATCTCTTCCGGCCCCAGCTTGGTGTCACGGGACACGCACGCCAGTTCCTGAATGTGGATGGTGGTGAAACGGTCTTCCTGGACAACACGCTCGGAAACGAGGATGGAGTCTTCGAAGTTGTAGCCGTTCCACGGCATGAACGCCACGCGCATGTTCTGACCGAGCGCCAGTTCACCGAGGTCGGTGGACGGACCGTCTGCCAGCACGTCGCCGCGCTCAACCGGCTCGCCCAGAGACACACATGGCATCTGGTTGATACAGGTGTTCTGGTTAGAACGGGTGTATTTGGTCAGGTTATAGATGTCGATACCTGCTTCACCCGGGTACATCTCGTCTTCGTTAACTTTGATAACGATACGGGACGCATCCACGTACTGAACAGTACCGCCACGTTTAGCTACTGCAGTAACACCGGAGTCGACGGCGACAGCACGTTCCATACCGGTACCCACCAGCGGCTTGTCAGCGCGCAGAGTCGGAACCGCCTGACGTTGCATGTTCGCACCCATCAATGCACGGTTGGCGTCATCGTGTTCCAGGAACGGGATCAGGGACGCACCGACGGAGACCACCTGCTGGGTGGAAACGTCCATGTAGTCAACCTGGTCGCGGCTGAACAAGCTGGATTCGCCTTTGCTACGGCAGGTCACCAGATCTTCTACAAAGTGGCCTTCGTCATCCAGGTTGGAGTTCGCCTGAGCGATAACGTAGTTGCCTTCTTCGATAGCAGACAGGTAATGAATTTCGTCAGTGACCACGCCATCAACCACACGACGGTACGGCGTCTCAAGGAAGCCATATTCGTTAGTCTGTGCGTACACGGACAGGGAGTTGATCAGACCGATGTTCGGACCTTCCGGCGTTTCGATAGGACATACGCGACCGTAGTGCGTCGGGTGTACGTCTCGAACTTCGAAGCCTGCGCGTTCGCGGGTCAGACCGCCTGGGCCGAGTGCGGAGATACGACGTTTGTGCGTAATCTCAGACAGCGGGTTGTTCTGGTCCATAAACTGAGACAGCTGGCTGGAACCAAAGAACTCTTTCACTGCGGCGGAAATCGGCTTGGCGTTGATCATATCCTGAGGCATCAGGGTATCCAGATCGCCCAGAGACAGACGCTCTTTCACCGCACGCTCTACACGCACCAGGCCAACGCGGAACTGGTTTTCCGCCATTTCGCCGACGGAACGGATACGACGGTTGCCGAGGTGGTCGATATCATCCACTTCGCCTTTACCGTTACGGATATCGATGAGCTTCTTCATGACATCAATGATGTCGTCTTTGCTCAGGATACCGGAACCTTCGATTTCGTCGCGCAGCAGAGAACGGTTGAACTTCATACGACCCACCGCAGACAGGTCATAGCGGTCTTCGGAGAAGAACAGGTTCTCGAACAGGCTTTCAGCCGCTTCGCGAGTCGGCGGCTCACCAGGGCGCATCATGCGGTAGATTTCTACCAGCGCGCTCAGACGATCGTTAGTTGGGTCGACGCGTACCGTTTCAGAAATGTACGGGCCGTGGTCCAGATCGTTGGTAAACAGCGTTTCGATACGCTTGTGGCCGGACTGGCTCAGCTTAGCCAGCAGATCCAGGCTCAGCTCCATGTTCGCCGCGCAGATCAGCTCGCCAGTGGATTCGTCAACGTAGTCTTTAGAGACGACTTTACCTGCGATGTACTCAACCGGAACTTCGATATGCTTGATATCGTCTTTTTCCAGCTGACGGATATGACGCGCGGTAATGCGGCGGCCTTTTTCAACGTACACCTTGCCGTTAGCTTCGATATCGAACGACGCAGTTTCGCCGCGCAGACGTTCTGGAATCAGCTCCATCTGCAGCTTGTTGTCGCGAATTTCGAAGACGACTTTCTCAAAGAACAGGTCAAGGATCTGCTCAGTGGTGTAGTTCAGCGCACGCAGGATGATGGTCGCAGGCAGTTTACGGCGACGGTCGATACGCACGAACAGGTTGTCCTTCGGATCGAATTCGAAGTCCAGCCAGGAACCACGGTAAGGAATGATGCGCGCGTTATACAGCACTTTACCCGAAGAGTGGGTTTTACCTTTGTCGGAGTCAAAGAAGACGCCCGGACTACGGTGCAGCTGAGAAACGATAACACGCTCAGTACCGTTGATAACAAAGGTACCGTTGTCGGTCATGAGCGGAATTTCGCCCATGTAGACTTCTTGTTCTTTAATGTCTTTAACGGTGCCTTCCGGCGCTTCGCGCTCGTAGATCACCAGACGCAGTTTTACGCGCAGCGGTGCGGAATAGGTCACGCCACGGATCTGACATTCCTGAACGTCAAACACCGGTTCGCCAAGGCGGTAGCTGACGTACTGCAGCTCGGAATTACCGCTGTAGCTCTGAATCGGGAACACGGAACGGAAGGCTGCTTCCAAGCCGTACTGCCCTTCAGGATCTTGCTCGATAAACTTCTGAAACGAGTCAAGCTGGATAGAAAGGAGATAAGGTACATCCAGAACTTGTGGACGTTTACCAAAATCCTTACGAATACGTTTTTTCTCGGTATAGGAGTAAACCATAGGGTTCCTCAGCTCGCTGACAAGTCGACCCATCTGTCCTGCGGGGGACAGTTTGTGCAACACTATTTTGTTGACCGGAAAATGGATACTTTCCGCAATGCCTGTTGCTATCACGCTTAAACCATTTCATTGCGATTTACACAGAACGTACGCTCTGTCGCAGTATATTAAGTCGTCGATAGAAACAAGCATTGAAAGGCACAGCAGTAGTCAAACAGTGTGAAACGCTACTGGCGCCTTACAGCGCAAAAAGGCTGGTGACTAAAAAGTCACCAGCCATCAGCCTGATTTCTCAGGCTGCAACCGGAAGGGTTGGCTTATTTAACTTCAACTTCAGCGCCAGCTTCTTCCAGAGATTTTTTCAGTGCTTCAGCGTCATCTTTGCTCACGCCTTCTTTCAGAGCGGCCGGAGCAGATTCTACCAGGTCTTTAGCTTCTTTCAGACCCAGGCCAGTTGCGCCACGTACTGCTTTGATAACAGCAACTTTGTTAGCGCCAGCAGCTTTCAGAATTACGTCGAATTCAGTTTTTTCTTCAGCAGCTTCAGCCGGGCCAGCAGCTACAGCTACAGCAGCAGCAGCGGAAACACCGAATTTTTCTTCCATTGCAGAAATCAGTTCTACAACGTCCATTACGGACATAGCGGATACTGCTTCAATGATTTGATCTTTAGTGATAGACATTTAAATTGTTCCTGAATATCAGAATAAGTTTATACGTAAGCAAATGCTTGATAAAGACAACTGCGATTACGCAGCTTCTTTTGCATCGCGTACAGCAGCCAGTGTGCGAACCAGTTTGCCAGCCGAAGCTTCTTTCATGGTTGCCATCAGGCGTGCAATTGCTTCTTCGTAGGTCGGCAGAGTTGCCAGGCGGTCGATCTGAGACGCCGGGATCAGCTCACCTTCAAAGGCTGCAGCTTTGACCTCAAATTTTGCATTCGCTTTCGCGAACTCTTTGAACAGACGAGCAGCAGCGCCCGGGTGTTCCATAGAGTATGCAATCAGGGTCGGACCAACAAACGTGTCTTTCAGGCACTCGAACTGAGTACCTTCAACGACGCGGCGCAGCAGGGTGTTACGAACAACACGCATGTATACGCCAGCTTCACGACCTGCTTTACGCAGTTCAGTCATTTTATCTACAGTTACGCCACGGGAATCCGCAACTACTGCAGACAGCGCGCCTTTGGCTACTTCGCTGACTTCAGCAACAATCGCTTGTTTGTCTTGAAGATTTAAAGCCATTAGCTTTGCTCCTGGATGTTTGCCGGAACTCATGTTCCGGAACTCACTTCACTCATCTCAACGAGAAGAGCGTCTTAATACGGTGAGCAGAAACAAGCCAGAGTATCAAAAATAATCTTAGCGTTCTGTCACCGTCTACGCAGGGGATTAAGCCTCTTGCGAGACGCCTGCGGTCTTCGACGGAGGCCTGGATAGGCCAGGCTCCAACGAACAAATTCTTTCTATGACTTCGTCCTTTGAACCGCAGCTGTGTTAGCTGCGCTCGTTCACACCAGTCACATAGTTAACTATGCTCCTGGCGACTCACTCACTTGCTGCCTTGCTGCAATTCAAATGACTCGCATAGTACTCTGTTATATTTCAACAGAATCGTGGGGGTAAGATTGTAGACAAAATCACCGCCCACGTAAAGACTAATCTTAGTTCGCAGATGCGCTCAGACCAGCCTGATCAACGGCAACGCCAGCACCCATGGTGGTGGAGATGCTAACTTTCTTGATGTACACGCCTTTCGCCTGGCTCGGTTTTGCTTTTTTCAGCGCAACCAGCAGAGCTTCCAGGTTTTCTTTCAGTTTGTCAGCGTCAAAGTCCACTTTACCGATGGTGGTGTGGATGATGCCGTTTTTGTCGTTACGGTAACGAACCTGACCTGCTTTAGCGTTCTTAACCGCTTCAGCAACGTTCGGAGTTACGGTACCGACTTTCGGGTTTGGCATCAGGCCGCGCGGACCCAGAACCTGGCCCAGCTGGCCAACAACGCGCATTGCATCCGGGGATGCGATAACAACGTCGAAGTTCATTTCGCCTTTCTTGATCTGGTCAGCCAGATCTTCCATACCTACCAGCTCAGCGCCAGCAGCTTTAGCTGCTTCAGCGTTCGGGCCCTGGGTAAATACGGCAACGCGAACAGAACGGCCAGTACCGTGCGGCAGTACAGTCGCGCCACGAACGTTCTGGTCAGATTTACGAGCATCGATGCCGAGGTTAACGGCAACGTCAACGCTTTCGTTGAATTTAGCAGTGGCCAGCTCTTTCAGCAGGGCAATAGCTTCGTTGATGTCGTACTGTTTGGTCGCATCAACTTTTTCACGGATCACGCGCATACGCTTGGTCAGTTTAGCCATTTCTTAGTCCTCCACTACCAGGCCCATGGAACGTGCAGTACCTTCGATGGAGCGAGTCATCGCTTCAATGTCGGCACCGGTCATGTCGGCAGCTTTGGTCTGCGCGATTTCCTGCAGCTGAGCGCGGGAAATTTTACCTACTTTGTCTTTGTTCGGCTTGCCGGAACCAGACTTGATACCAGCCGCTTTTTTCAGCAGAACAGCTGCCGGAGGCGTTTTGGTAACGAAGGTGAAAGAACGGTCAGCGTAAACGGTAATAACAACCGGAATCGGCAGACCTTTTTCGATGGAATCCGTTTTTGCGTTGAACGCTTTGCAGAATTCCATGATGTTCACACCCTGCTGACCCAGTGCTGGACCAACCGGCGGACTCGGGTTCGCCATACCAGCTGCAACCTGCAGCTTGACGTAGGCTTGTACTTTCTTAGCCATTCTAAATTCCTCGAATTGGGTAGTATCGCTTCAAAGAAGCTCCCCGTGATAAATATCGCTTTATGGGCATAAGGCCCATAAAAACAAAAGGCGCGAAATTGTATGTCAATTTCGCGCCCTATGCAACGATTAGATCGCTGCTTTTTTGATCGCAGCCTTACGCTTTCTCAACCTGGCTGAAGTCCAGCTCTACCGGGGTCGCACGACCGAAGATAGAAACAGACACTTTCAGGCGAGACTTCTCATAATCGACTTCTTCGACAACGCCGTTAAAGTCTGCGAACGGACCGTCGTTAACACGAACCATTTCACCCGGTTCAAACAACGTTTTCGGCCGCGGCTTATCGCCAACCTGCTGCAGGCGGTTCATGATCGCATCGACTTCTTTGTCGCTGATCGGCGCCGGACGGTCAGAGGTACCGCCGATAAAGCCCATCACACGCGGCACGCTGCGCACCAGGTGCCAGCTTGCGTCGTTCATGACCATCTGGACCAGAACGTAACCCGGGAAGAATTTGCGTTCGCTTTTGCGACGCTGGCCGCCACGGATCTCAACGACTTCTTCAGTCGGCACCATGACTTCGCCAAACAGCTCTTCCATATTGTGTAATTTGATATGCTCGCGCAGCGATGTGGCTACGCGGCCTTCAAAACCGGAAAACGCCTGAACGACGTACCAGCGCTTTTTAGGTGCTTCAGACATCTCAGAACCTCAGGCCAGTGATAAAGGATACCAGGCGAACCAGAATACCATCCAGTCCCCACAGGATCAGTGACATAACTGCGGTAACCGCAGCGACGATCAGCGTGGTGTGCAGCGTTTCCTGGCGAGTCGGCCAAATGACCTTACGGACTTCGGTTCTCGCTTCACGGGCAAAAGCAACGGTTGCTTTACCTTTTGTCGTCAACAGCGCGACACCACCCGCTGCAGCAATCAGAATTACTACGGCCAGCGCACGCAGCGGCAGCATCATGTCGCGATAGAGGTAGTTGCCGACGATTGCGACGATCAGCAATATGGCAACAACTATCCACTTCATCGCTTCCAGGCCGCGCCCGCTCCCTTGAGCTTCGGTATTCGCACTCATAAACCAACCTGTCAGAAGTATTCTACAAACATTTTCACCCCGCAATCGCGAGGCAATCCAAATCGAAACGCTTATTCGCCTTTCGGATTATACGCCCTCTACAGAGCCTGTCTCAGCAATGATTATGACAAATAAAATCACTGATGAGCCAGGTTCTGGTGTGAAAGCGTGCAAAAAGGGCATCAAATGATGCCCTTTTATTGCGCATTGCGTCAAATGTTATCAGCGATTAGCCGAGAACTTTAGCAACAACGCCCGCGCCAACGGTACGGCCGCCTTCACGGATTGCGAAACGCAGACCGTCGTCCATTGC
>NZ_JAMMDE010000018.1:0-44747 GCF_051700745.1 Salmonella sp. NW884 | reverse complement strand
AAGTGAAACGCCGTAGCGCCGATGGTAGTGTGGGGTCTCCCCATGCGAGAGTAGGGAACTGCCAGGCATCAAATAAAGCAAAAGGCCCAATCGAAAGATTGGGCCTTTTTGCATTTATCTCTCTATGGAAAAAGTTATCGGTTAATGGCGCCGACGCGTTTTATATTTGGTTTATACCCTTCATACTTCAAGTCGCTTATGTGTTGGCTACGGATTACTCGGCCCATTCATGGGCCTCGCCCTGACGGGCCGTCGCACGCGACGTTCAAATCTGCTCCCGGCAGATTTGTCGCTCACCTCAGCCACATAGTTATCTATGCTCCTGGGGACTCACTCCCTTGCCGCCTTTAAGCAACTCGAATTATTTTGGGTATATAACATCTTCGTAGAGTGGATAAAAACCGTTTTAGTCAACGTGATTTCCCGCCATATATCCGCCTGAACCATAGAATGTGAACCGTGCTGAAGTGGATGTACAAACGGCTTTTACTTACGCCTCTAATAAGCAATAGAGATATTCGCTGAGGACTAAGAATCTGGCCCATTAGGCTATTTTATTTGCCAGTTTGGCCCTGGGACAGTGCTCAAAATCCTCATGTATTACGTGTATGCTCCGGTTTTTATCCAGACTGTCTGCGATAATTACGCCTAATGACCACGCTCTAAGTCTTACTGTATAAAGCGTGTTTGTAATGCGGCTTACGATGCTATCAAGCTACAATTTTGTCTGCATCGGACAAGGAATAGAATAAATACCATCGGGATGGGCGAGTAAGAAAAGAGAGCGTTTTATCGTGTTAACTTTCGGGGGACAGGCTGAACAGATTACGTCGCTGAGTATCCGTACGACCTTTATATTATTACTGAAAGCGCGGCATTGCCGCGCCTGCATGTATCATTTAGAAAGCGCAATGATACCCATCGTCAACCCTGCTACCGCCGCAGCGCCGCCAGCAATAGCGCCTGCTGTCTCCCAGTTATCCTGCGTAGTACCTTTCATACATGTATTGGTATGAACCAGCCGCCCTTGATCGTCATAAACCGGTACGCAGGGAGAATCATGTGCACAACCTGCCAATAAGGTGGTAAGCAATGCAACTGGAATTAGTCTTTTCATGGTGTTACCTCATTAATCAGCGTTTCGCAAAGTACAGCAACGTAAATGCTGGCTCTAACCGCTGCGAAAACGAGAGTTATTTTACCACCACAGAAAAAATGGCTGACATGAGGAATCATCTCAATTCATGTGAATTGTAAAAACTATGGAGAATGCAGAGGTAAGCGGAGAGGGGGAATAGCGGAGATAAAAACGTACCGTTTAAAAAGGCGTCCGAAGACGCCTCTGTTTACCGGTTAATCATGATGGCGATTAAATCGGCGTTTTACAACAACGAAGAATACTGGCACGAAGAAGATAGCTAATAAGGTTGCGGTTAACATTCCCCCCATAACCCCTGTGCCTACTGCGTTCTGTGCACCACTACCTGCGCCACGACTGATAACTAACGGCATTACCCCGAGAATAAAGGCCAGCGAGGTCATTAGAATAGGACGTAAACGCATACGGGATGCTTCCAGCGTCGCTTCAATCAATCCACGTCCTTCTTTTTCCATGAGATCTTTGGCGAACTCAACAATCAGGATGGCGTTTTTAGCAGAAAGGCCAATAGTGGTTAACAAGCCAACCTGGAAGTAAACGTCATTGTTCAGACCGCGCAATGACGCTGCAAGCAGAGCGCCAACCACGCCGAGCGGTACGACCAGCATTACCGAGAACGGAATTGACCAGCTTTCATACAGAGCAGCAAGGCAGAGGAAAACGACAATGAGTGAGATTGCGTACAGCGCCGGCGCCTGGTTACCTGACAACCGTTCCTGATACGACATACCTGTCCAGTCATAGCCAATACCGTTTGGCAGCTGTGAAGCCAGGTTTTCCATTAACGACATGGCTTCACCGGTACTTCGTCCGGGCGCTGCTTCACCGAGCAGTTCCATTGACGGCATCCCGTTATAGCGTTCCAGGCGTGGCGAACCATAAATCCACCGTGCTGAGCTAAAGGTAGAGAAGGGCACCATCTCGCCATTGGCGCTGCGTACATAAAGATTGTTGATATCTCCCGGCAGCATACGGAACTGAGCGTCAGCCTGAACGTATACTTTTTTCACTCGTCCGCGATCGATAAAGTCGTTAACGTAATAGCCGCCCAACGCCGCGGAGATGGTTTCGTTGATATCAGACAGCGAAACACCGAGCGCCTGCGCTTTTTCTTGATCGACATCCAGCTTGAACTGTGGCGTGTCTTCCAGCCCGTTCGGGCGTACGCGCACTAATAGGTCAGGATGCTTCGCGACCATACCCAGGAGTTGATTACGCGCTTTTGTTAACGCATCGTGACCGAGTCCTCCCTGATCAATCAGTTCAAAGTCGAAACCTGTCGCGGTACCTAACTCGACAATTGCCGGCATGTTGAAGGGGAACACCAACCCGTCGCGAATCTGGCTAAAGGCGCGTGTCGCTCTGGCGATAACGGCTTCGACGCTATTTTCTTCACCGTTACGCTCTTCCCAGGGTTTAAGGCTAACAAATGCCATCCCTGAGTTTTGTCCCTGACCGCTAAAGCTAAAGCCGTTTACGGTAAACACGCTTTCGACGTTCGCTTTTTCATTATTCAGGTAGTAATGAGTGACTTGATCCAGCACTTTCTGCGTACGTTCTTGCGTAGCGCCAGAGGGGAGCTGAATCATGGTCAGGAATACCCCCTGATCTTCTTCCGGCAGGAAGGAGGTCGGGAGGCGTAAAAACAGAACCGCCATTCCGACTACAATAAGTAGATAGATAATGAGATAGCGACCCGTATTACGCACGATGCCGCTTACGCTGTTAGTATAGTGGTTAACGCTGTGGTCAAACCTGGTATTGAACCAGCCAAAGAAGCCGCTTTTTTTCTCGTGATGTTCAGCAGATACGGGTTTAAGCAGCGTAGCGCACAGTGCTGGCGTCAGAATCAACGCAACCAGAACGGATAGCGCCATTGCTGAAACAATAGTAATAGAGAACTGGCGATAAATTGCCCCGGTCGAGCCGCCAAAAAAGGCCATCGGGATAAATACCGCAGACAGTACCATCGCGATACCAACCAGCGCTCCCTGAATCTGCGACATGGATTTTTCCGTCGCCTCTCGGGGAGAAAGGTTATCCTCCATCATTACACGTTCAACGTTTTCTACGACCACTATCGCATCATCAACCAACAGCCCTATCGCCAGTACCATACCAAACATCGTCAGAGTATTGATGGAATAGCCAAAGGCGGCGAGTACCGCAAAAGTGCCTAGCAACACGACAGGAACAGCGATGGTAGGAATCAGGGTTGCCCGGATATTCTGTAAGAACAGATACATTACCAGGAACACCAGAATAATCGCTTCAAACAGCGTTTTTACCACTTCGTGGATAGATATTTTTACGAAGGGCGTTGTGTCATAAGGATAAACCACCTTCATTCCCTGAGGGAAGAAAGGCTGCAGTTCCGCCAGTTTCGCTTTGATTGCGGTTGCGGTATCCAGCGCGTTAGCGCCGGTCGCCAGTTTAATACCGAGACCGGAGGCCGGTTTACCGTTAATGCGCGCTACAACGTTATAGTTTTCACCGCCAAGCTCAATACGCGCGACATCTTTGAGATGGACGACAGAGCCGTCGGTATTGACGCGCAACGTAACTTTGCCGAACTCTTCCGGATCTTTCAGACGCGTTTGGGCGATGATTGAGGCGTTAAGCTGCTGGCCCGGTAATGCTGGCGTGCCGCCCAGTTGGCCTGCCGCAATCTGGTCGTTCTGTACTTTTAACTGGTTGATGACGTCAACTGGCGTGAGCTGGTATTTATTTAGCAGATTCGCATCCAGCCAGATACGCATGGCGTACTGTGCGCCAAATAGCTGAACGTCGCCCACACCATTAAGACGGCTGATAGAATCCTTAATGTTAGAGGCGACATAGTCAGAGATGTCGTCCTGGGTAGTGTTCGGATTATCCGAGACGAACCCGGCGACCATCAAAAAGCTGCTGCTGGACTTTTCAACGCTAATCCCCTGCTGCTGGACTTCTTGCGGCAGTAAAGGCGTGGCGAGCTGCAATTTATTTTGCACCTGAACCTGCGCGATATCCGGATCGGTTCCGGACTGGAAGGTCAGGGTGATGGTCACGCTACCAGCAGAGTCGCTGGTAGAGGACATATACATCAGGTTATCGATACCGTTCATATTTTGTTCGATAACCTGAGTAACCGTATCCTGTACCGTCTGCGCATCCGCGCCAGGATAGGTTGCAGAAATAGAAACCGCTGGCGGCGCAATGGTTGGATACTGCGCAACGGGAAGTTGCATTATTGCCAGTGCGCCAGCCATCATCAGGATAATGGCCAGAACCCAGGCGAAAATAGGACGTCTAATAAAAAAGTTTGCCATGTACGGTTACCTTATTGCGCCGTTTTCGCTGCAGGAGCATCGGTAGTGGCTTTCACCTGGACGCCCGGTCGCGCTTTTTGTAAGCCGCTGACGATGACCTTATCGCCCGGTTTTAACCCTTCGCTGATGAGCCATTTATCGCCAATAGCCTGCGCCGCCACGACATTGCGGGCTTCGACCTGGCTTTTATCGTTAACCACCATCACCATTGCGTCGCCGCGCGGCGTGCGGGTTACGCCCTGCTGGGGGACAAGGATGGCATTGGGCTGGACGCCTTCATCAATGCGGGCGCGAACAAACATACCGGGAAGCAGACTGTGTTGCGGGTTAGGGAACACCGCCCTGAGCGTGATAGAGCCGGTGCTTTCATCTACGGTAACGTCGGAAAATTGCAGCGTGCCTTTAATCGGGTAGACCTGACCATTTTCCATTACCAGTTGAACCGTGCTACTGGCGCTGTCTTTATGCAGGTTACCTTGTTCGACGGATTGCTTGAGTCGCATAAAGTCGTTGCTTGATTGCGTCACGTCGACATAAATCGGATCGAGTTGTTGCACGGTAGCCAGTTCAGTTGACTGACCATTAGTCACCAGCGCGCCTTCAGTCACATTAGATTTTCCTATACGCCCGCTGATGGGTGAGGTGACTTTGGTATACGCAAGGTTAATACGCGCGCTTTCAACAGCGGCTTTTGCCGCCACAACGGCGGCATCGGCCTGGCGGGCGTCGGCAATCGCCTGATCATATTCCTGTTGGCTGATATATTTTGTGCCGACCAGTGGAACATAGCGTTTGACCGTCAGGTGCGCGATAGCCGCAGCCGCTTCGCTTTTAGCAAGTTCGCCTTTAGCGCTGTCATAATCGGCCTGATAAGTGGCAGGATCGATCTGATAAAGCGACTGCCCGGCCTCTACATCGCTACCTTCGGTGAAGTTTCTTTTAAGCACGATCCCGCTCACCTGGGGGCGAACCTCCGCAATGCGAAATGCGGACGTACGTCCGGGAAGTTCGGTCGTTACGGCTAGCGGCGCTGTTTCGACCACATGGACGGTGACTTGCGGCTCGCCGGCATGAGCCTGGGTATCTCCCTGGTCATTACAACCGGCCAGCAGCGCAGCAGAGAATATGATGAATGAGGGCAGGAGTGAAAACCTGGCATGTTTCGTCATTACTGTTCCTTAAAAAACCGAAAGCTCGTTATTCACCGGATAACGGTAAGGCGTTAACGCGCGAAAAATAGAATAGCAGTGGGGTATCCTACAAATTATTAGCTTGTGATGTAAGCAATACTTATTTTGGGATGGGGTTCACGGCACATAAAAGCAAAAAAAAAGAACTATTCCCTGTCGTTTCATAATGTCCCGATTAGTAAAATCATGATGTTGAATAACATAATTAGAAATATATATTTTATATGAATATGTTTTATTGATTTATTTGTTTTTATTATTGATTTGGCGATATTGTGCGAAATAAAAATGGCTGTCTCTCGTCTGACTAAAAAGGACATGGTAAAGTTGTTTTTTGTGCTGAGTATTTTATCAGCGTATTTATCGTTTTTATGGTCCAGGATATCTTAATTATGGCGAAGAAAACGAAGGCGGATGCGCTTAAAACGCGGCAACATTTGATTGAAACCGCTATTGCGCAGTTCGCTTTGCGCGGCGTTGCCAACACGACGTTGAATGATATCGCTGATGCCGCTGATGTCACGCGGGGCGCCATCTACTGGCACTTTGAGAATAAAACGCAGTTGTTTAATGAGGTTTGGTTACAGCAACCACCTTTACGCGAACTTATTCAGGATAGGCTTACGGGATGCTGGAATGATAATCCTTTACAGGATCTACGAGAGAAATTTATTGCAGCCTTACAATATATTGCGGCAGTGCCTCGTCAGCAGGCATTAATGCAGATTTTATATCATAAATGTGAATTCCATAATGGTATGATATCGGAACAGGCCATTCGGGAGAAGATTGGTTTCCATCATCAGTCGCTGCTTGAAGTATTACAGCGATGTATGGATAAAAAGCTGATCTCAGGCAGTCTTGATCTGGATGTCATATTAATTATTCTGCATGGTAGTTTTAGCGGAATAGTAAAGAACTGGTTAATGAATCCCACAAGTTATGATCTTTATAAGCAGGCGCCTGCATTAGTCGATAATGTATTAAAAATGCTAAGCCCGGATGGCAGTGTGAGGCAATTAATGCCAAATGAACAACAGGCTGAAGAAGCCTGAGATTATTTTGAGTTGATATTATATATTTACCTTGTGAATATATTGGCAGGGTCCCGAATATCGCGAGCAATTTCCTCTGCCGTACGCGGCTTGCCAAGCAGGAACCCCTGAAGCGTATGGCATCCTAACTGGGTCAAAAATTGTTGCTGCGTTTCATTCTCTACCCCTTCTGCCACAATTTGCAGATTTAACGCTTTCGCCAGCGCGACAATAGCCGCAACAATGGTCGCGCCGTCGCCTGCCTCGCTGAGTTCATGTACGAAAGCGCGATCAATTTTTAGTTCGCACGCCGGAAGACGTTTCAGATAGAGAAGGCTGGAATAACCGGTGCCAAAGTCGTCAATAGAGGCCTTAACCCCCATTTCCGTTAATCTGGTGAGTATAGCGACGCTTTGCTCTGGCTTGTTCATCGCCGTGGTTTCGGTGATTTCCAGAATCAATAAATCGGGACGGATACTGTGTCGGGCCAGGCTCCGCGTAATGGTGTCCACAAGGCCGGGCTGCTCAAATTGTAAGGCGGACAGATTTACCGCCACTGACCATAAGGCGTATCCCTGTAAGTGCCACTCGCGGAGCTGTCGACACGCCTCGTCTATCACCCAGCTACCGATAGTGACGATAAGACCCGTTTTTTCCGCCAGCGGTAAAAACTGGTCAGGATTCAGTACGCCTTGTTTTGGATGATACCAGCGCAACAGGGCCTCAAATCCTACAATGGGGCCGGCAGGGGCCTGAAATTTAGGCTGGTACACCAGCCTGAGCTCTTGTCTTTCCAGCGCCAGCCACAGGTCATTCATTAGCTGAAGCTGGGTTTGCGCCAGCATATTCATTGATGGCTGAAAGAAATGGTATCCGTTACGCCCCGTATGCTTCGTGTGGTACATCGCGGCATCGGCGTTGAACATCAGTTCCCGTTCGTTTTTTCCGTCCAGCGGATAGAGCGCTATTCCCACGCTAAGGGTGACGACCAGTTCGTACGGATCTATCGTAAAGGGCGCATCTATCGAATGTACCAGCGCGCTGGCAAGGGAAGCCGCTTCGTCAGGCGCGCTGACTTCCGCAAGCAGCACAAATTCGTCGCCGCCAATCCGCGCCAGGGTAAACTGCCCGCTCAGCGGTTGGTTCAGACGATGCGTGACCGCCACCAGTAGCTTATCGCCGATATCATGACCATAAGCGTCATTAACGGTTTTAAAGCCATCCAGATCCATAAACAGTAGCGCGAAAGACGTGCTTTCCCGATTCGCTTTGCTGATGGCCTGTTCCAGACGATCCTCAAGGAGTACCCGGTTTGGTAAACGGGTGAGCGTATCATGCAGCGCCAACTGCGCCAGTTCCTGGTTCGCCTGCGCCAGCGAAGAGGCAAGTAGTGCGGTACGGGCCTGAAGCCGGGCGTCAAATAAAGAAACCAGCAGAGTAATACCCAGGATAGTCAGCGCGACCACGCTGACAAGAACAGCCAGCCAGTTGCTATCGACGCCACGATGCTCCATCGGCCAGTTTTGGGGAAAGTGTGCGGCCTTCATGCCGGCGTAATGCATGCCGGCGATAGCTATCCCCATTAATACCGCAGCGCCTGCTCGCCTCAGGGCGACATCTGTTCCCTCATTACGCAGGCGGAACGTGAGCCACAGCGCGCCGCAGGACGCCAGTAGCGCAATAATGATAGAGAGGGCAACCCATGCGCTATTCCAGACGATAATGGAAGCAAATTGCAGCGCCGCCATCCCGGTATAATGCATTGCGCTGATGCCCAGTCCCATCACCAGCGCGCCCGGCAGTAAACGGCGCAGGCGCAGTTTTTCAGCGCTAACCAGCCATAGCGCAAACAGGGAGGAGCCGATCGCGATCAGCATGGAGAGGCCGGTGAGGAACGGATCGAAGCGCATGTTCATCGCGTGATCCATCGCCAGCATCCCGACAAAATGCATCGCCCAAATACCGACGCCCAGCGCGAAGCCGCCGCCCATTAGCCATATTCTGGCGTTTGATCGGGCGCTTCCGGCTACGCGTCCGGCCATATTTAATGCGGTATAGGACGCAAAAATAGCGACAGCAAATGAAACCGCCACAAGGATGTGGTTGTACTCACTAACCGGCATGTATCATTAGCTCATTGGTTATGCAGGAAAAGAACAGGACGAGACAGTATCACCCCTTCTTTTATCCTCAACGTGTTTTAATTCCCTGTTTTTATAAGGGATAAAAGAAATCCGGGTGATAAATAATCATAGGTTAAATCGCCCGGTTCGCTACTCCAGATCGGTACAATTGATCAATTTAAGAGGGTTAACCGAATCCATGTTTCGGCACTTATCCTGTTCAGTCGCCATCAATTCGATCCATTGCATCAAAAGCGCATCAAAAAGAAAAACGGAGACGGCAAAAACAACCAGCCACCAATACTTACGTATCATCGTCAAATCCTGTGTATTCATGCCCATGCGTGCTGGGAATATACATGAAATTTTGACGCTGAAAAGCGGACTTACAATGCTTTTACTTCTCTGAAGATAGCGCGTTTATCCCGACATTTCGCTGCTTTTTGGACAGGTTTTGTGTTTTTCGCTTTTTGACTTTTGCAAGTTCATTTTCTGAATAATGCGAAGTGACGCTCAATCTTCTGAGCCCCATTTTTACGTACTCATTATTGAGTTCAATACCGATAAACTTACGACCTGACGCCGCTGCGACAGCGCCTGTGGTGAAACTGCCTGCGAAAGGGTCCAATACGGTATCGCTCGGGTTAGAAGAGGCCAGTATGATCCGTTTTAACAGCGCGCTGGGCTTTTGCGTAGGATGGTTTTCATATTCATCCATCAGATAACGTACGCGAGGAAATGACCAAACGTTGCCCGGCACTTTTTTCTGATTGTATGGTTGGGGCGGGTTTTTTCGATAATCGATTAGCGCGCGCTTAGCGCCCGTAGTGGTTTCGACCAGAATCGCATCACGGTTAAAGGTATAGCTTTTCGGGTTTTTTACCATCATCAGGATCGGTTCATACATAGAACCAAAGTATTTTTTCGCCTGCACCCCGGAACTATCATAGGACCAGACGATACGGCTTTTGATGGTAAAAAGCGTTCGGCATTTGAGATCGATATACGGCATATTTTCTGTGCTATTCATGATGTACATGGTGCCGTGTTTCTTCAGTACGCGGTGGCACTCATCAATGCATTCATACAGCCAGGCCAGAAAAGACGTTTCGTCCCAGGATTCCACCATACCGTCGAAATCTTTTCCGATATTGTAAGGCGGATCGGCAAAAATTAAGTCAATGCTTTCAGAAGGCAGTTTTTTAAGTTCTGTTAGCGCGTCACCGTGAATAATCTTCTTCGATTCATCGCCAAAGTACTGAGGTTCACATTCCGCTTTCATGACCAAATTCCATGTGATGCGTATAAAAAAGGCGCTTCCCCATGCCGAGTAGCGCCTTTTTAAACAAGCAGTTAGCTAATCGAAATTAGTTCATGCCGTATTTTTTTAATTTTTTACGCAGCGTACCACGGTTGATGCCCATCATCAGAGCAGCACGGGTCTGGTTACCACGGGTGTATTGCATCACCATGTCCAACAGGGGCTGTTCTACTTCAGCCAGTACCAGCTCATACAGGTCATTAACGTCCTGACCATTCAGTTGAGCAAAATAGTTCTTCAGTGCCTGTTTAACCGAGTCACGCAGGGGTTTTTGGGTTACCTGATCCTGAGAGTTAACGGTAGAAACGGTCAGTACGTCAGAATTTACGCGTTGTTCGAACATAGTTCTGTCAGCTCTTTATTTCTGTTTACGCAAAATTTTCGAAGTATGCCTCCAACGCCTCCAGCTGTTCGCTGGCGTCCTCAATAGCGTTGAATGTGCGCCGAAACTGGTCGTCTGGAGCGTGCTCCTGGAGATACCAGGAGACGTGTTTACGCGCGATTCGGTACCCTTTTGCCTGACCGTAAAAGTCATGCAGTTCCCGAACATGCGTGCAAAGCAAGCGCTTTACCTCTGCCAGCGGCAGCGGCGGAAGCAGCTCCCCAGTGTCCAGATAATGCTGGATTTCCCGAAAGATCCAGGGTCTTCCCTGAGCTGCGCGGCCTATCATCAGGGCATCCGCCCCTGTATAGTCGAGAACAGCTCTGGCTTTATGCGGGTTAGTAATGTCGCCATTCGCGATAATCGGAATGGAAACTTTCTGCTTAACTGCCCGAATACTGTCGTATTCAGCTTCTCCGTTGAACAAACAGGCGCGGGTGCGGCCATGAATGGTCAGAGCCTGAATACCACAATCTTCAGCCAGTTGGGCAATCTCTACGCAGTTACGGTGTTCCGGCGCCCAGCCGGTGCGAATCTTGAGAGTCACAGGAACGTCCACTGCGTTTACGACCCCGATGAGTATAGACTTCACTAAATCCGGGTACTGCAAGAGGGCTGAACCTGCCAGCTTACGATTCACTTTCTTCGCCGGGCACCCCATATTGATATCAATAATCTGGGCGCCGCTTTCCACGTTAATACGTGCGGCATCGGCCATCTCAACAGGGTCGCTACCGGCAATTTGCACCGTGCGAATTCCTGGCTCATCAACGTGCACCATCCGTAAACGAGATTTATCGCTTTCCCACACTTGCGGGTTAGAAGACATCATCTCGGATACTGTCAATCCTGCTCCCATCTCATAGCACAGCGTCCGGAAAGGTCTGTCAGTAATGCCAGCCATGGGCGCTGCGATCAGGCGATTTCTGAGCTGATATTGTCCGATGCGCATGAGTTAAGAAATGACCATACTGTGACTGCAAGGCGGCGTATATTACGCATTTTTTGCACGAGATGAAAGGCCAAACTTTGAACAATCCACTGTTGTAGATCAATGAATCGTGCTTAAAAACAGCAAAATAAATTTATAATTCAGTAAAATCATAGGGTTATTTGTTGTTGGCGGTTTTGTACGCGCTTACAAATTCCCGTAACTTCTCTCTATTTCTTCGTCCAGAAACAAGATAAGCGGAATAATCTGCTTTTTTTATAAGCTAATTACCCCAAATGAATGGGATCGCCGTCTCGTTTCAGGACAAGATCACTTCCCGCTGCGCGTGACTTTTCTCCATTGCCAGTCGGAAGGGGGGCACAGATGCGCTTTTGTGTTCATGAATGGCACGCATAAATTTTTCCAGCTGTGCTGAAGAGCGCGTTAGCGGATGCTGCAGAACAACCCGGACAGCATTACTAAGCACGAGGGCGATGGCTGCCACCCGTTAAAACGCCAGTACCTTTTGTCCGCTGGTAGCAGCTGTTTACCCAGACGGATAGTGACAAAGAAGTCATTTCAGGCATTCATTTGATGAATTTAATGATGTCTCGGTGCCTGAAAGGCGTTAAGGCAAGTTGTGTGGAGAAAAGCGTGGCCGGGCGACCACGCAGACAAGAATTATTTCTTACGGCCAGTAATGCGGCACCACTCTTCTTTTTCGACGACCGGGTC
Organism: Salmonella sp. NW884; assembly: GCF_051700745.1. Classification (NCBI taxonomy): domain Bacteria; kingdom Pseudomonadati; phylum Pseudomonadota; class Gammaproteobacteria; order Enterobacterales; family Enterobacteriaceae; genus Salmonella; species Salmonella sp. NW884. Next base: position 32,564 of record NZ_JAMMDE010000018.1, on the reverse strand, counting down.
GAGAGTGAAAAGCTCGGCGTAAGCATCGCAGACGCTTTCCGCCTGGCTGGCGAGAATACCTGAAAGCCCCAGCAGACCGCCCTCAACGGGCAGTACGCTGATTAACGGGGCCAGTTCGCGTAATGGGCCTGCCAGGATGTTAGCGACAACCACGTCGGCTTTCATGGCTTCTGGCTGGTCTTTCGGCAGGTACAGCTCCAGCCGGTCAGACACGCCGTTGCGTTCGGCATTATCGCGACTGGCCTGAATAGCTTGCGGATCGATATCAATACCAATCGCCTTTGCCGCTCCCAGCTTCAGCGCGGCAATCGCCAGAATGCCTGAACCGCAGCCAAAGTCGATCACGGTTTTGCCGTTGAGATCGAGCCCGTCCAGCCATTGCAGACATAAAGAGGTGGTGGGGTGCGTACCCGTACCGAACGCCAGTCCCGGGTCGAGCATCACGTTGACGGCATTCTCGTCCGGAATGTCACGCCAGCTGGGACAAATCCACAGACGCTCGCCAAAACGCATCGGATGGAAATTATCCATCCATTCGCGTTCCCAGTCTTTATCTTCCAGTTGTTCGATTTTATGGGCAAATCCGGCACCCAGCAGTGGATGTTGCTCCAGAATCGCGACAACGTCTTTCATGTCTGTTTCGGCGTCGAACAGACCGATCACATCGGTATCGCCCCACAGACGGGTTTCGCCCGGCAACGGCTCAAAAACCGGCGTATCGTGCGTATCCTGAAAGGTAATGGAAACGGCGCCCGCTTCCATCAGCGCATCACTCAGCTCTTCAGCATTCGCGCCGGTGGTATTCAGTTTCAATTGGATCCATGGCATGGCAAAACTCTTTATTTATCAGTAGACAATACGGTGGCTTGCGAAGCGGAAGAGCCGAATCGGTTTCCGATCAGAAAAGCCAATAAACTTAACAGTAACGCGGGCACAATCGGATGAAAGCCCAGGTACTGAATATTAAATGTGGCAAGCAGGGCATATAGCACGCCGCCCACGATCATGGCGCTTAATGCGCCTGCCGCGTTTGCCCGCTCCCAGTAAAGGCCCAATACCAGCGGCCATAAGAACACCGCTTCCAGGCCGCCAAACGCCAGCAGGTTGAGCCAAATGATCATCTCTGGCGGTTTCCATGCTGCCAGCAGCAACAGCGCGCCTAGCAGTAATGTAATCGCTGCCGACATACGCTTCAGCCGGATCTCATTTTGCATCTGATCGGGGCGCAGGTTGAGATAGAGATCTTTAATGATCGTCGCGGAACTTTGCAGCAGTTGGGCGTTAATTGTTGACATGATCGCCGCCATTGGCGCAGCCAGGAAGATCCCGGCGGCAAATGGCGGCAAAACTTTCACCATTAGCGTTGGGATCACCAGATCCGGCACCGTCAGATCCGGAAGCACCGCGCGACCCAGCGCGCCGGCAAGGTGCATCCCGAACATTAAAATCGCCACGACAATCGTACCGATAATAATGCCCCGGTGTACCGCTTTACTGTCTTTATAGGAGATGCAGCGCACCGCCGTATGCGGCAGGCCAATCACACCAAAACAGACCAGTACCCAAAAAGAGGTCATAAAGGCGGGAGAAAGTATGTCATCGGCGCCCTGCGGCGTTACCAGTTTGGGGTCGAGAGCGTGCAGCGTGTCAACGGCCTGACTTAGACCGCCCGCCGCATGCACCACGCCCACCAGCAGCACTATCGTGCCGACCAGCATCACCAGGCCCTGTAGCGTATCGTTAAGTACGCTGGCGCGAAAGCCGCCAAACGCCGTATAGAGTGCGATACTGACGCCAAATATTAGCAGGCCGGTTTCGTAGGGAATTCCCGCCGCGGTTTCCAGCAGTCGCGCGCCGCCGATAAATTGTACGGTCATTGCGCCAATAAACGCGACCAATAAACTCAGGCTTGCCAACCACACCAGCAGGCGGCTTTGGTAACGAGCGAATAGCATATCGTTAAGCGTGACGGCATTATAGCGACGCGCCAGGATAGCGAATTTTTTACCCAGAATACCCAGTGAAAGCCAGACGGCGGGAAGCTGGATCATCGCCAGCAAGACCCAGCCCAGACCGTATTTATAAGCCGCGCCGGGACCGCCGATAAATGAACTGGCGCTAATATAGGTGGCGGTAAGCGTCATCGCGAGTACGATCCCGCCCATCGAACGGCTGCCAAGAAAATATTCGTTTAAAAAGGTGCCGGCGGTACGCTTGCGCATAGCGTAAATCGAGACCCCGAAGACCACGATCAGATAGGCTACCAGCGGTAGAATGACCTCAAGCTGCATCGTCATCCTCCAGCGGAATATCGCGATAAATGAATTTCACCATCGCCCAGCACAGCAAAATAAAGACCAGCGGCGTCAATAAGCAGGCCATCTCGAACCAGTGCGGCAGACCGGTAATTCCCGGCGAGTCTCCAGGTAAGTAAGCAGCCACTAACCATGCCGCCAGATAGCAAAGGGTCAGCCACAGCGCCCAGCGCGCCTCTTTATGGGCCTGAACAAAACGAGCGTCCATTTTTTGTCCCTTATGGGTGAAGAAAGCGGGAATTGTACATGATGGGGCATCGCTATCCCCAGAAATAAAAAAGGCCGGATTCACCGGCCTTTTGAGATTAACGTGCGATTACTTTTCCTGAAGACCGAGTTTTTTCTCCAGATAGTGGATGTTGGTTCCACCGTGCTGGAAGTGCTCGTCATTCATGATGCGGGTCTGCAGATCGATATTGGTTTTGATACCATCGATAATCAGTTCCTGCAGGGCATTTTTCATACGGGCAATCGCCACATCGCGGTTTTCACCGTAGCAGATGAGCTTGCCGATCATGGAATCATAGTACGGCGGCACCGTGTAGCCCGCGTAGATATGAGATTCCCAGCGAACGCCAAAGCCGCCAGGCGCATGGAAGCGCGTGATTTTGCCTGGGCTTGGCAGGAAGGTGTTCGGATCTTCGGCATTGATACGGCATTCTACCGCATGGCCTCGAACGACAACTTCGTCCTGTGTGATCGACAGCGGCTGACCCGCCGCGATGCGCAACTGCTCTTTGATCAAATCGACGCCGGTAATCATTTCAGTCACCGGGTGTTCAACCTGAATACGGGTGTTCATTTCGATGAAATAGAACTCGCCGTTTTCGAACAGGAATTCGAACGTCCCTGCGCCGCGATAGCCGATGTCTACGCACGCTTTCGCGCAGCGTTCGCCGATATAGCGACGCAGTTCCGGCGTAATGCCTGGCGCCGGGGCTTCTTCAACCACTTTCTGGTGGCGACGCTGCATGGAACAGTCGCGTTCCGCCAGATAGATAGCGTTGCCCTGGCCGTCCGCCAGCACCTGAATTTCGATGTGGCGTGGATTTTCCAGGTATTTTTCCATGTATACCATGTCGTTGCTGAAAGCCGCTTTCGCTTCCGCTTTGGTCATGGAGATGGACTGCGCCAGTTCAGCATCGCTACGAACCACGCGCATGCCGCGGCCGCCGCCGCCGCCGGACGCTTTGATGATCACCGGATAGCCAATACGTTTGGCATGAGCGCGGTTCGCATTCATATCGTCGCCCAGCGGGCCGTCAGATCCTGGTACGGTCGGCACGCCCGCTTTTTTCATCGCGGTAATCGCGGACACTTTATCGCCCATCAGGCGGATGGTGTCCGCTTTCGGGCCGATAAAGATAAAGCCGGAGCGTTCAACCTGCTCGGCAAAATTGGCGTTCTCAGAAAGGAAGCCGTAACCCGGGTGGATTGCCACCGCGCCGGTGATTTCAGCGGCGCTAATGATAGCCGGGATGTTCAGATAACTTTTTACGGACGGTGCCGGGCCAATACAGACCGTCTCATCCGCCAGCAATACGTGTTTTAAATCGCGATCCGCGCTTGAGTGCACAGCGACGGTCTTGATGCCGAGTTCTTTACAGGCTCGAAGAATACGTAGTGCGATCTCGCCGCGGTTGGCGATGACAATTTTATCCAACATGTTCGCCTCGTTACTCGATGACGACCAGTGGCTCGTCAAATTCTACCGGTTGACCACTTTCGACCAGAATCGCTTTCACAGTACCTGCTTTGTCAGCTTCGATCTGGTTCATCATTTTCATGGCTTCAACGATGCACAGGGTATCGCCCACGTTCACTTTCTGGCCCACTTCGATGAACGCTTTCGCGTCCGGGCTTGGGGTGCGGTAGAAAGTACCAACCATTGGGGAGCGTACGATGTGACCACTGATTTCCGCTGCGGCAGGCGCTTCCATTGCTGGAGTAGCCGCTGGCGCGACAGCGTTAGACAGAGCGGGTTGCTGCATCATCGGCGCCGCATAAGCCTGCTGCATCACCGGAAAACCGGCGTTTGCCGTTGTGCGGCTGATGCGAACAGATTCTTCGCCTTCAGAAATTTCCAGTTCGGAGATACCTGATTCTTCAACCAGCTCGATCAGTTTTTTAATCTTACGAATATCCATGAGTGGGTTCCGTACTCTTTGTTTAGTGTGATTGTGACAGGCGTTTTAGCGCCGTCTGTAAAGCATGTGAATGACTGCCGCGGGTAAAATACCGCGCATCTTTGATTTGCCTGTTATGCCGTAGCACCCGAAGGTGAAATTCATGATTTGCCAGTCATTGTGTGGCTATCTTCTGCCATTTTCGGGCAAAAAACAAAATATACCTTCATTGCTCGATTGTCACCCTTTCTGCGAACGAAAATCGCCGTTGGGCAATGTAAAGTCGCACATTATAACTATTTCGTCGCAATTAGCAGCTAAATACTGGTCTTATCAGGGAAGATAATCAACCCGAAACATAAAAAGGACATTACCTGTTTTGCGTTTTGCAATCGACCGCACAGTTCACCAAACTAGCGCCACCACTGGCGAAACTTCCGATAACGCAACGCTAAAAGGGCTAACGCTAATGCCGCGTAGATGACCGGTTGTGGTGATAAAATCTTTACCGACCACAGGTAATGTATGGGAGCCAGGATCGCGACAAGATAGACGACGTTATGCAGTGTTTGCCAGCGTTTGCCCAATTTACGCTGCGCAAATTGCGTTGAGGTCAACGTCAGCGCCAATAACACCAGCCAGCTAATGATCCCAAGCGTCAAATAAGGGCGTGAAATCAACTCGCTTCCTAACAACGCCAGGTTATGTATCCCCAGTTCCAGTAAGGCATAGCTGGTTAAATGCAGCGTAGCCCAAACGAAACACCATAATCCTAACAGGCGGCGTGTGCGTATCAATAATGGCTGTTTAGCGTAGCGCGCCAGCGGTGAAACCAGCAAGGTGGCGAGCAAAAATTTGAGCGCGGTTCTGCCGGTAAAGTGTTGGATATCCTTTACCGGGTCTGCGCTGAGTCCACCGTGATTTATCGCCCAAAAGAGCCACAGAAGCGGCAAAAAACCGGCAAGATGCAGACAAACTTTTAGCCAGGTTATCTGTTTTGCTGTCAGACGCACTTAAAAATTCTCCCGCAAATTGAGACCGCGATACAGCGAAGCGACTTCATTGGCGTAGCCGTTAAACAGCAGCGTCGGCTGCCTTTGCACATCAAGGATACCGCCTGAACCAATAAAGCGTTCGGTAGCCTGAGACCAGCGTGGATGATCCACATGCGGGTTCACATTGGCGTAAAAACCATATTCGTTGGGAGCCGACAAATTCCAGGTGGTTGGCGGACGTTCGCGGGTGAGTTTAATGCTGACAATAGATTTAATACCTTTAAAACCATACTTCCATGGAACGATGAGTCGAATAGGCGCGCCGTTTTGCGGGGGTAACGCCTTACCATAGACGCCAACGGTCATCAGAGTCAGCGGATGCATGGCTTCGTCCAGACGTAGCCCTTCGACATAAGGGTATTTCAGTCCGCCGCCAATAAAGCGATCTTTCTGTCCTGGCATATCATCCGGCGCGTATAGCGTTTCGAATGCCACATATTTAGCGTGGCTGGTGGGCTGTGCCTGCGCGAGTAGCTTATATAAAGGGAAACCAATCCACGGCACGACCATGGACCACGCTTCGACGCAGCGCATTCGATAGATACGCTCTTCTAATGGGAAACGATGTGTTAAATCGTCGTAATCCAGCGTAAATGGCTTCGCGACTTCCCCGCTGATTTTCAACGTCCACGGTTCGGTTTTCAGACTTCCGGCATTGGCCGCCGGGTCGGCTTTATCAAGGCCAAACTCATAGAAATTGTTGTAGCCCGTCACTTTATCTTCCGGCGTTAACGCTAAATCGCTTCGCCAGGCGGCAGGCTGACTAAACTCAAGCGGTTTACCGGCAGGCGCTTTCGGACGATCGTTGCCTTTAAACCAACTGAAGAGATCGGCCTGCGCCGTTGAGGGTAAGGATAAGGCGGCCGCGCTGATGCCTAATGCTTTTAGCACCTGTCGGCGCTGCATAAAAAAAGCCGATTCCGCAGTCACATCGGCTTCTGTTAATGGACGTATCTTTTTCATCACAGACTCCCGGTCTACCCACCACAACATGGCGTGTAGTGAATATGACAGGGAGTGTGTCAATGTGTAAAAATAAATAGTTAATTAAGTGTAAATTTTTTTATACGTGACGTTATTTTATCTTCACCAGCGTACGGCCCTGAACCTGATTATTGATGATGGCATCGGCGAACTTTGGCGCATCCGCCAGCGTAATCTCTGTGGCGGCCTGAGCATAGAACGATTCCGGCAGATCCTTAACCAAACGCGCCCAGGCTTCTGCGCGACGTGCCGGTGGGGTCATCACCGAGTCCACCCCTTGCAAACGCACATTACGCAGAATGAATGGCATAACGGTGGTCGGCAGCGCGAAGCCGCCCGCCAGGCCGCAGGCAGCCACGCAACCGCCATAGTTCATCTGTGCCAGCACTTTCGCCAGCACTTTATCGCCAACGGTATCAATTGCACCGGCCCACAGCTGTTTTTCCAACGGGCGAGATTCAGCAAACTCATCGCGGCTGAGAATACGGTTAGCTCCCAGGCTCTTAAGATAGCCGTGGGTGCTTTCACGGCCTGATACTGCTGCAACCTGATAGCCCAGCTTATGCAGTAATGCAACGGCAGTGCTGCCCACGCCGCCGCTGGCGCCGGTGACGACAATCTCACCGTCTTGCGGGCGAATACCTGCATCTTCAAGCGCCATGACGCACAGCATGGCGGTAAAACCGGCGGTGCCGATGATCATGGCGTTACGGCTGCTCAGTCCCGCAGGCAGCGCGACCAGCCAGTCGCCTTTAACGCGTGCGCGTTCGGCCAGGCCGCCCCAGTGGTTTTCGCCCACGCCCCAGCCAGTCAGTAGTACTTCCTGGCCTGCATGAAAGCGAGGATCTTCGCTTGCGTGAACGGTGCCGGCGAAATCAATACCAGGAATCATCGGAAAATGACGGATAATTTTCCCTTTTCCGGTGATAGCCAGAGCATCTTTATAATTCAGGCTGGACCAGTGGACATCCACCGTCACATCACCTGCCGGCAGTTGACTCTCTTCGAGATGTTGCACGGATGCGAGGGTTTTACCGTCCTGCTGTTCTAAGATCAACGCCTGCATAACCTGTCCTCACTTTACATGGTAGATTGGAAAAATAGCTACGAAGACTATACTCGCTAATTAAAACGTGATGCCGATGCAACGCAATAAATTGCCAGATAGATCCATTTTGGTAGTATGCCTGCTTCATTGCGCGCCGTGGCGAATTCCGCCTTCAGATTCGCTTTTTCATACTGTTTATAACCGTCGGAGTTAACTCAAGGATGCGATTAACGACGAAATTCTCAGCTTTTATCACGCTGCTCACGGGGTTAACGATCTTCGTGACTCTGATAGGTTGCTCGCTAAGCTTTTATAACGCCGTACAGTATAAGTATGTCAGCCGTGTGCAGGCGACGGCGACAGCCATTGATACGCACCTGGTGACCCATGATATTGTCTCGCTGACGCCGCAAATCGACGAACTCATGATCGCTTCCGATATTGTGCGTGTCGATCTGTTGCAGGGGGAGCGCAGCGTCTACAGCCATTCTCGCGCCAGAGGTTATCGGCCAGCCGGTACCAGCGACATGTATCGCGAGCTGGTCGTACCGCTGATAAAACATCCAGGAATGTCGCTACGTCTGGTTTACCAGGACCCGATGGGTAACTATTTTCACTCACTGATCACCACGGCGCCGCTGACGCTGGCGATCGGTTTTATCGTTCTGATTTTGTTTTTATCGGTGCGCTGGCTGCAGCGGCAGCTTTCCGGGCAGGAGCTTCTGGAAATTCGCTCCACGCGCATTCTGAACGGCGAACGCGGGGCGAATGTCCGCGGTTCTGTTTACGAATGGCCAGCGCGCACCAGTAGCGCGCTTGATGTATTGCTTTCCGAAATTCAGTTTGCTCACGAACAGCGTAGTCGCCTGGACACCCTCATTCGCTCCTACGCCGCGCAGGACACCAAAACCGGACTCGGTAACCGTCTGTTCTTTGATAACCAACTGGCGACGCTGCTGGAAGATCAGGAAAAAGTGGGAGTGCATGGCGTGGTGATGATGATCCGCTTGCCAGACTTCAATCTTCTGCGCGACAGCCTGGGAGGCAATCAGGCGGAAGAGCAGATGTTTATGCTTATCAATCTGCTATCGACATTTATTATGCGTTACCCAGGCTCGCTGCTGGCGCGTTATCACCGCAGCGACTTTGCCGTGCTGCTACCGCATCGAACGCTGAAAGAAGCGGAAAGTATTGCCGGACAACTTTTAAAAGCTGTCGATGCGCTACCGGCTAACAAAATGCTCGATCGTGACGATATGGTACATATCGGCATTTGCGCCTGGCGCAGCGGACAGTCCACCGAGCAGGTGATGGAACATGCTGAAGCCGCGGCGCGGAATGCCGCCCTGCAGGGGGGAAATAGCTGGGCTATCTACGACGACACTCTGCCGGAAAAAGGGCGCGGCAATGTGCGCTGGCGCACATTGATTGAGCAGATGCTGAACCGGGGCGGACCGCGACTTTATCAAAAACCGGCGGTCACGCGAGAAGGTCGCGTGCATCATCGGGAATTGATGTGTCGCATCTATGACGGTAAAGAAGAGGTGAGCTCGGCGGAATATATGCCGATGGTGTTGCAATTTGGTTTATCGGAAGAGTATGACAGATTACAAATTAGCCGCCTGATTACGTTGCTGGGCTACTGGCCGGATGAAAATCTGGCAATGCAGTTGACGGTCGAGTCGCTGATTCGTCCGCGTTTTCAGCGCTGGTTGCGCGATACGTTAATGCAGTGTGAAAAATCACAGCGAAATCGCATAATTATTGAACTTGCGGAGGCAGATGTTTGTCAACACATCAGCCGGTTACAACCCATCCTTCGCTTAGTCAATGCGCTTGGCGTTCGGGTGGCGGTGACACAGGCGGGTTTGACGCTGGTTAGCACGAGCTGGATTAAAGCGCTCAATGTGGAATTACTCAAGCTGCATCCGAGTCTGGTCAGAAACATTGAGAAGCGAACGGAAAACCAGCTTCTGGTTCAAAGTTTGGTAGAGGCCTGCGCGGGTACGCCTACGCAGGTTTACGCGACGGGCGTCCGTTCGCGCGGCGAGTGGCAGACGCTGACAAAACGCGGCGTGGCTGGTGGGCAGGGTGATTTTTTTGCCTCCTCCCAACTACTTGACACAAACGTGAAAAAATATTCGCAAAGATACTCGGTTTAACCTGCCGTTTAATTTGTTTTCACGTAGAATAACGCGCGCTGCGCCTCATGGGGGTGTGCTTGTCTGCTCGCCAGATTGTTGCAGCAAATATGCAGGTGAATGACCTTTGACAGGTTGCAAACGAAGGCGAGGATTGCTGCTGATTTTTTCAGCCCTGAGGGACTCAGGCCGAGATTTGTAACAAAGGAAACGAACTGCACTAATTTTCACCGTAGCAGATGATTTTTGCGCCTTGTCGCTGCTGCGTGTGGTTGGTAAAGTAAGCGGATTTTGTTTTCCGCCCCAGCTTTCAGGATTATCCCTTAGTATGTTGAAAAAATTTCGTGGCATGTTTTCCAATGACCTGTCCATTGACCTGGGTACCGCGAATACCCTCATTTATGTAAAAGGACAAGGCATCGTATTGAATGAGCCTTCCGTTGTGGCCATTCGTCAGGATCGTGCCGGTTCGCCGAAAAGCGTGGCTGCAGTCGGTCATGATGCGAAGCAGATGCTGGGCCGTACGCCGGGCAATATCGCTGCGATCCGTCCGATGAAAGACGGCGTTATCGCTGACTTCTTTGTGACCGAAAAAATGCTCCAGCACTTTATTAAACAAGTGCACAGCAACAGCTTTATGCGCCCAAGCCCGCGCGTACTGGTATGCGTGCCGGTCGGCGCGACGCAGGTAGAACGCCGCGCGATTCGTGAATCCGCTCAGGGCGCAGGCGCCCGTGAAGTCTTTTTGATCGAAGAGCCGATGGCGGCCGCGATCGGCGCAGGTCTGCCAGTTTCTGAAGCAACCGGTTCAATGGTTGTGGATATCGGTGGTGGTACCACTGAAGTTGCCGTGATCTCCCTGAACGGCGTGGTTTACTCTTCTTCTGTCCGTATTGGTGGTGACCGCTTCGACGAAGCCATCATTAATTACGTTCGTCGTAACTACGGCTCTCTGATTGGTGAAGCCACCGCAGAACGTATTAAACACGAAATCGGTTCCGCTTATCCGGGCGACGAAGTCCGCGAGATCGAAGTGCGTGGCCGTAACCTGGCGGAAGGCGTTCCACGCGGCTTTACCCTGAACTCAAACGAGATTCTGGAAGCGTTGCAGGAACCGTTGACCGGTATCGTCAGCGCGGTAATGGTGGCGCTGGAGCAGTGTCCGCCAGAGCTGGCGTCAGACATCTCCGAGCGCGGTATGGTGCTCACCGGCGGCGGCGCGCTGCTGCGTAACCTTGACCGTCTGTTAATGGAAGAGACGGGCATTCCTGTCGTGGTTGCTGAAGATCCGCTGACCTGTGTGGCGCGCGGCGGCGGCAAGGCGCTGGAAATGATCGATATGCACGGCGGCGACCTGTTCAGCGAAGAGTAGTTGGATACGGGCAGGATTATCCCTGGATTGTCCTGCCTCTCCGACGCGAGAATACGCATAGCCTATGAAGCCAATTTTTAGCCGTGGCCCGTCGCTACAGATTCGCCTTATTCTGGCGGTGCTGGTGGCGCTCGGCGTTATCATTGCCGACAGCCGCCTGGGGACGTTCAGTCAAATCCGAACGTACATGGACACTGCCGTCAGTCCTTTCTATTTTATTTCAAACGGCCCTCGTGAACTGCTCGACAGCGTGTCGCAAACGCTGGCTTCTCGCGACCAGCTTGAGCTGGAAAACCGGGCGCTGCGCCAGGAATTACTGCTAAAAAACAGCGACCTGCTGATGCTGGGGCAGTACAAACAGGAGAACGCGCGGTTGCGCGAGCTGCTGGGGTCGCCGCTGCGTCAGGACGAGCAGAAAATGGTGACGCAGGTTATTTCAACGGTTAACGATCCTTACAGCGATCAGGTCGTTATCGATAAAGGCAGCGTTAATGGCGTATATGAAGGTCAACCGGTCATTAGCGACAAAGGCGTCGTAGGACAGGTTGTCGCCGTGGCGAAACTGACCAGCCGCGTGTTGCTGATTTGCGATGCGACTCATGCGCTGCCGATTCAGGTACTGCGCAATGACATCCGCGTGATTGCCGCCGGTAACGGCTGTACTGACGATCTTCAGCTTGAACATCTGCCCGCCAATACCGATATTCGCGTTGGCGATGTGCTGGTAACGTCCGGACTTGGCGGGCGTTTCCCGGAAGGGTATCCGGTGGCGGTGGTCTCCTCCGTCAAGCTGGACACTCAGCGCGCCTATACCGTCATTCAGGCACGTCCAACCGCGGGTTTGCAGCGTTTACGCTATCTGCTGCTGTTGTGGGGAGCCGATCGTAACGGCGCCAATCCGATGACGCCGGAAGAGGTTCACCGCGTCGCCAATGAGCGCCTGATGCAGATGATGCCGCAGGTGTTGCCTTCTCCGGATGCGATGGGGCCGCCGGCGCCAGTGCCGGACCCGGCGACGGGGATTACTCAGCCATCTGCGGGCCAGACTGCGCCGGTATCAACGCAACCATCGCCTTCGGGCGCGACCACGCCGCCTGCGCGTGCGCCGGGAGGGTAATGGTGGCGAGCTATCGTAGCCAGGGGCGCTGGGTTATCTGGCTCTCGTTTCTTATTGCGCTGTTGCTGCAAATCATGCCCTGGCCGGACGACATCATTGTTTTCCGGCCAAACTGGGTTTTGCTCATCTTACTGTACTGGATTCTGGCCCTGCCGCACCGCGTAAATGTGGGGACGGGATTTGTGATGGGTGCCATACTTGATCTCATCAGCGGTTCCACACTTGGCGTGCGCGCTCTGTCGATGAGTATTGTCGCCTATCTGGTCGCTCTGAAATTCCAGCTCTTCCGTAACCTGGCGCTCTGGCAGCAGGCGCTGGTGGTAATGTTGCTTTCACTGGCCGTGGACATTATTGTTTTCTGGGCCGAGTTTTTAGTGATCAACGTCTCTTTCAGACCGGAAGTGTTCTGGAGTAGTGTAGTCAATGGCGTGCTGTGGCCCTGGCTCTTTTTGCTGATGCGTAAAGTACGCCAGCAGTTTGCTGTGCAATAAAGGTCGATATGACAACTCTGTATCTTGCTTCCGGTTCCCCGCGTCGCCAGGAATTATTGACTCAACTTGGATTTTCATTCGAGCAGGTCGTGCCTGGTATTGAAGAGCAACGGCGTGCTCAGGAAAGCGCGCAGCAGTATGTTGTTCGGCTGGCGCGCGAAAAGGCGCAGGCTGGCGTGGCGCTGGTTCCCCGTGATCTGCCGGTGTTGGGCGCGGATACGATAGTCGTGTTAAACGGCGAGGTGCTGGAAAAGCCGCGCGACGCCGCTCATGCCGCAGAAATGCTGCGTTTGCTTTCCGGAAATACGCATCAGGTGATGACTGCTGTTGCGCTTGCGGACTCGCAGCAGACGCTGAATTGTCTGGTGGTAACGGAGGTGACTTTCCGCACGCTTTCTGCGCAGGATATTACTGGCTATGTCGCCAGCGGCGAGCCTTTAGATAAAGCAGGTGCATACGGTATTCAGGGGCGGGGTGGCTGTTTTGTCAGGAAGATAAATGGCAGCTATCACGCCGTGGTCGGCTTACCGCTGGTTGAAACGTATGAGTTGTTGAGTCATTTTAACGCACTGCGTGATAAAAGGGATAAACATGACGGCTGAATTGTTGGTAAACGTAACGCCATCGGAAACGCGCGTGGCGTACATTGATGGCGGTATTCTTCAGGAAATCCATATTGAGCGCGAAGCGCGACGCGGAATCGTAGGCAATATCTACAAAGGTCGTGTAAGTCGTGTACTTCCAGGTATGCAGGCGGCTTTTGTAGATATTGGGCTGGATAAAGCCGCATTTCTTCACGCTTCCGACATTATGCCGCATACCGAATGCGTGGCGGGCGACGAGCAAAAACAGTTTACCGTGCGCGATATCTCCGAACTGGTGCGTCAGGGACAGGATCTGATGGTGCAGGTAGTGAAAGATCCGCTCGGCACGAAAGGCGCGCGTTTGACCACGGACATCACGTTGCCCTCCCGTTACCTTGTTTTTATGCCCGGCGCGTCACACGTTGGCGTTTCCCAGCGCATCGAAAGCGAAAGTGAACGCGAGCGCCTGAAAAAGGTGGTGGCGGAATACTGCGACGAACAGGGCGGGTTTATTATCCGTACCGCGGCGGAAGGCGTGTGTGAAGAGGATCTCGCGTCTGACGCCGCCTATCTCAAGCGCGTCTGGACGAAAGTCATGGAGCGCAAAAAGCGTCCGCAAACGCGCTACCAGATGTATGGCGAACTGGCGCTGGCGCAGCGCGTGCTGCGCGATTTCGCCGATGCGCAGTTGGACCGAATTCGCGTCGACTCACGTCTGACCTATGAGTCGCTGCTGGAGTTTACCGCAGAATACATCCCGGAAATGACCAGTAAGCTGGAGCATTACAGTGGCCATCAGCCGATCTTCGATCTTTATGACGTGGAAAATGAGATCCAGCGCGCGCTGGAGCGTAAGGTTGAACTCAAGTCCGGCGGTTATCTGATTATCGACCAAACCGAAGCGATGACGACGGTAGATATCAATACCGGCGCGTTTGTCGGACACCGTAATCTCGACGACACCATTTTTAATACCAATATTGAAGCGACTCAGGCCATTGCCCGCCAGCTACGCCTACGTAATCTGGGCGGCATTATCATTATCGATTTTATCGACATGAATAATGAAGATCATCGCCGTCGGGTGCTGCATTCGCTGGAACAGGCGTTAAGTAAGGATCGCGTGAAAACCAGTATTAACGGTTTTTCGCCGCTGGGACTGGTGGAAATGACCCGTAAACGGACTCGTGAAAGCGTGGAACATGTGCTTTGTAACGAATGTCCAACCTGTCATGGCCGCGGGACGGTAAAAACGGTGGAAACCGTCTGCTATGAGATCATGCGTGAAATTGTACGTGTTCATCACGCTTATGACTCCGATCGCTTCCTGGTTTATGCTTCTCCTGCGGTGGCGGAAGCGCTGAAAGGCGAAGAATCACACGCGCTGGCGGAAGTCGAAATCTTTGTCGGCAAACAGGTTAAAGTTCAGGTCGAACCGCTTTATAACCAGGAGCAGTTTGACGTCGTAATGATGTAATTGAGTAATAGTACCAGCGCATGTAGGCCGGATAAGGCGCAAGCGCCGCCATCCGGCAATATATCCTCAAGGGGTGTGAGTCGTATTTTTTGGCAGACAAGGAGAGACGCGTGAGGCGATTGCCGGGGATTTTATTGCTCACTGGAGCCGCGCTCATCGTCATTGCAGCGCTGCTGGTTAGCGGGCTGCGCCTGGCGTTGCCTCATCTTGACGCCTGGCGTCCAGCTATCCTGAATAAGATTGAGTCTGTGACCGGCGTGCCGGTGGCCGCCAGCCAACTCTCCGCAAGCTGGCAAAATTTTGGCCCTACGCTGGAAGCGCATAATATTCATGCCGCCCTGAAAGATGGCGGCGAACTGTCGATAAAACGCGTTACGCTGGCGCTGGACGTCTGGCAAAGCCTGTTGCATATGCGCTGGCAGTTTCGCGACCTGACCTTCTGGCAACTCAATTTCCGCACCAACACGCCTCTTCAAAGCAGCGACGGCGAAGGCATCGAAACCAGCCGTTTAAGCGATCTTTTCCTGCGGCAGTTCGATCATTTCGATCTGCGCGATAGCCAAATCAGTTTTCTGACGCTTTCCGGACAACGCGCAGAGCTGGCGATCCCACAACTTACCTGGCTAAACGGCAAAGAGCGGCACCGCGCCGAAGGCGAGGTCAGTCTCTCCAGCCTGACCGGGCAGCACGGCGTGATGCAGGTGCGGATGGATTTACGCGATGACGACGGTTTGCTAAATAACGGCAGAGTCTGGTTACAGGCCGACGATATTGACGTCAAGCCGTGGCTGGGCAAATGGATGCAGGATAATGTGGCGCTCCAGACGGCGCGTTTCAGTCTGGAAGGCTGGATGACGCTCAGTAAAGGCGAAATCGCCGGAGGAGACGTCTGGCTGAAACAGGGCGGCGCAAGCTGGCTGGGCGATAACACGACGCACACGCTGTCTGTCGATAACCTGACGGCGCAGATTAGCCGCGAGCAGCCGGGCTGGCAGTTTTATATTCCGGACACACGGATTACGCTTGATGGTAAACCCTGGCCGAGCGGAGCCTTAACCGTGGCCTGGCTCCCGCAGCAGGACGTCGGCGGCGAGAATCACACACGTAGCGATGAACTACGCATTCGCGCCAGTAATCTTGAACTGGCGGGGCTGGAAGCATTACGTCCGCTGGCGGCTAAACTGTCGCCTGTGCTGGGCGAAATATGGCAGGCTACGCAGCCGAGCGGAAAGATCGCCACACTGGCGCTGGATATTCCGCTACAGGCGACCGAAAAAACGCGTTTTCAGGCATCGTGGGAAAATCTTGCCTGGAAACAGTGGAAGCTGTTGCCCGGCGCGGAACATTTTTCCGGTACGCTGGCGGGAAGCGTAGAAGACGGGCAGATGAAGGTTGCGATGCAGCAAGCTAAAATGCCCTATGAAACCGTTTTTCGCGCGCCGCTGGAAATTGAAAACGGCGTCGCGACGCTTAGCTGGTTGAAGAATGAGAACGGCTTTCAGCTTGATGGCCGCGACATTGACGTCAAAGCAAAGGCGGTACATGCGCGCGGCGGGTTCCGCTATCTGCAACCGACGGGCGACGAACCGTGGCTGGGTATTCTGGCCGGAATCAGTACCGACGATGGATCTCAGGCGTGGCGCTATTTTCCGGAAAACCTGATGGGCAAAGCGCTGGTCGATTACCTTAGCGGCGCGATTCAGGGCGGCGAGGCGGATAACGCCACGTTGGTTTACGGTGGTAACCCGCACCTCTTTCCCTATAAGCATAACGAAGGTCAGTTCGAAGTACTGGTGCCGCTACGCAATGCGACGTTTGCTTTTCAACCCGACTGGCCGGCGCTAAAAAATCTCAACATTGAACTGGATTTCCTGAACGACGGTCTGTGGATGCGTTCGGATAGCGTCGATTTGGGCGGGGTGAAGGCCAGCAAACTCGCGGCGGCGATTCCGGATTATTCCAAAGAGAAACTGCTCATTGATGCCGATATTAACGGGCCGGGAAAAGCCGTTGGGCCTTATTTTGACGAGACGCCGCTAAAAGACTCGCTTGGCTCGACGCTGGCGGAGCTCCAATTAGATGGCGATGTGAATGCTCGCTTACATCTTGATATTCCGCTGGATGGCGAACAGGTTACCGCTGAGGGTGATGTCTCGTTGCGTAATAACAGTCTGTTTATTAAGCCGCTAAACAGCACGCTCAAAAATCTGAACGGTAAATTCAGCTTTGTGAATGGCGCGCTAAAAAGCGGGCCGCTGACGGCAAACTGGTTTAATCAGCCGCTGAACCTGGATTTCAGTACGACGGAAGGGGCAAAAGCCTATCAGGTCGCCGTCAACCTGAACGGTAACTGGCAGCCAACGCGTATGGGCGTCTTACCGCCGCAACTGAATGATGCCCTGAGCGGCAGCGTGACGTGGAATGGTAAAGTCGGCATCGATCTTCCGTATCACGCTGACACCACTTATCACATCGAGCTGAACGGCGATCTGAGAAATGTGAGTAGTCACTTACCTTCTCCGCTAAATAAACCCGCAGGCGAAGCCATTCCGGTGAACATTCAGGCTGACGGCAACCTGAAAAGTTTTGCGCTAACGGGGAGCGCAGGGAGTAAAAATCACTTTAACAGCCGCTGGTTATTAAATCAGAAGCTGACGTTGGATCGGGCTATCTGGACGACGGACAGCCGGACGATTCCGCCATTGCCTGCTCAACAAGGCGTTGAGCTCAATCTGCCGGCGCTGGATGGCGCGCAATGGCTGGCGTTATTCCAGAAAGGCGCGGCGGATAACGTGAGCAGTTCGGCCGAGTTTCCTCAACGCGTCACGTTGCGTACTCCCGCGCTATCGCTGGGCGGCCAGCAGTGGAACAATTTGAGCGTCGTTTCAGCCCCCTCGCTGAATGGAACAAAAATTGAAGCGCAGGGCCGTGAGGTGAACGCCACGCTGCTCATGCGCAACCATGCGCCGTGGCTGGCGAACATTAAGTACCTGTATTACAACCCTGGTGTCGCAAAAACGCACGCCTCGTCACCAACGCCGACATCGCCGTTGGCTTCGGCGAACACGATTAGCTTCCGCGGCTGGCCGGACTTACAGCTTCGCTGCGAAGAGTGCTGGCTGTGGGGGCAAAAATATGGGCGTATTGATGGCGATTTCGCCATCAAAGGCAATACGCTGACTCTGGCGAATGGCCTGATCGATACCGGATTCGCCCGTTTGAAAGCGAACGGCGAGTGGGTGAATGCGCCGGGTAATGAACGAACCTCGCTGAAAGGTAGTCTGCATGGTAGTAACCTCGACACGGCTGCCGGGTTCTTCGGCATCTCGACGCCAATCCAGAACGCGTCTTTTAACGTAGATTACGATCTGCACTGGCGAAACCCGCCCTGGCAACCTGATGAAGCCACGCTCAACGGGATTTTACGTACGCGTCTGGGCAAAGGCGAGTTTACTGATCTCAGTAGCGGTCATGCCGGACAGCTACTGCGGCTGCTCAGTTTTGATGCGTTGCTGCGTAAGCTGCGGTTTGACTTCAGAGATACCTTTAGCGAGGGCTTCTATTTCGACTCTATTCATAGTACCGCGTGGATTAAAGATGGCGTCCTGCATACTGACGATACGCTGGTGGATGGGCTGGAAGCGGATATTGCAATGAAAGGTTCTGTTGATCTGGTGCGTCGTCGTCTTGATATGGAGGCCGTTGTCGCGCCGGAAATTTCCGCCACCGTGGGCGTCGCCGCCGCGTTTGCCGTTAACCCGATTGTCGGCGCGGCGGTATTTGCCGCCAGTAAAGTGTTGGGGCCGCTATGGAGCAAGGTCTCCATTTTGCGTTATCGCATTACCGGTCCGGTCGATGCGCCGCAGATCAACGAAGTTCTGCGCCAACCGAGAAAAGAAAGCCAGCAATGATTTGACGGGGGCGAGGAATTGCCCCACTCTCAGTAAATAGTCATGCCGGACGGCGCTGCGTTTATCCGGTTTGCACAATCTAACAACGTAGTCCGGATAAGGCGTGAACCGCCATCCGGCAGAAATCAACGAGTAGCAAAAACGATGAGTCTGAACCTGGTAAGTGAACAATTGCTAGCGGCGAATGGCCTGAACCATCAGGATCTGTTCGCTATTTTGGGCCAACTGGCCGAACGCCGTCTTGATTATGGCGACCTCTATTTTCAGTCGAGCTATCACGAATCCTGGGTTTTAGAAGACCGCATCATTAAAGATGGTTCATATAATATCGACCAGGGCGTTGGCGTTCGCGCCATTAGCGGCGAAAAAACCGGTTTTGCTTATGCTGACCAGATAAGCCTCCTCGCGCTGGAGCAGAGTGCGCAGGCAGCGCGAACCATTGTACGCGATAACGGCGAAGGCAAGGTAAAAACGCTCGCCGCCGTAGCGCATCAGCCGCTCTACACCACCCTTGATCCGCTGCAAAGTATGAGCCGCGAAGAGAAGCTGGATATCCTCAGACGCGTTGATAAAGCGGCGCGAGAAGCCGATAAACGCGTACAGGAAGTTAACGCCAGCCTGACCGGCGTATATGAATTAATCCTCGTGGCGGCGACCGACGGGACGCTGGCGGCGGATGTCCGTCCACTGGTGCGGTTGTCCGTTAGCGTGCAGGTGGAAGAAGACGGTAAACGCGAGCGCGGCGCCAGCGGCGGCGGCGGTCGCTTTGGTTATGAGTATTTTCTTGCCGATCTCGACGGCGAGGTTCGCGCCGACGCGTGGGCTAAAGAAGCGGTACGCATGGCGCTGGTTAATCTCTCCGCGGTCGCTGCGCCAGCGGGGACGTTACCGGTGGTTCTGGGCGCCGGGTGGCCGGGCGTATTGCTGCACGAAGCGGTCGGTCACGGGCTGGAAGGTGATTTTAACCGTCGTGGGACATCTGTGTTTAGCGGTCAGATCGGCGAGCAGGTTGCCTCCGCGCTTTGCACCGTAGTGGACGACGGCACAATGATGAACCGTCGCGGCTCCGTTGCTATCGATGATGAAGGTACGCCAGGCCAGTACAACGTATTGATTGAAAATGGCGTACTGAAAGGATACATGCAGGACAAGCTGAACGCGCGCCTGATGGGCGCTGCGCCGACCGGTAACGGGCGTCGCGAATCTTATGCGCATCTGCCGATGCCGCGTATGACGAATACCTATATGTTGGCGGGGCAGTCAACGCCGCAGGAAATTATCGAATCCGTTGAATACGGCATCTATGCGCCTAATTTTGGCGGCGGTCAGGTGGATATCACCTCCGGCAAGTTTGTGTTCTCTACCTCGGAAGCGTATCTGATTGAAAACGGCAAAGTCACGACGCCGGTGAAGGGCGCGACGTTGATTGGATCAGGCATTGAAACGATGCAACAGATCTCCATGGTCGGCAACGACCTTAAGCTGGATAACGGGGTGGGGGTCTGCGGTAAAGAGGGTCAAAGTCTGCCGGTAGGCGTAGGCCAGCCGACGCTGAAAGTCGATAACCTGACGGTTGGCGGCACCGCATAACTGTCCGCCTTATCAGGCCTGTGGTGTGTGCCGCCCAGGCCTGATAAGCGCAGCGCCACCAGGCAATGTCTGCGTCGGGTGGCATCTGACCTACAATCGTCTTCCGCAATTACCCGGTGTTTTTATTTTTCTTTCCCTCGCCCGTGCATTCCCTGAAACAGGTGTGCGACATCGACAAAATAGTCAGTTAACGCGTTAATCACTACCTGCACTTTAAGCGGCAGCTTATCTTTTTCGGTGTACAGCGCGTACACCGGACGAGGATCGGACTGATAGCGAGGCAGCAGGATCTCCAGATCGCCACGATTGATCTCATCGATCACCCACATCAGCGGCACATAGGCGATTCCGGTTCCGGCGGTCAGCCAGCGTACCAGCGTCATCGGATCGTTAGTGACGAACCGCCCCTGTGGAATCAGTCGGGTAGAAATTCCTTCCGGCGCGATAAGTTCAAACTCATTATCCGGGCGCACGCTATATTCCAGCCAGGAATGGCTACTGAGATCGGCGGGTTTTTCCGGGACGCCGTACTGAGCGAGGTACGGCTTGGCGGCGCACACAACCATCGGCATCGCGCCAAGTCGACGGGAAAACAGGCTGGAGTCTTGCAGCGCGCCCACGCGGATCACCACGTCCAGCCCGTCGGCAATTAAATCCGGAGCCGGAATTCCTGTCACCAGATTGACCGCCAGACCGGGATACTCTTTTAATAATTTTGCGGTAAGCCCGGCCAGCACATTTTGCGCCATGGTTGAAGAACAGCCGATACGCAATGTACCGATGGGCGTGTTATTAAAAGCGTAAAGCTGCTCATGAACATCCTGCACTTCATGCAACATACGCCGACAGCCCTGATAATAGATTTTTCCAGCTTCGGTGAGCCCAATGCTGCGTGTGCTGCGGTTGAGCAATTTAACCTGAAGCTCATCTTCCAGTTTCGCCACAGTCTGGCTGATGGACGATACGCTCATTTGCAGCTGTCTGGCTGCGGCGGTAAAAGAGCCAAACTCGACAACTTTGGCGAATACCGACATTCGTTTTAATCGTTCCATTATTCACTCTGGCTTAAAAGTGATTTAGATCACATAATATAGATAACAGCATAACAATTACGTTAATATACTATTATTCGAATAAGAGCTATGTCGCTCTCGCCTGGCGTCTCTTGCCCTTCTCTGCGGCGATGTAGCTTAACAATCTATCGCCTGCTCTCTCTCAGAAATCAAGGTCAACATGAGTCTGTTTCCCGTTATCGTGGTGTTTGGTCTTTCCTTCCCACCGATATTTTTCGAATTGCTTTTGTCACTGGCTATTTTTTGGCTGGTGCGTCGGATGCTTGTGCCGACGGGTATCTATGATTTTGTCTGGCATCCGGCTCTGTTCAATACCGCGCTGTATTGTTGTCTGTTTTATTTAATATCGCGCCTGTTCGTTTGAGGTTGAAGTGAAAACACTAACAAGAAAACTCTCCCGTACGGCCATTACCCTCGTACTGGTTATTCTGGCCTTTATCGCCATTTTCCGCGCCTGGGTGTATTACACCGAATCACCCTGGACGCGCGACGCGCGTTTTAGCGCCGATGTCGTCGCTATTGCCCCGGATGTCGCGGGCCTGATTACCCATGTAAACGTGCATGATAACCAACTGGTGAAAAAGGATCAGGTCCTGTTTACCATCGATCAGCCACGCTATCAAAAAGCGCTGGCGGAAGCGGAAGCTGATGTAGCCTATTATCAGGTACTGGCGCAGGAAAAACGCCAGGAAGCCGGTCGCCGTAATCGCCTCGGCGTACAGGCGATGTCCCGGGAAGAGATCGATCAGGCGAACAATGTCTTGCAGACGGTACTGCATCAACTGGCTAAAGCCCAGGCGACGCGCGATCTGGCTAAACTCGATCTGGAACGCACCGTCATTCGCGCGCCTGCCGACGGCTGGGTGACTAACCTCAATGTTTATGCCGGTGAATTTATTACCCGCGGTTCCACAGCCGTCGCCCTGGTGAAAAAGAACTCTTTTTACGTGCAGGCCTATATGGAAGAGACCAAGCTGGAAGGCGTGCGTCCGGGATATCGTGCCGAAATCACGCCGCTTGGCAGCAACCGGGTATTAAAAGGTACCGTCGATAGCGTGGCGGCAGGGGTAACGAATGCCAGCAGTACCAGCGATGCGAAAGGGATGGCGACGATAGACTCTAACCTCGAATGGGTGCGTCTGGCCCAGCGTGTCCCGGTGCGTATCCGGCTCGACGAGCAGCAGGGGAATTTGTGGCCTGCCGGTACGACGGCAACCGTCGTGATCACCGGTAAGCAGGATCGTGACGCAAGCCAGGACTCCTTCTTCCGTAAACTGGCGCACCGGCTGCGCGAATTCGGTTAATCGTCATGGGCATTTTCTCCATTGCCAACCAGCACATTCGTTTTGCGGTAAAGCTGGCGTGCGCCATTGTGCTGGCATTATTTATCGGCTTCCATTTTCAACTGGAGACGCCGCGTTGGGCGGTGCTGACCGCCGCGATCGTGGCGGCAGGCCCGGCATTTGCCGCCGGCGGGGAACCCTATTCCGGCGCTATCCGTTATCGCGGAATGTTGCGTATTATCGGGACGTTTATTGGCTGTATCGCCGCGCTTATCATTATTATCTCTATGATCCGCGCGCCGCTATTGATGATTCTGGTGTGCTGTGTCTGGGCCGGTTTTTGTACCTGGATCTCCTCTTTAGTACGGATCGAAAACTCTTATGCGTGGGGACTGTCAGGTTATACTGCGCTGATCATTGTGATTACCATTCAGACGGAGCCGCTACTCACGCCGCAATTTGCGCTTGAACGCTGTAGCGAAATCGTCATCGGCATTGGCTGCGCTATTTTAGCGGATCTGCTTTTCTCGCCGCGATCGATAAAGCAGGAGGTTGATCGCGAACTGGACAGTTTACTGGTAGCGCAATATCAGCTAATGCAACTTTGTATTAAGCATGGCGACAGCGAAGAAGTCGACAACGCCTGGGGCGATCTGGTGCGACGCACGGCGGCGCTGGAGGGGATGCGAAGTAATCTGAATATGGAATCTTCGCGCTGGGTACGCGCTAACCGCCGCCTGAAAGCGTTGAATACGCTTTCGCTCACGCTGATTACGCAATCCTGTGAAACTTATCTTATTCAAAACACGCGGCCGGAACTGATTACCGATACATTCCGGGAACTGTTCGAGACGCCGGTTGAAACGGTACAGGACGTCCACAGACAGTTAAAACGGATGCGGCGTGTCATTGTCTGGACTGGCGAGCGCGAAACGCCCGTCACGCTTTATAGCTGGGTAGGCGCTGCGACGCGCTATCTATTGCTTAAACGCGGCGTGATCAGTAACACCAAAATCAGCGCGACGGAAGAAGAGATCCTGCAAGGCGAGCCCGTAGTTAAAGTGGAATCCGCTGAACGCCACCATGCGATGGTGAACTTCTGGCGCACCACGCTTTCCTGCATTCTGGGGACATTATTCTGGCTATGGACCGGCTGGACATCGGGTAATGGCGCGATGGTGATGATTGCCGTGGTGACCTCGCTGGCGATGCGTTTACCCAATCCGCGCATGGTCTGCATTGATTTTATTTATGGCACTCTGGCGGCGTTGCCGCTGGGATTGCTCTATTTCCTGGTGATTATTCCCAATACGCAGCAAAGTATGCTGTTGTTATGTTTGAGCCTGGCGGTATTGGGGTTCTTTATCGGCATTGAGGTCCAGAAACGGCGTCTGGGGTCGATGGGGGCGCTGGCCAGTACGATTAACATTATTGTGTTGGATAATCCGATGACGTTCCATTTCAGCCAGTTTCTCGACAGCGCGTTGGGGCAAATTGTCGGCTGTATGCTGGCGTTTATCGTCATCCTGCTGGTGCGTGATAAATCCAAAGATCGAACCGGTCGCGTGCTGCTTAATCAGTTTGTTTCCGCTGCGGTCTCGGCAATGACGACCAACGTGGTACGTCGTAAAGAAAACCGTCTGCCTGCGTTATATCAGCAACTCTTTTTGCTGATGAATAAATTCCCAGGCGATTTGCCGAAGTTTCGCCTGGCGCTAACGATGATCATTGCTCATCAACGTCTGCGCGACGCGCCGATACCGGTTAATGAGGATCTGTCAGTGTTCCATCGTCAGCTTCGTCGTACCGCAGACCATGTTATTTCCGCCGGAAGCGATGATAAACGGCGACGCTACTTTGGTCAGTTGCTGGATGAGCTGGATATCTATCAGGAGAAATTACGTATCTGGGAGGCGCCGCCACAGGTGACGGAACCGGTTAAACGCCTGACGGGCATGTTACATAAATACCAGAACGCGCTTACCGATAGCTAACCCACAAGAACCGATGCCAAAAGCGTCGGTTTTTTTATGACTATACTTATTTGAGATACAAAAACAGCGCAAGAGTGCTCCGGGGCTAAAAGCGTTTCTGGAAGTGAAACCTCTGCATAATGATGCTTAGTAGTAAAACAGACAATTGTCTGTCGGGGATGGTGGCTGGCTATGAATGTCTATACTTTTGATTTTAATGATATTAAAAACCAAAGCGATTTTTATCGCGAGTTTACGCAGACGTTTGGTCTTGCCAGTGAGAAAGTAAGCGATCTTGATACATTATGGGATGCGGTAATGAGCGATATCTTACCTCTACCGCTAGAGATTGAGTTCGTTCACCTGCCTGATAAACTGCGCAGGCGCTACGGGGCGCTGATTTTACTCTTTGATGAAGCGGAAGAAGAGCTGGAGGGGCGGCTACGGTTTAATGTCCGGCATTGAAAAAGCATAAAAAAGCCCCCGACAGGCGGGGGCAAGTCGTCGGGTTAGACGACGAGGGTTTACTTATACAACTCGGCGGTGGCGTGCCAGTTATCACCTTCTTTTAATTCGATGATGCGATAGCTATTAGCGCCTGCTTTTTCGGCTTTAGCGACGATCTCCTGGCGCATATCCATTGGCGTACTACCAATCTGCGAGACGGAAATGGTGCCCATCGGTTGCAGATTCTGCGCCTGTTCCGCGTTGACCTGGTGTACTGCGGCATTTGCGCCGAAAGAGAGCAGAGTGGCCAGGCCGAGTGATGCGATAATGTATTTCGTTTTCATGGTCTTTTATTCCTTTATAGGGTCAACCTCGCGGATTAATGGGCTTTTCTTATGCGATATCTCCGCGAAGTAACGACACGTTATATGCGATGGCAGGTGAATTTTATTTGTACAGTTCGGCAGTGGCGTGCCAGTTGCTGCCGCTACGCGCTTCGGTAATGTGGTAGGCCGTAGCGCCTTGTTCATCCGCTTTTTTGCTCAGCATGGCGTTCATATCCATAGGCGATGAGCCGATAGCGCTGACTGAAACCGATCCGATTGCTTCACGATTTTGCGCTTGCTCTGCGCTGATAGGTTCTGCGGCGAAAGCGCCAAAAGAGAGAACGGACAGAACACTTAATGTTGCAACAGTGGTTTTGATTTTCATGATTTTTACCTCGTCGAATTCCTTTACTGGGGTCTTTGTTTCGTGACCCTCATCACAAAATTAAGTATACACTAATCACGCGATTAATTAATACCACGCTAATTGTTTCTGCTTTTTAAAGACATTAAAAATTTTATTTTTTATAACGTTATGGAATTAAAATTGCTGTTTTTCGCCGCTTCCTTTTAAAAAACAAAAGAAAATCAATTGGTTAAAAAATTTGACATTTTGTGCGTTTTTTTGATTTATCATTCATGTGGTGAATGTTTAAGGGCATGATTTGCCAAATGACAGCCGTACAGGAAAGCGGCGAGGGGAGAGGACAAAAAGGTGCCTCCGCCGTACGACGACGGAGGAAGTGGGACTAAAGCTCTTGTTCAAAAAGTTCCAGAATGGCTTCGTACAGATCTCTTACGGAAAAGCCGCTGGCAGGCGTGGTGAAGATAGTATCGTCGCCGGCAATCGTGCCGAGAATACCTTCTGCTTTCCCCAGTGAATCCAGCAGGCGCGCAATGAGTTGTGCCGCGCCGGGGCTGGTATGAATCACCACGACAGCGTCGTTATAGTCGATATCCAGCACCAGATTTTTCAACGGACTGGATGTTGTTGGGACGCCCAGTTCAGCCGGAAGACAGTACACCATTTCCATTTTTGCGTTACGTGTACGCACTGCGCCGAACTTAGTCAACATGCGCGAGACCTTGGACTGATTGATATTTTCAAAGCCCTGATCCTGCAACGCGAGGACGATTTCGCCCTGTGAGCTGAATTTTTCTTCTTTGAGGAGCGCTTTAAACGCTCTTACTAGTTCTTCTTGTTTAGCCGAGCTTCGCATAAGTCACCCGTAATATGGCGGTAGAAACAACATTATTGTGCATACAGATGAATTTTTATGCAAACAGTCTGCCTTGTTTAAGGCTGAAATAATGTTATGAAAGAGCGGAATTTTATCAAATTTCGTTATCAAGAAACATGCCTGTGTCACGCCTCGCAAATAAGATTAAAAGTAAATTAATTGTTATCAAAATGATGTTGTTTTGAGAGGATAGTAGGGTATATTGTCATCACCTGTAGGAACGTTGCTCTCTGGTTGCAGCCGATCCGGATTACGCAAATTAAATGCATAAAAGCCAAAATTGCGCGACTCCGCATTCTTGATGAGTGAGGATTGTAATCATTGAATTTGTGAATTAAGGTCGCCGCCGCGGAGCAATAGACACTTAGCTAATCATATAATAAGGAGTTTAGGATGAAAGTCGCAGTCCTCGGCGCTGCTGGTGGTATCGGTCAGGCGCTGGCATTACTTTTAAAAAACCAACTGCCTTCAGGTTCAGAACTCTCCCTGTACGACATCGCTCCAGTGACTCCCGGTGTGGCCGTTGATTTGAGCCACATCCCCACCGCTGTAAAAATCAAAGGTTTCTCCGGTGAAGACGCAACCCCGGCGCTTGAAGGCGCTGACGTAGTACTGATTTCTGCGGGTGTGGCGCGTAAGCCGGGTATGGACCGTTCCGACCTGTTTAACGTTAACGCCGGCATCGTGAAAAACCTGGTGCAGCAGATCGCTAAAACCTGCCCGAAAGCGTGCGTGGGCATTATCACCAACCCGGTGAACACCACCGTTGCGATTGCGGCGGAAGTGCTGAAAAAAGCAGGCGTATACGACAAAAACAAACTGTTTGGCGTTACCACGCTGGATATCATCCGCTCTAATACCTTTGTCGCAGAGCTGAAAGGTAAGCTGCCAACGGAAGTTGAAGTGCCGGTGATTGGCGGACACTCCGGCGTGACGATTCTGCCGCTGCTGTCGCAGATTCCAGGCGTAAGTTTTACCGAACAAGAAGCGGCTGAGCTGACTAAACGTATTCAGAACGCCGGTACTGAAGTCGTCGAGGCGAAAGCCGGCGGCGGATCGGCAACCCTCTCTATGGGTCAGGCTGCCGCGCGTTTCGGTCTTTCACTGGTTCGCGCTCTGCAGGGCGAAAAAGGCGTGGTGGAATGCGCCTATGTGGAAGGCGACGGTCAGTATGCCCGTTTCTTCTCTCAGCCGCTGCTGCTGGGTAAAAACGGTGTAGAAGAGCGTAAATCCATCGGCACACTGAGCGCTTTCGAGCAACATTCGCTGGACGCTATGCTGGATACGCTGAAAAAAGATATTCAGTTGGGTGAAGATTTTATTAATAAATAAGCTGTTCCTGCCCGATGCCGGGGCTTTTGCTCCGGCTTCTTTGACTGTAAACAAGCCACGAAATCAAGTACTAAATCTGCTAAACTCCTCACGTCTTATCGGTTATTAACGAGAACGTCGTGAAAAAGATCCAAAGAACGCAAACCCGCGATCACATTACGCAAATGCTTCGCTATGAAATTCTTTCCGGCAATATAAAAGCGGGAGAAGAACTCGCGCAGGAAAGTATTGCGGAGCAGCTCGGTCTTTCACGAATGCCGGTTCGAGAAGCGCTACAGTCACTCGAACAGGAAGGTTTTTTAATCCGACTGCCCAACAGGCACATGCAGGTCGCGCATCTTGAGGCCGATCGCGTGAGTCATATTTTTCGCGTGATTGCCGCGATGGCCGCCGAAATGTTTTCGCTGATACCCAGCGAAGTAGGCGATGCCCTCCTGATACGTGCGCAAGCGCTGGCTGTCGCAGAAGACAAATCCTGCGAACTGGAGTGTCATGCGATGCTGATTTCTTATGTGAATAACCGCTATCTGGAAAAGGTGTATCAGCAGTTCCTGGACGGTTATGTCTCTTATGTTATTTTGCATCTGAAAAAAGATAATCAGGAGTCGGCGCAGCTTTTCGCTGAACTGGCTGACGTCATACGCCGGGGGCGGCGTGATGAGATTGGGCAAGTTATGCAGCGTTATTTCCTCTCTTTAGCAGAAATAATGCGTCAACATATGAAGGATTGGGAAAGTGCAGAAGCCTAAGTTAGGGAAGATTAAGCTTCTTTCAGCGAAAGAACAGGTCGCGGCAGTGCTGCGTAAAGCGATTCTTTCGAGGGAGTTAGTGGAAGGGCAGGAGATTACGTTAGAAGGCATTGCCGGAATGGTCGGCGTGTCCAGTATGCCAGTGCGCGAGGCGTTTCAGATTCTGGCGGCGGATGGGCTGATAAAAGTGCGCCCTAATAAAGGGGCGGTGGTGTTGGGCATCAATGAACAAACGATCCGTGAACACTATGAAATTCGCGCGCTGTTAGAAAGTGAGGCGGTGGCTAAAGCTTCTCGTCCTGGCACCGATATCTCGCGGATAGCCCAGGTGCATTATGCCGCTGAAAAGGCTCTCGCGGAAAATAACTCGGCGGAATACTCCGACCTGAATCAGGCATTTCATATGGAAATATGGAATGTTGCTGGCAACGAAAAAATGAAAATGTTGCTCTGTAATATGTGGAACGGCCTGTCGATGGGCCATAAGGTCACCGAAGAAGAGTATGCCGTGATTTCCATTCAGGAACATAAAAGTATTCTGCAAGCTCTTGAACTTCATGATGAAACATTGGCACGCCAGCGCATGCGCGAACACATTATTCGCTCAATGGAGAATATGCTGACCCGCTATGTTGGTGACCCTTCTGCCTGATCTTTTCGCCTGCGTGAGCATCGCAGGCGCTTCAACCAATTCTTCAATTCTATTAATCACGTCCAGTAACGATCTAACCACGATCTTGATGTAGATCTCACTCCTGCATCTTTCCTGAGAAACGATTTGACTTAGTTTTTGTATGGGAATAATTTCTCCCTGTCAACATTGGATACAATATCATATATCATTGATTGGATAATTATAAATATGGAACCCATTACCCTTACCTTATGTTTATTGGTGTTCGCTATCGTCATGTTTGTATGGGAAAAAGTGCCTCTAGCCGTCACTTCCATGATTGTCTGCGTGGCCTTAGTGATCACCGGCGTTCTGAATATCAAACAAGCCTTTGCTGGCTTTATCGACACTAACGTCATCCTCTTTGTCGCGATGTTTATCGTGGGCGGCGCGTTGTTCGAGACCGGTATGGCAAACAAAGTGGGCGGCGTCATCACGCGCTTCGCGAAAACAGAAAAACAGCTGATCTTCACCATTATGGTGGTGGTGGGTTTGATGTCTGGCGTCCTCTCTAACACCGGTACCGCTGCGGTTTTGATTCCGGTGGTGATCGGCGTGGCGGCAAAATCGGGCTTCTCGCGTTCTCGTCTACTGATGCCGCTGGTTTTCGCCGCTGCGTTGGGCGGTAACCTGTCGTTAATTGGCGCGCCGGGAAATCTTATCGCGCAGTCTGCGCTACAGAATATTGGCGGCGGCTTTGGCTTTTTTGAATACGCAAAAATCGGTCTCCCGATGCTCATCTGCGGCATTCTCTACTTCCTGACTATTGGCTATCGCTTTCTGCCGAATAATGCGACCGGCGGTGAGGTGGGGAGCGTCGGGGAGCAACGTGACTACAGCCATGTTCCACAGTGGAAACAACGGCTCTCACTCGTGGTGTTGATCGCAACGATCCTCGGCATGATCTTTGAGAAAAAGATCGGTGTCAGCCTGGCCGTGACCGGTTGTATTGGCGCTCTTGTGCTGGTAGTAAGCGGCGTACTCACGGAAAAACAGGCCTATAAAGCCATTGATTCACAGACTATTTTTATCTTTGGCGGCACACTGGCGCTGGCAAAAGCGCTGGAAATGACCGGGGCAGGCAAGCTGGTTGCGGACTATGTAATCGGCATGCTGGGGCAAAACTCCTCACCGTTCATGTTGCTGATCGCCGTTTTCGCCTTATCCGTTGTGATGACCAACTTTATGTCCAATACCGCAACGACAGCGCTATTGGTGCCGGTGAGTTTGTCCATTGCCGCAGGCATGGGGGCCGACCCGCGTGCGGTTCTGATGGCGACGGTCATTGGCGGTTCCTGCGCCTACGCAACCCCTATCGGTATGCCTGCCAACATGATGGTGCTCTCCGCGGGTGGCTATAAATTTGTCGACTACGCTAAGGCCGGTATCCCCCTGATTATCGTTTCAACCATTGTCAGCTTGATCCTGCTGCCAATCCTTTTCCCTTTTCATCCGTAATTAACGGAAGCTGTTCTGACTAAGGAGCATTTATGAGCAAAAGTGAACAGATATCCCATATGACCGACGTTATGGCCAAGTTTGTGGGATATACCGGCAAAGTTTTGCCTGATGATGTCACTGCAAAACTGGAAGATTTGCATAAGAAAGAGACCAGTAAACTGGCCGACGTCATCTTTACTACCATGATTGAGAACCAGCGTCTGGCGAAAGAGCTGGATCGACCTTCCTGCCAGGACACCGGTGTCATTCAGTTTCTGGTGGAGTGCGGGACGAACTTTCCGCTGATTGGCGAGCTGGAAGCGTTGTTGCGTGAGGCGGTGATCAAAGCAACTGTAGATTCTCCGCTGCGCCACAACAGCGTAGAAACTTTTGATGAATACAACACCGGTAAAAACGTGGGTAAAGGTACGCCGACGGTCTTCTGGGAGATCGTTCCCAATTCCGATCAGTGCAGCATTTATACCTATATGGCGGGCGGTGGTTGTTCTCTGCCGGGGAAAGCGATGGTGCTGATGCCGGGTGCAGGCTATGAAGGTGTGACCCGCTTTGTACTGGATGTGATGACCAGCTACGGCCTCAACGCGTGTCCGCCGCTGCTGGTTGGCGTGGGCGTAGCGACCTCTGTTGAAACGGCGGCACTGCTATCGAAAAAAGCGCTGATGCGTCCGATCGGTTCGCATAACGAGAATGAGCGTGCAGCCTCGCTGGAAAAAATGCTGGAAGACGGCATTAACAAAATTGGCCTGGGGCCGCAGGGGATGTCCGGTAATACCTCCGTTATGGGCGTGAACATTGAAAACACCGCGCGTCATCCTTCTACCATCGGCGTGGCGGTAAACGTCGGCTGCTGGTCGCACCGTAAAGGGCATATCGTTTTCGATAAAGATTTGAATTACACCATTACGTCTCACAGCGGAGTGAATTTCTGATGACTAAAAAAATCCTGACTACGCCAATTAAAGATGAAGATTTAGCGGATATTAAGGCTGGCGATATTATTTATCTCAATGGTCATATTGTTACCTGCCGTGACGTAGCCCATCGCCGTTTAATTGAAGGTGGTCGCGAACTTCCGGTAGATGTTCGCGGCGGCGCTATTTTACACGCTGGCCCCATTGTCCGCCCAATTAAAGGCGAAGACGATAAGTTTGAAATGGTCTCCGTTGGACCAACCACCAGCATGCGTATGGAGAAATTCGAAAAAGAATTTATTGCGCAGACTGGCGTGAAATTAATTGTGGGTAAAGGCGGTATGGGTAAAGGTACCGAAGAGGGCTGTGCTGAACACAAAGCGCTGCACTGCGTATTCCCTGCCGGTTGTGCGGTTGTAGCCGCCGTGTGCGTGGAAGAAATTGAAGATGCCCAATGGCGCGATCTGGGGATGCCGGAAACGCTGTGGGTCTGTCGGGTTAAAGAGTTTGGCCCGCTGATTGTTTCTATTGATACCCATGGGAATAATCTGTTTGAACAGAACAAAATTATTTTTAATCAGCGTAAAGAGATCGTCGCTGATGAAATATGCCAGAACGTAAGTTTCATCAAATAAACCTGATTACGTAAATTGCACGATAATGGTGGTAATACGTTATGACGATAATAATAACCAAGGGCTCTGGCCGGGGGCGGCTCAGGGAAATCCACCCTTATTATTTTATCGTCATAAATAGCCCCATTATCGTGCCTCCTGCCTGAAGGCTATTTTATGACTAATGCAGCTCTGCTATTAGGTGAAGGCTTCACCCTGATGTTCCTCGGCATGGGGTTCGTGCTGGCGTTTCTGTTCCTGCTGATTTTC
>NZ_JAMMDE010000017.1:0-48936 GCF_051700745.1 Salmonella sp. NW884 | reverse complement strand
TTCCTGCTGATGCACGCGATGGGCCCGAACGTGGCGGGGGTTATCGGTTCGGCCATTGCGGCGGGCGTGATGCTGAAGTACGTGCTGGCGATGTAATAGTGGATGGGATACGCATGTCGTATCCCATTTTCATCCAAATTTTTTCTGAAAGAAAAGTAAGTATGAACTGGTTCAGGTTCCGGTGATGCCGAATGCAAGAAAATACCGTAATTAAATATCTAAATACCAATATGTTTATACGGGAAATTACACGCTGGTTTGCCAGACGCTCGTTTCAAAACCGGATATTTCTACTGATCCTGTTTACATCCACCATCGTGATGCTGGCAATCACCTGGTATCTGACCGATATCACGAAAGAACGCCTGCATTATCAGGTGGGCCAACGTGCGCTTATTCAGGCAATGCAAATATCCGCTATGCCAGAATTAGTTGAAGCCGTAGAGGCGCATGATTTGTCACGCATCAAAGCGCTGATTGACCCAATGCGCTCGTTTTCGGATGCGACTTACATTACCGTTGGCAACGAAAAAGGTCAGCGACTGTATCACGTCAACCCGGATGAGATCGGCAAATATATGGAGGGCGGCGATAGCGACGACGCGCTGTATAACGCTAAAAGCTACGTATCGGTGCGCAAAGGTTCATTAGGCTCTTCCCTACGTGGTAAATCCCCGATTCAGGACAATACCGGTAAAGTCATTGGTATTGTTTCCGTCGGCTATACTCTGGAACAGTTGGAGAGCTGGCTTAACTTACAAATCAGCTCGTTGCTGTTCCCGATGGCGTTACTGCTGCTGGTGCTGTTGTACTGCGCCCGCCGCTTCTCGCTGCATATTAAAAAGCAGATGCTTAACATGGAGCCGCAGCAGCTTTCACAACTATTAATTCAGCAAAGCGTGTTATTTGAGTCGGTATTTGAAGGGTTGATCGCCATTGACTCCCATCACCGTATTACCGCCATTAACCAAACGGCTCGCCGCTTACTGAATCTGAGCCAACCGGAGTCTGAACTCATTGGCTATGCAATCCACCATGTCGTGTTGCCGGAGGCCTTCTTTTACGATGCGCCGCAAAAAAACAAAAAAGATGAGATCGTCACCTTTAACCAAATGAAAGTCATCGCCAGTCGCATGGCGGTCATTATTGACAACCAGCCTCAGGGCTGGGTTATTAGCTTTCGCAACAAAGACGATATCAATACACTCAGCCTGCAGTTAAGCCAGGTGCGGCAATACGCCGATAACCTGCGCGCCGTGCAGCATGAGCATCGCAACCTTATTTCCACCATTGCCGGACTGCTGTTCCTGAAGCGCTACGATAATGCGCTGGCGCTGATTCAGCAGCAGTCGGAAAGCCACCAGAAAGTACTCGATTTTATTTCCCATAATTTCCGCGACCACCACCTTGCGGGGCTATTAATCGGTAAATATTATCGGGCAAAAGAGCTGGGGCTGGAGCTGATTTTCGATCCTTCAAGCTTTGTTGAACACCTGCCGTCATCGCTCTCGCATAATGAATGGATTTCGATTGTTGGCAATTTATTGGACAACGCCTATAACGCCACCCTGCTCAATCGCGAAGGCTCGCGACAGATTGAGTGCCTGATCAATAGCGAAGGTAATGAAGTCATTATTGAAGTTGCCGATCAGGGATGTGGTATTGACGAAAATATCCGCCAGCATATTTTCGAGCGTGGAGTGACCACCCACAACAACGGCGATCACGGAATTGGATTATGGTTGGTGCACAGCTACGTCAAGCAGGCCAATGGCGACATTATCGTCGATAGCAATAATCCTTTTGGCACCATTTTTACCCTCTATATCCCTTTTACCAGAGAAGAATAACATGGATAGCATTACGACACTCATCGTTGAAGACGAACCGATGCTAGCGGAAATCCTGGTGGACACCATCAAGCTTTTTCCTCAGTTTTCAATCGTCGGTATCGCAGACAAGCTGGAAAGTGCGAAGAAGCAAATACGCCTCTATCAACCACAGTTAATTCTATTGGATAATTTTTTACCCGATGGCAAAGGGATCGATTTAATTCGTCATACCATCAGCACCAACTACACGGGGCGAATTATTTTCATTACCGCCGACAATCATATGGATACCATCAGCGATGCCTTACGCATGGGCGTATTCGATTATCTGATTAAGCCGGTACATTATCAGCGCCTGCAGCATACCCTGGAGCGGTTCACCCGTTACCGCAGTTCGTTACGTTCCAGTGAGCAGGCAAACCAGACGCACGTTGATGCCTTATTTAATATCCAGGCCAAAGAACAAACCGCAGAACCGAATAGCGGACTGCGGGGAATTGATGAAAACACCTTCAACCGGGTACGACAAATATTCGCCGACCCGCAGGCAGTACATACAGCAGACACTCTGGCGCAAATTCTGGGCAGCAGTAAAACCACTGCCCGACGCTATCTGGAACAAGGCGTGAAAAATAACTTTCTCGAAGCGGAGATCAGCTACGGGAAAGTGGGCAGGCCGGAGAGACTCTATCGCGGCAAAGTATGAGATTATGGCGCCAACATGTAATTACGGCGCATAGGCAAACACCTCAGCCACCCACTGACGAAAACCGTCCACATCCAGCGCCAGCGCCACCTGCGCGTTGGCGGGCTGCCCCAGACGCCCTTCAATATCCACCACCGTGGTACCGGCGGTATATTGCCCCTGCGTTTCTACGGCCACAAAACAGGATTGCAGGGTAAAAAGCTCCGGACGCACCAGCCAGGCGATAGCGCAGAGATCGTGCATCCGGACGCCAGTGCGCATACTACCGCTGCGATAATGGTTGAACAGGCTGTGCAACATCTTACCGGTGCGATTCAGCGCGGGCAGTTTATTCAGAAAATCTGGCGAGAGCATTGCCTGATTTGTAACGTCCAGCCCACACATCACAATCTCCAGACCGCTGCGGAACACCAGCGCCGCGGCCTCCGGATCGACAGCAATGTTAAATTCAGCATTAGGCGTAAAATTGCCGCGCCCTGCGGAACCGCCCATCAACACCAGACGGTGAATGTTACACGCACACTCCGGATAGTGCATCAGTAGCAACGCAATATTGGTCAATGGCCCAATCGCCACTAATGTCATGGGCTCCGGGGCGTTCATCAGCACATCCCGGATAGCGATAAACGCAGGCTTCGCCAACGGTTGGCGCTGATGGTCGACAAAATCATAGCCTTCCATACCGGATTCGCCGTGGACGTATGCCGCATCGCGTAACGGACGCAGCAGCGGTGTCGCGGCCCCCTGGGCAAGTGGGATATCGCTGTTCCAGAAATGCAGAAGCTGCAACGCATTACGGGTCGTTTTTTCAACGGAAACATTACCTGCGACGGTGGTTATTAGTTGCAGATCAAGCTGGGGGGCGAACAGCGCAGCGGCAATCGCAGCCGCGTCATCAATGCCCGGATCGGTATCAAGAATAATGTGTAGGGATGCTGTCATTAATGCTCTCCTGACCTATTGTTTTATATCTTCATACTCAGCGCGACTGATACAGGCATCAGGCACATCGTCATCCGTCACCAGACGCGGACTTAGCTTATCACCTTCGACAAACGGAACTAATGGGCAAAAACGCCCTGGCGATGCTTTGTTTTCCTGCCACTGAATCTCAAGCGATTCGGGCTCAGCGCCGGGTTTTTCTGCCTGAATCACGGTACGAACATTACCGGTTAGCCAAAAAGATTGACACGTCCCATCAAGGCTAAGAGGCGGCGTCAAATGACCATTTTTACGTACTAGCGGATAAATAATACGCCCATCAGCGTAGGAAGGTGTCATGTAGCAGTTATACATTTTGCCTTTACTTATCACAGGCTGAAAGTAGCTTTCACCGCGATCGATCAGTTCAATCGTTTTTCCTTTCCAGCGATACACATTGACGCCATGGCTGCAGCAACCGCCGCGCCAATAGCTGACAATCTGTTTATGTTCAGCATCGATCTCTGGTGAAGTGATTTCCTGATAAGACGCTGGCGCATCAACATAACGCTGTTTGGCGGGGTCATAGAGCCATGTTTGTACTGGAGCATCCGGCCCAGCAAGTAACTCTGTTACAATCGATAGATCCGGGTAGCCATCAAAATTGACATCCCCCCATTGAGGCATAAACGGGCTACAAGTGCCCACCGAGGCGGTATCTAAGGTCTGTATGAGTTTACCATCACGGTATAATTTTATCGCCGAAATGGCCGGCGTATTGCCGCAAGCAATCTCTTTGGAAGGGTCGTAACCCCCTGCATCATTCGTGTTCGTGACCAGCACAATATCAGGGGAGTTTTTAGGTTTGTAATAGATAAGGGCAACAGGAAAATGTCGTTTTTTATCTGCGGACGTCCATTCGCCTTTAATCTCACTGCTGGAGATTTCCGCATTCCAGTAACCCGAAAGCGCCTTTACGCGTTCTTCAAGATGCACCTCTTTATCCTGGAGTGAGCCGCGTAGAACAATCACTGCCTTGTGCTGATTGCAAGGTTCATAGCAGTAATACCCATTAAGAGAGTTACCAAATCGCGTGATATTAACGTTTACCGGTTTCCCCGCGATAGTCCCGGTATAGTTTCGCTCCCAGGCAGGTAGCTCCAGCACCGTGGCGCTTGTTGCGTCCATCCAAAAGCCGATGGCGAGTAACGTTGGCAATCCATATTTTATTTTGCCCATTTCCCTTATCCCTGTAGGTATTACAAACCAAAAACCAGCAACGATTGTGCTGGTTTTTCAGATGAATAGCAAAAAGGTGGGGCATTAGCACCGGATGACGACTACGCCTTATTCTTCCTGTCGCACATTGAATATCAAAAGAAATTCTTAAGATCTGGTTAACGTAGCGTCATCGGGCAGATTTCTGAATTGTGAAATCTTATTCGACTTCACGAACATCCACACGCAGCTCTTTCGGCACTTCGAAAACAATATTTTCTTCGCGCCCCTCAAGCGTGACGGCTTCGCCGCCGCCAAACTCGCGCAGACGCGCAATAACATTCTGCACCAGAATATCCGGCGCGGAAGCGCCTGCGGTGACGCCGACGCAGGCGGCTTCTTTCACCCACGCCTCCTGGATATCCGCCGCATCGTCGATAAGAAACGCGGTTCTTCCCATCCGTTGGGCCAGTTCCGCCAGCCGGTTAGAGTTAGAAGAGTTTTTCGAGCCGACCACCAGCACCACGTCAGCCTGCTCCGCCAACGCCCGCACCGCTTCCTGACGATTAGTAGTGGCATAGCAAATATCGTCTTTGCGCGGGCCGACGATTTTCGGAAAGCGTTTACGCAGCGCATCAATCACATCGGACGTATCGTCCACGGAAAGCGTGGTTTGCGTCATGAAGGAGAGCTTGCCTTCATTTTTGACATTCAGCGTCCAGACGTCCTCTGGCGACTCAACCAGGTACATCCCCCCTTCCGGGTTGCTGTACTGGCCCATGGTGCCTTCCACTTCCGGGTGCCCGGCGTGGCCGATGAGAATAGATTCCTCACCGCGACGGCTGGCGCGCGCCACTTCCATATGGACTTTCGTCACCAGCGGGCAGGTGGCGTCAAAAACGGTAAGATCGCGGCTTTTCGCCTCGTTACGCACCGCCTGGGAAACCCCATGAGCGGAGAAGATCAGAATGGCGCCATCCGGCACTTCGCTAATTTGCTCTATAAAGATCGCCCCGCGCTGGCGCAGGCTGTCCACTACATAGCGGTTATGCACGACTTCGTGCCGAACGTAAATTGGCGCGCCGTAAATAGCGAGCGCATTTTCAACAATGCTGATAGCGCGGTCTACCCCGGCGCAAAAACCGCGTGGGTTGGCCAACAGGATCTGCATGTTTATGCCTCCAGCGCCGGATCGATTTCCAGCACTTCAATATCAAAGTGAACGGTATGCCCGGCCAGCGGATGGTTAAAATCAACGGTAATCGAGTCGCCGTTAATTTCGCGAATCACGCCAGGCATTTCGCTGCCATCCATTGCGGTAAAAAGCATAATCGCCCCGACTTCCGGTTCGCCCGCCGCCATAAACTCACGGCGCGAGAAATACTGGATCAAGTCCGGACTGGGGACGCCAAACGCGGCGTCAGGCTCCAACGAAAACGCTTTCTTTTCCCCTTCTTTCAACCCCAGAAGCTGCTGCTCCAGACCTTCGGAAAGCGAGGTATCGCCAAGACGGAACAGGGCTGGCTTGCCGTTATTGCGGGTAGATTCCGCCGTTGAGCCATCATCCAGTTTCAGGGTGAAGTGAACGAGGATCGCGCTGTTGCTCTGTACGGATTTAGACATGCAAATTGCTCACGTGTTTTGCCCGGAGGCATAAAGAACGATAAAACCGTAGGCCGGATAAGGCGTTTTCACCGCCATCCGGCACCACGTTTGCCTGATGGCGCGGCGCTTATCAGGCCTACAAAACCGGATAAGCGCCACCCGGTATTTACGCTTATGCCTGTTCTTTCGCTGTCGGCTTCGGCAAAAAGCCTTCCAGTACAATCAGCGCCGCGCCGATACAGATCGCGCTATCGGCAAGGTTGAACGTCGCGAAATGCCAGTTGCCGACGTAAAAATCGATCATATCGACAACAAAGCCGTGCCACAGGCGGTCGAACAGGTTACCCAGCGCGCCGCCGATGATTAACGCATAAGCGATATTATTCAGCTTCTGCGTCGCTTTCGAGCGATACATCATCACCAAAAGAATTACGCAGATCCCTATCGCAATCCCGGCAAAGAACCAGCGCTGCCAGCCGCCGCTATCCGCCAGGAAGCTAAAAGCCGCGCCGTAGTTACGCGCATAATGCAGATTAAGCGACGGGAACAGCCCTACCGTATCCCCCAGAGCGA
Source organism: Salmonella sp. NW884 (assembly GCF_051700745.1). Lineage (NCBI taxonomy): Bacteria > Pseudomonadati > Pseudomonadota > Gammaproteobacteria > Enterobacterales > Enterobacteriaceae > Salmonella > Salmonella sp. NW884. The sequence goes on along the minus strand of NZ_JAMMDE010000017.1, from coordinate 42,081 downwards.
AATTCTGGAGGATCAGGTATTTGCTGCCCAAATCGATAATCAGCACGACTACTACCAGCCATAGCCAGCGTAGTCCTGTTGAACAGAGTGGTTTACTCATCAGGCAAATTTACGTTGTTCGCCATTACCGGCGATGTTGCTGACACAGCGTCCGCAGATATCTGCATGTTCCGCCACCTTGCCGACATCAGTAGTGTAGTGCCAGCAGCGCGGACACTTATCACCCTCGGCACGCGTTACCACTGCCTGAACTGTCGTATTACCAGCATTGTACTGAATATTTTCATCATCAATACCCCCCGCTTGCTCAGAAATCACGAACTGGGAAGTAATGAAGATAAATCTGACCTCTTCGCCCAACAGTTTCAGCTTCTTGATCGTACCGTTAGCATCGTCAGCATATTTCAGCGTCACTTTTGCTTCCAGGTTCGATTTGATGCCATTGGCTTTCTGATTTTCCAGCTCTTTGTTGACCTGGTCCTTGATATAGCGGACATCGTCCCAGAATGCGTCATTAAATTCTTCATTCTCTTCCAGGCCAAACAACCCGTCGTACCATTCGCCGGTGAAGACATATTTTTCACGCTCGCCCGGCAGGTAGCCCCAGATTTCATCAGCCGTGAAGGACATGATCGGCGCCATCCAGCGAACCAGCGCCTCTGCGATATGATACAGCGCAGTCTGGCAGCTACGACGCGCGACGCTATCGGCCTTCGCGGTGTACTGGCGGTCTTTGATGATGTCGAGGTAGAACGAGCCCATTTCAACGGAGCAGAAGCGCATCAGGCGCTGTACCACTTCATGGAAGTCGTAAGCTTCGTATGCCTTCAGAATCTCTTGCTGCGCCGTTTTCGCGCAGCCCACCGCCCACCTGTCCAGCACCACCATCTCTTCCGGTTTGACCATATCGGTGGCCGGATTGAAGCCATTGAGGTTCGCCAGCAGGAAGCGTGCGGTATTACGGATACGGCGATAGCTGTCGGCAGCGCGTTTGAGGATCTCGTCAGAGACCGCCATTTCGCCGGTATAGTCAGTAGACGCCACCCACAGACGCAGGATATCCGCGCCCAGTTTATTCATCACATCCTGCGGCGACACGGTGTTACCGATGGACTTGGACATCTTGCGCCCCTGACCATCGACGGTGAAGCCGTGAGTCAGTACCTGGCGGTATGGCGCTTTGCCTTTCATCGCCACGCTAATCATCAGGGAGGACATAAACCAGCCGCGATGCTGGTCAGAGCCTTCCAGATACATATCGGCCGCATGACCGGCGAATTCCGGACGTGCATCAACCACGGAGTAACTGGTGGAACCGGAATCAAACCAAACGTCCAACGTATCCGGAACTTTCTCGTATTGATCGGCATCTTCGCCGAGGATCTCTTTCGGGTCGAGATCCCACCACGCCTGGATACCGTCAACTTCGACGCGTTTCGCCACCTCTTCCACCGCCGCCAGAGTACGCTCAATCGGCAGCAGCTCCTGCGTTTCTTTATGCACGAACAGCGACATCGGTACGCCCCAGGTACGCTGACGTGAGATACACCAGTCAGGACGGTTAGCGACCATTGATTCAATACGCGCCTGACCCCAGTCCGGGATCCACTGAACGCCCTTGATCTCTTTCAGCGACTGTTGACGAAGCCCTTCTTTATCCATGCTGACGAACCACTGCGGGGTCGCGCGGAAAATGATCGGCGTTTTGTGACGCCAACAGCACGGATAGCTGTGCTGCATTTTTTCGACATGCAGTAGCGCGCCTTTTTCTTTCAGCAGTTCAATAACGATATCGTTCGCTTTGAAGACGTTAACACCGTCAAGCGTTGGATATGTGCCTGGCAGGTAAGCGCCGTCCGGCCCAACCGGGTTAGCCGTTTCCAGGCCATACTTTTGGCCGATCACGTAGTCATCCGGGCCGTGGCCAGGGGCGGTATGTACCGCGCCGGTACCGGCGTCCAGGGTGACGTGATCGCCGAGGATCGCCGGCACGTCAAAGCCCATAAACGGATGGGTAAAGCGCAGCAGTTCCAGCTCCGCGCCTTTAACGGTGCCGAGAATGGTGTATTCAGCCGCGCCAATACGCTGCATGACGCTTTCAACCAGATCTTTCGCCAGAATCACCGCCTGGCCGTCAATCTGCACCAGCGCATAATCAAAGTCCGGCGCCAGGGAGATGGCGCGGTTAGCCGGTAGTGTCCACGGCGTGGTGGTCCAGATAACCAGCGACACAGGGCCGCTCACGCCCGGCAAACCAAACTTCGCTTTCACCGCATCCTGATCGACGGCGCGGAACGCCACGTCGATAGACGGCGACGTTTTGTCGTAATATTCAACTTCCGCTTCCGCCAGCGCGGAACGGCAGTCAACGCACCAGTGCACCGGCTTAGCGCCTTTGTGCAGATGACCGTTTTTGATAATTCTGCCCAGCGCGCGGATGATGTTGGCTTCGGTTTTGAAGTCCATGGTCAGGTACGGATGCGACCAGTCGCCCAACACGCCCAGACGAATGAAGTCTTTACGCTGGCCGTCAACCTGCGTAGCGGCATATTCGCGGCACTTGGCGCGGAATTCAGCGGCAGTGAATTTCTCGCCCGGCTTACCGAACTCCTGCTCGACTTTCAGCTCGATAGGCAGACCGTGACAGTCCCAGCCCGGCACGTAAGGCGAGTCAAATCCCGACAGCCCTTTGGACTTCACGATAATGTCTTTCAGAATCTTGTTAACTGAGTGACCAATATGAATGCTGCCATTCGCATATGGAGGGCCATCATGCAGAATGAAGGTTTTTTTGCCTTTTTTGGCCGCACGAATGATGCCGTACAGATCATCATCGGTCCAACGCGCCAGCATTCCCGGTTCACGCTTGGCGAGGTCGCCGCGCATCGGGAACCCTGTTTCCGGCAAATTCAGGGTCGATTTATAGTCACTCATCAGATTCTCGGTTCCGTATTTCGGTTTGATAAACACCGTCAGGGTTACACCTGCCCGGCTAGCCCAAAAAACTTGCGGGCCGTTAACTCATCGCGTGCGATTTGCGCTTTTAGCTCATCAAGCGACGCAAATCGCTGCTCATTACGTATCTTTTTACGCAGTATTACATCTATATGGCGACCGTAGAGGTCCATTACAACGTCCAGCAGATGCACTTCCAGTTGTTGACGCACGCCAGCCACCGTTGGACGAGTGCCAATGTTCGCTACGCCGGGTAACGGCTTATCGCCAAGCCCGGTGACTTCCACCGCATAGACCCCCTTGACCGGGGAGACCTGACGGCGCAGCGGTAAGTTCGCCGTCGGGAAGCCAATGGTACGTCCCAGCTCGTCGCCATGAACGACACGCCCGGAAATAGTAAAGGGATGTCCCAGCAGACTTTCGGCAAGCGCCAGGTTATCTTCCGCCAGCGCCTGTCTCACTGCGGTACTACTGATACGCACGCCGCCTTCACAAAAGGTTTGGGTGCTGGAAACCGCAAAACCATACTCCGCCCCCGCCTTCTGTAATAACAAGAAATCGCCCGCGCGGCTAGCACCAAAGCGGAAATCATCGCCGACGGCAAGAAATTGCACGCCAAGTCGCTCCACCAGCAGTTCGCTGATAAACGTTTGCGCCGTCAAAGCGGCAAAGCGGCGATCGAATTTCACGCACAGCACATAGTCCACGCCGCACTGCGCAAGGTAATGCAGTTTTTCACGCAGGCGCGTCAGGCGGGCGGGCGCTTTATCCGTCGCGAACAGCTCCAGCGGCTGCGGTTCGAAAATCATGACCACCACCGGCAGACCGCGTCTGCGTCCTTCTTCCTGCAAACCCTGCAGTAGAGCGCGATGCCCCCGATGTACGCCGTCGAAATTACCAATGGTCAGCACACACCCATGCGGGGCCTGACTGAGATTATGTATGCCGCGTATCAGCTTCATGTCTGACTCAAAACAGTGAAAATCGCAAGAGTATACCTTGTACAGCGGTCAAGGTTAACCGACTATTGCCCTGAGGAAACATAAAGAAGATGCTTTTCATCGCCATGCGGCAAACTCCGCCCCAAAACCCGCCGCTTAATGCAATTTTTCTCATGGAAAGGCTGTATTCACAGCACGCAAGCTGGTAGAATCCTGCGCCATCACTACGCAACGAGTGCTGCAATTTAAACGGCGCTTATTTGCACAAATCCATTGACAAAAGAAGGCTAAAAGGGCATATTCCTCGGCCTTTGAATTGTCCATATAGAACACATTTGGGAGTTGGACCTTGGCTAATATCAAATCAGCTAAGAAGCGCGCCGTTCAGTCTGAAAAGGCTCGTAAGCACAACGCAAGCCGTCGCTCTATGATGCGTACTTTCATCAAGAAAGTATACGCAGCTATCGAAGCTGGCGACAAAGCTGCTGCACTGAAAGCATTTAACGAAATGCAACCGATCGTGGACCGTCAGGCTGCTAAAGGTCTGATCCACAAAAACAAAGCTGCACGTCATAAAGCTAACCTGACTGCACAGATCAACAAACTGGCTTAATCGCCTGCTTGTTATCAGCTTTGTAGAAAAACCCGCGTAAAGCGGGTTTTTTTATGCCTGCTATCTGCCGTTTTGCTCGACAACCGCTGGCGCTGATCTCACTCGTTCACGCTCTTCCTGACCAGCCTATTTTTTCAGCTACCCCTCCCTTAGTCACGTAATACTTGAAAGTTATTTTCTTTCACTGTTTTCCTTTTCTTATTTCATTACTGAAAAAACTGTGACCACCTTAGCAAATAAAAACATCGCTCATTCAAAAACTAATAAACGCAATCCTGATGTAAGATTTAATAATTGATTGATGCCGTCGGGTTAACTACTTTTCATGTACACCTTACTTACTCATTTTAATCTGAGGTTAAATTCAAAAACGACATAAAAATAATATTCAAAACTTGCTTAGAAAGTAGAGGTTGTTTTTCTGGGCGTATCGTACCAATATCGGAGTTATCATTATGAGTTCTGTCATTGAGGATACCCAGCCTTCCGGGTCAGCATCATTGTCTTTACTACAGCGTATTAGCTACGGCTCTTTGGATGTGGCGGGTAATCTGCTGTACTGCTTCGGTTCAACGTACATTTTATATTTCTACACAGACGTTGCGGGCATTAGCCTTGCCGTAGCAGGCGTTATCCTGCTGCTGGCGCGTATTATCGATGGCATAGACGCCCCCATATGGGGGATCATCATCGATAAAACGCGTTCACGCTACGGTAAATGTCGTCCCTGGTTTTTATGGTTACCGCTGCCTTTTGCGGTATTCAGCGCGCTGTCATTTTGGTCTCCTGATATCAGTATGACAGGAAAAGCCATCTATGCAGCAATATCTTATATGATTGCCAGCATTCTATTTACCGGACTTAATACACCACTCAGTGCAATATTACCCCTGATGACCTTATCTCCCAAGGAAAGACTGGTTTTAAATTCCTGGCGAATGACCGGTGGACAAATTGGGGTTTTATTAATGAACGCGACCGCCTTGCCGTTAGTCGCTTTTTTAGGTAACGGTGATGATCACGCTGGTTTTATTTATACGGCAATTACGTTTGCCATTATATCCTGCGCGCTAACGCTCTTTGCGTTTAAAAACATTCGTGAAATGGATACGGATAAAATACAGCATGAACCTAAGTTGCCGATGAAAAAAAGTTTCGCGGCGATGAAAGGTAACTGGCCGTGGATCCTGATGGTGCTGGCTAATCTGATCTTCTGGATTGCCCTACAGCAGCGCAACACGACCATTGTCTATTATCTGACCTACAACCTCGACCGTAAAGATCTGGTACCGCTGATTAACAGCCTGGCGACGATTCAGATCCTGTTTATCATCGCTATCCCCTTCTTTAGCAAATACCTGGCTAAAACCTGGATATGGGTAGGCGGTCTGCTGGTCGCCACGTTTGGCGGCGTCATGATGTGGCTGGCAGCGGACAACATTACTTTCCTCATCGCCGCCTGGATACTCGGCAATATCGGCAGCGGTATCGCCTGCTCAATGCCGTTTGCCATGCTGGGCTTCGCCGTCGATTTCGGCGCCTGGAAGACCGGTATTAAGGCTACCGGCATTCTTATCGCCTTCGGCAGCACCTTCTGCATCAAGATGGGTAGTGGCCTCGGCACCGCTTTCGCCGCCTGGATCATGAACAGTTTTGGCTATGTCCCCAACCATGCCCAGAGTGCTGCGGGTCTGGAGGGCATTATCTGGGCCTTTATCTGGGCACCCGCCCTACTCTTCGCGCTCGCAGCGATCCCACTACTTTTCTTTCGCAAATACGAAGCGATGGAAGAGAAGATTCGCCACGATCTGGAAACCGTCAACTCATAACGTTCTTTACCTTCACCCTCGAATATGGGAGGCACCACCATGCCATTTATGCAACAAGACCCGCGTCGTCTGGTCTGGCAGCAAAACGATCGCTATTTATGGATTGAACCCTGGGGCGAGAACAGCCTGCGCGTACGCAGCGGCCGTCATCTGCCGGTAATGAGAAATGAAGACTGGGCATTGACTGAGCCAGTCGCAGAAAGTCAGTGCCACATTGATTATGAGCACCACCAGGCAACGCTGACCAACGGCAAAATTATCGCTATCGTCAATCAAAAAGGACAGGTTACCTTTTACCGCCATCCACACAAACCCCTGTTGCAGGAGTTCTGGCGCCTGCGGGGCGAAATTGGCGAGGATGAATCATCTCACGGCCAGTACGTTAGCGCCCTCAACCTTGAGGGACGCGAGTTCCGCCCGATTCAGGGTGGGAAATATTCACTGAAAGCCCGCTTCGAAGCCACCGAAGGGGAAAAAATTTATGGCATGGGGCAGTATCAACAGGCCAACCTGGATCTCAAAGGATGCGTGCTTGAGCTGGCGCAACGTAACTCCCAGGCCTCAGTACCGTTTATGCTCTCCAGTCTGGGCTACGGATTTTTATGGAACAACCCGGCAGTCGGACGCGTAACCTTTGCCCAAAACGTTACCGAATGGGAAGCGCAGGTCAGCGAACAGCTGGACTACTGGATCACGGCTGGCGATACCCCGGCAGAAATTAGCCGGGCTTACGCGCTGGCTACCGGCACGCCGCCGATGATGCCGGACTACGCCATGGGCTTCTGGCAGTGCAAACTCCGTTATCGTACGCAGGAAGAGCTGCTGGAGGTCGCCCGCGAATATAAGCGCCGCAATCTGCCTATCTCAGTGATCGTTATCGACTTCTTTCACTGGCCGAATCAGGGTGACTGGATGTTCGATGCGCGCGACTGGCCCGATCCTGATGCCATGATTGCCGAGCTGAAATCGCTGGGAATTGAGCTGATGGTCTCCGTCTGGCCGACGGTGGATAACCGTACCGAAAGCTATCGGGAGATGCGCGAAAACGGCTGGCTGGTACAAACGGAACGTGGCTTGCCGATCAATATGGATTTCCTCGGCAATACCACTTACTTTGATGCGACTCATCCGGGCGCGCGCGACTACGTCTGGGGCAAAGCCAAACGCAACTATTACGATAAAGGCGTGAAGTTATTCTGGTTAGATGAAGCCGAACCTGAGTTCAGCGTTTACGACTACGACAACTATCGCTACCATGCCGGGCCGGTACTGGAAGTGGGCAATATCTACCCACGCATGTACGCCAAAACCTTTTTTGATGGCATGAAAGCCGATGGCGAAGACCAGGTTATCAACCTGCTACGCTGCGCCTGGGCCGGCAGTCAGAAGTACGGCGCTCTGGTCTGGTCAGGGGATATTCACTCCTCGTTTAGATCGCTGCGCAACCAGTTTGCCGCCGGACTCAATATGGGAATCGCGGGGATACCGTGGTGGACGACGGATATCGGCGGTTTTCATGGCGGTAATATTCACGACCCGAAATTCCATGAATTGCTAATTCGCTGGTTCCAGTGGGGCGTCTTTAGTCCGGTGATGCGTCTGCACGGCAACCGCGATCCGCAAATTTTACCCGCGCAACCGTACCGGGATGGTATCGCCCAGTGCCCTACAGGTGCGCCGAACGAGGTCTGGAGCTACGGTGAGGAAGTATGCGACGTACTGACAGGTTGCCTGGCGTTGCGAGAAAAACTCAAGCCCTATATCAAAGCGCTGATGGAGGAAACCCATAAGCACAATACGCCAGTGATGCGCCCCCTGTTCTTTGAATTCCCCGAACAGGAAACAAGTTGGACAATCACCGACCAGTATTGTTTTGGTCCTGACCTGCTGATTGCCCCCGTCATGCATGAAGGTATGCGCGAACGTGATGTCTGGCTACCGGAAGGAGAAAAGTGGACAGATCTTGCGACTGGTGAAAGCTATTCAGGAGGGCAGACGCTGCAGTACGCTACGCCACTGAACAGAATTCCGGTATTTATCCGCGAAGGTGGGCAGTACCGTAGCCTACTGAATTTGTAGAATGATTCCGGCTGCGGGTTAGTACCGCAGCCGGAAGTATTACGGTAGGTATGTCTACTGTAGCTTAAATAATGCCGAGTAGTCCGCATTGCAAATACGCTGCACCGCCGGATGCTGGATCATTCTCTCGGCAAAAATCGCATGATATTCTTCCATGACATTCTCCACGCGCCCAATCTCTATTACCGACTCATCGGCATAAAAATCCAGCGAATAAAGGCTCGGCGCCACAAAAATCGCATCGTGCGTCGCGCCAAACGCCTTCATTAAGGCCGCATCATCAAATTCGCCGAGGATCTCAACCTGTAGCCCCTGCGAATTAAACCAGTTCAACAATTTACGCCCCAGCATCGAGCGACGTCCCGGCACCAGCAACCGTCGCTCTTCCAGGCAGGCAGGGAACGCTTTTTCGGGAAGCGGATTCGTACACCAGAAACTGACGCTGCATTCGCCGATTTTGACTGAGAATAGCCCCTCCTGCTGCGTGGAATCTATCGGGCAGTCGGAGATAATCATATCCAGCTTGTGCTGGCTGAGCTGTTCGAGCAACATTTCGTGCGTGGACTCGAAGCAACGCAGATGTATGGGTTCGTCCACCACCACCGCCGCATCCAGAACGCTGCTGACCAGACGCTTGGATAAAGCATCGGCGACGCCGACATCAAACAACAGGTTTGATTCTTTGCGGTAATTGACGATATCCAGCATCTCCTGGCTTAGCGTAAACATTTTGTCCGCATAGCGAAAAACCAGCTCGCCCAGTTCGCTGGGTTCAAGACCGCGTCCCTTACGTTTAAATAGCTTCCCCTGTAAACGCTCTTCCAGGGCTTTAATTTGACCAGTAATGGTTTGCGGCGTCAGAAAAAGCGCCTCTGCGGCACCCACGACAGAACCTTCTTTATAGACATGCCAGAAATAATAAAGATGGTTGTAGTTAATATGAGACATGCTCATTTCTCTCCCTGTTCAATGTCGCAAGGGAGCGATACATCGCTCCCCCTTTCCTTCGTACTGATTATGCCGGCGCGTTCAAACGCGCGCGCAACCAGCTATACCCCACCACTGCGGAGAGCAATGAACCAATCAAAATGCCCAATTTCGCCCAGTTAATAAGTTCCGGATCGACATTGCCAAATGCCAGGCTGGCGATAAAGATGGACATCGTAAAGCCAATGCCACACAAAATGCCGACCGCCATGATTTGCTGATAAGTGGTCCCCTGCGGCAGATGCGCCAGCTTGAAACGCAGCGCCAGCCAGCAAAACAGGCTAATCCCCAGCGGCTTACCAATCAGCAGACCAGCAATAATTCCCAACGGCAGCATGGAGGTCAGACCGTCCATCGTGACGCCCTGAAGAGAAACGCCGGCATTCGCAAAAGCGAAGAGCGGCAGGATCAGGTACGCGACCCACGGGTGCAGAACATGCTCCAGACGCTTGGCCGGCGAGCGACCGTGTTTTTCTTTCAGCGGAATAAAGAAACCGACAATGACGCCTGCCAGCGTCGCGTGAACGCCGGACTTCAGTACCGCCGTCCACAGCACTGCCCCGACCAGAATATATACCCCTGTCCGTCTGACGCCGCACAGATTCAGCAGCGCCAGCACGGCAATCGCGAACGCCGCCACGCCCAGCGAGACGATAGAAAGATCGCTGGTATAAAACAGTGCGATAATAACGATGGCGCCGAGATCATCGATGATCGCCAGCGCCATCAGGAATATTTTCAGCGCCAGCGGAACCCGGCTGCCCAACAGCGCCAGCACGCCCAGCGCAAAGGCGATATCCGTCGCGGCAGGAATAGCCCAGCCCTCGCGAGTGACCGGATCGGAGTAGTTAAAGGCCAGATAGAGCAATGCCGGTACAATCATCCCGCCGATGGCGGCAATCACCGGAAAAGCGGCCTGGCGCAGACTGGCTAACGAGCCTTGCATCAGTTCGCGCTTAACTTCCAGACCAATCAACAGGAAAAACACGGCCATCAGCGCATCGTTGATCCACAACAGCATGTTTTTGTTGATCTCAAGCGCCCCAACCCGTAGCTGAACCGGCGTCTCCAGAAAATCATGATACCATCCACTGGTCGCGCCCATATTGGCCATCAGCATAGCCAGCGCAGCGGCGATGATGAGAATGATGCCCCCAGAGGCATCGCTGCTAAAAAATCGGTGCAGATGTTTCACTTTTTATTCTCTCAATCAGGTGAATTCTTCGGATCTACTATCTTACCTCGCCTGACTCATCGTTAAAATTAGATTATATATGATGAATAGCTCGTTTTTTACGAAATGAAGTCCGACTTACGCCGGACCTTTTTAGTGCAGTCAGTCATTGATGATAGACCGCTACGCGTACAGATCCATTTTATACACCCGGAAACTGGTAATATCGTAGCGATAGCCTTCCCCGTTCGTTTCCGCGTTTTTGTAGTAACCTGACGTCATGGTCGCTTCAAAAAGCACGGTTTTCTCCGTAGGCGCAATCTCCTGTAAAATTAGCAGCCCCATCGCCTCGCTGCCCGCCTGCGGATCGATAATATCGCTCTCGCCAGGCTGGCAAGAGATGGCGCGGCCATTTTCATCAAACGTGCAGTCGGCAAAATGCACCACAATATTGCCATTCTGCTGGATCGCTTTCGCGCTAACGCAGCTACTATAGCCACGCGCGCCCAGCTCCTTGCCGTATTCAAATGGCCGCATAACGGTCATCTCATTCATATTCACCACGAAATGGACAATGCGGCTGTAGTTATCCGGCGGTAACAGGCTTTTGCTGTCATCACGCGAACGGTAGTTACCGTTATCAAACACCATAAACTCCACCATGCCCGGCGTATTATTGGCGATTTCAACGACGTTATGCTGGCCCCACGTCCAAAAGTCACGGTCGGCCGCGTCGATATCCTCCTGTTTGCTAAAGTCGTAAAGCGCCACACCCTCACTGTCGACCGGGGTTAAAAGATAAGGCTGATAAGCGTCGTCCCAGTCTTCATGCGTTGACAAAATAAAGCGTAGCGCTTGCGTTTGCAGATCGACGCCAAACACCGCGCTCTGATGACGCCCGGACGCAATTAACAACTGATTCGTCTCATTCACGTAACTCTGGTTTATATGCAGCCAGTCTTTAACCGTCGGGTCTTCTCCCGGCGCCGTACCTGAAGGACGGGAAACCCGCGTCGTATCCAGCACCTTCGCCATATCGTAGTAAGCCGTCTCCAGTCCGGTAGTCAGATCGACAACCGATACGCCGTCTTCATTGGTTTTCAAATCGTCGGGCCGACCCGAGGTATATTCAGAGGGCGCAACAATGGTATTGCTGTCCCACGGCCAGATAGAATGGTGAAATTGATTATCGAGATTATAGAATGTGTGAAGACGCCCCATCATGTCGAACTCATACATATCCAGATAGGTATTTTTCGCTTCTGAAGTAGTGAGGAAATGGCCATTATCAATTCGAACAAAATTATAAGACGGATAATCCTGAGTAACGTACCAGCGCACCAGACCATTCTGATCTAATGCGTAATTATAGCGATCGAAATGCGTAATAAAATAAAACCCTGGCGCCATCTTGTCCGCATCGGTAGCAGGTTGCGTCACGTTGATAATCGGAAAACCTAATACGACTTCCGCGGAATCTACCGGCGGTAGCGGCTGTGTGGTGAGCGTATAGACGGCAAGTGGCGTATCTGCCTGAGAAAAGACAATATGGTTTTCAGTCTCCGCTACCAGCCCCAGAACCGGTAACAGATTTGCGCCTGGCGTAAGGGTGTAAAGATGTTCTATCGGCATCGCCGTTTTTGCCGCATCCTGGACCGTGACCATGATCTCAGCCGGTTCCAGACTCCAGACGCCGGCATAGGCGCTTAAAGGCGCCGTGCCGTAAGGGTCTAACAACATGAGCGCATTTTCTACCGTATTCTCTTGCGTGACCTGCGCAAGGCAATTTTCATAAATAGCGGTATGGTTAAGCACCATTTCATTATTGATATCGATACCCTGATTAATCGCCGGACGCGGCGCAGGAAGGACAACAGACGTTGCAGTCAACGTATTCATGATAAATCTCCAGTGTATTAATCTCATCGCCCCTCATGGGGACCACGAAAATTAATACTCTGGATTTTTATGCCGACCGAATAAAATGCCGCAAAAATACCTCATTACACCTTTTATTTTAGCAATTCATTTCACGTGAAGCGTTATATTCAAATTTTAGGTAATCCAGTACGGCAACAACATTGCCAGGAGACATCCGGTTAAGATGCGGCAGGAAGGGATGGTTGTGAACATAACGAATAAACGCCGTCGCGCTATTTAACGTCGCATGGCGTAACAAACTCACCTTTTTATTTCCTGTGAGATTGCATACCGCCATCGCATAATCCCGTGTGGAAAATGTACGCCAGACGTTGTTGCGAATTCCGCCGCTCAAAAACAACCGCGGAGGGAGATCGCGTTTGGGCGGCGTAACGCCTCTTTCACGCACAAACGAAATATGGCAGCGCCCCTGACGAAGATAGCTAAAATTCGCCATCATACAGCCGCCCAGAATGAAGCATTCGTGATCGAGATAATGCTGGACATTCAGGGAGCGCTCATCCGTCAACGCCTGAACCAACTCAAAATGTCGATAAGCAGGTAATACGGGTTTTACTAACATCCCCGGATCGTTTTTATATAAAATGGCGGGGCCGTAATCCACATCAAATAATACATTACGGCGCATGGTCAGCGCCTCTTTTCGCTGCACCAGATGCGCCAGCGTGCCGGACGGGAGTCGTTCTTCGTAATCAGAATGATATTGATAATCCGCTTCCACCGGTTGGGCGGAGTAATTCGTTGAGATCGCGACGACCTTACCGCTCTCTTCTTCCGCCGTCACCAACACGTATAAGCTGCTGTCGCCGCCGTTAAATTTCACACGAAACGCCCGCGTGCTCATAGCGATGTCAAACGCGGGAAACACAAAATCGCGTTCCGCTTGATTAGCGCGACGGGACAGTTTTTGTAATTCGCGGCTAAAACCCGTGCTGTCTATCGCCAGCGCCGCGCGTATTTCAACTAGCGACGCTCCTTCGCCAATCAACGTGGCAAGGTTCTCTTGTCTGGCGTCGCTTCTGATAGCGGTATAGGAGATGAACGTTTTATTACACTGGCGGCAATACATACGCCGTTCACCTTTAGTGGAAAAGCCATATTTTTTCAGCGACGTCCCGCCACAATGCGGACAGGACTTCACCAGACCTTTCCAGGGTTGATTCGCCGCCTGGCGAAAAAGATTAAGCGATCTGGCTGAGATAATGGGGAACAAAAAGCCGCACGCTCGACAGAGAACATTTTTCCCTTGCGGTAGATAGTCTGGACTCCCCAGAATCCCCAGATTTTTGCAGCCTGGCGTTTTGCAAGCATCGACATTAATGTGAGAAAACATATTCACTCCCTGCGAATACTACCTTCAAACAAATATTGACTTTATTTCTGCAGGTGAGATGCCTTTTTCATACAGGGTTCGCATGGCACTCATCGCCGTCGCGGTATGCGAGAAAAAAGCCTGATAACCTGCACACAGATAGTTATGATTGGTTGCGCCTGACGCAGAGGGTAAAAAACGATGTTTCGGACAGCCGCCATAGCAGGCGAACTTCCATTGACAGCGATGGCACTCCTGCGCCATTGAACGCTGTTTATCGCTGCCGAACTGGCGATTTTGTTCGCCCTGATTCATTTGACGCAGCGTCTTCTGGTGGATATTCCCCAGTTTAAATTGCGGATACACGAAGTGATCGCAGTTATAAACATCGCCGTTCATTTCCATCGCAAACGCGCTGCCGCAGGTGGGAGCAAAAACGCAAACCTGCGGCGGCAGGCCGCACCAGGCCGCCAGCGTCTGTTCAAATAGCTGAATGCCGATATCGCCGATATCCTCACGGATCCAGATATCAAATACCGCATTCAGAAACTGACCAAATTGCAGGCTATCGACCGACCACGGCGTCATCGCGATATGTTTATCCTGCGGCTGCGCCAGCCCATTTTCCCCACAGCGTTCAACTAAAGGGATAAATTGCATATAGCGGCTACCAATGCTTTTCAGGTAGCGATAGACCTGAACAGGATGATGCATATTGGTACGGTTAACCACCGTGAGGGTATTAAATTCCACGTTGTGCTGCGCCAGACAACGCACCGCATTTTCTACTTTTTCATGCGTCGGCTTTCCGGAGCGCGTCACTCGCCATTCATCGTGTAACGCGGCATCGCCATCAATAGAGACGCCAACCAGAAAATCATGCTCCCGGAAGAAGGTCGCCCAGTCATCGTTGATCAGGATGCCGTTGGTCTGGAAGGTATTGACGATGGTTTTGCCGCCACAATAGCGCTGCTGAAACTCAACGGCTTTACGATAAAACGGGATGCCCATTAATGTGGGTTCCCCGCCCTGCCACGCAAAAATGACCTCATCAATATCTTGTGCGGCAATCTGCTGCCTGATGAAGAGTTCGAGGGTCTCTTCCGACATTTTGTAATGGTTTTTTCGATCCGGATAGAGCTTTTCTTTCTCCAGATAAAAACAGTACTTACAGTCAAGGTTACACACCGATCCGGTCGGTTTAACCATGACCTGACAACTTTTCCCAAACATCATTACCTTCCCTGAAATAAAAGAACCTGATCCGGCACAGAGTGACCGGATCAGGTGGGCATCGCCCTAAGTGGCATACTTAATTTTTTATAATTATTCCATTAGCCCCAGGTGACAGGCGTCGGCTTATCGCCACGGGCTTTCATCAGCGAATCGTTATCAATATCCTTTTTATACTTCAGGAACTTACCGTAAAGCTGTTTCTCAATCTGCGGCTGTTTACCAATTTGATTGAGCGTCTCGAAACGATCGGTTTTCAGGTTATAGAGATATTTGGGTTTATTCTGGCGATCGATGATCATCTTCCAGTCGCCGTCGCGGATCGCCCACTCATCCGTCGGATCGTCCTGGAACGGCATATCGATACCGAAGATCAGCGGTTTCTGGCGTTTTAACGTCTTGTCCTGCAGTAGCGGAACTAAAGACTGACCGTCGTAGGTACGATCGGTCGGGAGTTTAAAGTCCATCATGTTGGCCAGCGTCGGCAACCAGTCAAGACCATATACCGGCGTGTCCGTTACCATTCCCTGTGGAATATGCTTGCCGTATTTGATGATTGCCGGTACGCGAATGCCGCCTTCCCACAGGTTGTCTTTACGTCCGCGCAGACCGTCGGTTTCCCCGGCCAGGTTCAGCTCGTACACCTTACGCGCTTCGCGCGTGACAGGGCCGTTGTCGCTGGTAAAGATGACGATGGTGTTATCTTCCTCGCCCATCGCCTTAATTTTATCCAGCACTTTACCGACCTGCTCATCCATATAGCTGATATTGGCGTAATATTCGCCGGTACCGCGCCACGGTTTGTCTGCCCAGTCACCGTAGAACAGATCCGGATGCTGCTTCTGGTAGTCGGTCATGTACTGCGAATACATATCAAGGTATTTTTTCGGCGACGCCAGCGGGCTATGGACTTCGGTAAAGGCGACATATAAGAAAAACGGATTATCGTCTTTTTTATTATCCAACCAGTTCACCACTTCAGAGCTCACAAACTCGCCGCTCATCTTATCTGCGCGGCCAATATGTTGGCCATTACGAATCCACCCCGTAGGATGCACCACGCCATAGCGCGGGCGCTCCTTGGCGTTGTCCAGCGTAGCATCGGTGACAAATCCCGCCGGATTAACCAACGTATAGTCAAAGCCCATGTCTTTCGCCTGCGGCTGATCGGTGCGATCGCCGCCCGCATTCAGGTGTAATTTCCCCATCATCGCCGTATCGTAGCCCTGCTGTTTTAGCAGATTGGCGATAGTCAGTTCATTACGCCCCAGCGCAACATCTTTGCCTTCCGGTATCCAGGAACGGATTCCGGTACGGAACGGCATACGACCGGTTAACAGGCCCGCGCGGGAAGGAGAACACAGAGGCGCTGGCGCATAATAGTCGGTAAACTTCACCCCCTCCTGCGCCAATTTGTCTATGTTAGGTGTTTTAACGATGCGGTGCCCGTAGGTGGCGAGATCGCCATACCCTAAATCATCCGCCAGAATAATGACTAAATTAGGGCGCTTTGCGGTTGCCGCTTGCGCGGTTGATAATACGCTTCCAGCGCATAGCGCCAACCCTATCATACTGGCAACGACTGTTCTTTTCATTTCAACTCCTTTGAGTTATCGCACGGTCTGATTACGATATATTTGCCGATAGACCCGGCTGCGGAATACAGCCAAAATTAATTGCACTATATATATTCGATTTGTCTTATATTTCTTCCATCAACATCTTTTTATCGTAGAAAATTATTCACACGCATTATAATATTAATGCCATAAATATATTTCGTGCTAAAGAAAACACGCCTGAAGCAGTCTATAAAAAAAGAAATCGCGAACGAGTGATGCAGATCTCAAATATGGCCCATATGTCAGAACCGCTATTGTGATGTCAATATATGTTGCTGTCTCAACGGTAACACCCTCATTTACTGGCAATAAGTTGTCTTTGCGAGAGATTATTCCCATTCGAAGTTTCATTAATTTCATGCTATCCGGTGTGACTTTTACAACAGAGACATAAACTATAAATCAAATAGTTATCACGTAATAAACAACATTATCTGACACGAATATTTGACGATTATATGTCGCTGATATTTTTGAGACATCTATCACCTACGTATAAAAAGACACTCCTTAGAATTCGCTTCTTTACACAACATTTCACTGTGTTTTTACCTCATGGAGTTGAGCATGAAAAATAAGAAATATATTAATAGTCTACTCGCCGCATGTGTTCTTTTCTCTTGCTTTAATGGCCAGGCAGCGGAGTTGAAACGCGTATACGGTAAACTTAGCTTCGGATATGGCGACTGGAATAAAGGCTTTGTCAATGTCGATCGCGGCGAAGTGTGGAAAGCGGTAGCCGATTTCGGCGCCGTGTTTGACAGGGGCGAATTTGCATCATTTTATGAAATGAACGTGCTCAACCATCCGGTAGAAGGCCGTAACCATGTTACCCAATTTCTGGGACATTATAGGGTGGTAGAAGGCTCTAACTTTACCGCAATGATGAAACTCTATATGTCGATGGAGAATAAATTCGGCGATGAATTAAACATGATGTACGGGGTAGGTTATCTGGGTTTAACCAGCCCATCAGGCTTTATTAAGCCCTATTTCGCTGTTCATAACTTATCGAACGATTATACCTCTAAAAAGTATGGACAGGCGACAGGCTTTAACGGTTATGTTCTCGGTTGGGTCGCGGCTTATAACTTTGATATGTTCAATGAAAAGTTCGTCATTTCAAACTGGAACGAAGTTGAAATGGATCGTAATGATGCCTACGCCGAACAACAGGGTGGGACGACCGGCCTGAACGGCGCGGTAACGTTTACATGGAAATTTATGCCGCGATGGACCGCCTCCGTCTCTTACCGTTACTTCAATAATAAATTGGGGTATGACGGCTACGGCGACCGTATGAATTACCTGATCGGCTTCGAGTTTTAATAATTAATAAACTTGATGAATATTACTTAATTTCTCCAGTTTGTAGTCGTGAATGACACGACTACAGGCATTGTTTTTCTTTAATGTAGCGTAAATGGATGGTTTATATGAACAAAAAGTTTTCGATATCCCTACTGTCGCTGTGCATTGGTTTGTCTTCAGCCATTTCCTTTTCAGCCGATGCGCGTGACATCACAATTTATTATACGAACGATTTACATGCCCATGTAACCCCAGAAATTATCCCCTATGTATCCAAGACACGTCCGGTAGGCGGCTTTGCGCCCATCTCGAAAATTGTCAAAGATGCAAAAGCGAAAGAGAAAGATGTCTTTTTCTTTGATGCTGGCGACTATTTCACCGGACCTTTTATCAGTACGCTGACCAAAGGCGAGGCTATTATTGATATTTTAAATACCATGCCTTACGACGCCGTCTCTGTCGGTAACCATGAATTTGACCATGGCCATGAGAATCTGGTTAAACAACTCAGCAAATTGCAATTCCCGGTATTGTTGGATAATGTTTTTTACAGCGGCACAGATACGCCATTAATTAAAGAACCGTATACCATCGTGGAAAAAGATGGATTCAAGATCGGCGTCATCGGTATGCACGGCGTTTCCGCATTCTATGAAGCGATTGCCGCAGGCGTGCGTGAAGGCGTTGACTGCCGCGATCCGATTCCTTATGTGAAAAAACAGCTGGAAGAGTTAAAAGGGAAAGTTGACCTGACCGTGCTGCTCGCCCACGAAGGCGTGCCGGGTATGCAGTCCAGCGCAGGCGAGGCTGATGTCGCACGCGCGCTGAAAACCGACGTTGATATGGCGAAATCGCTGGAAGGCTATGGACTTAACGTCCTGATTACCGGCCATGCGCATAAAGGTACGCCAGAACCGATTAAAGTGGGCGATACCCTTGTCGTTTCCACGGATGCGTACACCATCGAATTAGGTAAACTGGTGCTTGACTGGAACCCGGAAACCAAAAAAGTGGACAGCTACAATGGTAAGTTGATCACCATGTATGCGGATACTTATAAGCCAGATCCGGTCACGCAGGCCAAAATTGACGAATGGGATAACAAGGTTAAGAAAATTACCGATGAGGTGGTCGCGCACTCTCCGGAAGTGCTGACCCGTTCTTACGGTGAATCCGCGCCAACCGGCAACTTAATCACCGATGCCCTGATGGCTACCGTTCCTGGCGCCGACGCTTCCTTCTATAATGCTGGCGGCATCCGTACCGAATTGCCAAAAGGCAATATCACCTATGGTGATGTGCTGAGTATGTATCCGTTCACCAACGATGTCATGAGCATGGAAATCAGCGGTAAAGACCTGAAATCCATCATGTCACACGCTGCCGATCTGAAAAACGGTATGCTGCACGTATCGAAAACCGTCCAGTTTAAATATGACAGCACCAAACCGCTGGGCCAGCGTATTGTTGAATTTGATATCAAAGGCAAACCGGTAGAAGACAATAAACTCTATACCGTCGCGCTGGATTCCTTTATCGGTAAAGGCGGTGGCGGATTTACCTTCACTAAAGGTAAAAATATCAAATATATAGGGATACAAACCGCACCGGCGTTGGTTAACTATATGAAGCAGGTTAACAATATTCAACCTGACCACACCATGCGCGTGGATGATATTAGCAAATAAACCATAATGTTATGCGGTCGATAACCGGCCGCATAACATACTTAGTTATGCAAACAGCGGCATTTTGTATACCCGAAATGCAGAAATATCATAACGATAATTCGTGCCATTCGTCTCTTCGTTCTTGAAATAGCCCGACGTCACCATCGCTTCGAATAAGACCTCTTTCGTCTCTTTATTGATTTCTTGTAATACCAGTCGGCCTAATGCCTGTTGCCCTTCATCCGGATCGACAAGATCGCTGGAACCTGGTTGCGCGGTAATGGTATGTTCAAACTCATCAACCGTCGTCGCGCCGAAATGAATAACCAGGTGACCATTGGTCAATAAATGCTTAGCGCTCACAAAACTGCTATAGCCCCGGTTCCCGACTTCCGTTTTACCATACTCATACGGACGCGTTACGGTCATCGTATTTAGGTTTATTTTAAACTGCACCACCCGGCTGAAGTTATCGAGCGGCAACAGACTTTTCGCATCTTCGCGTGAACGATAGTTACCATTATCAAAGACCATAAACTCCAGGATACCAGGCTCATCGTTTGGAATTTCAACAATGTTATGCTGCCCCCAGGTCCAGAAATTCTTATCTGCCGCATCAATCCCTCCCGGCGAGGTAAGATCATACAGCGGGATGCCATCATCATCGACAGGGGTTAATAAGTATTGCTTGAATTCGTCAGACCAATCCTCATGGTTCGCCATAATAAAGCGCAGTTCGCCGGAATCCACATTTACGCCAAAAATCGCGCTCTGATGCCGACCGGAACAAATCAGCAAATTGTTGGGTTCATTAATATAGCTTTGGTTGATATGTAGCCAGTCATCCATTGATACGTCCTGACCTGGCGCGCTTCCGGAAGGACGCGGCGATCTGGAATAATCCATCACATACAGCATATCGTAATAGGCGACTTCAAGTCCGGTAGATAAGTTAATAATAGAAACGCCATCTTTCCCGGTTGAGTAACCATCTGGCCGTCCATTGCTATATTCTGAAGGCGCAATCGCCAGATTGTTCTCAATGGGAAGAATGGAGTGATGGAACTCATTGTCGAGAAGATAAACCGTATAAACCCGTCCCATAATGTCAAATTCATACATATTCAGACAATGGTTTATTCCCTGTGACGTCGCCAGGAAATGGCCGTTATCCATTCTGACAAAATTATAAGAAGGGATTTCCTGACTGACATACCACCGGACAATCCCGTTATGATCAAAAGCCAGATTATACCGATCAAAATAAGTGGAGAAATAAAGTCCTTCCTCCATCAGCGAGGCCTGCTGCGCAGGACAAGAGACGCTAATAATAGGGAAGCCGAGGCTCACGTTAGCCGAATCCGTGGGCGGTAATGCGTCTGTCATTACTGTATATTGCCCGACAATTTGCGAGGCAAGGCGTAGGGTAATCTGATTATTCACCGCGGATACCATCCCACACACAGGAATAAGGTTAGCGCCCGGATGTACATCATATTGATAACGCACTTCCTCTGTCGTCGCTTCGCTATCAACAACATTGATCTCAAGCGCGGCAGCTTCATCCATCCAAACCCCCAGATAGAGACTCAACGGGGCGGTCCCGTAGGGATTTACGGTGACAATGGCCTTGTCACAGGTATTAGATTGCGTGATCTCCGCTAATCGTTGTTCATATATGGCGTTATGGTTTAACACCAGTGCGTTATTGGTATCGATTTTCTGGTTAATCGGCTCACGCGGTGCGGGCAAGTTAACCATTGACGAACTTTTCTTATTCATACGTTTCTCCTGATTAATTGGGATATAGACAACGAGCGGCCACAACAAGCCAGCCCGTTGCTTAGCAAATAACCCTACGTCAACAAGAGAAATCGGTTTAATAATTTAAAATAAAACATCCATAAAATAACACCCAGACTAAAACTATTCTTTATCGTCCGAAGATTTTATTTCCCTGGCGCTACTATAAAAGCATAACAATTATGTAGCATTAATGCATTGTGACCAATAGCCTATACCTTTTTTATGGTTGGCATAGGCCTTGCGCCATAATTCAAATTATTTTATGTCAACAATAAATCAATCAAAGCATATCAATCTACTGATAAAAATTAACACTACTATCATTTTATTTTTAGAGCGACTAAAAATAAAATTTTAGTTTTTCTAAAAAACCATCATTTTTGTGACACGATACGATTTTCTCTGGAAAAAAGACGCTATTACAATCACACCAGTTGATCCACAAATTTAATATGCATATTATTATCGCTACCCCAATTAAACCCATTAAATAACATCATGACTATTTATTTAATTAACAGCACGCACACTTACAATGATAAGACCAATGAGCTAAAAAACATAAAAACGGGAAAGATGATAAAAATTGCCGCAATGCGCATAAAATGTCTGGAATATATGCTGAATCATGCACAACAAGAGATTATTTATAAAAAACAACTCTCTAATGAACTTTGGGGGGAAAGAAGTCAATTTATCAGCGACGCCAACCTGACCCAGATATTATATCTACTGCGGCGCGACCTTAAAGGCTTTGGCCTGAGCCAGTTTTTTTCCACGGTGCCTCGAACTGGTATTAAAGTAGATGCTAACATTATTATCAGCAATGAAAACAAAAGCTGCCTCCCCTCTTCTTTAAAAAAAGAAGAGTATAAATATATGGCATTATTTTTCGCTTTACTGACCATGGTCATAATGGTTATTTATTTAATACGATAATTTGATATTAAGCCGACAAATCGCATAAGGATGTGCTTCCTTCAACCAAAGCGTCAGGCTGCTTTTCCTGGCTAAAAAGAAAGGTCGACTGAAATGTTGATATCAGTTTTTTGACATTTTTATAATGGGTGCTGTTTGTAGCCAGATAAGCATAGACGGGTAACGTACGAAAAATCATTTCATCAGGCATACGTAGTATTTTTATATTATAACGCCGCACATCCCTAAAATAAGTAGCAATCTTTCCTGGCAAAATCGCAACCATATCGCTTTTTTCAACAACACCGATAACGCCAAATAGTGAATCACTATAATAACCTATTTCCCTGCGCCCCGCATAAGGCGTACTGCTCTTGAATAAATCAATGCTATCAGCGGTGAAAGAAGAGAACATATCTGAATGATAGACAGCATGTCTGGCAGCATAAAAATTATATAAAGACATTTTTTCAAGCCCAACCAATGGACTTTTTTCACCACAAACACAAACAAAATCAGATAAATTATCAATAAGATAACTTTCGATCATCTCATTCTTAATTTCCAGAATTCCCATGATGACATCCGCATAGCCATGCGTCAGCATGGAGGCTGGTGAGTATTCCCCTGTTTTTTTAATCGCATAGTGTTTAATAATATATCGATTCATCAACACAGTATCCAGCAATGCTGGAAAATAGTAATTTTCAGTGATATCACTTCCCAGAACAATGAGTTCATTACTCTCCTGAGCATCTGTTTTATCGCACAGTGTGCTTTCTATAGATTCAATTGCCTGGCGAAATACCTGGTGAAGCGATTTACCTTTGCTGGACGGAACTAATCCTTTGCGGGTTCTGATAAATAACTCTTCGCCATAAAGATTTTGTAAACGAAGAAGAGCCTGAGAGATCGCCGCAGGCGTGACATCCAGTTTCCTCGCCGCCCTGGTTGCATTTCCTTCAGTAATAACCGTATCGAACACTTTGATCAGATTGTAGTCAATTTTTTTAGCATTTTTTATTGGCCGCATATAGGTTATCCTGGCTGGTATAATCTGGCACCATCATTTAAGGCGCAGATTAACCTTGCACCACACTTATTTCAATAAGTAAATCATTTCCTCTATCTGTTTGTTATTAAATTATAATTTTATTGATATCATTTCAGCCTGTGTGAAATAAAAACACATGATGCTATTTTATAAAAAACATCAAAAACATCTGGCACACTTTATAAAAAAGTAAAAAAAACATAATATTATCCTATTTAATCACAAATGATTCTCTTATTTCTTTGCGGTTCTCTACGCTTATCCGTACTGATGTAAGGAGTACTTTACCGCCAGTGAACACACTGACAGTGTGAAACGTACCTTATGAATATCAAAACGGAGTGAATTCATGAGACAATATACTATTAATAACGAATTTATTTATAATGAGTCGTTAAGAGAAATAATATCATTACATGATAAAAAAGTGCTAAAGGTGACGCTAATGCGTGCGCGTTGTTTAAGCTATCTTTTTGAAAATGCCTACAAGAAACTGATTACGCGGGAGATGATTTCACACGCAGTTTGGGGAGAGCGAAGTCAATTTGTTAGCGATGCTAATTTGACGCAACTTCTTTATCTGCTGCGACGAGATTTACAACAAATCGGGCTTTTCGAACTGTTTGTTACGCTCCCCAGGCAGGGGATAAAAATCGATGAAAGATTTATCATTGACGCTGCTGACATACCGCCACAAGCTATTCAATATCATACTCACCGATGTAATAAAATTATATCTATTGGTATTCCCACCCTTTTTTTATTGATGGTACTTTTCTTTTTAGCGCCGTTTATCTGAAGATAAAGTCTGTAGACCGTGTCCCGGGAAGGTGAGAACATTTTTCATAATATCCTCACACGACACTGACGGGACACTACCTGCGGTCTGCTACGCGGTTCAGTCATAGACAATGCGTAGCACTGTTAATTGCTTATCTTCATCCAAATAATCTCGTTTTACCATTGCATGAGGAGATGATATCGGCGTGATAATATTCTCGACAATAATATAACGTTCAACTCCCTCTTTATTATGGCATTGAATTTCTAAGGTTCCCACGTCATTCCAGCAGCCTGCCTCAACAACCGATCCCATAAAATGAATCTGAGCGGTCGGTTTCGCTGTCCCTTCATGAACGATAAAGGAAAGTAAAATCACCGGTATGACGCAACGCATAGACTTCATTTTACTTTCACTCCTGTGCGTTCTCCTCTGAGCGAATATCACCCCTTCGCTTTCTGAATCGCCATTTGCAACATATCCTGAGTCGTGCTTCCCGGGATCACGGTCACCCGTTTTACATCACCGTCTTGCGTCTGAGGCATGACGACAAAAGCAGGCGTGCCGCTAAAGTCCATATGCTGCGCCAGTGCCTGGTTAGTGAGGAGCGCATCATGTACTGCACCGCTGCTTTGCGCTTCTTTTACGGCGGCCAGCTGCGTCGGCGTTAGATAATGTTGCGCCAGGGTGTAGACATCGTGTTCCGTTAACGCGCCTTCCACCTTCCCTGTGGCATAAAGCGCATTATGCCAGTCGAGATATTTCGCCCCGCCCTGTGTAAGCCATACCTGTTCGCCGACTCTGGCCGCCAGTCCGGATACCGGCCAGCGGGAGGAAAAAATAGGAAACTCTTTGAAAATAAACCGGGTATCCGGGTTCGCCTTAATCAGGTTTTCGACCACAGGCGCCATTTTGCTGCACCACGAGCACTGGTAATCAAAGAACATCACCACCGCCGCTTTTGCCTCGTTGGGCCCAACGGAAGGACTGCTGCTACTGAGCAACTCAGCACGATACTGTAATGCCAGTTGAACATACGCCTGTTGTTGCGCAATCTGCTGACGCTGATGCAACGTCTCGCTGGCGGCGACCAAAAATTCCGGATGTTCGGCCAAATACGTTGCCACCACCTCTCCCACTTTATCCGGATGACTGACGATGTAGGCTTCCGCCGTCGGGCCAATTTGCGACGTCGGGGCAGAATCGGCGGCGATTGCCGAGGCGGATACGGCAACGCCTGCCAACGTCAACATCGCCAGTCGGGAAAGTTTTAACGCGTGATAATACATAATAAAAGTCTCGTTCGATAAGTTCGGAAAGCCTCCCGCTATCGGGAGACGCCTGAAAAAAAGTTAATGAATACGCGTCAGATCCACGGTTTGCGCTGTCATTACCCGCCCATAGTCATTAATACTTTGCCAGCGCACAGTGCAGCGAACCGTGTGCCGGCACCAGTCCGTTTGACGCGTTGCAAAGGGAGCCACGACCCCGGCGTTGTCCTGGGCGCGCTCGTTAGCGCGTAATAAAAAGAGCGTAACGTAATAGGGTGTCGGATTGCGTACCGTCGCGCCATCGGGGGTAAGCGACCAGATCAGATGCCGGTAGGCCTGCTGCGGATTGCCGGCGAGTCCCTCAGGGCGATAGAGCAATTTTAAAGCCGAACGAAACGCCATTTGTACACGGTTCGCTTCCGGTTTACCGGAGGGAATAGCGGCGATACTCAAGGTAAACAGACTTTCCCTGTCGGCGGGTAGCGGTGCGCCGGTATAAACCACCCGCATTGAGTTTTCCTGGCGCGCTGAAAGCATAAATAATGGCGGCGTGACCACGAAGGGCATGATATTCCCTTCGTTTTTGGTTCCTGGCCAGCGGCCACCAGGTAAAATATGCGTATCAATTAACCAGGACGCTTCTGAATGGTTACTTACCGGTACGCTTAATGCCGGGGCGCCCGCATGATAGATAAAGCGAGTACCGCCAATTACCACGCCAGCCTGCGCCCATGATATGGGAAGCAAGCACCAATATATCGCGCAGCGTAAAAAGAACTTATTCATAGGCAAGAATGAAGGTTGCGGAGGCATTGGCGTCCCCGGGCGTTACCGTGCCGCCATCGGCAAGATAACGCGCGTAAAATTGCAGATGCGCCGACGCCTGACCCGGACTGAGCGTCACCACATCACTCTCTTGCCCCAGTGGGATTAAAGTTTTATTTTGATCATAAAGCGCAATCCCAATGCCTGAAGCGTCGCTTTCCCCTGCGGTAAGCGCCAATAAATCCGTATTACGGCTGTCCGCCGCACCGCTAAAACTGACCGTTACGCCGCTGGCAGTGCTGCCGCAGTTTTGTAAATCGATAGCAAAAGGTTGCCAGGCGGAACCGTCGCCCGCGCGATAAAACTGCCGTTGAGAAACCGCGCCCATCGCCACGTTAATATTTTCCGAGTCTGGAGAGAGCGAACACGTATTGTCCGTGATGGTTCCGGAGACATAAACCCGGCCATCGTGCGCCTGGACGCCGGATGCCGCCAGCAGCATCCCGATGCCGTACAGGATATCGTTACGCATAATTACGATGGCTCCTCATTCATACTGCATATCGAAATACATGACCGCCGTCGCGTTCCCGGACGTGACCGTCGGCCGGGTCGATTTATAGCGAATATAAAAAGACAGCGTGTTGCGTCCGGCTTTCAACGGATAGACCACCGAGTCGGCATTATTGATACTGATGGTATCCTGATCATCATTCAGAATTTCCACCCCAACCCCACTTGCTAACATGTTTCCGCTTCCCATCCCGGTGTCGGTTATCGCCAGTAGCGCGGGATTGTCCGGATCGGGTTCGCCGGTAAACCAGATCTTCGCCCCGGCAATTCCTCGGGAACAATTTTTGAGGTTGATATTAAAGGGCTTAAATTTTGTCGTTGTTCCTGTCGAAGGAAAATCGCCAACTGCAAACTGCCCTAAATCAATACTTTGACTGAGGCTGGAGATATCTATGTCGCAGGTTTGCGCCACAATAGTGCCGGTAAATTCGAGGTTATAAGCGAGGTCGTCAGCGCTGGCATTGATTTGTGGACACAGCATCAGTCCCATGGCAAAAAGAGCGCAGTGTGATCTGTTCATTTAGTCAAAGTCCACTCGCAGGCTGGCCAGTGCGGTAAATGCCCCTTCCGCAGGCGTTTCGCCTGTTGTACTTACCGGGTAGGCCTGCAATGTGATGTTAGCGCGTCCGGCGCTATCGGTGATAAAAGGCGCGACGCTCTGTACATCATTGGGGATAAGCGCGTTTCCTTCATCGGTTTCGACCACTACGCCGACATCGGCATTATCCGAAGCGATAGCCTGGGGAACGTGGCTATCCGGCGTAGCGATAAGACGCATTGTTAAATTGACCTGCGAATCCAGACCGCTGCACTTTACCGGTACGCTGAATTTTTTCGCTCGTACCCCCTCCGGCTTTTGGCCTGCATGGTTGAAATTGCCGCTGTATAATGCGCCGAAATTTACCAGAATCGTTTGTCCGGCGTTGATTTCGCAGCTTTGCGGTACGGTCACCGTTCCACTATAAAGAATGCTGTACACGACATCTGTCAGCGGATCGCCTGCGGCGGTCATGACATAAACATTGAACATAGTCTTAGGACTAATATTCACCGTGCCGACGAACGGTTTAACAATTTTGAGCTGAAACTCCAGATTTGAGTCACGAACGTAAAACGGTTGACCCGCTTTCACATTTTCATCATATCCCATCAGGACATTGTTCATTGGCGGATAGATATCGCCCGCCGAAGAATCCTCAATTCGCATTCCGCCTTCAAGGTAGTCCGGGTCCAGCTTTAAATATTTCCAGTTACCGCTCGTTTCTACGACCGGATATGGCGACACATAGGAGCGATAAGTCTGGCTATAGGTCGACGCGCCGGCGGGACACACCGCCTGTACATTAACTTCCTGGCTTTTTTCCAGTTGAACCGTCTTTCCCACCTGGTTTTGTTCTGCCGTCAGAGTGGTCGTTAAATCGTAATTAATACTGGAAGGTACACCGTTAACGTTTTTACACACGTCTGCGAAGGCGTACTGCGATACGACACTTCCCGCCAGCAGAGCAAATAAAAGAGGTATTTTCATTTAATGGCACTCCGCATGTTGTCGACTCAGAATCTGACGGGAGGAAGAGAGATGATAGGACGCGACACACTGTTGATCCGGCAGGTTCCCCCAGCGAACGTGCAGAACGCCTTGCGCTGACAACCCGGAAAGATAGACCTCCCCGGCCTCGTCAACAATCGCCTCCGCATGGCGATCATTCACCGTCACCGTTGCGCCAAAGGGTACAGGCTTACCGTTATGATTCAGCGTTACCAGGGCACGCGCGCCAACCCGCGCTTTAAAGCGGGCCAGAACCAGCGCGCCTTCGGTCGGCACAACGCGAGTCACCGCGTCATCAATATCGACATCATCAGCCATGGCGTTAACGTCCAGCGCCATACGGTTTTGGCGATATGTTGTCGCATACGGCACCACCGCATAGCCACGCGCGTCCGTATGAATACCCGGCTGGTCGACAACGCCGACATTGGCTGCGCCCGGCGCGGCAATCAAAATATTGGTATTGCCCAGCGGCTGGCTTAGTGTCACTCCATGCGCGTGCGCTACCAGGCCGCCGCTCAGGCCATAATTCACCTGCTGGTAATCGCCGTTATCGCTAACGTTATAGCCAATGTTGGCGTTGCCTTTCGCGCCATCGTATTCCAGACTGGCGGCGCCGCTTTCGCCAATACCGTGATTCTGATAACCTTGCTGTATGTTGTAACTAAGATTGTTTTCGTCCAGCAGTGTGCCGCTAAGGCCCGCATTCTGCGTAACGTTATGCTGTTTGTCCGTACTGGTGCTAAAGGTAGCGTAAACATTGTGATGGCGCGTGACCTCATCATCGTGTTGCAGCCATTGACTTAGCGGCACCGAGATATTCAGCGCGAAAATTTGATCGCGCTCCGCATCGCCTGCGGATTTGTTATTGTTGTAAGAAACGCTCCATGCAATACCCGCCAGCGTATCGCTGTATCCCACCTGCAACAAAGAATCCTTTTCATCAGTGTGCCAGTAACTTTGCTGGCTGCCGGTAATAAAAAGCGATCCCAACCCGCCTAGCTGTTGATTGATATCGAGTTGTACTTTCCCCCTCCTGGTGTAATAAAGGTTGTAATAATCCGCCCATTCCGGCCTGCTTTTATCGCTGTCAGTCCGACTGTCATCGTCATAGCCGCTCATCCGTTTCCACGTGGTATCATCCAACGTGTAAAAGCCCGAGGTTGAATAGCGATAGCCCATAAGCTGTAAATTGGTTCCTGACTGTGCAAGCGATTTGGCATACAGGAAACGCAGCGATTGCCCCTGGTAGGTGTTATTATCCGCCAGCGTACTGGTAGCCTGGGTGACATCCAGCGACACCGCGCCCCAGTCGCCCAGATTTGCGCCGCTGCCGATCGCCAGCGCGTGATAATGACTGGAAAGTTGTGTTCCGCCATACAGCGTAAAACCATGCGGTAACCCCCATATCAAGGTCGCCTGACTGAATTTCACCTTCTCTTTTTGACTACTATCGCTGCGATACTCCGCCACCGTCGCCGCATACTTCAGCCGCCCTTCTCGTTGTAGAATCGGCACGGCGGAATAGGGCACGTTATAGCGATTAATAGAACCGTCGGACTCTTTGACTTCCACAGTCAAATCGCCGCTGGCGGCGGTAGGATAGAGATCATTAATAGTAAATGCCCCGGGCGGCACATAGCGCTGATTGATGATGTAGCCGTTTTGCCGAATGGTCACTTGCGCGTTGCTTCTGGCAATGCCGTGAATGGTCGGCGCGAAGCCCTTCATGCTGTCTGGCAACATATTGTCGTCAGACGCCAGTTGTAGTCCGCGAAAAGGAAGGCTGTCGAATAATGCGGAGGGGGTATAACTATCGCCTGCCGTCAGTTCTCCCTGCCAAAAGACCACATCACGTTCCAGATAAGTACTGATGTGCTGCCAGTCGCTGTCGCTATTCTGATCGCCGCTATTCGCGTTCCATGTGGAGTAGTCGCGTAACCGCCAGGCCCCCAGATTAAGGCCGCTATTCAATCCAAGAAAATAGCTGTTCTCCGCACTGCCGCCAGGGCTCCGATCCTGACTATTCGCGCCGGTAAAGGTGTAATTCAATAGCAACGCGTTAATACCTTCATCCCAGTATTGCGGTGGGATATAGCCTCTGGCGCTGGCAACCATCGCCGCCTGCGGGATGCTAATGTCGAGACGTTGCTGCGCAAAATCAAAGCGGGTCCGGGCGGCCGGTATCGCACTGGCGAGATCCGGACAACTTCCCGCCGTCGCCTTCGCCAACCGTGGAAACGCCCCGGTGTTCACCCCCATATTTTTAAGCATTTCAGGCGTCAGGCAGGCGCGTAATCCGCTGTCATCGGTTGGCGCGCTTTTTCCCGCCGTTTTCACCGCCTGAAAGGCAATGTCTTTGGTCGCGAGAAACGTATTGTTCAGGTAAACGTCAACGCGATACATCCCCGCCGCCTGGGCATTACGGGAAAAGGTCGATAAGTCGGCCACCGCAGACGGGTCGTCAGACAGAAATGCCGGGTTGAAATAGTTTTCCGCCCACCCCGGCGCAGGCACCAGTGCGATAGCCAACGCCAGCGGGGTTAATACGGGTTTAGCTACGCTGGAGTAATATCGCGTCATGAAAAGCTGATTACGCATAACATCATGAAGCTGGACAAACGCGTGCTGGCGTCGTTGCGCCAAAATCGTTTACCGTGCGCAAAGATACCTGGCCAGGCGTCGCCGGGAGAGTGATCGCGCCTTTCGGCGGTACCATAGTATTCGGCAGTTTTTTCCCCGCGCTGTACAGTTCAACCATCGAAACGTAGTACGGCGAAGGGTTAGTAATCGTTAGCTGGCCGTGCTCGTTACGGCAGCGAAGCGTCGACGGGGCATGGGCTGGCGCCTCCGCCAGATTTTTCGGGCGGATAAATAGCTTAATCACGCTTTGCGTCGCAATTTGCAGGGAGTTGCCGGTCAGTTTATTTTTATCGACAGAGGGTATCGCTTTACTGTTTAAATAAAACACGCTTTCGCGATCGGTCGGTAATGACGGCCCGACATACATAATACGTAATATATTTTCTTTTTTAGGCTGGATCACAAAGAGAGGCGGCGTAATGATAAAATCCGTCGAGCGTGAACCATCGGCATTGGCGACCCACGACTGAATTAAAAAAACATTGCTGGCAGAAGAATTAATAATCGGCAAGGAGGTTTGCTTACTTCCCTGCGGATAAATCACCCTGGTCGCGCCCAGCGCAATGCCTCCCGCCTGCGCGGCAAACGACAGGCCGGCCGCCGACAGTAGTAGCAATAATCGAAAGAAAATCGGTACGTTTTTTTTCATCTGTGTAATATCCTGATGCCGTCGGTTTGTTACGCGCAGTGACGCGCGTAACGCCCCTTTCTCGCCTCCCAACAGACGAGAAAAAAATCCCGATAAGGAATCAGGAATAAACCATGCTAAATGTCGCCGTCGCGGTAACATTACCGGCAGTCGCCGTACCGGTAGCGATATAATCCACGCTAAGCGGAATAACGTTTTCGCCATCGTTCAAGGTAACAGTACTGGACGATTCACCGATATTCAGCGCCTGGCCATCCGGCCCATAAAGTTGTAATGCCACATTCGTCGCCGAACCTGCCCCAGCGGTATTCGCCAGCGACCCCGGCTGGTTTGCGTCCTGCTGGCCATTAAAAATCACCGCCGCATTCTGGCTGGTCTGAGTATCGCAGTCTTCCAGTTTAATGGTGAAATCTTCTTTTTGATTCGCCGCCATACCGGCCTCGGTTAATTTACTGGCGCGAACCTGGCCTAATGTCACGGTCTGATCGACAGAGTCAGCGGAAACAGAACAGGCGGCGTCAACGACCTGTCCGACAAAATTTACCGTACCGCCAGTGACGGTTGTAGTATCCGCTTGCGCGGTGGACAACATTCCGCCAAAGGCAATGGCAGAGACCATTAATGCTAGTACAGGCTTTTTCATTCAAGCTCCTTTTAAATATAAAAATGAGGGTAATCAGATTTTTTAACGAAACGGCTGCTGATATTTCTTCACAGCAATATCACGACTTTTTCTTATGCGAAAAAAAGTGTCTTCTTGTTCTGATATAAATGTCAGAAACAATAAAACAGCCACTCAACGTCGTGAGTTTATCTTTACGTTATAATGAGATAACGATGTTATTAATTATTAACAAGCCAACGGCAAGTTGCAATCATCGACATTTGGTTTTAAAGGACTAGACATAACCTGTTGTTTTATATTAACTTTACACCAGTCATTCGGTCTATCCTCTTTAGCCATGTTGACTTTTTAAAAATAACCTGCGTAACAGCTTTCAATAAAACATTCTATTAACGATACCAGGCAAATTCAGTCGAGATATGTAAATATATCGTTGCATATAGTGCATTAATACGCCACTGGCAGTTTTCCGAGCGCCGCCAGCCGCCCATTATCAATATGGATATACCCGCCTTTTTTTAGTTCAGACAGAATCTTCATAGTCCGACTGCGCGATATCCCGGTACGCCGTTGAATAAAATTCAATACGATAATGTTTTCCCGGTAGGCCTGTGGATAAGCCCAGATTTCAATCAGCAGCGCCCGAACTTTCAGATAAGAATCGACGCCGACTAATTCACGATCGCGCGCGCTCATCACCATCAGACGGTAAGCCAGACAACGGGCCACGTCGTGCCACAAATCGCATTCATCGGCGATTTTTATAAAATCCGGCAGGCGAACAAATCTACCGGTACAAACCGTTTCCGCGAGCAAAAAGTGTTCCGGGCGCGCGGGAACGTTATAGGTAGCGCCATAGCTGTCAACCATACCCACGACCGATGGCGCAAACGATGAAGATATATGGAGTCGGTTGTCATCACGACAGAAAGAAACAATTCCTGACTCCAGTAATACAATGTAGTGTTCATCATTGGCCTGTAAATAAAACTCATCGCCGATACCCAGCGTAAACGGTTGACCAAATGGCAACAAGGCCGAAAATAAGGCATCAATCGCCGCGTGAGGTTTAGCCTGCTGAGAAAAAAGAAAAGAGTGTAATAAATTCTCATTATTATCTTTAGCAAAAGCGTCGTTCATCATTTTTTTCATTAACGGTTGTCTACTCAATGTAGCGCCACAGTATAACCTCTCAAAAAGTACTTAAATTAATAATAAATAACATCGCTATGCAGTATTTCTGTATTCACAACGCACTAATACGCAATATTTTTAAGATTAAGACGATTCTTAATACAAATTGATTACAGAAAATTAATAACGAATTACGCATAAAGAATGAGAGGTCAGGGGGCGCAGGAAAAGAGATTCGAAAGAACGCGCCTTCGAATCTCAAACTAATAGTCCAGATTAATGCAAATAAGCAGTGATATTATCTAAAATAGCGAGGGGCAGCATAATACTCTACCATTTTATCCGCCAGCCAGCCGCCGTCTTCACCGTTAGAATGGATTGTCGTAATACTGATAGTAGAACCACCGCCCCATAAGATCGAAAAGACGTTAAAGTCCGGTAGATTCAGCGCCTGCATCTGGCCCCAGTCATACCCCTTATCTTTACGTAAAAAGTCGCCGACGGTCGGGACGCCGTAAGTCGCGCTATTTAAGGCCGTATTGAGTAGCTGCAAAGAGAGCATGTCAGGATCGCTGCCAATGCGGGCGTCCCCCATAAAAAAGGTTCCGCCGGATGCAAAGTGC
The DNA here is from genome assembly GCF_051700745.1 of Salmonella sp. NW884. Classification (NCBI taxonomy): domain Bacteria; kingdom Pseudomonadati; phylum Pseudomonadota; class Gammaproteobacteria; order Enterobacterales; family Enterobacteriaceae; genus Salmonella; species Salmonella sp. NW884. The sequence continues at coordinate 8,023 of NZ_JAMMDE010000017.1, read as the reverse complement.
GCAGCGCTGATTTTGCTGACGCCCTCTTCTACTGTAGGCATATGGCCGCCAGGGATTTGCCACAGCATGGCGGGCGTCAGCAGCGCTTTCGTCACCTGTTTTACCATCGCCAGGTAATTAAGCCAGCATGTCGCATTCCAGCCATAGTGGGCAAGCGCATCAGGACTGAAACAGTCACGCTCAAATTTATCAAACGCAATAAAGTCCGGCGCATATTCTCCGCTATAAACGCCCAGTTCATGAATAAATCCGGCGATCGCCTGCCCTTCAGCTACCGGATCAGCGGTATCGCGCAGCACCCAGTCCGCCGTTCCTGTCGCCCAGACATTCGTCTGCCAGCCAAAAGCCACATCCGGGGCAAACTGACGAACAAGATAGTTCACCGCCTGAATATAACCGTAGAGATCGTCGCTAAACGTCGGCAACGAAGGCGCGATAAAGCCAGCCATCGCCGGTAATGCTTGTATCGCCGCCGCCAGTTGGGCATTCACCGGCACACTGTTTTTTTGCCGTACTACGGTATAGCCATACGGTCCTTGCTGTAGCGCCCCGAGAAAATCCGGGTTAAGCACAAAGGTGGCCGGGACAGGATGCGTCTCATCTTTGTATGACTGCGCCGCCAGACACTGGGTAATAAAGTTACCAAAATGGTTACGTAGCTTTTGCGCATCCTGTAAATCCGCCAGCGCGCTACCGCCGCTGGCATTCGCGGTATAAATGACCATTACCGGCATGACGCTACGCCCGGCTTCTTTTTCTATCTGGCGCACCAGCGCAACGGTTTTATGGATCGGTAACGTCGCGTAATCCAGAAAACCATCCCCGTTCACGTCAACCTCTGCGGCCGGAACCGGATCGCCGCCGCCGTCAAAACCATCGTATTTAAACAACGCGCTAAACGGTATATCGCGATAAAGAGAAACCGTCTCTGGCGCGTTAACCGTCACGCCGCCATGAGCAAGGTAATCAGGCCAACCTTTTACCTGTAGCGTCACGCCGGGCAGAAACTCCAGCGCCACATGGTTGACCTTTTGCAACAAGCGTAGCGGCCCGGCCTGTTCACAGCGCCACGGCACGCTGTCGATGAAAATGTCGTCCGTCTGAACATCATACAGCCCGGGCGCAAAGCATAATGCCAACGTCTGCCGATCGCTGCCGCTCTCCAGCATTAATGAGTATTGATATTTACCGCTGCTGAACAGATAACGCTGCGGCGCGACGCCATCGGGCAGGCCCAGTATAGTGGCATCTACCGTCACGAAGCTCGCCGTGTCGAGCGCCGACTGTTGGTAAGCGACCGCAACCTCGGCAACCTGCGCCGCGGCAGGGATAAAACCCGTAAGCTGTATGGGTGCCGATATAAAGCGGTTATTAATCATCGCAGGCTGCAGATTGACCGTATAATGATGCCCCGCCAGTAGCCGGGTGATTAACTGCGGTTGGTTGGCGATAAGCGTGACGGTACGCTCATCCGCTTGCGTAGCATCGGCGATTTCAACGGTCAATTTCGCATTACCAAGCGCAGGGGCGTCAATCATCAGACGCGCGCTGGCATAACGGACAATCGGCAGACAGGATACCTGGACCTGCGCGGCGGCATCGCCGGATTGCAGCGTAACGATAAAAGAGGACTCGACAGGCGCGATTTGCATCTCATCATTCGCCAGTACCGGTACGGTAAGCCGATACGTTCCTGCGCTAAGATCGCTTATTGTCAGAACCTCACCCCACTCACCGACAAAGCGCCGGGTTTCGCCGGCAGGAAACAGTAGCTCAATCGCCGGTTTGAGCGCCACGGTCTGCGTCATGGCAGGAAAATGAACGCAAATTTTTCCCTGACGGGCAGGATCATGAGCCAACGTCGCGTTCAAATCGCTGATGGCAACTGGCGTCTGCGTGGCGGCCAGATAGCACTGTAATTCGGCGATATCCCCCGCCGCCAGCATCAGCGCGCCGTCATGATTAATGGTGATGGTATTCTTCTCGATGGGCCATCCCCCATCGCTGGCCAGCGTCACGGCCTGATTCCCCAGCATTGTTCCCTGAAACGGACTGTAGGGATCGGGGTGCGCGCTGGCCGTAAAATTCAGTTGAAGCTGATTGAGATCTACCGCCTGGGCGTAGAGGTTGGTCAGCGTAAAGGTGACGCGTTGATACCAACTCGCGGCATTCAACTCGCTAACGTTAAGCGTAAGGCCGCGTTCCTGAAGGTCATTGTCCTTTTCCGGCACATCGGGTTCGGCGGGTTGTTCGTCTGCGGCGGGTATCGCTGGCGTCTCCTGATCGGATGGGGTTTCAGACTCTGCGTCTTCGGATGACGATGACGCCAGCGTCAAGGTGATGGCGGACATTTTTACCGGCACCTGCGTCGCCGCGAGGCTGAAAGAGAGCGTCCCGCGTTCGCCCGGCTGAAGAAGTAATGCATCGCTGTTATTAATGATGATGTTGTTAGTTTCCAGCGTGCCATACGAACTCTCATTCAGCGTAAGCGGCAGGTTCCCTTTGAGCGTACCGCCGCTATTTCCCCATGGATCGATGTGCCCGGAAGCCGTGAACGATATTGCGGCATGGTTCATATCGACCGCATTACCGCTCTCATTGATGAAGGTTAAGGTGATTTTTTGATACCAGCTGTTGACGTCAAATGCGCTGGCATGGATGGAAATGGTCATGGTCTGCTCTTCCTCTGTCCCTGGTGGAGAAAAGCCCCGGTAAACCGGGGCTTGAATCATGAAGCCCAATACATCGTGCTTAATGCCGTGTATTAGTAAGCGCCAAGATCGGTCCATGCACCGCCGACACCGCAGTTCAGGTCAGGCTGGTCGCCCATAGACCACCATTTCACCTGATAGTTATGGCCTTTCCAGCTAACGATTTCGAAAGAACCCCAGTTTGCGCCATAAACGCTAGAAGCATCCCACTGCGCGTAAGGTGACGTTTTGTCATCTGCTGGCGTATCATCCTCAGCCGGCGTGGTATCTTCTTCCTCGTCCGGTACAGGAACGATAATCTCTTCTTCCTCTTCCGGTTCCGGTTGAACCTGAGATAGCGCAGGCACCGCCGTCAGAACAAAGCGCTGTTGAGAGGACGGTTCGTTGTAGCAGTCGCGTACAAACAGGGTGAACTGAAAGGCTGTTTTTTCGCTAACTTCCGGTACCACAACCTCAATGATTTCAGCCGTTTTGTCTGCCACATCGATTTGAGAAGGCACGCCCCAGCTAAAGGACAGCTCATCGTTATCTTCATCAGAAGAACCTGCGCCAGACAGCTGTACCGTAGATCCGCCTACGACCATCAGTTCAATCGCCGCTTTCGGCGCGTGGTTGACCTTCTGCGCGTCGTCGCTATCGCTCTGCTCGTCATCTTTTTCTACATTGATACCTTCGAAGTAGAACGGTTCCATATCGATAACTTCAGATTCGATTTCATAACCCAGACCTTCACGCACGGCGTTAACCAGCACGCCGTTGTCCTGATCGATAGTCCAGGTAAACACGCCGCCCAGGCCCAGTTTCGCTGCATATTCGCCTTTTGCTTTGACAGTACGCGGCGTATCCAGGGATAAAAACAGTTTGGATTCCGGGCTATACAGGTAGTCAGCGTCAGCGACCTGGTCGGTGTAAACGTTGAAACCGTTACGGCCTTTCTGGTTTTCCAGATCCAGGTAGCTATAAATGACGTCATACCATTCGCTAGTGCCGGATTCGAAGGAACCGGTAGTATCGCCTGAACCTGGGTTGTAAGAACCTTTCAGCGGCGACAGGGATTCAATTTCTACCTGGCGAGCGTTACGGGTATAGCCGGCATAACCGATGTTGATACGGTCAGCGGAAAAACCTTCCGCCAGCAGGTGATCAACGATGGTTTCGACAGCCCAGCCGCCCTCTTCCAGCGCTTTGCGGTTAGTGTGGTGGCCCAGCGTTTCCGCCCACGGCGTACCGAAGAAGTCATAGGTCATCAGGTTGATGCCGTACAGGCCAGCAGCCAACAGATCTTTTACTTTAGCGTGATCAAAAATCGTAGTCACCGCGGAGGCCGCGATAGAGATCTTCACATTGCTCAGACCCGCGGAATCCAGCTGTTTACGCAGTTCGGAAATCAGCAGCGCGTAGTTAGCGCCATCTTCTGCGCCAAACGGGTTGCCCGCCCCTTCATCGTTCGGGTATTCCCAGTCAATATCCACTTCGCTGAACATCGGGAACTGTTTGAACAGTTTCACCACGCCTTTGGCGAAGGTTTTACGAGAAGAGTCAGAAGCGGCGGTTTCGTGGAACCCGTTACTCATGCTCCAGCCGCCGATACTCATGGAGAGCGCCAGCGTGTGACCCGCAGCTTTCGCTTTTGCCTGCATATCACGCAACGCGCCCAGCATACCTTTGGCGTTAGCCTGGGTCACGGTTTTCGGATCAACGTCCCAGCCGCTGGTTTCAAAACCCAGGTTGATATAAGACTGGAAATCGCCCCACGGATCGAGGAAGGTCGGTTCATATTTCACTTTGCCGCACAGCGCTGCCGCTTCTGCTACGACGTCGCGGTCTTCTTTATCAATTTTTCTGAAACCGGTGATACCAACAAAACCAAAAATCAGTTTGTCATAAGCCGTCGGTGAAACATTGGTTAAATCATAACCACGGCCCGGTTGGGACATATTGCCTTGCAGACGGCTGTCATACTGTGACCAGTCGGTGTAATAACCGAATACCTTCGGCTTAGTCGTGGAATTTTTATATTTATTGTATACCGGTTTCGCAACACGAGCGGAAGTATAGCTTATTTTATCATCGCTTGTTGCAGGGTCAAAACCATTCGCTGCATGGGTAGTTTCAGTAATCGTATCGCCTTGAATCAGTTTGCTTGTAGCCATTTTCAAATTTCCTTTTACGTTTCAAAATTGTCGCAGCTCGTTCTGCGAGGGTCCATAATCGTTACAGGCATAAAAAATAGCTAATCACAAAACATCATCTTTTTAGATGATATAAAAATCATAAAAATGAGGTTAACAACACCGTCTATCGAAGAGAAAACAACACCTCTCAGCGCCCGCTCACTCCGTTCTGGTGAGAGCATAGTAAATATCATTTATCATGTAATTAAATATCATTTAATTTCAATGAAATAATGTGATTACACTCGCTATAGACAATGACAATACAATAAAACCAGTGACATTTATTGGATTAAGACATTTCTCATACAATATAGTCACCACAGACAACCAGGATGTACATTTCTAAAGGAAGACGTTATGAAAACTTATATCATTAATAGCAATTGCATTTACAATGAAGGTAAATATGAACTGAGGACGGTCTCAAATTCACAGGTTATTAAAATGACTGCGATGAGAGCCAAATGTCTCAGTTTCATCATCGAGAATGCTCATCTGGAGATTATCGAGCGACAAAAAATAACCACTGCGTTATGGGGAAGTCGAAGCCACTATGTTAATGATGCAAATCTAACGCAGATTCTCTATTTAATCAGACGTGACCTTAAAGCGCTTGGTATTAACGATCTTTTTATTACCATTCCAAGACAAGGCCTCAAAGTTAATAGTGATATCACCATTATCGCGACGGATAGCGAAACAAAGGGAAGAAAAAAACAGATTGTACGGCAAACCATCGCTGCCCTGACGACCGTATTTTCAGTAACGTTAGGTTCTCTCATGTATCTGCATATTCACTAAGCGAAGGAAAGGGAAGATGAATCCAATTATAGATGGAATTATTGCGCTTGAAGGCGGTTACGTATTTAACCCTAAAGATAAAGGCGGCGCCACCCATTGGGGCATTACCGAAGCCACGGCGCGAGCGCATGGCTATGCTGGCGATATGCGGGATCTGACCCACGCTGAAGCCTACGCGATTCTCGAAGAGGATTACTGGATAAAACCAGGTTTTGACGTCATCTCGACGCTATCGTGGCCAGTCTCCTTCGAGCTGTGCGATGCGGCAGTCAACATAGGCGCTTACCACCCCAGCGCGTGGCTGCAACGCTGGTTGAACGTCTTTAATCACGAAGGTAAACGCTACCCGGATATTCATGTGGATGGCAATATTGGCCCGCGGACGCTTGCCGCTCTCGAACATTATTTGGCCTGGCGAGGCCAGGAAGGGGAAGCCGTTTTGGTGAAAGCCCTCAATTGCAGTCAGGGCACGTACTACTTAAACGTTGCTGAGAAAAACCACAATAACGAACAATTTATTTATGGCTGGATCAAGAATAGAGTGACCTAGACCAGGCTGAAAAAAGACGCGTAAAAGGCTCACGGATGAGCCTGATACTGCAAATGATAATTAATCTGAATTATTACCTTCGATAATTTTTTTAATCCGCCGCCCAAGAATCTTTAAGATCGGACTCGCGAAAACACCGCCTAAGCCTGCCGCCAACAGAACAATGTTGAAACTGCATTCTTTTTCGATCGCAATCGCGCTTAACAAGAAACTGGTGAAGCAGGAAATCACGATCTGCGTTAAGCAATATTTAATACTTTCATGAGAACTATTATATTCTGTCTTATCTTTGCGTAAAAGATAGCTGACAAAGCCTCCCCACGCGCCAATCGAAATAATAGTGAGTAAGATCTCTAGCTCCAATAGCACAACTTCCGTTGTCGACACATGGTTGGGAATAGACATTTTAACACTCCGAAATCATTATAAATGAATAATTAACACAAGGAGTGTAAGCGCCCTGTCAGAAGGGTAAAAATCAAAGCACATCATTTAAAACCATATTAAATCAAAGCGTAAAAATGAGGTGTATTAGCGACGGAAGGAGGAAAGCGTTTGTAACATACTTACCATCTCATTAATCGTCGATATATTTCTACTATTTTTATTCCAGGATGCATAGACCTGAACTGACTTCAAAGCCAGTTCGGGCGGAGGCTGAATAAATTTAATGTCATATTTACGATGATTTTTATAAAAAAGCGCTAATTTCAAAGGCATCAATGCAATCAATGAGGTTCGTTCGATCATGCTCATCAAACCGCTAATCGAATCACTGCGATAGCCGACAATACGCCTGCCAGTATAGTAAAGCTCATCCTTAAATAACTCGCTATCATGATATATCACTGAAGCCCCCATCCCCGGCTGATATAACGCATGACGCGAAGAATAAAAATGATGTAGCGACAGTTGTGAGAGGGTACTCAGCATGTGTTTACTGCTACAGATACAAACAAATGATTTAAAACTATCAATAATTTGATTCTCTATGCCGGACTCCAGCAAAGGTTCGGCACTAATCAACAGATCGCCTTGCGCAGTAAACAGAAGTTCGCTGATATGCTCCCGACTCATATTTCTGACAGTGAAATGATTTATCAAAATACGGTCAAATATATCGCTGTTATAGAGCTGAGAAAGATAATAGCTTTCAACAATATCACTGCCTAATAACGTTATCTGGAACGCTTCATCTTTTTTGCTATTACAGAGAAATGTGTCATCCACCAGTTTCATCACCTGACTGAAATTTTGGTGAATGTCGACAGCCTTAGCTGTGGGGATGAGCCCGCCTTTCCCTCTGCTAAACAGTTCTTCCGGGTAATAACTCTGCAGGCGCTTTAACGCCAGAGAAACGGCAGCCGGTGTAATGCCTAACTTTTTTGCCGCCATAGCCGCATTTCCTGACAAAATAACAGCGTCAAGAATTTTGATTAAATTATAATCAAAGCTCTTGTTGGCACCTTTCGATCCCATTCGCTGTCTGCCTCCGGAAACTAAAAAAAGCAATATAGATAATACTCAAGATAAATCAATTCACAGCATCTAAAAAAGCAATCATTAATGTCATCACATCACGTTTTTTTAAAGAATAAGCGTATACAAAACTGCTGATTAACATCAATTTGTTTATCAGTAAAAACAAAATATCAACAAATGAGAGGATACGATGTGTTTAACAGAAGCCAGGGCGCGTACAGGCAGAATAAATATCCTCCGGCATAGCCGGAGGTTTTTCAGATGCGCCTGTAAGGCTCTCTTACCAGCCGCGCCCTAACAGG
>NZ_JAMMDE010000016.1:0-52968 GCF_051700745.1 Salmonella sp. NW884 | reverse complement strand
CACAGAAAATACCCTGCTGGCGGGGTGATGGCATCACGTAGTGGGGCCATCGCCCTGCAAAGCCAAAGGGGACTAAAAGCCACTCAGTAGTTTAGTTACATCATCCATCATTAAAAGCGACTCCATTCCGGCCCTTCGGGCCGGGGCGGCGGCGCTTTTCAGTGGTGGGTGGGAGCTGGATGGTTGGGTTTGTGCTGATTCTGGCGGTTTTTATTTTTAATGTTGTAACTAAGTGGTGGATTGTTGGGGCCCGCCGCCTTTGGCGGTGGGAGGTGCTATCTGGTGTTTCCGGATCGGCGCGGACGTTAGTCCGCTGCAAGAACGGGCCTCATTTAGCCTGTCCACAGGGCAGGCGGTGAATAGGTTATCTATTTAATGGATTTTTACTTTAGAAGTTTAAATGAGAGTACAGAACAGGGGTTTAAAAGAAATGTGGCAGTTTGAAACATTATCGAACAGCACTTATTGGCGTCCTCGATCGCTACTTATTAGTGTAAATCCCTTGCAGTTATATGTTGATAACAGTTCCTGGTACACAAAACGACCACTCACATATATTTTTTGACCGTTGGCCGTAAAATTTACAGGTTATAATTGCTGGATGCCCGGCAACTACCGGTACTGAATGGTGTAATTTTGTACAAATATTTTCTATGGACGTGCGGAAACCTCCGGCGTTAACCGGATACATAAAGAGTTATCAGGCGGGGGCAGGGGAAAGACGAGAGTAATTACCTCTGGACATGATTGTTCGCTCGGACGTCCGCCGCTCAACCTCGCGATTAACAAGCTCCATATTGGCCGGAAAACGTCCCATCGAGATTTCTTTGGTGAGTTCACGCTTCACCAGTGTCCTGATTTCATTACGGCTGCGTTCTGCATCACGTTTCGCCCTGGCGCGTTTAAGCCCGTGCAAACGTAGCTCCCGATGATATTCCCGGAATTTGCTTCGAACATAATTAAATGCATTTAGTGCCAGCTCTTCGAGAGACAGACGTGACAGACCTTCCTTCTCTCGCTGTTTATTCTGCCATTCCGCACGATTCTTCCGGATAGCCTCCAGTGACGCCATCGAGATACCAAGAGCCTCAAACAGCGCCGGGGTAAACTGGATATTGGACGGTATGTTGCACCCTATTTCCGGATCAAACTCTGTATCATAAGTAATGAGTCCAAAATCACTGGCAAGGGAACGCAAGGCACGGGTTGCCCGTGAGATGGACAGCTTATCATTTCTGGATTCTGTTGCCAGTCCACACTCTATCGCAAGGGTGGTTGTCGAACACTGAACACGTCCGAGATTACCAGCCAGGGGGTCATAGTGAAAACACATGCCCTGCATCAGGGCGTCAATCGCCCGACAACGTAAAACAGGCGGTTTACGCCGACGCTTCCCAATCGAACGTGAAAACGCTACATGCACAAGAAACTCAAAGCGTTCAGAGAACCCCTGAGCTTTTTCCATCATCTTCCGGCAGAAGGAAAGAGTCTCCTTGTCCGCAGGTTCTATGAACTGAGGGTTAGGATTTTTGACCTGTAGGTAATGTGTAACGTCAGTCACTTCTTCCTGCACTTACAATGCACGGAAGGAGTAATGAGCACAGAAACAAGTATTGAATTTTTCTGAGCATAAAACTATACTCCCTGCATAGTCTGATTGATGGCTATGCAGTTTTGATGGGGCCCCGGTAATCTTCTTCGTCGCCAAACATAGAGAGATTATCGGGGTTTTTGCTTTTCTGGCTCCGGGTAGACACCTCATCAGAACCAGTTCCCAGCCGCCTTATGGCGCGACCAACCAAAAATTCACGGTAACAAACGATCCGTAATCTATCACTCCGTCCGAAAAGGATCAAGAAATTGTAAATATTGACAAACTTCACAAATTCTCGGAGCGCCGGATAATTTCAGACTCAATCAGCCTTTCAATCATCTCCGCCTGGGTAATCCCTTCCTCTGCTGCAAACTGTTCCAGCTTCTTTTTCAATGGAATACGGATAACAGCACTGAGAGCTTTATGCGTCTCACTTTTTCTGCTCAAATAAGCCTGCTGCCGTTCTTTTGAAGGAATCGGATTACCTTTACGATACGACCGTTTCGTTTTTTTTGAGGAAGTAGCTGGGTTTACGGCATCAGACATCTCTGCCTCCTCAAGGATCTAAAAAGGATCATTTGACAGAGACTACTACAAATTCCGTAAATTGGCAGCCCGTATTACAGACATTCGTGTTTTTACTCACGCAGTTAGCATGAGCATGGCGAAAAAACTATCTGAATACTGAGTGGGCCAGCCCCGCAGAGCTGGCATTGTGGAGACTTGTATTTCTGGTTCCGGCGTAATGCCTGACCAGAAATGCCAGGTTGGTGATAACAGCAGTCACGCTATGTCCGGACCGTCGTTATCATGTTCCATATTCGATACACGGAAACCTTTCATTATTTCTGCTTCGCGGGTTAATGATGTACCCTCCCAGATCCGACGATCGCCGGATTTCTCAACCACACGCCCATCCTTCAAGGTCTCTTTCCATGTTACGGGTTCAACACCCTTATCCTTCAATTTCACACGCTCCCCATTCTGAAAGTCTCGTACAACATTTTCCAGTCCGACCCCCCACAGCGTTCGCGTCTTACCATCCTCCATCTTCAGCTTCACATAGAAACTGTCATTACGCTCTTCTTCAGGCTTATTCATATCTGGTTTAAACTTGTATGGAGCCGCACCACTGTCCACAAGTACACCTTCATGAACTTTATCCCTCCTGGGTACAGTCGGCTTGCCTTCCTTCTCCTGGTTCCTTGCATGGATATCTTTCGTCTGAACAGTTGCGGCCACCGTAGAAGAAGGAATGGGAACACTGGCTAATCGGGCAACCCTTGCAGCAACTTCCCCATTAATCTCCGCTACCACAGCATCCAGCTTGTCCAGCGGCGCAGCTTGCTCACGCATTTTCTGCTCCATCGAAAGCGCCATACCACGCAGTTCTGTATCCGAAAGAATCAATTCAAGTGGCTCGCGCTCCTGATCTACTCCTTTAAATCGTTCAACAATTTCAGCATTAATTTGCGCATTAACGGTGTTTTTTTCGTCCGCCGGTGCATTAAACTCTCGCGCTTTTTGCCCGGCTGTCATTGCCATATTACGGAGCGTCGGATTCGACAGGATCATATCAACGGCATTTCCGGACTGAATCATATTCAGGTCAGCCATGTCTTCCAGTTCTGTGTCCTGAGAACCGGCCACTGCGTCCTCCTGAATAGTTTTAATATCTGTAGCCTGCTCCTTACTACCCTGAACCGGGCTATCGCTCTCTTTCGTAACGACATCATTTGGAAGCCGCGAGAAGCTCCATTCACGGCGCACGGCCTCCCGGATTGCAGAATTACCGTGTTCATCACGGACGTTCACCTCTACAGGACGAGATTCTTTCTGTTCAAGAGAAATATTTTGCCCCCGGCGGCGACCTTTCATTACATCCTGAAGGTCAGAACTCCAGTGTGTTCTCTCATTTCCGTCTTTATCCCTGACCGTAACAAAATAGCTCTCTACGTTGCCTTTTTGATGCTCAAGTGGGGCCCTTCCGTGATCAATTAGTTTTCCTTCAAGATGAACCACAGTTCGCCAGAATGGTAAATCTACTGGCACATTAACATCAGAGGACTCGCTGTCCGTATTCGCATCACTGGCATTTGCTTCATCCGGTTGTCTTGTGGTGGGCGCAACGGGAGAAGTATCCTGAGACATAGGTGCCTTTTCCGGAACAACGTCTGGTTGCTCTATGGCCTGCCCGTCTCGTTCTGCGGCCAGCTCCGCTTTTCTCTCTTCCAGTTGTCGGTTCATCTCCTTACTGGTGAAGTGAATATCCAGACCATTCTTCGCAACAACATCAATAACCTGCTGCTTAAATTCCGCTGTTCCCTTAATGTTTAACGTGCTACCAAAACGTTCTTTTGCTAACTCCAGAGCGACAGTTAGCGCCGCTGATGACATACCTTCCCTGCGAACAGCAATCGCTGTTCCCGTGTCAACAAATAACGTCCTGTCCGTCTTTTTGTCTTTATAGTGTACATTTTTGGTGAGTTTTGACCTGCGGGTATAAAGATCCGCTGCCGTCAGTTTTTTCTGACGTTCCTGGTGAATGTCGTCGCCCTCAATTTGATTTTTCAGTTTATGGACTATCCGGGAGAAACGATGCCCGGCAGGAGGAACAGATTTATCTTTTTCGTCATCACCGGCAATGCTGTTTCTTGATGTACGGCTCTTTTCTTTAATCAACTTACGAATATCTTCACTTCCCATATCTCTGATCTCCTCTAACGCCGGTTCTTCCGGCCTGGTAATACCACGATGAGCCTTGAGGCGCTCAAAAGTTAATACAGACAGCAATTGTGTTTTCTCCGATCGTGTAAGACGTTCATCCTGAAAAATGAGTCGTCTGGCCGTAAAAAACTGGCTATCGACGCTGCGAATAGCTCTTTTTTGAGCTGGCAGAATTTGATTCTGTTCGCTCTGACGGAGAAACCAGGCTGCTACATATGAGGCATTCTTTTCCCTGTGCGGCCATTGTTTCCGTGCCGGACTGAAATACCAGTTACCATCACTGGTACTGCGCCGTAGCAATAACTGACTACGCTGTTCCACATCTTTGGTGGTGGATTTTCGACGGGGATTTCCAGCATAAGGAGGCAGGTTTAAGCCTCCGGCCATAATCCCTCGAAGTCCTGATCGGTATTTACTTCCTGACCATCCTGAGTAAGAAGAGAGCGGCGGGATGCCAGGAACGGAGGGAGTTTGTCCTCCTGGTCGTGAATCGTCTCGTCGTCCTCTTCTTCCGGTTCGTAAATCATGTCGCAATCCAGAATCTCCTCCGGTGGATTCCGGCTGTCCCAACTGAAAAGATGCATCACCCGGCAAAAGCAACGGAGGCCTGGTGAATCCAGATTTCCCGTCAGTTGCCATGTCGCTGCCGGGCATACTTTGCAAGCTATAGGCAACCCAGGAAGTTCTTCTGCTTTCAGTTTCAGTAATACTTCGCTGGTTATTACTTTCCCGTTGGGTAGGGTATAGGCCATTTTTTCCCCCGTAAGTCTGATAGAATTCTTTTTTTCGCTGTTCCAGTAGAATTAATTTTTCACTCGGAGATGAGTCTCTGTACTGATGACGGAAACCTTCACTGGCTTTGCTGACATATTTAAGTTCGTATGAGCGCTGCGGCCATTCCTGTAACCGTTGATAAATAACATTTTTGTCGAGTGGTGGTTTTTTTAGCTCCCGATGTACAATAAAATCATCGCAAAAAATACTCTCCTTCAGATTGGTAAACTTTTTATCTTCCGGAAGTTTCACAGCAATATACTCGTTATCACCGCCCTTATTACGTATTCTGGTTTCACCAAATGATGCAACATAATCATAGAAGCCATTACGGGTTGTAATGTTTTTATCAATAATATCTCTTACCAGTTGCTGTTTAAACTCTCTATTCTTATTATTGAAGTCGTCTCCCTTATAACGTGACAGAACATCGGCAGCGTTTGTAGGATCAACACGTACCCGCTCTCGTGGAGAAACAAGATTGTATTTCTGGTTTATGTATTCCTGGAATGCCTCAAAATATTTTTCATTTGCTGTATAATTACCTCGTGGATTTATGATATTCCCGGACAAAAGATTAACCTCTGGTATTATCATATGAATATGAGGCTTCCTGTCTATCATTTCTCCAGTTTTCTTATCCTGAACTTGCTTTATCTTTGGGAGATGAGCTTCGGCATAAAAATTATATTCATCATCACGGTAAGCATACATTAAAAACTGACGATACTCTTGAACAATATCCTTCATAGTTTCAACAGGAATATGCTCTTCAAAGAAAGACATTGTTATTGATACATACCGTTCCTGACCATTATCCGGAATTTGCTGGTAAATTTTCTGGGTTAAATCAAGATTTCCCCAAAGCATGACACGTTCATCCAGCTCGTCGCGGGTAAACTCTCTCTCTTTTTTAACTCCCTCCTCAAGGTATTCTTTTGCACCATCATTATATCCAGAAACCCTAATCAGCATTATTAACTCCTGCTAACATTAGCTCCTCGATATTCACAAGGCGATTAAGAATATTTATGTACAACGATTCAGAAACCCTTCCCATTTGATGAGCCAAATTTAATTTATATGCAATCTGATTAAGATTGTTACTTGATTTACTAAAAATATAAACAAGGTCTTTTAATTCTTTTGATGGTGCTCCTTTTACTGTAAGATTAACATTAGCGTTTAAAAAAATTTCGCGGAAGAATTCAGATTTTTTCATTTCTGAAGCAGCGAGTTTTTTTTCAAAAGGAGCAAATTCGCTTTCTGATAAACGGAATGAGACAACCCTGTCTTTTTTAATGTTTTCTGTCATATGCCACCTCTGGTAAAAATCCCTTTCGCCACCGCCAGGTAAATCGCCCCTGCGGGGGTTTCAAAGGGGTATCCCCTTTGGCACGTCGATTTTACAGAATGCTTCCGGCATTCTGTAAACATCGGTCACGTGCCTCTGACTATGAGACATAGTGTTATCCACACGCATTAATATGCACTGATGCGCACTATTTTTCGGTACAATTCACATAAACGCATTAATGCGCACTGATACGTACTACGAATCAAATACACACGCACTAATACGCATTCCAGCGCACTAATACGTATTAATGGCAATCCAGGAACTGCAGGAGAGAGATGCCGTCACCTCAATTAAGGTTAAAGTATTTCTTTGTTTCTTCCCGGAACTGACGTTGTACCCCCTCCGGCATACGTTCGATAACTGCCTTTTGATCACGGAATGCGTTATAATATTGTTCTGCTTTATCCTGTTGCTGTAGATACAGAATTCCAAACGCAAGGCACCCTGAAATTGATAAAAATGCTATGCCAATTAACCCTCCTAGTCCTAATGCCACGCGGCTGCTCATTTCTGCTCTAAGCCCATTTTTTAAAATGGTGTTTATCTCCTTCGTTTTTTCCTTTGCTTCCTCCAAAGGCTTATCAAGCGCATCCTGAATAGATTCATGAATTTGTCCTGCTATTTTCAGCTTAATTAACTCAAGTTCATTAATGGAGTTGGCCCGCATAGTAACTTTATAGTCATCAAGAAGACGCTCGGTTGTTTTCTCCATTTCCTCTACGGAGACAAAAACCTTTTGTAATGACTCCTCAAGAGTACCAGGTGTCGCACGTATAGCATCATTTACATCATCAATTTTAGAAGCAAATAAACCGGGAAAATCCTCAATTCTTTTTTGCAAGTCTCTAAAATCAACCAACATCCCTCTTACTTTATTTTCCAGTACACCCTCAACCTTTTTGTTAAGTTCACTCTCAAACTTCTGTATAAATTCAGATGTTATTTTATCAATATTATCTGACATATTAACCTCAAACAATATCTAACAAATTAAAGGCCATATTTAAATCTTCATTTACTCCAGTAGCCAGCCGTTTAATAGCACGTTCTGTTGATAATATCTCTAGTTCATCATCATCTTCACATTCTCGCATCAACTTCCGGAAATCACGATCATCATCCAAAACCTCCTTTAGCGTTTTGTTCATTTCATTAAGATGAAAGAACAACTCTGTATTTCTGATTATTGGATAGCGTTTAATCTTTAAAGAACAAAATAGCTGGTTTTCAAGAATCCCTGAGAACTGTTTATCAAAAGCCCGCCCCGGATCAACCTTATTAAATATCACCCTTATTCTTTCAGGTTCTACATTAAGATCCAGTAATGCACCAATAGTCAATAAGGTATCCATTTGCCCCTTATTTTCAGGAGTAACAGGCACAATAAAATAATCAAAGTCCTCTTGCGTACCATGAAACTCCCTTATTTTTTCAAAAAATATCTCAACATTCGATGAACCGACATCAACAATAACGCTACCTTTCGCACCAATTTTTTTAGTTATTTCAAGGAATTCTTTTGCACTGATCTTCACATCATTTGTACCATCAGTATTTATAGTTTCAACTTTAACAACTTTTGCTCCTTCAAGACGAGGTAATAACAAAGAATCACAGATTGTTGACTTCCCCATGTTTCCTGAATTATTTACCACAGCAATTTTAATATTCATTTTCATTTTCCTTTCTGACGTGCATTTTCAATAATTAACCTCTGCCGAATTTGAGACTCCGGCAACCCCCATTCTCTCACGATACCAGGTGTATAACCGTTATTTTCTAAATCAGTGATTAACTTTTCAGAAAAAACTCCGATATTATTCCATTCATAGGGCAAAGAGATATCTGAATTAATGGCACTATCACATTTCTTCTCATTAACCTCGGAATTAAACAATTGACTTTTACTTTGTTTATCATGAGGGCGAAATATTTTTTTAATATGACGATTAAATTGAGATTCACTAATATCTAATCCTTTGTTGGTCAAAAGATTATATATCTGCCTGTTTGTTTTTCCTTCAGCAAGAAGTATTCTTATTTCAGTTGAATGTTCTGTTATTTTTGCGCGCCCGGTTCTGGGCTTTGAACGCCAGTCATCCACAATTCCTCTCCTTTAAATTTCCTGAAAATATTGCTTGTCTTCGACCATCAAACCTTTATTGATCTGACATCCCGCAGGCATGGCTGCGCACTGCTCGCCACGCCAAAAAACCCGCTTGGCAGGGCGGGGAGGGGGTTACTTCTTATTATTCGGATCACGGGCGGCTACGCCGCGTCACCAGCGACATGAACCAGATATGTTTATTTGAAGCAGTGTTTGTCGCTTCCATGCGCTACGCGCATTAAAGAGATGGGTACGGATTCACGTTCCGTACCCAGTGATTATTAATCATACAAGCGGGAAAACTGTGACTCTTCTCTATTTACTTGACAGCTCACGTCTGGCAGCCTGTGCAAGAAAATGACTTCTGTCCTTATATACAGGGCGTTTCCCCTGGATAAAACCATCAATCCGTTTAATCAACACATCAGGAAGAGTGATATTGACTCGTTGCTGTTTTCCTTCGAATTCAGAAAGGTCAACGTCAATCATGAACCAGGTATCACAATGCGCATATTCAGGGTTGGCGGCATAGACCATAAAACCGGCATCCGTAATATCTTCAACAGAGTGAGCACCGCTGATAATCATTTCTTCAACGATGCTTAGAATAGCTTCACGAGCCATTACCGGAATGTCAGCCTGTTCGTCCGCTGCGGAGACGCAACCATAATTAAACTGGTCAAAAGCAGGAACAATAATACCAAATGCAGTGCTGGCATTTTTTGGGGACTCAATCCCAACAGAGAAAAACATACCTTACCTCCAAGTCGGCGGGGATTAAATCCCCGCCATTTTTTTGATTGATCTGACAGTACCGAGGGGCAAGTCCTTTTTCGGATGCGGAACAGGAAAGGTTTTTCCTGTTATGGGAGACCACCATATCTGGTGACTCCCTCCGTTATGCCGTCGAAGCTCACATCCTGCGGCTATCAGTTCTTTCAACAGGTCAGCAGATTTCATATGTCCTCCCTAACCTGCAAACCATTATACACACATATACACACAAGGCAAGTAGTTATTCTATTTCGTTGTTCCTAACCTTGTATGTAGTAATAATCAATCAAAAAAAATGAATATTAATAATCGACCAAAAATACATTTAACCTACTGAAAAATAGACAATATAAAAATTGCCGGCATCACTTATCTGATGCTGGCCATCTGCGAATACGTCCCCGGTCGCAACAAAAAATCTGAAAAAAAATACTCCTCCCTGAAGGACAGGGTTTTACGGCGCACCAGATGTGCCAATCTGACTGGCAAAAGATTCAGGACCGCCCTCCGTGGCAATCTTGATATAACTGCTCTTCAAAAAGCAGATCGCTTTTTTTTCTTCAGAAAAGTCGGTGTAATCGAACCATCCTGATTAAGAGTCAACACTGCATCGAACTTACTACCATCCTTCTTTTTAAATCCCTTAATCTCTCTTGTTTTCCCTTTTGTCAGCAGATCCACTACCTGAGTCATAGTAAGCTCTTTGTTAAACTGAGTCCCCCACAAACGGAACTCACACTTTGGAATATTTGTACAACTGTAAGCTTTTGGAGAAACCTTCATTTTACTGCCACACATCGGGCATTTGACCTTAGCTTCAAACTCCCGAACACTGAAATCAGGTACACCGCCTTTATCCGGAACTGCATTACGACAATCAGGATAATTATTGCATCCCCAAAATACGCCTTTGTCGTTCTGTCGACGAATATAGCGTCCACCACAGGAGCATGGATAAACAGTTACCTTCAGTCCGGATACATCAACATGTTCCACCTGATAGGAAATAAATTGCTCCAGCTCATTAAGGAACTCATCAACGGTCAACTCTCCAGCCTCAATCATACGCTGTTGCTCGTGCCATAGCGCCGTCATATCTGGTGTAGTCATAACAGGCGGCAAGGCATGGATAAAAGAAATCCCAAGTTCTGTAGGAACAAACTTTTTATTCTGAAGAACCATGAGGCCACGCTGCTGCAAAAGCGCCAGAATCTTACTTCGGGTGGCTGGCGTACCAATTCCCCCATGTTCGCCTTCTTTTCCTTCGTCTCTATCCACCAGAAGCTGGCGAATCCGGGGATCATCAACGTATTTCGCCACTCGCTGTAAGTCTTCGAGTAATGATGCTTCTGTGTACAATGAGGGCGGTGACGTAGCTTCACGACGAGAGATCACTTTATTAAATACCATCTGTTCGCCTGGACACAATGCAGAAATCACATTGAAAACAGCCTGACTATCCTGTGAACACCCATCTTCTCGCTCGGAAAGTAATGCGCTCCATCCGGGTTCAAGTTGATGAATAGCTCTCTGGCGGAACACCAGACCATCAACATCAAACTCTGCAACAGTTGATTCAAAAGTTTTTTCCGGCATAAACTGAGCCAGATATTGTGCAACAATTACGTCGTACACCTTTTTCTCATCAGTTGTCATTTTATCGAGATTAACAGGTAACGGCGTGGGGATAATCGCAGTATGTGCGCTGATTTTTTTATCATTAAATGCGCGACTTTTACGGCTACTGTCGGCCAGATCCAAATACTTCTCCAGCTCCGGGAACCGCTGGCGTAGCATGATTAGAGTAGCTGGAGCCTGTAAGAACTGTTCTGACGACAGGTAACGGCAGTCTGAGCGGTTATAGGTAATTGCCCTATATTCTTCCCGCAAACGTTGCGTTATTGCCAGTGTCTTTTCTGAATCGAAATCATACTGGCGGTTCATTTTCACCTGAAGATCCAGCAAGGCAAACGGTAAGGGTGGCTGCTTGCTTTTCGGTTCCGTTATTGCAAGCGTTACTGTCGCCGTCTTCCCCTGACAACGTTTAACAATATCAGTTGCATATGATTCGTTAATAATCCGTTTCTTTTCATCCACAGGTGCATCATCAGGTACACTCAACACCACCGGACAAACACCTTTTTCACCGGACAATTCACCTTCAACAACCCAATAGAACGATGCCTTATGGTCCCTGTTCTCCTCAAAGCGCCTGACAACCAGCCCCAGTACCGGCGTCTGTACCCTTCCCACGGAAATTGTCTCGGTATGCCCTTTTTCTATAGCCGCAATGGTATATGCTCTTGTCATGTTCAGGCCATACAAATAATCTGCTGCATTACGCGCCAGTGCTCTCTGGTACAAGCCGTAAAACGCCTGGTTATCCTGAAGATTACGCATAGCCCGATGTGCGGCCTCCGGGTTCAGATCGTTAATTAATACTCGCTTCACTGGAGCCTTATTACCACAGTAATCCAGAATCTCTTCAACCAGTAATTGTCCTTCTTCATCGGGATCGCCTGCATGGATAATTTCATCAGCACCATTAATAAGATTGGTCAATACCCTAAATTGCTGTTCAGTATTCGGTAAAATGCTGTACTGCAACGGACGGAGTTTCATCGGTAATGTTTCCCGACGCCACTTTATGTAATCTGGATTAAGTTCTCCTGGAGGAGTTAATTTAACTAAATGTCCAATACACCAGGAAACAATATGTGATCCACAAACGATGTATCCATCATGAGTTTGACCATTTCCCAGAACCTGAGCAATAAGCCGCCCCAACTCCGGTTTTTCCGCTATCCAAAGTATTTTCATTTAATCATCCCGACTATGTGATTATATAGTTAATAAAATAAGAGAGGCAATAATGCCCCGCCCATCAGGAAATAGCGTAAATAGCCTTACGACAAACCCCGTATCCGTGTCCAATAAAGGGAATATCATCGTCAAAATCCATCGGTGGTTCCCCAGCGGAGGCCGGAACGGACGACTGCGGAGTTCCATTCCCATTTGCCGTAGGTGTTTTCCCCCATCCTCCACTATTTCCTCCTGCTTTTATATTGCCATTTTGCCGACTGCCACCAAGCATTTGCATCACCCCTTTTTGGTCAACAACAATTTCAGTTGTATAATGCTCTTGCCCTTGTTGATCCTGCCATTTTCGGGTTTGTAGCTTTCCTTCGATATAAACCTGCATTCCCTTACGCAGATATTCTCCGGCAATTTCAGCTAATTTGTTATAAATAACAATTCTGTGCCATTCAGTCTTCTCCTTATCTTCTCCGCTTTGTTTATCTTTCCAGGATTCTGAGGTCGCAAGAGTAAAGTTTGCGACTGCAACATTATTCGGCATATATCTTAATTCTGGATCTGCACCGAGATTCCCGACAAGAATAACCTTATTGACACCTTTACTAGCCATATATATATCCTCTTTTAACAATGTTATACTGAATAGTGATTTAAAATATCAGACAGTTAAATTTCTCTGAATTCAGCGGAAAGATTTTTATCATTCACCATGATTAATCCTCGCATTAAACTGAATCCGTTTTTGTCAAAATGGTATTAATAGTTTTTAAAATGTGTTTACCTCTGTACAGCATATTCCTTGAAACTGCCTGATTATGAATACCTCTCATCTGGTCAAACTGATATGTAATATTATGCTCAGTTCTGGAGAGGCCGAGTGTTGCTCTTTCATTTTCCATTGATACTGAAATAGCAAGATACTGACCGGAGGCACACCAGTCAGCATAACTGGCAACGCAGTGTTCCATCTCCCGCCCTTCATTACACAGGCCTTCAAAGGTGACCAGTTCAGTAACACCCTTATCAATGGCCTTCCAGTCAATACCCGTTCCTTTCCATTCTTTTATTGCTGCCGTAGCGTTTTGCCTTACTCGCTGTGTCCACTCATCAGATAATCTCCAGAAAGAAGGCCACTGCTGGTTTTTGTGAATTAACGGTTCTTCATCCAATAGCCAGTCAATTGCATGGCACAGAAAATTTTTTTCCGTTTCCCAACGAGACATTATCCAGGGTTCTGAGTGGTGTTCACGGAACCCAATGTTTTTAAATAAATCACAATGGTATTCAAGCCATTTTGAACACACACGATAAATGTCATCCTCTTTGTCATAACGATAACGCGACTCCAGATACTCTATAATCCAGAAAACCACTTTTACTGGATAACGTTTTATAAGTGGATTGTGTAACAATCTGGTTATTAGCCTGAAGGACTCATAGCGATTATCATTTAAAGCTGAGACCAAAGACAATCGGGTATGCCGTAACTTCCTGAAATCCCCATAACTGAGGTTGCAGGGAAAATTAAGTTTCTCAAACAACTCTTTAGTCTTTCCTGATAAAATAAATCGTCCTGTTTTATGCTGGCGTCTGAGACGTCCAACCATAGGCCACAGACCGCCAAAATCCACCCCCTCAGTAATATGAATTCGTTTTGAAAAGTCCAGATAGTCTTTAAAAATTGCCTGGCGAACAGAATTGTAAGTTATAGAGCAATGTGAGGCCCTTGCATATTTTGTGAAAATGGATTTATCAACAATCATCCATATGCTTTTACTTAGAGCTTTTGAAGCATTAAATTCATTATCTACCCCAATAACCTTATATGCTCTTTGATAGATTTTCTTTTCTATTTCTTCAAGCAATTCATGTTTAGTGATATGCTGCGCACTATAGGGGTAATTAAACAATGCGACTTTCCCCAGAGGATGATACAGTTCACCATAATACAAGTATTGAATTACACTGGATGGTATTAGCGTGGAAACAAAGGCGCTCTTCCCGTTACGTGCTCTTATACGGTATAAATAAAGTTTGTCGGCAATTGAAAAACCAGCCTCAACTAATGATTTGATCACATAATTAATCGCGCACCTAAGCCAGTCGTCCATATCAAATGCTGCCTTTTTCGACCAGAATAAATACACATTACTCGGAAGCGAATTTCTTCGGCACCATACTCCAGATTCTTTATCTTTCAGCTTGTAGCCCCACATGCTGACCTTGCCATTTTTTTTATTTTTTTGAATGCGATAAATACCACAAATGATAATTCGAATATATTTTTCGTCTTCCTCTGTTTTTACAAGTCGAAGAACCCAGGTGTTTTGACATATTTTAAAAATATCATGCAATGAAAGTGTATTACTGTTACATGCCAATTGATTAATCACATGCATCCCTGAACCTCTTAAAATTAAGTGTGGACTGCCTGAAATTTAAATAGGAATTAGAATTTATTAACCTTCTCCGGTTAGAGCAAGATACTTTGCATAAACCTTTTTTGCATATTTCATGCGAAATGGTGCATTAGCGCCTTTAAACCCTGCATTATAAGCACCAACTGATTCCCAGTTAACACCGTTGGATGAAATGTTCTTAGCAAGTATCCATGCGCCGACATAAATGTTCTGGCATGGGTTTTCAAGTAAATCGTTTCGTGTAATACCCATACTATTAAGAGTTGGGAACCAGGATGAGTTGATTTGCATTAAGCCTACATCCTCACTGACAACCTTACCACCTCGCTTATTCAGACCGATCGCTTTAGGGCTCATACCACTTTCCACTTCTGCGATAGCAATCAGTAAACGATGATCAATTGAGTAACGGGTACCAGCCATTCTGAAACAGTTGTAAAAACCATTGGTGTTTTTTTCTACCTGAGAGAAACCAAACGGAGAAAACATAATAAGTATAATTATAAGAAATAATCTGTTCATAATGCCCCGCTTAATATCAGAACCTGATAGCCTGAAAAAACAAAAAACAGGACTGTGACAAAAGGTATTTTGGGAATCCATCTGGTAACAGCAATACAGATAACCAGTGCGACAAGCATTAGAGTGGCTGCATACTCCGGAAGGACCATAATACCAATTGTCGGTATAACATAAAAATCGCCGGACGCTATCCATATTTCTTTCTTCACCAGATAGCCATAAAGATGAAGGATAAGAGCTGGCAATATAAAAAATGCAGCAGATAACAGTTGAGATACAGTATCTTTATCCTTCAACGAATACACTGATAAAGCAACCAAAAAATATATTTCTGAATCAGGAATCCATCTGGCGCTTAAATCAGTATAGGAAACGATTGCAAGAAAAAAAAGATATGAAGATAACAATATATCTTGTGAAAAGTAAAATATCGAAACGGGTATTAATAACATACAAACTGCGGCCAGCGGATACACTCCGATGTTATCCATTTCATTTTTCAAATCTTCGCATTGAATAATTGCTCTTTTTTTCTCTCTTGAGTAAATAGCTGGAAGCTTAACTGCAAAAGTACAGGAAAATAAAATCACTGTGAGTAAAAGTAAGTACCATGTCATACTTACCTCATATAAACAATGTAACCAGAAGGAATGAAGGAGGGTTTGTTAATCCTTCCGGCTTCTGTCACAAGAGACGAACTATCCGAAACACCAACAAGAACACTTCCTTCCGTTCTCTTCAGAATATTATTGTAAACACCTGGGTACGCGGGCATAAACACATATCCCCTTTTATTTTCAATAAACATTTGAATATCCACATTAGCCGGAAGCCATGACGGAGCTGTGACGTTATGAGTCACATTTCCATTATAGTCAGGATTTAATTCATAATAAGAGTCAAATACATTAACGTAATTCAGAAACAGGAGGGCTTTGCCCTCCCTCAATGAAGCAGCATAATTGTCATTATCATCCCGGAGGTTTCCATAAAAAGCCAGCCATAAAAAAAGTAGCGAAATAACAACAAAGGATTTCATCTTTATTTTCCTATGAAAATAAATATCAGCACCTGCCACATGTATAATACAAGATCTAATTTCAGGCACACCAGTTAAATAAAACAATGAATTCCCATATAATACGAAGGATACTGAGTTGCGTTCATTGCACGCCAGTTCATGTTGCCGTTTGAGTCAGGACCATCGGTAGGAATAAGTTCTGTCAGAGCCATTTCTCGTCCGTCAATACGGTACGTGTTGATACACAATTTAAACCGCCCCAGATTTACTGTTTGCCCCGGCCAGACCTGGAACGTTCCGGCAACCCGGAAAGAAAATTCCGACGATTTCCATATTCCTGACTGGCAGGAAAGTATACCACCAGAAGCATCCCGCCCTATAAGCCCGTTTGGTGAGCAACCAGAACCAGCGGTGTACACTTTTTCAAGCTGTAATGCCTCTCCTGCATACAGTCGTCCATCAGCTCTTACTGTCCCCCCTTTGATCTGCCCTCCGGTTGAGAAATTCTTGTCGTTGTATACCCTGACCCAGGAATTATCCGTCATATAAATGCCGCCACCGTGTTTCTCGCTATACCATCCCGTATCTCCGGTTGTGCGGAACCATCCCCCGGTGTATGTCTCCCCTTCGGTGCGCGTCGTCCTGGCATTAACATTCGTACCTGTTACATTGTTTGTTGCGGTGACATTAGTAGAATTAACATCAGTTGCATTCAGCGTGGTTGTCGTTGTAGTGGCTGCGTTGGTTATATTGTTATTTCCCATGTTCAGGGACGTGCTCATCGTATTTAATTCCGGATGTCCGGGAACGGATTTACGATACAAGTAATCATTAATACTGATACCGTGATCGTAAAAACCCGCAATCACGACGCTACCATCACCGGGGTTATAACCGCCAAACGAAGACAGCGCCACACTCCAGCTACCCAGCGCTCCTTTCGCTGTGTTGCCGTCAATGATTCCCCCTTCTGCGCCAATTCCGATCGCAACCTTTCGGGCCAGGCTTTTTGACAGCCTGGCACCACCTGCCAGATAGGTCATGGACTGTAATTTATCTGCTGTCGGCTCAAATACTCGCGTCTGATATGTAGCACCAAAACCGTTAGTCGTGGAGAATCCTGTAGGCAAATATCCGGCGCTGATTAACCGGGAAACGCCAAATATGTACGGCGTGCTGGCTGTGGCCGTGCTGGCTATCATTGAGTGATTATCCTTGATGTAGAGCTGTACCGCCTTTTGTACCCGTTTTGCCTGGGTTGCAGCCACAATCGCTTTTGCCTGATTCGATAACCAGTTATTCATGGGGATCACAATAACCCCCATAATAAGAAACAAGACACCAATTCCGATAGCAGCATCGGTGATATTGATCATGCCGCGCTTCAGGGGAGGATTTATTAAGATAGCCATTTTCTTGATTCCATATTACAGGGTGTATTCGATACCGTTGAATTCATCCTGCAAGGCCCGATAATTGCCCTGCATGATTTTGGATTTGATGGCTGCGTTCTGCGTACAGTTCACCAGATTAAAAGCGTTGATGCTGATATTGCGGCCAGTAGCCTTATCACCACGTCGTACTGAGGTCATTGTCTGATGAGCGATGATGTACAGCGTATTGGCTACATTCTGTTTCGCGTTGTGGTTGATTTCCTCGCAAAACATCACGTAACGCTCAATGGCCTCATAGACAGATGAACCGTGGATCGTCGATACGACAAACATTGTCAACGATGCTTTCAGTACCTCATGTGCCGTTTGCCCGTCGCGTATTTCCCCCAGCAGCAGGCAGGATGCTCCCATGCGCAGGGCCTTTTTCGTCGCTGTTGAATACGATTCATTCTGACTAACTTCGAGCTGGAGGCACCGCCCGTTACCGTGTCGGCCATGCAGCAGTGTTTCTATAGGATCTTCAATGGATACCCCCAGACTCCCTGTTATCTCAATACGCTGACGTAACACTGAGGCAGCAGTAGTCGTCTTCCCCGATCCCATTTCGCCAGCAATCAGGCACAATCCGGTTGCACCAGGACGAGTGATGGAGCTACGTAATGGTGTACTGAGTGGCACATCGGTAAAGGGCAGGATACGTTCCGGCGTCTGGCGGATCACAAAACTGGCTCCCGACCAGTCATTGCAAACGACCGTCACACGGTAAATGCGCCCGTCATAGCGTAAGGAAAATTCCGTTTTATGCGTGCTGAAATGAATTTCGTTGCACGCGTTCCTGAGTTCAAAGGCATCGCTCTGGTAGATATCCGGCAAATCGGTCAGATATGCACTTGCGCCTTTCATTCCCTTTATTTCAGCAAATCCTTCTCCGAGATACAGGTCAATAAAACTCAATTCGTTTAATCGGTTCATGTGGCACGCTCCTGTTTGCCGGGCACAACAGCGTACCCGGCGTTCCTCCTGTCAGCCCCTCGTAGTGAACGCTACCGTGTTACTGTCAGAAGTACAGGCTGCGGTTGCCGCAATTGTCGACACCACACCAGTGACAGATGTTGAATTAATTTTTGTTGAAGCCATATCTGCTGTGCCGAGTTGCGAAGCCATATTAATACAATCCTTTTTGGAAAGCCCTGTACTGGTCACTGTAAATCCGGTATTTGCACCAACAACGGTAATTGTGCCACCAGAATGATTGTAAATCGTCGTACCGGAATATTTTACCTTACTTGAAATAGCTTCCGAGTTGATAATGGCCTGGTTATAATTGGCTGTTCCATAGCCACCATTACCTTCTCCCATATTTCGAACCTCATTAATAATATTACTGATGACATTCGTTTCATTTACAGCCCAGAACTTACTGTAGACTGTATAGCCAACAGCAGCCACAATCCCCAGGACAAGAAAAATAACCCCCATATTAACACTCTGGTCTGTAATGTTTATCAAACCACGTTTAACTTTCTTTAATTTCATTTTCAATTTACTCCATGTTATTTATGACAAACAAACCCCAAAAACCCCAAGTTTACTGTGAACTGAATAGACACAAGCAACCATAACAACTACCAGAAAAACAAACATAACACCCATACAAAAAATTTGGTCTGTAATGTTAATCGGGGGGGGATAAAATGACACCCCACCAATTTCCCCCGATTTCTTTTTATTTCTCCTCGATTTCTTTTTATTTTCCCTCGATTTCATTTTATACTTCTCCAGATTATTTATGATACACAACGAAGAAGTGCTATTGTGATTAGTAATCACATCATATAAAGAATGCCTGCTGAATAAGATCGGACATCACCAGAATAAGTAACAGAATCGCAATAGCTATTCCAAAATATCCCATCACCTGAATGACTGTTCCTGACTTCTCAACCGTCTTCACCGTCTTTTCCAGCCATTTATCAGCAAAACGATGTAGAGAGTTTTCCTGATTCGCGGTTTCAAAGAGGCTCTGCATCTTAATGATGGCATCCTCCCCTGGAAACTCGTAGCCGGTGGCATCCATAGCCGCCCCCAGGTTTTTCTCCCCTGCCTCAATGTTCCTCAATATGGCCTCCAGCCGCTCCAGTAGCCACGGAGAGGTACTGGACTCAAACATCCCACGAATAGCGGTTTCTATCGGAATGCCGGCAGATAACATGGCATTCACGTTGAGAATAAACGAGGCTCCCTGTAACCGCCTGTACACCGACCAGGGTGGAAAGCGGTCAAACCAGAAACGGAGATTACCCGTCCAGACGGACAACGATCTATAGACCGTAACGGCTAATGCAACAACGACAGCCAGCATCAGATACCAGTAATCTGTAATTGCTAAATAGAAATACCAGACACCAGTCTGTAATGTATTCCATTTTTCCAGCGGGACACTTTGTTTTATCGTTGGTACTAACGTTATACAAAAAATAGCAACCAGACCGATAGCTAAAGACTGGATATAACCAAAATTTAATAACGTTGACCAGACAGAACCGGAAATTTTATCTGTGCCTTCTGCAATAATCATGGCATTTTTAAATCCATCAGCCAGTTTCCCGGCTTTATCACAGGACTCAATAATACTGAGTTCCTGATCAGGTATCCACTCTTTAAAGGATTCAGCAAGGGAAAAGCCCGCTTTAAGATTCTGGCTACATTCCGTCAGAATTTCGCCTATTGGGTCGCCCGTTTTTTTACCTCGTCGTGTGTAATTATCAATGAGTTTTTCAAAGGTTATTTGCGCACTCAAACCATCGAGCAAATACTGACGAAAATTATCATATATTTCCATGCGATCTGAGGCATTAAACGTTTTCTGATAAATCCAGCGTTTAATCCGGTTCATTAAAAGTCTCATCTCTGTTCAGGTTACAGACTTTGGTATGGCCCGTTACAGGATCTACCAGACCATCATTAATCAGACTGATAAGGTTTTCTGCCAGGGAGGTATTCCCCTTTTGTTTCCAGTATTGCCAGGCGGCAAATTTTCCTTCCCGCTGGTATAATGACATGAATTTTCGATCCGTCTCGATGACCTCAAAAACGCCAGTACGTCCACGAAACCCCGTAAATTTACACGCCGGACACCCTGCCGGATTGCGGCTGAATACCCCTTCCGGTCGGGTGTACCTGGCAATAATTTCTGCGATCTCCGGCTCAACACTGTCACGATGCCCGGAATACGGCTGTTTGCAATCCGGGCACAACAACGGCGTCAGTCGAATCCCCACAAGGCAGGTAATCAATGTGGGATCTGTCAGATAGCTCTCATCAACACCAAAGCGTTTCCAGCGCTGGAGAACATCAATGGCCCAGGTAGTATGCGTCGTAGTCAACACTTCATGCCCGGTTTGTGCCGCTTCAATCACACCATAGACAGACTCGGCATCACGCGCCTCTCCGTAATAAATGGTATCCGGGTCAAGACGCAGTAGATTTCGTATCGCTTCAGGCCACTCCTCCATCAAAGGAGTTTGAATCGCTCCAAAAATCGGAGATTCTACGGGATCTTCCACGGTAATAAGGTGTATACCGGGGTCTTCTCTGAGAACCATTTCGGCAAGGCACTGTAACAGCGTGGACTTACCATGCCCGGTAGGTCCGTTAGCGACAATAATGCCGGTGATCTTTCTTGCCGCACGGCGGACTGACGCTATCTGTTGTGGCGTCATGCCTAACGAGTCAAGCGCCAGCGACTCCTTGCGTTTGCTGATGGGACGTATCGCGACCAGAATCCGGTTGTCTCCCCCAGGGCGAGTGGCAACTCGCGCGGTACTGAGGCCAAATTCTGTTACGAACTCTTCGCGGAAACGGGCATCTGCAGACTGTGTATAGCTCAATGTGTTGGTACTCTGACCTGCACACATGGTATTAAACATCGACTGAATCAGACGCCTGCCGTTACTCGCTGAATCATCAAATTCATGGAACGGACGGCGTATACCATCAACACGAAACCAGACACGGAAATAGTGGTCACTGACATATAAGTGCATATCTGACGCGCCAACAGCGACTGCACGGGCGAGAAGATCTTTTACTTTACCTTGCAGACTGGCCTCGTCTTCAGGCTGCTCATTTTCTTGTCCTGCATCAAACTTCCATGCTACCTGAGCCATTTCTTCGTTGTTGACCCAAATAACTTCAGGACGATGCCCGCTCTGCCGAAGCTTTGCAATTAACTCCAGATAAAGAGGCGTCTGATTCAGTTTATCCAGCACCAGAAACTGGCAGGTGTTATCTTCCGTATTTTTCAACAACAGGACACTATCCTGGATATCAGCGATAATGCTTTCCCCCTTCAATAACTGACGGAGGTTAATGCAACTGTGGGTACGTTCAGAAAACCGGCTTTCAACACTGCCAGGTCTTTCGTTCTGACTGTTTTCGCTCATTAATATTATTCCTGTCAGTTCAGTATCTCTTCACGTCGGGTGGAGATATTGCGCACCTTCACCCCATTGAGGCTGACACTCACTACTTGCCAGCGTCCGCCAGGTAGCATCTGTCCGGAGTTAACCGTTATTGTCTTACCGCCAGGCATACTGATCACCGCATTTCTTCCGTTAATTTTCACCAGTTGCGGCGTTATGTCCGGTGTGGCAGACACGGTATTTCGCATACCCGAACCGGCCTCGCCGGTCGACGATGAGAGCGTACCTGTGCTGATACTTCCCCCCACGCCTTCAGCCTCTGCCTGTGCTTTTTTGACCGCCGCCTGAGCTTCATAGAGAACCCGCTGTTTTTGCAGGGTATCCAGATCCCAGGCGGTTCCGGTCAAATCTTCTGCCCCGGCCATAAAACAAAAGGAAAGTAACAACAAGCCTAAGCCTGCCCCCAAATATTTATTTGCGTTTGTATTCGCCATAGACCGTCCCCGTAATTTTGTAGGCCAGCTCCCCGGCCTGACCAATTTCATAAATAATGTTATTAATGCGTACCCCGGTGAATTCGTCGTTCCTGAATACCAGTTGTGGCGGAACGGCTGTATCCACGCTGAAGGTATATTCCTGCCAGTCCTGTAATGGCATATCTTCTCCCTGCTCGTTTTTCTTCACGTCATTGACAGGCACTGCACTGAATGACGCCTGAATATTCACGCTCTGGAACAGTGAGATAACCTTCACCAGTTGCTCACCCATATTGTTCATCGGATCATCGCCGTTGGGCGGCAACGTGTGCGGGAGAGTGAATACAGATACAGATGTGCTTTTGAAATTGACCTCCGGCTCTATGCCGTAAATCTTTCGCACAGCCGCCACAAACTTTTCAGCAGTAGCAACGGAGTTATTAGGTCGGTTGTAGCTCGCACTCATCCCGCTCTGGTCACACTTCATTCCAGAAAGCTCCCAGCCCTCAATGGACAGGCGTAGCCGTTTAAGCGCTACTTCACATCCGGTAAGAAAATCCTGTACGGATGATGTGTTTATCCACGGATGGCGCAGTTTATCGAGCGCAGCCTTGTATCTCGCTTTACGATTAACCTCTTCCTGTTGCTGTATCTTCACTTGTATGGCAATGGCCCGCTGTCGTTCCTGCTCATTGAGCCATTTGAGGTAAAAAATCAACACAAGAAGTAAAACGAAGAGCGCACTGACAAACCAAAGTAGCTGTGTTCGGGTCATTCCCCAGCGTAGCGGCCGCAATCGAAAATCTTTGCGGATATTGCCAGGAGTAAGTATGGCGTCCAGATCCAGAACATCTGTCACCCAACTACCGATATCAGGATCGCCATATACCGGAATGACGTCCTGACGGTTTCCGGCCATATCCTGACGCAGATCAACAACGGCCTGGCCGATTTCGTCATGACCAAGTATACGGTCCGAACCAGGGTGGATGGTTCCTTTTGCTGTACGTCCCAGCAACGTGAATTCATCCTTCCCGTGATGATTTTTACCGAGCGGGATCACCGCAATGCAGGCACCATCCATCAGTGAGGCCAGCGCGACAATCAATGAGTAAGTTCCCCGAAGTTTCTGCCGGGTTTTCGGTGCAAATCCAGCCTGTATCGCCTCGGCCTGCCTGAGCGCAACAACGTCAAGATTGCGAATCCGTCCTATCCGGCGAACTTCCTTCATAATGTTGCGCTGGGCCTTGATCAGTTCCCATTTAAGCCCAACCACAAAACGATAACCGTGAATCTTCAGGATTCGGATTGCGGCATCAGCATCACTATTTTCCGTGGACTTCACTTTTTCCGTTCTGAGTCGAAGCTTCTTTTTAGCGAACATAAGGCGTCACCGTAATAACAAAAGTTTGCTTAGTTTTAGCTCCGGATAATGAACCGCCAAACGCAATATTTTCCGGCTCACCAACGCCCTTACGGGTTGAATTATCCGTATTTTGCTCAAATCCGGACATCACAAGCGTCTGACCCGGTTTCAGCCATACACGTTGCTGTAATGAGCGAGTATCAACGTTAGGAGCCTCAAGCTTCTGCGTATCTGAGGTAATAACACGCATATTCTTGAGTGAAGATATATCCATGAACATATTTAACATCAGACGATCGGAGTTCTTGAGGATTTTCGGGAAGATCGTGATGTTTGTACCTGTCGTTACACTGCCCGGCGTGAGGGTCTGAGTCGTAACGGTTGAATTTCCTGAAACGTAAGGTGTCGATTCAGAACTTTTCAGATATGTAGTCTGCTGGCCTACCAGCACAGGTGCCGCAGCCATATTTGTTGTCATCACCGTGTTGGTTTTGACATCTGCTACCCGAACCTGCTGTGAAAGTGCATCCAGCAGGAATGACGTCCCGGCAAACTGTTTTGCAGCCCCTTCAGCCGTATCAAGGACACTAAACCCACCGGTAATTGCATCATCTGAACCGGTACGGCTGCTATTCGCCAGCTTAATACCGTATTTGCCGCTAAGAGATTTCCAGACAAGGTTCCAGTCGATTCCAACGAGATCGCTGGTATCCGTATTAACGGTATATGTCACAACCTTGAGAATTACCTGCTTACTGAGCGTACTGTTTTCATCTTCTATATACTCGCCAACCTGACGAACAACTTCCGGTACATCCGTCACCATCATCGTTCCCGTCGTCGAGTTAAGACTAAGGCGGCCAACACCCGGAGTTAACATGCTCTCGACAGTGGTTTTTAAATCCTTATACAGGTCGTTCCCCATACCAACGGTTGAGGACATTGTTGATCCACCTGACCCGGACACACCAGAATCTGAGCCGCCACCAGAATTACTGCTGTCCGTGCCAGTAGAGCTCGATAACCCACTGGTGACTGTCCCTGTGAGTTTGTAGGAAGCATCGGCTGGTTGAATATCAAAGCGCTTCGTTTCCAGGTAGTAAAAAATTACCTCCCCGTTCTCATATTTCCATGAAATACCAAGCCTTCCAGTAATAAGATCAAGGAAACGCCCCAGCGGGCCAGAGTACCTGATATCCGTAATCTTCCTGGTAGCAACTGTAGCCGGAGTTGCATTATTATTTGCCTGAGCACCAAACATCGCCAGCGGCTTCATTTCGCCACTGTTAATTACCGGAGATGGAACATCAGTCAGACGCTGTGTCACACCACTACCAGCGCCGACCGTCCCCAGATATGCAGAGGCATCGGGAGATACGCGAAAGCGAATATGGCACTGTTCACTGAGATCCTGACTTAATTCAAATATATCCTGGGGTTTGACGGTTAAATACTGAATATTGCAGTTAACCACCTGACGCGGCGCATCGTATTTAGGCTTTGGCAAAGGAGTCGTATTTATATACTGGCTATTTTTAAACTGGACTACAGGGTAGTTATCCCCCATCTGGCGAACTAATGAAGATGCTTTAACTCCAGTATCTTCAGCTCTCTTTTTCACTTCATTCATTCGTTGAATGGTGCATCCTGAAAGCGACAAAAGCAATAACGCACCAACAGCAATAGCTGACGCTATAATTTTTTTGTTCATAAATATGATAACCTGAAATTAAGGTATTCGACTGATGACTAACCACTAATGGATTTAATTATTAATTACGATATTGCTTATTTCAAAAAAATCCACAAAAATTTAAATCCATTTTATTTCCTCTCATGAATTATAATCAGACACTGATTCCTGTAGCCACTTGCATATAAGGGAATCTGGGCCTGCTGGTAAAGAAGGAAGAGCTGGTCTGTCGCTTCTTCAAAGTTTTTAGCACGGAATGTCAGAGGATAGTCAATAGGATAATCAGTATCGGTATCCCATCGAACCGTCCATTTTCTCTTCGCTGTCGGACAAATTTCTTTTTCGACCCAGGAATTAAATCCTTTCTGTAAAGTTGTTCCTTTATCCAGAGTCCAGACTTTTAGCACCGGCACAGGGGCAGGTTTAATTAACGGTGCATTTTTCTTAACCGGAGGCAAGATACCCTGTGTCACAACCGGCACTACAGGGGGTTTCAGAACTATGGTTTCCGATAGCCGTGTTATCAGTGGGTTAGCCGATGGCGTTACAGATTTGACCGGAACGTTTGCTTGCTGTGCATACAGAATGACAATTTCAGCTTTTTTGTCGTTTATCTCGGCCTTTAATCCGTAGGATACAAGCATCTTTCTTAATACATACGGCCATTGGTCATTTCCCTTCCATGAGACATTATGGGTAAATTTCTCCACAACCGGAGGTGACAAATTTACCTTCCATTCAGCAGGAATTATTTCACGTAATGCTTTATACAGTGGTACTTTCTCACCGTCCTTGCTGACAAAACTCTTCATATCCGGTTTACTTTCTGTATGCTCTTTTATTTTAACTACTGGCGCAGTGGTTATGGCCGGAGATGGTGATGAGAGCAAAGTGGATGTTGCGGATATCCGTTTTGCTACTGTACTCTCTTTTGGTATCGGTGCCTGTATTTCCTGCCAGCAATTAAGGCAAGCCGGAGAAGAAGTTGCAACTGTACCGACAATCGCCCCTGACGTGTCAAAATCGACCCACTGTCCTTCAGGTTCCGTTAATTTTGGCGGAGAACTACATCCTGTAAGGATATTTGCAAGAACCCCGGCAAGTATCAGTCTTTTTCTGTACATTTCCGTGCCTTTTATTTTATCAGTTTTTCCTAGCCCTTCATCCTGCCAAATTTACTCATAATTTTACTGACATGAGCGGGATCGGCGGTCGAACACTGCCCCAGAAATTTACTTCTCTCTCTAAAAGTTTTCGAGGGATTAAAACGGTGATGTTTTTTGAATGATTGTATACTAAAGAATTTCTTTATAGCTGGTTGACATTCAGATTTATTACCATAAACCATGCCTGCCATACAAAAATAAACATCGCAAGGGTCATTTGGATCAACTTTATTTTTTTCTGCATATGCCGAATTCACAACAAAGCAAAACATCATCACAGCAACAAAATAAAATTTCATTTTCACTCCCCAATTCATAATAAATCAAGCATACATTATAAGAGCGGGATAAACAGATTGCAGATGAAATACACAACAAATACTTTTTTTATTCATCCTCATAAACATCTTGTTCTGATTCCACACCAGGAGCCATAATACGGCGTTTCTGTTCCGCGTTAAGCTCATCACCTTCAGGTGATGATATGGATACATTTTTCTTCACCGGGGGTCTGACTGGAACAACAAGCCCTTCAATTTTTGAAGTATCACCTTCAGGAATATCAGGTAGTGGGTATTTTTTTTCATCCACCCTTTCTTTAAATATTGGTTCCTTATACCAAAAAATCTTTTCTACCCTCATATTCATTGTCGGGTTATTTTTTGTAGGCTGAATAAAAACCAGTTCTTCCTTATACGGTAATTCATTAATTTCCTGTGGGAGCATCAGTGGTCTTGCCTGTAATGAAAAACCTCGTCCACGAGAACGGCGCTGTCCTTCAGATACGTTCGTGTTGGTTGAGGCAACTTTAATCGTCGTATTTCCCAGACGTTCACTGTATTTTTTTGCCGTATCTATATCACCAGGTGCAAATGCAACTTTAATATGAAATGGTTCCATTACTGCTTTACCACCTTCAGGACCGTAACAATTATCTGAGCAAATCTGACTTTCGTTCTGGAAGATGATGATATAACGTAAGCCTGCACCTCGCGTCAGTGCCGGTGCAGTTTCCATTACTTCAATACGTCCCATAACCGCGAACTCATCTTCCAGGAATAGTACCTGATATTTCAGCCGCAGCGATCCATCCTCGCAGTTCCCTCCCTGTTCCGGAAGAACTTTACTGTTTTCACGGATAGCCTGAGAAAAGAACAGATTCATCAGAGGACCAAATTTCTTTAGCGCACCTTCAGTTACGCAAAAATAGATACTGGTTGGTTCAACACGTAATCTGCTGAAATCTATATTCTCTTCTTCGTTTTCGCTTTCCGTTAATGCCAGCGCTACCAATTTTTCACCGTATACACTCAAGCGGCCAGTGACAAAGGACATGAGCGTGGAAAACTCTTTGCCTTTCGATTCAGATATGATCACCCCCAGCTCACGTACAGTTTCAGAAGATAATTCATCGGATCTGCCGTGCCGCTCATCAACCACTCGCTGAGCCCATTCGCCAAGACGGGTTCCCTGTGCTGCAATCTCATATACCTGGGGCAAGCTTAACGGCAAAGACGGCGTCTCTATGAGATACAAAATAATGGCCGTTACCACATCCCCAGCTTTCGAAAACCAACTGGCGTTCTTCATGTTGTCCGGTACATATAACGAGGATGTAAGGGTCCGCGTATCACCGAGACGGAATAAAGGGTCTTTGTTAATCACCTTCAACGGGTTCCAGTGGTGCGTTTCCAGTCGTTCCGGAGAAAAACGAAATACCTTCTGACCGCAGGCTTTACGAAATCCCGCCGTCAAATAAAAGTTTTCGAATTTGGTGTCGTTGACGACAACCGAATGCGGATACGTAAGCAGATTAGGTACAACTATACTGACACCTTTACCACTTGCCGGAGGCGCAGCAAGTATCAGGTAAGTCTGCCCATAAGATGCCAGGAAATTATTACTGTACGGATCTTTTCCAAAGATTATAGGAGGATAACTGGTTATTTTCTTCTGAATACAGCGCCCATTCTCTATTGCCCAACCTTTCGGAATTTTTTGTCCCATCAGTATTTATCCTCCTGTTCAGGCCCGGTATACCACATACGGCGTAACTCGCGCCGGTTGGCAAAACGAGCATTACCATGTAAATCTTTTCGATTCCCGTCACGCCCAACAGTAAGAGCAAAAAGCGATACTCCAGCCGGGAAGAACGTAATAAGAACGGTGACGACCCACGCCCAGGGCAACAACATTCTGGAACGGTCAGTCAGTGATGTGATCCCTCCCTGATTTATCAGGGTAAATAATGACGGTGCTCTGTCGTGTACGCCAGACAACGTAAGCCACATCCAGCCTCCTGCGTACAGGCCGATAATAAAAAATACACAGCACAGAACGAGAATGACGACTAACAGCTTTAGTTTTTCCATATTGGCCTCAATGAACGCATGAGAGTGCGCTTTCGATACTGGCGCCATTCAAGAGCGCCAACTGAACTTCAGGTTCATAGGTGACATCGAGGATCTCGGTATCCTCCATGTACATCACCACATCAAAAGAAGTGCGTACCCGTCTGTCGATATAGCTGAAGTCGAGCCCGGCCCCGACAGCAGATTGCTTAATGAGCCCGGCAATACGAGCATAACCATGAAGACTGCCGTTAGCGTGTGCTGTTGTAATCGTGCCCGGATGCCCCGTATTCAGTAGCTCCATAAAATCCCACGCTTCATCCCCGGTAAGTTCTGCCAGCAAAATATGATCACCTTTCATACGCATACAGCACGACACCAGATCTTTCGGAGTGACGTAATCTCCGTAAAGAAGATGTACATGGTTCAGGTGATAAGGAAGCTTCATCTCATTCAGTTCTTCAATCGTCAGTAATCTTTTATTTCTGGGGTAAACATCCACCACCGCTTTAGCAAAAGTCGTTTTACCTGAGCCAGTACCACCGAAAATGATAATATTAAGTTTGTGCTGTACAGCCAGCCGGAAAAACTCAATGAATTCACGTGCAGCAATCAGCCGTTTCATTTCTTTTTGCCAGTCGAATAATTCCTTCTGCCTGTTCACAGTTTGATTCGCCTTTCTGAAACGACCACTGGACACATAGTCATCCAAAGTGAATCGTTGCAACGATGGCTTACGGAATGTCATAGAAACGGTTCCACGTTCACATGCAGGGGGAATAACCAACTGACCACGCTCACCTTCTGGTAACTCCACCGTTTTAATCGGTGACTGAGGGGATAACGCCCTGTGGTTGTATACCGCCAGTGTAGAAGCCAGGTGTTCACACATATCCAACGTCAACCAGGGGGCTTCTTCACGCAACCATCCATCCGCTGAGGTTTCAATCCAGATCTCAAAGGGACGATTAATAGCCACTTCTGTAACCCCTTTCCGCTTTAGCCTTTCTGTTACCCCCGATTGTTCCAGATAACCCAATGTCAGTTCGTCTTCGCGAAGCGAACCAGAAACGTCGCCATATGCAAAATCACTCACGGCTTCACTTCTCCTTCAGGTTTTCAATACAAGATTCGGGTAATTCCCCTTGATGGCGAGAAATATCTCTGCATTCTGTTTTCTGCTCACTCACAGGAGCCGGGGTATCTGGTTTTAAAAAAGTTATTATTAATGCGACCGAAAACATTCCCAGCGCCCAGATAAGACGGCGAGGAATACGCTCAATAAAATTGCTGACGATATCCATTAGTTTCATAAAAACCTCTGACAACAATATAATAAAACAGCGCCAAATTTAATTCACAACCAGATAATTCAATATAAGAAAAACAATATTAAAAACAGAAAGTACCCGAAACGTCAGGGTACTTATTCCCATCAGTTTAACGAGAGGTTCTGGTTTTATAGACGCTGGAGAAATCAATATCCTGAGCCACTATCACGGTAATAACTGTTCCTGGTAATACATATCCCGTTGGTGGGATATTTATGCTATTTTCAAGCGCCTTACTTGCCATATCTTCCGCATTCTGTTCTGAGTTTTCTACCGTGTATCCATTCCCAGAATTCCTTTTTGTCAGATTTGAAACAGAACCTAACGCATCCTGAATAAAGGAAAGCATCACCGCACCGCCAAATTTTTTCCCGTAATGATTATCTACATACGCTTCAGTGCCGCTACTACCCATAGGATCTGTTCCCAGCCCACTCAATGAAGCACGAATCCCATCCGGCGCGGTTTCAAGTTCACTCCAGGAAGTGAAAACACTACTTTGACCAGCCTTCACTTCTACCGTCTGCTCCCCCGTCAATTCAGCCCCAGCTTCAGCCAGGATGACACTACCATCAGATGAGTACAACGGTCGTAACAGATAACAACTGACAAATCCCGGATAATCCGTTTTGACGCGATTGTACAGGACACACTGGAACCTGGTCTGACGCTTCAGTAGAAACTTACGCTCAGGGGAGCGACGAGCCCTTGTCATTGCGTATTCGCCTGAACTGCCTAATAACGCCCGCACAGAACCACGCCCACTGGAGCCTCCAGACAAACCGTTGTCGTCACCTCCTCCCTGATTTGCGAGCGCTTGTTTCACCAGTTCGTCTGGATCTGCATTAGCAAATGCGCGGAGACGTTCTTCAGTATCAGAAGAAGAACGGCCTGACGAACTACCTCCAACCCCCTGACTTATACCTGCCGAGTCAAAGCGCGTGACAGGAGAAAACATATCTTCCTCCTCCCGTACTGGCGGAGTTTTATCATAATATTCTGCATCTTCTGCTGGCTTAGTTTTGATGGCCGTTTCTGTGGTATCTTTCGCTTGGGCAGTATCCTTCTGATTGACATCTGTTTTCTTTCCCGCAGAAGAATCACTGATCGAGTGTCGGTTCTTCTCCATAAATGCGCCCATCACATCTTCAGGCGTCCGGTTGACCTGCGTAACTGCTTCAGCATTGACTTTTGACTCATCAATTTCAGGTTCCGGTCTCGCATTGCTTTTGATCACCGCTGCCGCAAACGAGATGATGATCATAAGCGTAATAATGATCCCTCCGGCAATTACGCCAACAATTTTCCAGTCAATCGGCTTCTTTCGACTCGCCGGTTTTAAAGAAAAAGCCCCCTGACCTACATTCTTATTCCCGCTCCGGGACTCTGACGATGTTACAGGAGAACTATCCTTCTTCTGGTCTGGTGATAATTGTTCATCCTGATTCACTTTTTCACCTCCCGAATCTCACCCGTGGTGGTGCCGTTATAGTTATACCAGCCGGTATTTGGCACCTTAGAACGAACAGCCATTACCAACTTATTCAGGCGAAGACGAAATTCCTGACTGACTCCATGAACAACCGTAATATCATTTACTGTTCTCATGTTGACCATGCTTTCAGTGCCGTCTGGTAACACTTCATAAATAACCGGACGCGGGGCGTTCGTCGGGAACCGGAAACAGGTAAAAGTA
Source organism: Salmonella sp. NW884 (assembly GCF_051700745.1). Taxonomy (NCBI): domain Bacteria; kingdom Pseudomonadati; phylum Pseudomonadota; class Gammaproteobacteria; order Enterobacterales; family Enterobacteriaceae; genus Salmonella; species Salmonella sp. NW884. Next base: position 20,955 of record NZ_JAMMDE010000016.1, on the reverse strand, counting down.
CCGTTATCCCATACCTGATATGGCGAAATCGCTATATCACCGCGTCGCTGGTACTGAGTGTTAATTTTCCCGTCACAAGGGTTAACGTTAAGGTCACGTCCTTTGAATGGTGTTTCTCCCACAGGTGCAGGTTTGGGGTAATCGAAACGCAGCATGTATGTCATGGAGGCCAGCGATTTAGCCAACTTCAGTTCTATTAAATAAGTGCGACGATTAGTATTGATGATCATGTTTGTTTCCGGCTCCTCCGCATAGCGGCTGGGCTTAATCATGATCACACTCCCTCTCTTGTTAGCGCCCAAAATCCATTCACGATTTTTTGGATCTCCAGGCTTACCAACATTCATAGCTCCATCATCGCTATCAATAGTTTCGCCGTCCTCCAGACGTATCATCGTCACGCGATCTTTCATTGCGTAGATACGAAAAACGTTATCCGGGCTGTAAGTAGCTGTCTGGATTCTCCCATCATGCGCAGATCCCTTTCCTGCGATTTCAGCGCTGGCGTTCGGTAACAAGGTGGCTATAAGGCTTAATGCCAAAAATCCCTTGCGAAAAGTGGTCATCGCCCCTCCCGGATTTCCTGTGTTTTGCTATATGCAAGTACACCGAATCCCTTCGGATTAACCCATCCGGCCCCTTCGGTTAACGGTGCATTTCTGTAGTCAAAAGAAATTATCGCCGTCCAGTAAACACGCTTTGGTTCTGCAATAGGTTTACCATCGGCATCAAGCTTCAACTGCTGACCAATATCGGAAACAGGTTTGCCTTCTGCATCAAGTAGCGATTGTGAAAAACGTACCTGATACGTTTTTATATCGTCGCGTTCACCCAATTTCTTTTCATGGCTGACAGGTAAAGGCACAATTGAGTCAATCGATACATCCACTTGACGGGATGAGCCTAACGTAGCTACATATCCTTTACTGGAAAGTTGGAAATTTTTGTACTCATTAAAAACATCTGGATAAGAAAGTTGCTGGACAATAGCAAAATTTGCTTTTTGACTGGCCCAGTTATATCTTTCACGCGCCAGTATATACATCGAAATATAATGTTTATCATCCGCAACCTCTTTCGTATCTTCTTTTTTCCATCCTGGACGAATCACATCCATATAACCACTATTCCGGTCAACACGGATAATAGTTGTCTCCACCGTTTTTAATGGTGTAAGCCCCATAACAGCAATAACAGATGCAAAAGCAAGAATACCGAAAAATATAGACAGCCTACGGCTGTTCCTGGCTTTTTTTCGGTAGTCTTCAGCCACACGTTTTTCGAACCAACGAGCGGCCATTGTATAAGCCCGGATGTCCTGTATTACTTCGCTATTCTTTTTCTCCAGTTTCCCATCACCATAATGTAACTGGCGTTCTTCATCTATTTTTTTCTTTCCTTTACCAAATAACATCTACTCCTCCGGGAATGGCAAAAGCGCAGCATAAAACGCCACGCACAAAGCGATGGATATATTCATAATTTATTTACCAGGTTAAATAAAAGAAATCGAAGAAAAATGCAGGATTCAAATGCTTAGTAAAAATTTAAGATATTAAATTTTTTTACTCACCCCGGCCCTAAGCGATTTTTATTAAACCTGTTAACCAAAGTTCTACCTAATGTACGGCTCATTTTTCTTGCGGCACCTACACCAGTCGTTTTACCGATAAGGCCGCCCACGCCACTGACACCTCCACTAGGAGCGCCACTCATGATTGAAGCAGCATAGCCAGGTAATTCTGTAGCAAGCATGGTAAATGCCCCAAAGTACAAAAGAATACATAAACAACCAATTAAATCTGTATTTATAACTCCGTCCTTTATTATAAAATTATTTATATATGATATTTCGAGCCCTAGCACTACAGCAAAAAGCACCTGCGTCAACATAAAACCACCAATAGTTCCAACCCAGCCCCAAAAATATTGGCTTGTCTGAGGAAATAAAAGAAATCCAATAAATATAGGCCCCAATATTAATATAATCGCCGTAGCTGCTTTTAGAGTAATGAGAGTACCAATCGCAACACCAAGAAATGGGAGACCACCAAGAACATAGAATAAAACGGAACACACTGCAATAAATATTGTATTACCAGCAGCATCCCATATACTAAACTTAATGGAATTAACTAGAGCAATAAACCCATCATAATAAGCATTAATCAAACCATCCACTAAGTTACCTGAGTTATGAGTGGTTCCAGAAATAGTATTACCTAACCAAACAGGAAAGTCTGTAACAACAGGAATAACTGTACTATTGTACCATGAAACAGACAATGCCATATAAAGTATTAGACTAGCTTTTAATATTGTAAATAATATATCTTTGAAAATAACCGTAAGCCCGTCAAAATACCAATATAGAGATTTCATCTGAATATAAACAATCCAGAAACCGCCAATAACAATTCCAATAACTGACATTACTGTATTCATGCTTGCCATCTGGGATTGTGTGGCGGTGTTTATGGCATTAAATACGGGTTGTGCAACCTCAATAGCCATAATTCATCCTATTTTTTCACAAAAGTCTTACCATTGTATTTAAGATTTCCATTTTCTATTCTCATAGTGAAGCCATCTCCTTGTAAGGTCGTATCATTTAATGCCTTAGCCTCAAGAGTTCTCACACTATAACAGTCACTAAGATCCATTAAATTTGAAGGGCGCTCTTTCGTTTTCCCCAACATATAATCCTCAAATGCCTGTGCTCTTTTTTTATCTTCAAGTTTCTTATCAAGATATTTTACATCTACATGATATACACCATCATCGTAATTAACAACAACAGTTGACGGGTATTGTTCTTTAGTAACCTCATTCCAAGTTCCAATAAACCCAGTTCCTTTATCCTTACATCCAGATATAAAAACAGCAGTAATAACCATTAAAAAAAACAATATTCTTTTCATATATAAATCCCATATATAATCAGGCATTAGGTTGCACACTGATAACTGTGCCACGAAAATTAAAATTATTCTACCATTGCGTTACTCTGGACGAACCTTACTTTTACCTAACATATAGTCCACAAAATTCTGTTCTTTTTTCTTCTGTTCCAGCTTCTCCTGCTGCTCCATCAAGTAACGCGTGTTCTGAAGCTGCGTCTGTTGGTTCGCCAGTTCCAATTGTTCCTGCTGATAACGAAGTGCCAGTTGCTCACGTTCTGCCGGGGTCTGGACCTCATTCAGTTTGTTTCGCAAGGTTTCAGCGTTTTTCTTACGTATATTTGTAGCCTTATATTGTTCCTCCAGAACGCCAGCCTGCCGGAGCAACTTATCAAAAACCTTCTGCACTTCAGGTTCATAACCACTTACACCATACCGCTTACGTAAGTCCGTCAAATCCTGAGTCTGATTATAAATATCCTGCCAGTCACGGGCGGGAAGGAGCTGATTAACATACGGATCGTTCAGGAATGAGCCTAATTTGTCATTCCCCTCCATAATAGACTTATAGTGCTCATACTGGCTTTTCGCCTGCTGAATAGCTTCTTTCGCCTTTTCCAACTGCGCCAGTGCCTGCTGTGCCTGTTGTTGAGCGTTCTGTACCAACTGAGCCAGTTCAGCCACGCTGACTGTTGGTACGCCAGCAGAAAATACGGGCTGACACAAAGAGACAGACATAACCAGTGCAATACTGGCTGCAAGATGTTTTTTACTGTTCATTGAGGATCTCCATCATATTCATGGTTAATCACCTATGTACTCCTGTTAATTGCAGCCCGGTCGTATAGGGCCAGTTATGCGTTCAGCTCATTCAGCAACCGGGTATTGATATAGAGTTTTTCTCTGCCGGAAACCATCTCTTCAAGAACACCAATACTGACAAGCTGTTTCAGATAAACAGATGCCGTCTGGCGGCGTGCCAGCCCGGCTCCCACAACATTTTCAATACGACAGTAAGGCTGCATAAAAAGCACCTGAATCAATTCCCAGGAATATATTTTTGGTAGCTCTTTACGCACATAGTCAGCCGTACTGTTCATCAATGCTCTTACCTGCGCGATCTTTTGAGTCGTCCAGGTTGCTGTTGATGCAACACCTTCCAGCATAAACAATACCCACTCTTCCCACGCCTGCCTCACTGTAACGTCACGCAATAACGCGTAATAGTCAGCACGTCGTTCCAGAATAAATCGTGAAAGATAAAGTATTGGTAATGACAGCAATTCACTCTGAATCAGATAGAGAATATTCAGAATGCGCCCGGTACGCCCATTGCCGTCCGGGAATGGGTGAATACACTCAAACTGGTAATGTGCAACTGCCATTTTCACAAGTGGGTCTATATCGTCCTGAGCATGAATAAATGTTTCCCAGTTAGTTAGCAAGCCACGGATAACCTCTTCGCCTTCAGGAGGCGTATAAACCACATTCATATGTTGATCCCGTAGTACCGTTCCGGGAGTTTTACGCACATCAGTATCAACACCGCGTAGCGTGGTACAGATAACAGTAGCTGTAGAAGTACATAATGGATATTTCCCGATATGTTTTACCCCTTCATACATCGCTGTACGGTAACGCAACGCTTCTTTAGTTGCCGGGTCAGCCAGTTCTGCACGGTCCGCATACTGGAATAGCTGATCGCTGGTTGTCACAATATTCTCAATACGAGAAGAGTCTTTTGCTTCCAGCATTGGAAGAATGTTAACCAGTAATCCCTGATCGGGAAGCAACTGCCCGGCTGTTTTCAGTTCAGCAAGAGCTGATCTGGCCTCAATGCAGGCTTTTAACACTGCCCGCGTCTCTATTTGAGAGAGTTCAGGTGGTAAAAGCGGAAGCTGGTTAAAGGGTCGTTCTGGTTTCCATGACATGTTTAAAAAATCCAATTTTATCGACATATGTCCATTATATGTACGTCAGATCGACACATCAAGCGAATATGTACATATTTTTCGATTTTTTAAACATATCTAAGTTCTGCATGTGCTGCTGGTACTGGTTGAAAAGAAGGAGCATGGCACAATCCATGCTCCTTAATGTCAGGCTGACAAGCCCAATTCCCTTTTTCTCGCCTCAAAAAGTGAGTGCCATACTGCGGGGTCGTCTACATCAAGTTCAGGATGGTCCTTACGAATCTCCGAGCGTACATCCATAGCAAGCATTTCGTCCAAATACGGTTTCACCCATACATCAGGATCATCACTCCCTAGCGATTCACGTATTTTCCGGGCCACAGGAATATTTTTCGCACTTGACGAAAGCAGCGGTAGCCAGTATTTCATTTTTCCACCGAGATCCATTTTAACTACAACAGCACCTCCAGCCTGTTTAACCAGCACCTTGCGACTATGAATGCCAAATTCAATTATTTTCTCAAATTCAGCCCTCGATACGCCAAACTGACGATAACTGTCATACTTTTCTCTCGCCTTTTCATTTGCCATCCATTCCTGCGTGATAGTCTGCTGAAGAACAGAGGGACCTTTCGGGTGTTCGAGAACATATTCCGGAACCTGTGTATCCATCATTAACATCTCACCACGAGTACGCCCCGCGTGAAGGATTTCCATAATGGCCTCCGACGTACTCTCAAACATAAGAGCGGCCCAGAATTCAGCAACCGTGTTAATCATCAATGATCCCGGTTCTGCTTTCTGCATCCAGCGCTTCATGTAGAAGAAAGAGTTCAGCAGAACTTCAACCACAGCCGGATTTTGATTAGCAAATTCCTTAGTCAGTAACTGAGAACAATCAAACCCCAGCCTGCGACTTTTTCCGGGATCAAACATGTTACGAGGCGAATCCAGTACCCAGGCGTAATGACCGCGCGCCCCCTGCACATCCCGGCACCATTTAGTCAGTCTCGCGCGTAACCCTGTCGGACCTGTATCGGGTATAGCGTGAAGAAGCAGTGAAAAACACCGGGCCTCTACATTGTGATGGTTCATCACACTGCTGATAGCCTTCTGTATTACAGTTTCTTCATGGCTGTCTGCACCGCCCGCACACTGAACCACAGTGGAAAACAGAAAGATACGTAACTCCTCAGAATCCGGCCACTGAAAAGGCTGTATTCCGGTAAAAGCCCCGACCCTGACATTAAAGTATTGAGTTTTAAGCGCTACTAATATGTGTTCCAGTGAGTTGTTGTAATCAATAGTGAAAATCATGGGATTCCAGCGACTGAAAAACAGCAGTTCCATCGCTTCAACAGTGGTTTTCCCTGCACCGGTCATGGCAATCGTGGTTTTATGTCCGGGGAGCGGCTGACCCGTGTTGAACTGCCCCAACGGACTGACATGCGAGTTCAGGAAGAACAGGCCTCCGTTCTCGGTCATCATTGGCATCAGCGCCGAGCCATCACCAGGAGGATTTCCGGTAGCTTTGCCGGATGGTGTGGCGTGCAGAGAAAACCCGCACGCCAGGTTATCCGTGGATTTCGGCATCGAGTAAATAACATCACCATATCCCGGAAAGAGCGTCAGCCAGGAAACATAATTGGTACTCGTTGAACGTACAAAACCAGTATCTTTTGACATCATCAGGGACTGCATTTTGGCACCATGATCAACCGCTTTTTCAGGCGTATCGCCAAAAACGATAAGACTGGCATTGTATTCACCAAATATTCTTTTCCCTTGTGTCACTTCCTGTACGCTATCGGCCAAATCTTCAGTATCGCTGGACTGGCCTTCCGTAGATGCCAGATCGGCCATCTGAACCCTGAGACGACGTTTAATACGGTTTCTGTCCTCAAAGAGGAAACTCTGCACCAGACAGAAATCATAAGGCTCTTCAAGCGCCTCATCCCACATTCCGGGATATGATTCTTCCGGGTAATCGCGTAAATCATATGTGGACGCAAAACGCCGTTGGCCGCTGTAAGGACGGTTTTCAACATAGTCATATGCACCAAAAGCTGTTTCGCTTTCGATAATGGCGTCACCAAGAGGGGTATCGGTGACAGGTACGTCAACATCAACGCCGTTAAAAATAAACGAGTAGAATCGCCCAATTTGGGAATAGAGTCTGCCATTACGTTCTTCCATGCTCATGACGGTAGGCCCAAAATCACTCATCATTTCACGACAAAGTGACAGCAAATCCATCATGTTCGCAATGCCCTGGTCAAGATCACGATACTTGAGGATCAACGCCATCGCATAGCCGACCTGACGGAAAGTACCGTTCCGGAATGGTTTAACATAGGTGTCAACCAGTTCCTGAAGAACTAATGATTCCACCTGGTATTTATGATCAAGGTGAATACGCTTTTTGAATATATAAGTCTGTAGTTTCAGATTACTGCCTTCTTTCTTCCCCATTGCCCTGAAACAACGAGCCTGATGACTGAATTCATTATTCAGGGTTGCCTGATCACGCGTATCATGCGGAACGCCCGTAAAACGAACCAACGCCAGTAAATGAGACGAACCAAGAGTACAGATTTCAGGATGTACGTGATGTCCCAACCAGGGAACCTTTGCATTACTCTCCGGCGAGAATACGTTTCTTGATAACTCGTCTTGCATATCTTTCTCTCCAGCGAGGATTTCGGGGGGTAATAAGAAGATGTCGACCATATTTACGGTTCATTTTTCGACGACGAAGAATGAAACGAAGACGCCGGAACGCCTTATCATCACGTTCACATATAATTCGTAATCCGAGAATAATCAGAACAAAAGGTAATGCGACAAGAAGTCCCCACCATCCCCAGAAATACACAGAAAGGAATGTGCTAATAACTCCGCCAATGGAAAGAAACAACAAAGCAAAAACAGGAACTCCGGCAAAATTAGGAACCCGACTCATCGCTTTATAGGTTTCAAACTTGAGGATTTCGTTTTCCTGCTCCATCAACTGACAGATCCTCCAAATAAACTATAAGCCCAGGTAGCCAGAGATACAGCCCCACCGACTACAGCAAGAACCATCGCATGTTTAAAATAATCCATAGCTGTTGTTTCCATATTTCCTGATATACGAGAAGCAACCCAGGCAATCCCCATATATGCAAGAGAGGCAACCGCAATTGTACCCCCGGCAATGATAATGAATGTTTTCAAATCATTTAGAGTATTTAAAATTGGGTCATACCAGGCTGCATTTGCATAAGCAGGAGTAAAAATAAGAATCAGAGCATAGTAGGCAGTAATGTACTGTGTAGCTGTGATTTTTTTATTTTTAAACAGAGCCATCAGCTTGTTCATTTACATCATCCTTTATTTTTTCAGATTGTGGAGTTGGCGGAAGCGTTCCTGACGGGGGAAGCGGGTATTCCCGCAGCACATCCCAACTTTCAAACGCAGGAGGCTGTCTTTCGTAAGTCTGTACAGGAAGAGAGTTCCCCTGATGCTGATCATCTTTAGTACCAGGAACAACATATTTTTTGTCTGGAGGTACATAGCCAATACGTTGCACATAGCTGGTATTATCCAGTTCAGGTTCAGACTCCTGCCCTGTTGAAAAATTTCCGGAATAATAACAACTGAGTGCTCTTTTTAGTGTTCCTCCCCGTAACCAGCAATCTGTGATTATTTTTTCATATGCCTTCAGATTTTCACATGGAGAAAATAAATCATCTGCTGTCACATTGAGTTTTTTAAAATTTGTACTGGTTATTTGCATTAACCCTACAGAATAACGATGTTTTCTTTTCTCTATCTCACTGACTATCTTCAGTGCCTCCTGTTTACTCTTTGGTAAGTAACTAATAAATCCACGTTGTCCGTGTTTACGTTCTGACCTGGGAATTATTTCAGCAATAGCATAAGGATTCATCCCTGATTCAACTCTTACGACATCCAAAGACGTATCCGGATGTACGTTCGGCGCACACTGTATCGCCAGCGCAAGAAACGAACCGGTAGTCATAACCGACATATTGATTTCCTCCCTGACTAATAACAATTATTTCTCTGTCAGAATGATTTTTCCCGTTTAACGATTTCATTGATAACCTGCTCTTTCAATTCTGGAGTATGAAGAACAATATCAATAACGCCATGCAAAACGGCTGAACGAGCAACAACCGTCCCTACCCTCTGACACACTTCCCATACTAAATCATCATGCTCTTTATATTTATCTTCTGGAATATATAATACCCTACCTCGACGTGATGAAGTACTCTTCCTTCCCGAAACCATTTTCTTTAATGTTGACGTTGTCATTATCTCCTCCTTCAGGAGTAATAAAAAGCACCTGTGTAAACAGGCACACCCATGTATTAATTTGACATTACCGAAAGACTAAATTTCGTTAATTAACTCCGTGATATTCTTTAGAACCATTCCCCGACGTTTATAAGGGATAGCTTCTCGTTCATACCAGAAAGCCATAAATACTTTATCTTCATTTAACAGAACATATCTGTAACCTCTATTAATCAATTTACTTAATGCGTCTCTACGTTTTTGCTTAGGGCTTTTTGTGAACATATTACACACATATATATAATATTTTTTATGATAAAAAGGGCCCTCATTTTTTATGAAAAATGAAGGCATTTAATTTTAAAAATTAAGAAAGTATTTGTTTCATCAGCCATGCTTCACGCATGACATTATTCTTTTCATTATTCAGATAGACCAGTGTTTCTTTATCTTTTTCATTAATATCTTCTTTAATTCCAGTTTCAGGGAAAATTCTTTTCAGCCGTTCAACTACATCAGCTTTAACTGGTAACAAAGCTTTTCCGGCGGAAATAATATGATGAAAAGCAGAACTCGACATTATATATTTTTGAACATCTTTATTCATTGTTACATAAACAAAAATATACCCTGGAAATACAGGTACACTTCGTTTACGGAATCCAACTATATTATCTGCACGAGGAGTTTTGCGGATCATCACTGGTGCCCAGGACTCTATCTCCCTGAGCGACAGCCACTGCATAAGAAGCTCTTTATTGCTTTCCCCTCTTTCATGCTTGATCAGATACCACTGCGGCACCCCATCTTTATCTTCACTCATACAAAAAATCTCCGGTTCAGACATAAGCCAGAACCGGATGATATCAACACAACGACCTAAGCGCTAAGGCTCTCGGTTTTTTCCACTGACGAACGGAAGCGCTCATCCAGATAACGTAGAAGCAACATGCTTCGTTTTTCTGGATTATCTTCTAGGAGCACAACCGCCAGTTTATGAGGAATAGATTTAACAATATCTTCAGGTACTTGTTCTGACGATGGTGACTTGCTACGCACTTTCTCAAAAACAAGCATATTTGTTAAATCTTCTTCACTGATCGGAACGGGTTCCCCACCAAATGAGATAAACCGTTGAGTCCACGGCAGCGCCGTAATTTTAGTGGAATGGATAAAACCAAAATCAACATTCACAAACAAATAACCGGGGAATAAAGGTACTGGTCTTTTTCTGAAACCGATCTGATTATCAGGACGCCGGTAACATTTGGATACATCCATAGGGCAATAAAATTTCACGCCCATATTTTCAAGATGCTTAAAAACTGTCTGAAACCGTGTAGCGGTAAACTGAAGAACATACCATTTCATATAGGTTTTCCCTTCGTGCGCTCCTTCGACTCGGATGACCTCGGTCCGATTTTTATACAGCCAGAGGAATCGGCTGTACGGTGTCGACAAAATCTTTAATTGCACAAACATCTTTGATCAAAACATTAAACTTGTAAACACACAAAAACTAGATCTTACATCCAATCACAACAAATAAATCAGAATATAATTCTGTTTAACATAAATTAATCAGATCTTCGATCTATAAAAACAACAAAACATAAACGAATCGATCGTCCGAAGATCGGTTTGTAGATAAAAACTCTTTTTTAAGCACATCTATAAAAATCAATAAGATAACTCCTTTGTTACGCAACCAGCTTTATAAAATAATTCAGACCAGACAAAACATGTAACTTATTAATTTTAGGAGCTAAACACACTTGACAAATAGGCGCAATGCGCCTATTATGGTTATCACGGTGGCAACAGAAGGTCACTCGTTCCGGGAAGGCCAAGCCGCCGATAAGGAAACGAATGAAGCTGTCAGATGTCGCGACCATCCGGACGAATTTTCAGGAAGCAGATTTCTGGATTACTCGCCGGGGCTCTTTAAAAACCTGTGGCAAACCAACCCGCCAGTACAATCCAGAACACATAGGGGTAAAGGTTGAAAGAACAGACCTGCTGTTACCTGACTACCTTTTCGTGTGTTTTGAATGGCTTCACTCACAAGGTGTCTGGGAACCGTTAGCCACTGGTACACTGGAGCTGGTCAACATCAGGGTTTCAGACGTAAGATCTATCGTGCTGAATCCACGCTGATAACGAAGGTGGGGGTAGTCCCCACCTTAACCAGCACAACATCAGTAGAGGAAAAATGAATGATAAAAATAGATATTCCGGACCTGAAAACACAAAAAGATATCGTGCGCAAAGAGGCTGTACGCCAGGCTTGCGCACAACTGAAAAACAATCTTCAGGCTAAACACATTCCCGGACCGACTGGCTTTAATTACCGTCAGTTCGATCTGGCTCACCTGAAAACAGAAAATGAGGGATGGGCACCTCCGGCAACTGAGGTAGTTAATGCCTGGTTTGAACACTTTAAAACTTCATTCCCGGAATACAAGTCTGACAAAAAGTTAGGGATATTACTCGGATTAACAGGAAATACTGACCGCCGTATAAGATCCTTCAGAAATGGTGAACGTCCGGTTCCTTATGGGGTATGGAGACGTTTTTTGATTATAACAGGAAGAGTTTCACAGGAAATTATCCCTGTTATTGCTCACATTGATGATGATGTGTAATATGAATTTATTAGTCGTTGATTCATTGGACTATAACAGAGGTGAAACGATGCCAAAATTCGCAAAAGAAATATTACCGTAATTCCATTAAATAGCCTTGCAGGGGGATAAAATGAACTATGATGAAATAACAAAAATCACCGCTGAACGTATAAGCGACTACATGACCGAAGCCGTTAATACTGACTCTAAAGACGTTGCGGTAATGTTTCACAACGCTGCATGGGGGGTGCGATCATTGTGGTTTGAACTCGTCACAAAAATAGATATAGATATACATAAAAAGAACAGGTATGCGAGTTATGATTTAAGAAGGAAAATCGAAATGCAGCATGAAGAGTTTCAGAAAATGACAGATCGTGAGCGAGTGCCTTTATTGAAAGAATGAGGATTATCGCTGTTGTAGCTGTAGGTAAACGTGAACGTAGTGACGTTTATAATCTTGCCAGCGAAAGAATGAGATAATTCGGGTGATAAAATGAATATAAAGCAAATTACTGATGAAGCAGAAAAATTAATTACAGAAGATATGCAGAAAGCAATAGATGCCAAAGATCAATGGCAGGCAGAAATGTTTTTCAACTGGGCCGTAGGCACCCTGAATTTTTGGCGAAGACTGGCAAGTTTCATTGTGCGTCAGGAATCAGATTTATCTAAGTGGAATGAGGTAAATAAATACCGGGATGATGCCTTAGAAAAATTCGAAGAGCTTGTTTCAATGGATCGAGTCCCTCTTCTAAAGTGAGGTATTGATGATTACCGTTACGATTAGTGAGACGAACGGAAAACGTAATTGGTCACACCGCGCCAGCCTGGACATTCAGGTGTTTCCGTCCAGTTCTGCTGGCTGTGTGTGATCTGGCCTGATATTATTGTGTGATGAAAACAGGATAATGAAAATGAAAAATTCAGTTTGGTATTTGATTTGTTTTTTTTGCGGTATTCTCGCCGCATCTATCTATAACATAAGCAAGGAACCTGAACGAATAAATGGTCCAGATTTCACAGCGTTCCAGCTACGTGATATTTTCAATAAGCAAAAGGCCGGGTGCTCTTTAGCCAGTGTATCAGGTTCATCAGTGAATGGCGGTGAATGGAATCTCGATTACATTTGCCCTAACGGGAACATTCAAAGCCCTGTGTTTACTAACACCGGGGAAGAAAAAACCGGGCAGTAACTAGTATAACCGCCCTACCTGGACGTTCAGGAAATTCTGTCCAGTAGACAGGCAGTTACCTTCCAGATAGGATAGCCCCATGATTCAACCTCTAGGTACAATTATGAGATCATCTGCTACCGTAACCGTTCTCACCGGTGTAACCGTTTTTGTTGTCGGTCAACTCATCGCAAAAAGATTCGTTGAACCTTATGTATCATTCAGGGAACAATTGGGTAGGATTACTGTTCTGCTATTGCGTGAGCAAGCCAAAATAACGAATTCTAATGTTGACGCTGAAATCATCCACGATTTGAAAGATGCCGCTGCTCAGCTAATGGCGAAGTATTCAGCCTTGCCTAATAGTTTAAAAAGAAGCTATATAGGAATGAGATTTATACCCTCAGAATCTAAAATTCTTGAGTCAGCGCAAACCCTGAATTTGGTAGCATCAAAACTTGAAGGTAAGTCCGGAGAAAATACTTACAATCTCATAAAGCAGATTGGACTCAATCTCAATATACCAACTACCTATTCTCCTTAATCCCCGCGCCAGCCTGGACGTTCAGGTAATTTTATCCATAAAAAGCCACACTAATGTGTGGCGTCAAGGGTAAAATAAAGACAAAAGTAGATTCTATTTCACTACCAGCTAATCTCAATAATAATTTTGTTATTCTCATTAGCCTTCGATGAGTTAATCCTATAACCAGACTCCCTTAGAACCTTGACCACTTGCTCAAGAATGTTTTCATGGACAGGCCAATTAAAGGATGTCTGGCCCAATCCTGCCCGGAGCTTTATTTCTCCAAATATCAGATCAAGTGTTTTGTCTGCGTCAGGTATCACGGAAGAACTAATCTTTTTAGCTTCACTGGCGCTGATGTGTTTCATTTCCATAAAAAATACCTCTTTTCCTTAGTGACATTGCAACAGAATTGAAAGAAATTATAGAAGATTATCTGCATTATGGGAGGGGTGACACTGCTTGCAGTACGATCACTCCGCGCCAGTTCTCTGACGCTCTAGGGCTGCGTCCTAGTTTGTTCCGGTTCCCGGACTCCTTTCTTTAATTCCTCGCACACCTGGACATACAGGTTATTCTGTCCAGTTATCCCGCACTTATCCCCGGCTTCTGTGGATAATCAACATATGGTATCGTCCGCATCTGTCCGGCACACCACATCTTGTGTCCGTGCCGCTGTCGTTGCCTCCTCCCCTCCTCTGTTTCCCGGAAAAATCGCGCCGCAGACATGGACGAAACAGCATATTCGGAAAAAATGTCCATTGTGTCAGTTACGCAGATCGGAATTAATGTGATCGGACTTCGCCGCGCTTTACGTCATAATTATGCCTGTACATATACGGCCCTGAGCCATCCCTGGTTAAGTGCGCCGGTAAACAGCCAGAGGCACGTCCGGCAACCTGTTTTAAATGTGCGGAGATTAAATAATTGAGCACTTTGCCCCGCGAAATGTTCCAGATTTCACGTAGCGTCACCGGTAATGAGCCAGAAAGAAGTTACTTTTCCCTGGAAAAAGCCCGAACAATGCGCGATTACGCCGCACAGCTCGGAGCCCGTATGCCGAAATACCTGCTGTATCCGGAAGTGGCCGTTCTGCTGTCTTACTTTGACAATCAACATCAGCGAATGTATTTCGACACACTATGGAACACCGGAGCCCGTCCCGGCGAAGCCCGCGCCATGAGGCCGGTTGATTTTGAGCTGGAGCCCTCCCGCCATTCACCACAGCCGCTGGCCGTGGTGAAAACACTGAAACAACGCGATCGGGACGCCCGCCCACAAAACCGGAGCCACCACATCCCGATCCGCGCTACCGTAAACCACCGGACCCCGTCACCCGGATTGTACCGCTGCTCGATGCCGCCTATGTCCGGAGAATGCGGGAGTACCTCGCAACCTGGAAAAAGCGCATCAGGCATCAGCCTGTCTGGAATATCAGTTCCCGGCAGACAGCAGTTAACTGGCTGGATCAGGCATTGAACCGGGCAGCGAGTGACGGCGTAACATTTCCGATCCCTGTCACTCCTCATACTTTCAGACACAGTTTTGCAATGCACCTTTTAATGTCCGGCGTACCGGAGAAGGTACTCCAGTCATTGCTCGGACATCGTTACGCCCGCAGTACGGAGACTTATACGAGGGTTTTCGCGCTCGATGTGCTGACCACTCATTCACTGACATTTACCATCGATTCAGACATTGCCAGAAAACTGCTTGACGGCAAGTAAATACACCGTATTTACACTATAAATACAAAAAAGTAAATACACTATATTTACGGCGTAAATACAAAACAGTAAATACAATGTATTGACAATGGGAATACAATCCATACAATACATCGTAAATGCAATGTAAATACACAACTGTATTTACATTGTACATACATCGTATTGCCGAACATGGAGAGCACTATGGGTAAGTCAGTAATATATGCCTCTGACAAAGGTGGTGTGGGAAAAACAACGACGGTGACTAACACAGCATCGGCACTGGTAAATAAAAGCAAATCAGTAGCCATCCTGAAAACGGACAAAAACCCGGATGTACTCAACTGGAACAGACGCCGCCAGGAAAATGGTCTGCCTCCGGTCCCTGTCTACGAAGCCTATGGCGACATCAGTAAGGAAATTAAGCGACTCACAGCACTGCATGAAACGGTATTAGTTGACTGTGCCGGTCATGACAGTCAGGAGTTCCGAAGCGCACTGACAGTGGCCGATGTGCTGGTCACGCTGGTTAAACCCTCATCAGCTTTTGAACGCGATACGCTTACAGACGTCACAGAAAAAGTCCGCAAAGCACAGCGAGTCAATCCATCATTACAGCCCTGGGTTCTTTTCACGCGTATTGAAAACAACAAGGCAACAAAAGTCCGTGATGCAATAGATCTGGACAAATTTTTACGTTCAGATCCGGTCTGGATTCAGCCATTAAAAACCCGCATTGCGTCACTCGATATTTTCGAAAGCGCATGTAATGAAGGCGCAGGAGTGCATGATGTCGCCAGGGGAAGTAAGCTGGGTGAAGCGAAAGGTCAGATTGAGCTGTACGCAGCAGAAATAGGAATACTGTAGGAATACATTGTAAATACATATTGTAAATACCATGTATTTACGTTAATGTATTTGCATTGTATGTACACTAACTTAGTGGTGATTTATGTCATTAAAACTAAAGAGACCATCTGTCATGCAGCCACAGGACGAAAAGCCCAGTGCTCATGAGGTGGCCCGGTTCATTGCTGAAGGAGACAAGCGCCCTTCAAAGGGCAGGGCGATATCCCGAACCTATCGTCTGAATCAGGTTTTTATTGATGTAATGGAAGCTGATGCTCAACGTATGGGACAGGGGAATACAGATATACTGAAAGCCGCCCTGACAGCATGGAACAGTATGGATGATAACACCAAGTATCACTGGTTACTGCAATCAAACAAAATGTAACTACATGGTATTCACAGTGTAAATACAACGGATTTACACTGAAGGGATGCGGTGAGGCGGCCACCTCACCGCATTTAACACATCGATCCACTAGAGGGAGATCGAAAAAATGTCACAAGTATCATACAACACACCGGGAACCGTCGCCAGTGCTCCGCAGAAACCGGTAAGACTTCCCACGATAAGGGATGTAATGTATTCCTCAATTGATGATTATGAAGCACTGCTGGAACAAAAACCGCATTTTGCTGACGGGTTAACAGGACTGTTAAGTACACTGGTAGCCCACGAATGCCGGTCCATAGGTTTCTGATACCAGGTCCCCCCTTAACCAACAATACAGTGTATTTACGCAGTAAATACACTGTATTTCAGAATTTTCATTTACAGCGTAAATACACAACTAACGAGTAAATGTGGGGTTGTTAAAAGGCGGGGAGTGGTCTCCCCGCCTTTAGCTACGTTTCCGCATTCATCAATCGACAAACCGGCGGATCAGTTCCAGGATAGCTATTACAGCGTTAGACACTGCAACAACCGCCCGCAGAACGACGATTAACACGTTAATCATCCGTTTGCTCCATACAGAGCAGGAACGCCGCTGATTACCCTTACATTGCCTGTCACAGCGGCTACCCGAACGTCAATTGTTTTGGTCATTCCCACTCCAGCCAGGGCATTGAAACAGCACCACCTGTTTTTCAACCAGGACTTTAATCCGTTCATGCCGCATTAGCGGAGGACTGGAGAGAGTACGCCAACAGATTGACCCGCGCAGTATACCCCATTTCAGGTTGTTTGCATTTACGCCATCCATGACGTAATATTTTATAGTCAATTGTTTTGGTCGTTCCCGCCCCCATCTGGGGCAAAACATGAAAACCCGATCTCACCAGTCGGGTTTTTTTGTGCCTGCATTAATGCTAATGTACGCATACATTATCATTAATGACGAGGGTGACTAGCCCTCTTCTTTTCTGGATTCCCGGATTCCCGCCTGATACAGCCGCTTTACCCGCTCAATCTCGGCCAGCGTTGCCGACCAGTGCAGACCGGCATCACGCCGGTATCTGGCGGCCATTTTTTCCACGGCCTCCGAGCTGCTGTCGTCACTGCGCCGCTGCCGCCCCTTCTCCCCGAAAATTTCCACAATCAGCCACTGGCTCCCCGTTCTGCCGAACAGGGCATTACACAGCCGCTTCACGGCCAGCGGGGTTAAATCCGGGTCGGGATCGTATGCAACGGTGGCAAAGATAAAGCGCAGCATTTCTGAGGTCTTGTAACGCTTTACCGCCGCCGCTAGGCGTGCGGCACGCTGGGGCGCTTCCCAGCGGTCGTCACTGTACCTGGCCACTTCGGCCAGGTAATCCCTTTCGAGGTTCGCCACCGTGTAACATCTGCCATCGATAAACAATCGCATGGCCTCTTTCGTTTCATCCCGCATAAGCCGAATTCCCGTTAATGCTAATGTATGCGTACATTAGCATTAACCAGACAGATCGACAATCATTATCCCTGCCATTCGGCAAAACGCCTAGTTTACCGAATACCGCGACCTGCCATTTTTCTTTCAGTTTTTCTGACGAGCATTTATTTCCGGCTGAATTTTTTAACTTGTTGTTTTTACTTATTTAGTATCACTGGCGCCAGCCGCTGCGGGACGCTGGCCATCTGCGACCGGCGACGCGGTCGGAAGCGGATTCATTCAGCTTTACTGAAGAAGATTTTCCCCTGCTGCCGCCTCCGTTCCGTCATTTGCCAGTGTTACAATGACGCAGCCCGGAAGGCTCAGGAACCGATTAACCAGGGGTGGTTGTTCCTGCCTGACGCCTCCGGGTGCTTGATTAAATAATGCACTTAACGTACAAAAATTTCCGTTCTCCAAACTGACCCTTTTTGGGGTTGTGAGCGGGAACCGTCCAAAATTTTGCTATCGTAATTTTATCCGTCCGTATGAGGGTGGTTGAACGGACACTTCATTGGCACATAAATTCAGGCTAAAAGCCAATATGAATAGTATCATTTGAATGGTACGGTTTAATTATCAGTGATGCTCCCCTTTGCGTACGGTTGCCAGCTTTGCAAAAGGAAGGCTCTGGAAGCATCACTCACCTCAAAGCCTTATCCTCTGTGGCCTTACTGAGTTTAGAGACAAACGTGACAAAATTTTGGCGGGTTCCCGCTTACTACCCCTTTTTGGGGTATGAATGAAAAGAGAAATTAAGAAGGGGAATTTCTTCCCCTGATGAATCAGTAATAAGATGTAAATTCGAACTCTTCTTCCGGCTGTGTTTTGTATGCTGTTTCAAACTCCTCAATGCAGATCGCAGGTTCACAGGAAAATTCACGGACACGGCGTTTTAATGGTTCCCCACAAAAATCATTTAATCGTGGTATCTTATATCCTGTCATCATTGATTTGGTATGATGAGTATTGGCGCGGATCTCACGAACAGTAACAGTGGTCTTACCGTGGAGAGAAATAACCTGATAAAAACTCACATTAGTTTGCTCATATCCCCAGGACGAAACAAATATATCACCAACAGAAACAGTACCGTTTTTAAATTTTAATAAGTTCATTTAAAAGCTCCCGCCCAATTTGGGCTTTGGATGAAAGAAGAACCATTCCCCTTTCGATGCTTTTATTATACCTGCAAATGAAGGTATGGCAACTTATTTTTTTATTATTTTATAATCAGGATGTAAGTCTGCCAGAAGTAAAAGTAATTCGTATTCTCCAACTGATAATGATCGACTTGCTTTACCAGCACTTTCTTTCATCTGCCAGGAATTTAATTGATATCCAAAAGTATCCGCAGCCTCTTTCAAAGTCAGACCAGCGGCAATTCTTGCAACTTTTACCTGTTCAGGTGTTGGTTTATTCTTCATTATTTCCCTCATTTAAAAATTTTTGAATACGCTCTCTCAAAACTCCTTCATCTAAAACTAAAGCCTGCTCCATGCTTAAAAGCTTATCAAAAACAAGTTCTCGCTTTGTTTTTCCTGAAGTATGTTTTCCTCTTGTTTTTACGTATTTGACAACATGTAGCATCTCGCTAACATTATTTTTAACGAATGTTATAGTATATGAATAATTTCCTTTATTCACTTTTAAAATATCTTCATTCATAAAAACCGTCTCCTGAATAAAGAAAGACAATAGCGCCATAAGGCGCTATTAATAATAAACATGATTTATCAATCAATTACTCAACCTCACTGAGAGAGTATATAGCATCCTCTATATGACATAAAGCATTATCAATTGAGCTGATTGCCATTTGTGAAATTTCACCATTAGAACCACTTTGGAAACTAACAGGCATATTATCAAAATATTCCTGTTCCTCATCGAGAACATTTGATAAATCATCCTTCAATGCTGCCAGCTTATTACTAATTTCTGATATCCATTTACGACGTTGATTATTCATTTATTTTGTATCCTCAAATCCAAGCGCCATACGTATTTCTGCTGCGCGTTCTTCACTTCCCGCTGCTTTCCCCTGGCTATAGATAAAATTGAATAAAACCTGTAGCTGCTCCCAATCATATCGGTTCAGCGTTGCATCAAGACGACAAAGGATATTTCCGTTTTTAGAGTGATAAAACCGGGTGCCATCTTTTTTCCGGTCATGTTTTCTTTGGATGATACTCATTTATCTACCGCCCCTTTCGGGGCGTCTCCATAATTTATCACAGATGAGTATAAAGTCCGGTCGTTTCGGTAAAAATTTCCTGAAGCTGATCGCAATAAATCATTTCAAATGATGCAATAATTTTAAGTGATGCACCTCTTGATTTTAAAAAATCTATATTATAGGTATCTGATGGTTCGAGTTTAATCCTGACAAGATTAATACCATTTCTGGCAAAATTAGAAGGTAGTTTGAAAATTAAGCCACCCTTCTCTAACCAAACGAAGTTTTTAGCTCCGGTCATTGCGATAAACTTGTTTCCGCCTAACTGATTGAGAATTTCTACAGCAATTTCTTTACTCATCTTATGCTCCTGCCCAATTTGGGCTTTGGAAGAAAGAGAAACTATTCCTCTTTCGATGTTTTTATTATACCTGCAAATGCAGGTGTTGCAAGAATTTATTTAACTTTTCACAAAAAAGGGGAGTTACGCCGAAAGATAATTAAGTCCTAACGAAGGGACTTAACCGGAAGGGGTAATGACAGAACTATTCCTGATGAGGTTTTATGCCGGAACCGCCGAAATTTCTGCGATACATAATATTGGCAGCTTGTCGCTTAGGGGTCTGAAGCCTAATTGTTTACAACCCCTGTATCGCGTTCTGAGCAATTTTTTCTGCTTTGCTGGTACTTTGCCAGGGTGAGCTGCTTAAAACGGTTCTGAGTGGCTCCTGTTACGTTCAGAGGATGGATCAAAAGGATCGTATGACGTCACGGTAGCTAAAATTGTCAACTGCTGAATCGTGGGGGCCCCTTTGGGGTTCCGATTCAGTGGTTGACAACTGCACAGAAAATACCCTGCTGGCGGGGTGATGGCATCACGTAGTGGGGCCATCGCCCTGCAAAGCCAAAGGGGACTAAA
>NZ_JAMMDE010000015.1:0-64345 GCF_051700745.1 Salmonella sp. NW884 | reverse complement strand
TTTTAATAACTGGCTTAAAGCTGAAAGCTTTCCGGAACCCCCAGCCTAGCTGGGGGTTTTCCATAGACAAAAAAGCCAGCAGATATTATCTGCTGGCGGGTGATTTTAGGCTATCGCCTACACCAATACTCAGTCACACATGATGTCTGCAATTGGCTTCAATCGGTCGCCTCCCACTGCATCAGTTCCGCGAGCATTTTTAAGCGCTGCGGCGCGCTCAGGCAAGCCAGCCAGGACGTTTTTTCCGTCGCGGCAAAATATCTCAACCAGAACTGGCGCATAGTGACCTCTTCCTCTTGCTTCATCGAAAGATATTATTGGCCTAATATAGGGATAATAAAATTGCTGAGTTTTTCATCGGAGTTCCCCTTTTATGCCCTCAGGTCGCCTGCAACAACAATTTATCCGTCTCTGGCAATGTTGTGACGGTAAAACGCAAGACACCACGCTTAATGAGCTGGCGGATCTGCTGAACTGTTCGCGTCGCCATATGCGTACGTTGCTAAATACGATGCAGGCGCGCGGTTGGCTAACATGGGAAGCTGAGGTTGGACGCGGAAAGCGTTCGCGTCTGACGTTCCTGTATACCGGACTGGCGCTGCAACAGCAGCGGGCGGAAGACCTGCTGGAACAAGATCGAATCGATCAACTGGTACAACTGGTCGGCGATAAAAGCGCTGTCAGGCAAATGCTGATTTCCCATCTGGGACGCAGCTTCCGCCAGGGGCGGCATATTCTGCGGGTTCTTTACTATCGTCCGATGCACAATCTCCTGCCGGGAACCGCATTACGTCGCTCGGAAACCCATATTGCCCGGCAAATTTTCAGTTCGCTCACGCGGGTAAATGAGGAAAACGGGGAACTGGAAGCGGACATTGCGCACCACTGGCAGCAAATTTCCCCTTTACTGTGGCGCTTCTACCTGCGCCCCGGCATTCATTTTCATCATGGCCGCGAGCTGGAGATGGAAGATGTCATCGCCTCGCTGACGCGTATCAATACGCTTCCACTTTACTCGCACATCACAAAGATAGACTCCCCTACCGCGTGGACGCTGGATATTCATCTTTCCCAGCCGGATCGCTGGTTGCCGTGGCTGCTGGGCCAGGTCCCGGCGATGATTTTGCCGCGGGAGTGGGAAACGCTGGCTAATTTCGCCAGCCACCCTATCGGCACCGGGCCTTATGCCGTGCGGCGTAATACGCCGAACCAACTCAAGATACTCGCCTTTGATGATTACTTCGGCTATCGGGCGTTGATAGACGAAGTGAACGTCTGGGTACTGCCGGATATCAGTGAAGAACCGGCCTGCGGCTTGATGCTGGAAGGGCCGATACAAGGCGGTGAAAAAGCGATAGAAAGCCGACTGGAAGAGGGGTGCTATTACCTGCTATTCGACGCCAGAACGCCGCGCGGCGCACATCCGCAGGTCAGAGAATGGGTAAGCCACGTCCTCTCCCCCACCAATTTACTCTATCATGCCGATGAACCGCTACAGCAGCTCTGGTTCCCGGCCTATGGGCTTTTACCGCGCTGGCATCACGCCCGTCCAGGCCCAGGCGAAAAACCCGCCGGGCTGGAAACCCTCACGCTGACCTTCTATCGCGAACACATTGAGCACCGGGTTATCGCCCGTATCATGAGCGCGCTTCTGGCTGAGCATCAGGTGCATCTGCATATTCAGGAGATCGACTACGATCAATGGCACGCCGGCGAGATCGAAAGCGATATCTGGCTCAATAGCGCTAACTTTACGCTGCCGCTGGATTTCTCGCTGTTCGCGCACCTGTGCGAAGTACCACTCTTGCAGAACTGCATTCCGCGCGACTGGCAGGGCGACGCCGCGCAGTGGCGCGCTGGCGAGATGAACCTGGCGAACTGGTGCCAGCAACTGCTGGCCAACAAAGCGATTGTGCCGTTGATCCACCACTGGCTGATTATCCAGGGACAACGCAGTATGCGCGGGCTGCGCATGAATACCCTCGGCTGGTTTGATTTTAAATCGGCGTGGTTTGCGCCGCCGGACCCTTAAAAACCAGCTCTTAATTGCTGCCCGGCAACAAAATCACTACACTAACGCCGAACTCAACGGGGTGCCGCGCTCATGCGCGCGCTGAGAAAATACCCGTCGAACCTGATCCGGATAATGCCGGCGAAGGGATTTGAGGCTACCTCTCAAGTCCTTTGCCACTCTTTAACTGAGGTGCAAAGTGTTAAAAAAATATCTTCCGCTTTTACTCCTGTGCGCGGCGCCTGCTTTCGCCAAACCCGTTCTCACCGTCTATACCTACGACTCGTTCGCCGCCGACTGGGGGCCAGGCCCGGCGGTGAAAAAAGCGTTTGAAGCCGATTGCAACTGCGAGCTGAAACTGGTGGCGCTGGAGGATGGCGTTTCGCTGCTCAACCGCCTGCGGATGGAGGGGAAGAACAGCAAAGCCGATGTGGTGTTGGGGCTGGACAACAATCTGCTGGAGGCGGCCACGCAAACTAAACTCTTTGCCAAAAGCGGCGTGGCGAATGAGGCGGTCAAGGTGCCCGGCGGCTGGAAAAACGACACATTTGTGCCGTTCGATTACGGCTATTTCGCCTTTGTCTACGATAAAAGCAAGCTGAAAAATCCGCCGAAAAGCCTGAAAGAACTGGTCGAGAGCGATCAAAAATGGCGGGTGATTTATCAGGACCCGCGTACCAGTACGCCAGGGCTGGGGCTGTTACTGTGGATGCGCAAAGTCTATGGCGATAACGCGCCGCAGGCCTGGCAAAAACTGGCGGCCAAAACGGTGACGGTGACGAAAGGCTGGAGCGAGGCCTACGGTTTATTTCTGAAAGGTGAAAGCGATTTGGTGCTCAGTTACACCACCTCTCCGGCGTATCACATTATTGAAGAGAAGAAGGACAATTACGCCGCCGCGAACTTCAGCGAAGGCCATTACTTACAGGTAGAAGTCGCGGCGCGTACCGTCGCCAGTAAGCAGCCGGAACTGGCGGAGAAATTCCTCAAATTTATGGTTTCTCCGGCGTTTCAGAACGCCATACCCACCGGCAACTGGATGTACCCGGTAGCGGACGTCTCCCTACCAGCAGGGTTTGAATCATTGGCCAAACCCGCCACAACGCTGGAATTCACGCCGCAACAGGTGGCAGCACAACGCCAGGCATGGATTAGCGAATGGCAACGCGCCGTCAGCCGTTAATTCCCGGCTGGCTGATTCCGGGGCTGTGCGCCGCCGCGCTGATGATAACCGTCTCGCTGGCGGCCTTTCTGGCGCTTTGGCTGAACGCGCCGTCGGGCGCGTGGTCGACAATCTGGCGGGATAGCTATCTGTGGCATGTGGTGCGCTTCTCATTCTGGCAGGCGTTTCTGTCCGCAGTGCTGTCTGTGGTCCCGGCGGTTTTTCTCGCCCGCGCGCTTTATCGACGCCGTTTTCCTGGACGTCTGGCGCTGCTGCGTCTGTGCGCCATGACGCTGATTCTGCCGGTACTGGTTGCCGTGTTCGGTATTCTTAGCGTGTATGGCCGTCAGGGCTGGCTGGCCTCGCTGTGGCAGATGCTGGGGCTTCAGTGGACATTCTCCCCCTACGGCTTGCAGGGCATTTTACTGGCGCACGTCTTTTTTAACCTGCCAATGGCGAGCCGTTTGTTGCTGCAATCTTTGGAAAGCATTCCCGGCGAGCAGCGCCAGCTCGCCGCCCAGCTCGGTATGCGCGGCTGGCATTTTTTTCGTTTTGTCGAATGGCCGTGGCTGCGCCGCCAAATTCCGCCCGTCGCGGCGCTGATTTTTATGCTCTGCTTCGCCAGTTTCGCAACGGTTCTGTCGCTCGGCGGCGGCCCGCAGGCCACCACTATCGAACTGGCTATCTTTCAGGCGCTCAGTTATGACTACGATCCCGCCCGCGCGGCGATGCTGGCATTAATCCAGATGGTCTGCTGCCTGGCGCTGGTACTGCTTAGCCAACGGTTGAGCAAAGCGATTGCGCCGGGGATGACGCTGACGCAGGGCTGGCGCGATCCTGACGATCGTCTCCACAGCCGTCTGACTGACGCCTTATTAATCGTGCTGGCGCTGCTGCTGCTGCTTCCGCCGCTGGTCGCCGTGGTGGTCGATGGCGTCAACCGCAGCCTGCCGGAGGTGCTGGCGCAACCCATTCTGTGGCAGGCTGTCTGGACATCGCTACGCATTGCGCTGGCGGCGGGCGTTCTGTGTGTGGTGCTGACCATGATGCTGCTGTGGAGTAGCCGCGAGCTACGCCAACGCCAGCAACTATTCGCCGGACAAACGCTGGAACTCAGCGGGATGTTGATCCTCGCGATGCCGGGGATCGTGCTGGCGACAGGCTTCTTTTTACTGCTCAATAACAGCGTTGGCTTACCGGAATCCGCCGACGGCATCGTGATTTTCACCAATGCGCTGATGGCAATCCCCTACGCGCTAAAAGTCCTGGAAAACCCAATGCGCGATATTACCGCCCGTTATGGAATGCTGTGCCAGTCATTAGGAATTGAAGGCTGGTCGCGGTTAAAGGTCGTGGAACTGCGGGCGCTGAAACGTCCGCTGGCGCAGGCGCTGGCGTTTGCCTGCGTACTTTCTATCGGTGATTTTGGCGTCGTCGCGCTTTTCGGCAATGACAATTTCCGCACGCTGCCGTTTTATCTGTATCAGCAGATCGGCTCCTACCGCAGCCAGGACGGCGCGGTGACCGCGCTGATACTATTGCTGCTCTGCTTTACGTTATTCACCCTCATAGAGAAACTACCGGGCCGACATGCTAAAACTGATTGATATCACCTGGCTTTACCATCATTTGCCGATGCGTTTTACGCTGGCGGTAGAACGCGGCGAGCAGGTGGCGATTCTTGGCCCCAGCGGCGCGGGGAAAAGCACGTTGTTGAATTTAATTGCCGGTTTTCTTGCGCCTGCCAGCGGTACGCTACTGATTGCCGGCGAAGATCATACGCTTACGCCGCCCTCACGCCGTCCGGTCTCAATGCTGTTTCAGGAGAATAATTTATTCAGCCACCTGAATGTGCAGCAAAATATCGGTCTGGGGCTAAACCCTGGGTTAACGCTCAACGCCAGCCAGCGGGAAAAACGGGACGCTATCGCACGTCAGATGGGCATTGAGAGTCTGATGGCGCGTTTGCCGGGCGAACTGTCCGGCGGGCAGCGTCAGAGGGTAGCGCTGGCGCGCTGCCTGGTACGTGCACAGCCGGTGCTGCTGCTGGATGAACCGTTCTCCGCGCTCGATCCCGCGCTGCGCCAGGAGATGCTGACGTTGGTCAGCGATATCTGCCGCGAGCGACAGCTCACGCTGTTGATGGTCTCGCACAGCGTGGAAGATGCGGCGCGAATTGCGCCCCGGTCAATCGTCGTCGCCGACGGGCGCATTGCGTGGCAAGGCAAAACAGACGAGCTACTAAGCGGTCAGGCCAGCGCCTCAGCGCTATTGGGCATCAAATCCCATATTTTGTAGGCCGGATAAGGCGAAGCTGCCATCCGGCAAAGGAATCGTTAGTAACCCACAACTTTGCGCAGAATATCGATATATACCGGCATCAGCGGGTGGCGAACCAGCACCACCAGCGCGACCACGCCGATCCCGAGCGTCAACGGCGCCAGATACAGCAAACGGCTGCGGGGGAAATACGCGGTTAAACGATCGACTGCCGCTTTGCCGCTGCGCCACAGCCGCCAGCATAGCCAGCCTCCGACCCACAGCAGCAACGCCGTCGCCAGCAGCAGCCATTTGAAATCTCCGCTCTGCATATCGGAAGGGATATCGATTGCCGCTCCCGCCAGAATGCCCGGCAGGAAATAAAACGGCGGCCACAGTAAACAGCCAATCAAGTTCGGCCCAATAAATTTCGCTACGGGAAGATCCAGCATCCCTGCCACCATCGGCACCAGCGGCCTCGTCGGACCGACAAAACGTCCGACCAGGATCGTGAACATACTGTGCTGATGCAGCGCGTGTTCGGTTTTATCCAGCAGCGACTTGTTCTTTTTCATAAAAGACCAGCGGTGTAGCGGCTTTTTAAAGCGCCACCCCAGCCAGAACGAAATCCAGTCTCCCATCAGACAGCCGATAATACCCACCAGCCAGGCATGCCAAAAATTGAGCTCGCCGCTGCCGATAAGCGCGCCCAGCCCCGCCATCAGTACCGTGCCGGGTAAAATCAACCCCACCAGCGCCAGCGATTCCAGGAAGGCGACCAGCAACACGGCGATAAGCGAATACAGAGTGGATTGGGTGATAAAGTGTTCCAGCAGTGCTTGCATAGTGTGTCCGTCAGCGTGATGAAGCAGGGATTCTGCTTACCCCGTCCCCCTTCGTCAAGCCGTCAATTATCCGAATAGTTACGGCTTATGACATCTTTGTGGACACATCATTCACTTTTTATTCACATCCGGCCCTGAACTCGCTAGGACTTGCCCCGGTGCATTTTTTAAATACCCGCGAAAAATAGAGCTGATCGTCAAATCCAACATTGCGCCCAACGGTCGCTATCGGCATTCGCGTGGTGCTAAGCAGGAGTTTCGCCTGGCTGATACGCTGATCTTCGCGCCAACTCAATACGCTAATGCCTAACTGCTGGCGGAACAGATGCGATAACCGGGAGGGCGACAGGCAGACATGCTGGGCGACGCTGGCGATATCAAAATGACTGTCCGCCAGATGGTCGCTGATATACTGGCAGGCATCGCGCACACGGCTATCCATCGGCGGATGCAACGACTCATTAATTACCGCCATACGTCTGAGCAACAACTGCTCCAGCAGATTGATCGCCAGTAGCTCAGAATAGCGACCTTCCCCTTGCCCGGCGCTGATGATCTGCCCGAACAGTTCGCTGAAATGCGGCTGGCGCGCCTCGTCCGGGCGGAAAAATCCTGTCTGGGCAAAGATTGTCGGCCAGGTCAGCCACTCCTGCCAGTAGGCGCGAGGCCGGAAATAAACCCACTGGTGATACCACTCGCTGGCGTCCGGATGCCGTCCATAGTGATGAATCTCGCCCGGCGGAAACAATAATATATCGCCAGGCCGACAGACAAACTGCTCGCCATTATTATTAATGACGCCCTCTCCGCGGATGGTCAGGTTAAGAATATATCCCTTCATGCCCAACGGACGATCGATAAAAAAATCCAGATATCCATTCGCTTCAATTGGCGTCAGCCCGGCGACCAGATGGGCATTAAATGAATATCCCGGCAATAGCGGATCATTTTGCGTTTCAGCCATGATTTCTCTACCCCCCGATGTTCAGAGAAGAAACAAATTGTCCATATTGACCAGGACGACAGTGCTTACGTCTCCGCAAGACCTTGCGCTTGATGAAAGCACGTATCAACCCCGCTTGTGAAAAGCGCTTTGTAACAAAAGCGTACAGTTCAGGCGATAAAATTAAGTAACAGAAGTGTCTATAACTATGGCTGGAATGTCCACATTGAATATTTGCACAGCGTCACACTTTGCAAAGCATTAGCATTTTTGTCCATAAGATTAGCGGATCCTGCCTGACGGTTTTTGCCGCGACTCTCTACTGTTTCTCCATACCTGTTTTTCTGGATGGAGTAAGACGATGGCAATTGCAATTGGCCTCGATTTTGGCAGTGATTCAGTGCGCGCTCTGGCAGTGGACTGCGCCACCGGCGACGAGATCGCCACCAGCGTAGAGTGGTATCCGCGCTGGCAAGAAGGCCGTTATTGCGACGGCCCGAACAACCAGTTCCGTCATCATCCGCGCGACTACATGGAGTCAATGGAGGCCGCGCTGAAAGCCGTTCTGGCACAATTAAGCGCCGCGCAACGCGCAAATGTCGTTGGCATTGGCGTTGACAGCACCGGCTCTACGCCAGCGCCGATTGACGCCGACGGTAACGTCCTGGCGCTGCGTCCAGAGTTCGCCGAGAACCCGAATGCGATGTTTGTGCTGTGGAAAGATCACACCGCCGTGGAAGAGGCCGACGAAATCACTCGTCTGTGCCATAAGCCAGGTAAGGTCGACTACTCCCGCTATATTGGCGGCATTTACTCCAGCGAATGGTTCTGGGCGAAGATTCTGCACGTCACCCGCCAGGATAGCGCCGTCGCGCAGGCCGCCGTCTCGTGGATTGAACTGTGTGACTGGGTGCCGGCGCTGCTTTCCGGTACCACTCGCCCGCAGGATATCCGCCGTGGCCGCTGCAGCGCCGGGCACAAAACACTGTGGCATGAAAGCTGGGGCGGTCTGCCGCCCGCGAGCTTCTTTGATGAACTCGATCCGTGCATTAACCGTCATCTGCGCTACCCGTTATTTAGCGAAACCTTCACCGCCGATCTGCCCGTGGGCACCCTGTGCGCCGAATGGGCGCAGCGCCTCGGCTTGCCGGAAAGCGTGGTGATTTCCGGCGGCGCGTTCGACTGCCACATGGGCGCGGTCGGCGCGGGCGCACAGCCCAATACGCTGGTAAAAGTCATCGGCACGTCTACCTGCGACATTCTGATTGCGGATAAACAGAGCGTCGGGGATCGCGCCGTGAAAGGCATTTGCGGTCAGGTTGACGGCAGCGTGGTGCCGAACTTTATCGGTCTGGAAGCGGGGCAATCTGCTTTCGGCGATATCTACGCCTGGTTTAGCCGCGTGTTGAGCTGGCCGCTGGAGCAACTTGCCGCGCAGCACCCGGAACTGAAACCCCAGATTAACGCCAGCCAGAAGCAGCTACTGCCAGCGCTCACCGACGCCTGGGCGAAAAATCCGTCCCTGGATCACCTGCCGGTGGTGCTCGACTGGTTTAACGGTCGCCGCACGCCAAACGCTAATCAGCGTCTGAAAGGCGTCATTACCGATCTCAATCTCGCCACCGACGCGCCAGCGCTGTTTGGCGGTCTGGTCGCTTCGACCGCCTTCGGCGCGCGCGCCATTCAGGAGTGTTTTACCGATCAGGGTATCGCGGTCAATAACGTGATGGCGCTTGGCGGCATCGCCCGTAAAAATCAGGTCATTATGCAGGTCTGCTGCGACGTACTGAATCGTCCGTTGCAGATCGTCGCTTCCGACCAGTGTTGCGCATTAGGCGCCGCTATCTTTGCCGCCGTCGCTGCGAAAGTCCATGCCGACATTCCAGCCGCCCAGCAAAGCATGGCGAGCGCGGTAGAACGCACTCTGCGCCCCCACCCTGAACAGGCGCAACGCTTCGAACAGCTTTACCGCCGCTACCAGCAGTGGGCGCTAAGCGCAGAACAACATTATCTTCCGACTGCCGCGCCGGCGCCAACGACCCCGGCCAATCAGGCAATCCTGACTCATTAAGGACACGACAATGACGATTTTTGATAATTATGAAGTATGGTTTGTGATTGGCAGCCAGCATTTGTATGGCGCAGAAACCCTGCGTCAGGTCACTCAACATGCCGAGCATGTGGTCAACGCGCTGAATACCGAAGCCAAACTGCCATGTAAACTGGTATTAAAACCGCTGGGCACCTCGCCGGATGAGATTACCGCCATTTGTCGTGACGCCAATTATGACGATCGCTGCGCGGGGCTGGTGGTCTGGCTGCACACCTTCTCCCCGGCCAAAATGTGGATCAACGGGCTGAGTATTCTTAACAAACCACTACTGCAATTCCATACCCAATTTAACGCCGCCCTGCCGTGGGACAGCATCGATATGGACTTTATGAACCTGAACCAGACTGCGCACGGCGGCCGCGAGTTCGGTTTTATCGGCGCGCGGATGCGCCAGCAGCACGCGGTCGTCACTGGCCACTGGCAGGATAAAGAGGCCCATACGCGTATCGGCGCCTGGATGCGCCAGGCGGTCTCTAAACAGGATACCCGCCAGCTAAAAGTCTGCCGCTTCGGCGACAATATGCGTGAAGTCGCAGTGACTGACGGTGATAAAGTGGCCGCGCAAATCAAATTTGGCTTTTCGGTCAATACCTGGGCGGTCGGCGATCTGGTGCAGGTGGTGAATTCTATCGGCGACGGCGATATCAACGCTCTGATTGACGAGTATGAAAGCAGCTATACCCTGACGCCCGCCACCCAGATCCACGGCGATAAACGCCAGAACGTGCGGGAAGCGGCGCGCATTGAACTGGGGATGAAGCGTTTCCTGGAACAGGGCGGCTTCCACGCATTCACTACTACTTTTGAAGATTTACACGGTCTGAAACAGCTTCCGGGTCTGGCCGTACAGCGTCTGATGCAGCAGGGCTACGGCTTTGCGGGCGAAGGCGACTGGAAAACCGCCGCTCTGCTTCGCATTATGAAAGTGATGTCAACCGGTCTGCAGGGCGGCACCTCATTTATGGAGGATTACACCTACCACTTCGAGAAAGGCAACGATCTGGTGCTCGGCTCGCACATGCTGGAAGTGTGTCCCTCCATCGCGGTGGAAGAGAAACCGATCCTCGACGTCCAGCACCTCGGCATTGGCGGCAAGGAAGATCCGGCGCGTTTGATTTTCAATACCCAAACCGGCCCGGCGATCGTCGCCAGCCTGATCGACCTCGGCGATCGTTACCGCCTGCTGGTCAACTGCATTGACACCGTAAAAACGCCGCACTCCCTGCCGAAACTGCCGGTGGCTAACGCGCTGTGGAAGGCGCAGCCGGATCTGCCGACCGCCTCCGAAGCGTGGATTCTGGCTGGCGGCGCGCACCATACCGTCTTCAGCCACGCGCTGGATCTAAACGATATGCGCCAGTTCGCAGAAATACACGATATCGAAATCGCGGTAATTGATAACGATACCCGTCTGCCGGCCTTTAAGGACGCGCTGCGCTGGAACGAGGTGTATTACGGTTTAAAACGCTAAAAGTGGAGTCTGAATGCCCGGTGGCACTGCGTTTACCGGGCCTACGGTCCTGTAGGCCGAATAAGGCATTTATGTCGCCATCCGGCACACCGTCGCTCGTAGGCCGGATAAGCGAAGCGCCATCCGGCAGGGAGAAAACAATGTTAGAAGATCTCAAACGCCAGGTACTGGAAGCCAATCTGGCGCTGCCAAAACACAACCTGGTCACCCTCACCTGGGGTAACGTTAGCGCCGTCGATCGCGAACGCGGCGTACTGGTGATTAAGCCGTCCGGCGTCGATTATAGCGCCATGACCGCTGACGATATGGTGGTGGTCAGTCTGGAGAGCGGTGAAGTCGTTGAAGGTCATAAGAAACCGTCGTCCGATACGCCAACCCACCGTTTGTTATATCAGGCATTTCCGGCTATCGGCGGCATCGTACACACCCATTCGCGCCACGCGACTATCTGGGCGCAGGCGGGTCAGCCGATTCCGGCGACGGGCACCACCCACGCCGACTATTTCTACGGTACGATTCCCTGCACTCGCAAAATGACCGAGGCGGAAATTAATGGCGAGTATGAATGGGAAACGGGCAATGTCATTGTTGAAACCTTTGAAAAACAAGGTATTGATGCCGCTCAAATGCCCGGCGTGCTTGTCCATTCGCACGGCCCGTTTGCCTGGGGTAAAAATGCCGAGGATGCCGTGCATAACGCCATCGTGCTGGAAGAAGTGGCCTATATGGGGATCTTCTGCCGCCAGCTTGCGCCGCAGTTGCCCGACATGCAGCAATCCCTGCTGGATAAACACTATTTACGCAAACACGGCGCAAAAGCCTATTACGGGCAGTAATGCCTCTAAAAACGCGTCCCATGGGGGGCGCGTTGATGAGTCTGGTCGGTGATATATTCAGCAAATGCGCTTTGATAGACGTAATGATCAGAACTCACATATTCAATAATATTATCATAATGTCCCTGCCACGCTTTTCCTTCCAGCGCATGGAAGAAAATATAATCTTCGATTGTTGACTGCCAGCGTTGCCCATTTAACAGATAGTTAATAATGGTATCCCGATGTCCGTTTTTTCTGTCGTGTCCTTGCCAGTGAAAAAAAGCATTGCCGTTTTCAATAATTTCTGTACGCCAAATCTGTTCTGTCCATGTTTTATACTCAAAAAATCGACTCACGGTTTTTATGGAAGGGTTAGCGCGTTGAGTATTGACGAAAAGATAACGGTCGTTCCCTACCAGGCACGCCTGCATATTCACATTCATAAAAGATCATTCCCGAATACCACAAATTTTGATAAAAACACCCGCACCTGAAAGTCAAAATAAAATTATATTCTGAAATAAAAATTAAATTATGCAGAGAGTTCCCGACGAATTCGCACTGTAATCCATTTTTATTTAACCATAGCGGCCAATTGGAATATTATATTTCTACCTGACGGTGCGGATGTTCCAAATGAAATTGTTACACTTTTCATTAAGTAAAACAAACAAAAAATATCGCTTTTTTGTTAATCCGAGAAATAAGTAACAGATTCGAACAAGCGCCTTTCTGAAAAATACTTAATGTATGAAAACAGACTTGACACAAAACGGCTAATACATGGGTAAAAACTGTAAATAAACATGATTCAAAATTAGCAGTTATAGGATAATTATATCTGCTGTATATACCGGCATCATTATATTGATAAATATACGTCAGCAAAAATATCTGACGCTAAAAGCCATTTTATCGTTAAAATATCCATTACACCCGTCACGGGGAACGAACTCATTCATGAAATATCGCTACATCCTCAGAATCGCGGCAGGCATCATTCTCATTATGGCCATGGTGTTTATCCATAACGCTATCGCTATTTATCAGTTCAGTCAGCAAAACCAGACGCGCGTAGCTGACTGCGCGATTGTCGCAGGAGCAGGCGTTAGCGGAAAAACGCCTTCTCCCGTTTTTCAGGCCAGACTGGATCATGCCATCTGGCTTTACCAACAACACATTGTCCGCGCGTTGGTATTAACCGGCGGCTACGGCGCTGGCGCAACGGTTTCCGATGCGGCGATAGCCCGTCAATACGTTCTGGAAAAAGGCATTCCGGCTAAGGCGATTTTTATTGAAGAGCGCTCTACCGTGACGCGCGAAAATATTCGTTACGCAAAACAGATACTGCGACAACAACAATGGCGCACAGCGTTACTGGTCAGCGATCCGCTGCATATGCTGCGTCTGAAAACTATCGCTCAGGATAATGGTATCGATAGCCGCTCATCACCCAAGCGATCCACCCGCTATAAATCCTGGTGGGCGCAAACCCGCTTCTTACTGCGAGAAACTTTTTATTACAGCGGATATCGGCTTTTACGTTATATGCCTGTACAAAATAACAGTATTACCCCCTAAAACAGGTTATAATTAGCGTGAATTTTTTAGACAGGTAATCATCGTGGCGCAGGCAGGTTTCATTTTAACCCGGCACTGGCGGGATACGCCGCAAGGGACGGAGGTCTCTTTCTGGCTGGCGACAGACAACGGCCCTGTGCAGGCGACGCTGGCGCCGCAAGAGTCCGTGGCGTTTATTCCGACCAGCCAGACCTCCCGCGCCGCCTCGCTGCTACAGGCGGAAAAAGACTATCGCCTGACGCCGCTCCAGCTGCGAGACTTTCACCGTCAGCCGGTATCCGGTCTGTATTGCCGCACTCACCGCCAGCTTATGCGAATGGAAAAACTGCTGCGCGAAAACGGCGTCACCGTTTATGAAGCGGATGTCCGCCCGCCGGAACGTTACCTGATGGAACGTTTTATTACGTCGCCCGTTTGGGTAGATGGCGAGATGCGTAACGGCGTTATCCGCAATGCGCGTCTTAAACCCCACCCCGACTATCGACCGCCGCTAAAATGGGTCTCGCTGGATATCGAAACCACGCGACACGGCGAGCTGTATTGCATTGGTCTGGAAGGCTGCGGCCAGCGTACCGTTTATATGCTGGGCCCGGCGAACGGCGATGACCGCCAACTGGACTTCGAGCTTGTGTATGTCGCCAGCCGCCCGCAGCTGCTGGAAAAACTCAACGCCTGGTTTGCCGAACATGATCCTGACGTCATCATCGGCTGGAACGTGGTGCAGTTCGACCTGCGTATGCTGCAAAAATATGCCGAACGCTACCGTATCCCTTTACGGCTGGGGCGAGACAATAGCGAACTGGAGTGGCGCGAACATGGCTTCAAAAACGGCGTTTTTTTCGCCCAGTCCAGAGGGCGAGTCATTATCGATGGTATCGACGCGCTTAAATCCGCGTTCTGGAATTTTTCGTCTTTTTCGCTGGAAGCCGTCTCGCAGGAACTGCTCGGCGAAGGAAAATCCATTGATAACCCCTGGGATCGTATGGATGAGATCGATCGCCGCTTTGCCCAGGATAAACCCGCCCTCGCCACCTACAACCTGAAAGACTGCGAGCTGGTCACGCGCATTTTCCATAAAACCGAGATCATGCCGTTTTTGCTGGAACGCGCGACGATCAACGGCCTGCCGGTCGATCGCCACGGCGGTTCGGTCGCCGCATTCGGGCATCTTTACTTTCCGCGAATGCACCGCGCCGGCTATGTCGCGCCCAATCTCGGCGAAGTGCCGCCGCTGGCAAGTCCCGGCGGCTACGTAATGGATTCACAACCCGGATTATACGATTCAGTACTGGTGCTGGATTATAAAAGCCTGTACCCGTCGATTATCCGCACGTTTTTGATTGATCCCGTCGGGCTGGTCGAAGGCATGGCGCAGCCGGACCCGGAACACAGTACCGAAGGTTTCCTTGACGCCTGGTTTTCACGAGAAAAGCACTGCCTGCCGGAAATTGTTAGCCAAATCTGGCACGGGCGCGATGAAGCCAAACGTCAGGGCAATAAACCGCTCTCGCAGGCGCTTAAAATCATTATGAACGCCTTTTATGGCGTACTCGGCACCACGGCCTGTCGCTTTTTCGATCCCCGTCTGGCGTCGTCAATCACCATGCGCGGTCATGCGATTATGCGCCAGACCAAAGCGCTGATTGAGGCGCAGGGTTATAACGTAATTTATGGCGATACCGATTCCACTTTCGTCTGGCTCCGGCGTGCGCATTCAGAAGCCGACGCGGCGGAAATCGGGCACAGGCTGGTGCGTCACGTGAACGAATGGTGGGCGCAAACGTTACAACAGCAAAAGTTGACCAGCGCGCTGGAGCTGGAGTTTGAAACCCACTTTTGCCGTTTTCTGATGCCGACCATCCGCGGCGCGGATACTGGCAGTAAAAAACGCTACGCGGGTCTGATTCAGGAAGGCGACAACCAGCGCATGGTATTTAAAGGTCTGGAAACGGTGCGGACCGACTGGACGCCGCTGGCGCAGCGCTTTCAACAGGAGCTGTATCTGCGCGTTTTTCGCAATGAACCTTATCAAGACTATGTGCGTGAGACTATCGATAAACTGATGGCGGGCGAACTGGACGCGCAGCTGGTTTATCGCAAGCGTCTGCGTCGCCCTTTACATGAGTACCAGCGTAACGTCCCGCCGCACGTTCGCGCCGCCCGGCTGGCGGATGAACAAAACCTGAAGCGGGGCCGTCCGGCGCAGTATCAGAATCGCGGCGCTATAAAATATGTCTGGACTGTTAACGGCCCCGAGCCCGTGGATTACCAGCAGTCGCCGCTGGATTACGAACACTATCTTACCCGCCAGCTACAACCCGTGGCGGAAGGAATTCTTCCCTTCGTTGAAGATAATTTTGCTACACTACTGACCGGGCAACTGGGGTTATTTTGACGCGTGACGAAAGCGCTGCCTTCCAGTACCATAGCGCCCTTTCCATTCCTGGACCTAATTAACGCCACTACCACATTAGCCTGGTAGCGGGGTCGTATACTCGCAATTATCCAGTGCTGTCGCCTGGGAATGGCGAGTAATGCCTGCAATTAAAGATATAGAGCCGAACACATATGCCTTTTACACTTGGTCAACGCTGGATCAGCGATACAGAAAGCGAGCTGGGACTTGGAACCGTTGTTGCGATGGATGCGCGAACCGTCACCTTACTTTTCCCGTCCACGGGGGAAAACCGCCTGTATGCGCGCAGTGATTCTCCCGTGACCCGCGTCATGTTCAACCCTGGCGATACGATTACAAGCCATGAAGGCTGGCAGCTACATATCGATGAAGTAAAAGAAGAAAATGGCCTGCTTGTTTATGTCGGCACCCGCCTGGATACCGAAGAGACCAATGTGACGTTGCGCGAGGTTCTGCTCGACAGCAAGTTGGTTTTCAGTAAGCCCCAGGATCGTCTGTTCGCCGGTCAAATCGATCGAATGGATCGGTTCGCGCTGCGCTATCGCGCCCGTAAATTTCAGAGCGAGCAGTACCGGATGCCATACAGCGGCCTGCGCGGTCAGCGGACCAACCTGATCCCGCATCAGCTTAATATCGCTCATGATGTGGGTCGTCGCCACGCGCCGCGCGTACTGCTGGCGGATGAAGTGGGCTTAGGTAAAACCATTGAAGCCGGGATGATTCTGCATCAACAGTTATTATCCGGCGCGGCGGAACGCGTATTGATCATCGTTCCGGAAACCCTGCAACACCAGTGGCTGGTAGAAATGCTGCGCCGTTTCAACCTGCGCTTCGCGCTGTTCGATGACGAACGCTATACCGAAGCGCAGCACGACGCGTATAACCCGTTTGAAACCGAACAACTGGTGATCTGTTCGCTGGATTTCGCCCGCCGTAATAAGCAGCGTCTGGAACATTTGTGCGACGCCGAGTGGGATTTGCTGGTGGTCGACGAAGCGCATCATCTGGTGTGGAGTACCGATGCGCCGAGCCGTGAATATATGGCCATCGAACAGTTAGCTGAACGCGTGCCGGGCGTGCTGCTGCTGACCGCCACGCCAGAACAGCTGGGGATGGAAAGCCATTTCGCCCGTCTGCGCCTGCTCGATCCGAACCGTTTCCACGATTTCGAACAGTTTGTCGAAGAACAGAAAAACTACCGTCCTGTCGCCGATGCGGTGGCCATGCTGCTGGCGGGCAATAAACTCAGCAACGACGAACTGAACAGGCTGGGCGATCTGATCGGCGAACAGGATATTGAACCGCTGTTGCAGGCCGCTAATAGCGATCGCGACGATGCGCAGGCCGCCCGTGATGAGCTGGTGTCGATGCTGATGGATCGCCACGGCACCAGCCGCGTTCTGTTCCGCAACACCCGTAACGGCGTCAAGGGGTTCCCGAAACGTGAACTGCATACGGTAAAACTGCCGCTGCCGACCCAGTATCAGACCGCCATTAAGGTCTCCGGCATTATGGGCGCGCGTAAAAGCGCGGAAGATCGCGCCCGCGATATGCTCTATCCGGAACAAATTTATCAGGAGTTCGAAGGCGATACCGGCACCTGGTGGAACTTCGACCCACGCGTTGAGTGGCTGATGGGCTATCTGACCAGCCATCGTTCGCAAAAAGTGCTGGTGATCTGCGCTAAGGCGACCACCGCGTTACAGCTGGAGCAGGTGCTGCGCGAACGCGAAGGCATCCGCGCCGCCGTGTTCCATGAGGGCATGTCGATTATCGAACGCGACCGCGCCGCCGCCTGGTTCGCCGAAGAAGATACCGGCGCGCAGGTGCTGTTATGTTCCGAAATCGGCTCCGAAGGACGTAACTTCCAGTTTGCCAGCAATCTGGTGATGTTCGACTTGCCGTTTAACCCGGATCTGCTGGAACAGCGTATTGGTCGTCTGGATCGTATCGGCCAGGCGCATGATATCCAGATCCACGTCCCGTACCTGGAAAAAACCGCCCAGTCGGTGCTGGTTCGCTGGTATCACGAAGGGCTGGACGCCTTTGAGCACACCTGCCCGACCGGTCGCGCGATTTATGATTCAGCCTACGCCAGTCTGATTAACTATCTGGCCGCGCCTGAAGAAACCGACGGGTTTGACGATCTGATCAAATCCTGCCGCGAGCAACATGAAGCGCTAAAAGCCCAGTTAGAACAGGGCCGCGACCGCCTGCTGGAGATCCACTCCAACGGTGGTGAAAAAGCCCAACAGCTTGCACAAAGCATTGAAGAACAGGACGACGACACCAACCTGATCGCGTTCGCCATGAACCTGTTCGATATCGTCGGCATTAACCAGGACGATCGCGGCGACAACCTGATCGTACTGACGCCGTCCGACCACATGTTGGTGCCGGATTTCCCCGGCCTGCCGGAAGACGGCTGTACTATCACGTTTGAACGTGACGTAGCCCTGTCTCGCGAAGATGCGCAGTTTATTACCTGGGAACATCCGCTCATCCGTAACGGACTGGATCTGATCCTCTCCGGCGACACCGGCAGCAGCACCATTTCGCTGTTGAAAAATAAAGCGCTGCCCGTCGGCACGCTGCTGGTCGAACTGGTTTACGTCGTGGAAGCGCAGGCGCCGAAACAGCTACAACTGAACCGCTTCCTGCCGCCGACGCCGGTACGTATGCTG
Source organism: Salmonella sp. NW884 (assembly GCF_051700745.1). Classification (NCBI taxonomy): domain Bacteria; kingdom Pseudomonadati; phylum Pseudomonadota; class Gammaproteobacteria; order Enterobacterales; family Enterobacteriaceae; genus Salmonella; species Salmonella sp. NW884. Next base: position 46,042 of record NZ_JAMMDE010000015.1, on the reverse strand, counting down.
TTAGATAAAAACGGCAACAATCTGGCCGCCCAGGTCGAGTTTGAAACCTTCAACCGTCAGCTCAGCGCCGTGAATCGCCACACCGGCAGCAAACTGGTTAACGCCGTGCAACAGGACGTCCACGCCATTTTGCAACTGGGCGAGACGCAGATTGAAAAGTCCGCCAGAGCGCTGATTGATAACGCGCGCCGCGAGGCGGATGAAAAACTGTCCGGGGAACTGTCGCGTCTGGAAGCGCTGCGCGCCGTCAACCCGAACATTCGCGACGACGAACTTGCCGCTATCGACAGCAACCGTCAGCAGGTGCTGGAAAGCCTGAATCAGGCAGGCTGGCGTCTGGACGCGCTGCGTCTTATCGTCGTCACGCACCAATAACGGAGCCGTACATGGGGATGGAAAACTACAATCCGCCGCAGGAACCCTGGCTGGTTATCCTGTATCAGGATGAGCACATTATGGTGGTCAATAAGCCCAGCGGCCTGTTGTCCGTGCCGGGGCGTCTGGAAGCGCACAAAGACAGCATTATGACGCGTATCCAGCGCGACTACCCGCAGGCAGAGTCGGTGCATCGTCTGGATATGGCCACCAGCGGCGTGATTGTAGTGGCGCTGACCAAAGCCGCGGAACGGGAGCTAAAACGCCAGTTCCGCGAACGTGAGCCGAAAAAGCAGTATGTGGCGCGCGTATGGGGGCATCCCTCCCCGGCGGAAGGACTGGTCGACTTACCGCTCATCTGCGACTGGCCGAACCGGCCAAAGCAGAAAGTGTGTTATGAAACCGGCAAACCGGCGCAAACGGAATATAACGTGGTGGAGTTTGCGGCGGATAATACCGCCCGCGTGGTGCTCAAACCGATCACCGGGCGTTCGCATCAGCTTCGTGTGCATATGCTGGCGTTAGGCCACCCGATTTTAGGCGATCGGTTTTACGCCTCGCCGGAAGCGTTGTCGCTAGCGCCGCGTTTGCAGTTACACGCCGAAATGCTGACCATTACCCATCCCGCTTACGGTAACAGCATGACGTTTAAAGTCCCGGCAGATTTTTAAATTCTGAGCCAATTTATGCCGGGGCGCTTCGCTTGCCCGGCCTACATTCATTAACGTAGGCCGGATAAGGCGCTAGCCGCATCCGGCAATTCAATCACTTGAAGCCTTTCTGTTCTTTGATTAGCTCATACGCTTTCTGAATTTCCTGCGCTTTTTGCTTCGCCATCTCCATCATTTCCGGCGGTAAACCTTTCGCGACCAGTTTGTCCGGATGATGCTCGCTCATCAGTTTGCGATAAGCGCGTTTAATGGTGGTTGCATCGTCGGTGGTTTTAACCCCCAGCACATTACAGGCATCTTCCAGCGTCGGGCCGCGCTGCGCCTGCTGCCAGCCGCCGCCGGACTGTTGATGATAACCGCCGCCAAACTGCGCGCCGCCCTGCATCATGCGCAGAAACTGATCGAACTGTACGCGGGAAATACCTAACTCTTCCGCAATCACATACAGCACTTCCCGCTCATTAGGGTGTAGCGAGCCATCGGCAAACGCCGCCTGGATCTGAATTTCCAGAAACATCCGGATCAGATCAAAACGCCCGAAGCAGATGCTACGAAACTGCCGCATCTTTTCACGTAATGGGTAATTATCCGCTTTTCCGACCCGAAAGGCGTTCTGCGCGGCTGTACGTGAATCGCCGTGTAAATTCATACGATCCATCAACTGACTGGCGATATGAATATCCGCTTCCGTCACCCGTCCTTTTGATTTGGTTAAGTGGCCCATCACCTCAAAGGTGGTGGCAAAAAACAGCGCCTGCCGTTCCCGCTGGTTGGCAAACCACGCCATTTTTCGGCTGCGGGCTTTGTCGAACATATGGCCCACCAGCAGACCCAGGACCACGCCCCAAAAGCCGCCGCCCATCATCAGGGCTACGGCGACGCCAATTATCTTTCCCCAGTACTGCATAGACTCCCCAAAACGTTACGCTATCGGTGAGGCTATCTCCCACAAAATAAGGTGCTTTTCTGCGAATGAAGGCTACGGTCAATTGTGGGACATCGCCTATAATTTGCATTATCATACCTGTCATTCAATGCCGTGCCTAACACCACAGACGCTAAACGGCAGGATTAACACTGGCGCAGCGAAGATGAGTAAGTTAGGCTGTGACCGTTTGTCACGCGCAACGCTACCGATGATGGAACAATAAATACAACGTATGAAAAAACGTATTCCCACTCTTCTGGCCACCATGATCGCCAGCGCCCTTTATAGTCATCAGGGGCTGGCAGCCGATCTCGCCTCACAGTGTATGTTGGGCGTGCCGAGCTACGATCGTCCTCTGGTAAAAGGCGATACCAACGATCTGCCGGTTACTATCAATGCCGATAACGCTAAAGGTAACTACCCGGACGATGCCGTTTTTACCGGCAACGTGGACATTATGCAGGGGAATAGCCGCCTGCAAGCGGATGAAGTGCAGCTTCATCAGAAGCAGGCGGAAGGTCAGCCGGAACCTGTACGCACCGTCGATGCGCTGGGTAATGTGCATTATGATGACAATCAGGTCATCCTTAAAGGGCCGAAGGGCTGGGCGAACCTGAACACCAAAGACACGAACGTCTGGGAAGGCGATTACCAGATGGTGGGCCGTCAGGGGCGCGGTAAAGCCGATCTCATGAAGCAGCGCGGCGAAAACCGCTATACCATTCTGGAAAACGGCAGCTTTACCTCCTGTCTGCCTGGCTCCGATACCTGGAGCGTGGTGGGGAGTGAAGTCATCCATGACCGTGAAGAACAGGTTGCGGAGATCTGGAACGCCCGGTTTAAAGTAGGTCCGGTTCCGATCTTTTATAGCCCCTATTTACAGCTACCCGTCGGTGACAAACGTCGCTCAGGTTTCCTGATCCCGAACGCGAAATACACGACCAAGAACTATTTCGAGTTCTACTTACCGTATTACTGGAACATCGCGCCCAATATGGACGCCACCATCACCCCGCACTATATGCACCGCCGCGGCAATATTATGTGGGAGAACGAATTCCGTTATCTCACGCAGGCCGGCGCCGGGTTGATGGAATTAGATTATCTGCCTTCTGATAAAGTCTACGAGGACGAACATCCCAAAGAGGGCGATAAGCACCGCTGGTTATTCTACTGGCAGCACTCAGGCGTGATGGATCAGGTGTGGCGTTTTAACGTCGATTACACCAAAGTCAGCGACTCCAGCTACTTTAATGATTTCGACAGTAAGTACGGTTCCAGTACCGACGGCTACGCAACGCAGAAATTCAGCGTCGGCTACGCCGTACAAAACTTTGACGCTACGGTGTCGACCAAGCAATTCCAGGTGTTTAACGATCAGAACACCAGCAGCTATTCAGCGGAGCCGCAGTTAGACGTTAACTACTACCATAACGATCTCGGCCCGTTTGATACCCGGATTTACGGCCAGGCGGTGCACTTTGTTAACACCAAAGACAATATGCCGGAAGCGACCCGCGTCCACCTGGAGCCGACCATTAGTCTGCCGCTCTCCAACCGCTGGGGCAGTCTGAACACCGAAGCGAAGCTGATGGCGACGCACTATCAGCAAACGAATCTGGACAGCTATAACAGCGATCCAAACAATAAAAATAAGCTGGAAGATTCGGTTAACCGCGTCATGCCGCAGTTTAAAGTCGACGGTAAGCTCATCTTCGAACGCGATATGGCGATGCTGGCGCCGGGGTATACTCAGACGCTGGAACCACGCGTGCAGTACCTGTATGTGCCGTACCGCGACCAGAGCGGCATCTATAACTACGATTCTTCTTTGCTGCAATCCGACTATAACGGCCTGTTCCGCGACCGCACTTATGGCGGTCTCGACCGTATTGCTTCCGCCAACCAGGTCACGACCGGCGTCACAACACGCATTTATGATGATGCCGCCGTTGAACGTTTTAACGTTTCTGTTGGTCAAATCTACTATTTCACGGAGTCTCGCACCGGCGATGACAACATTAAATGGGAGAATGACGACAAAACCGGTTCGCTGGTTTGGGCAGGCGACACTTACTGGCGTATTTCAGAACGCTGGGGGCTGCGTAGCGGAGTGCAGTACGATACCCGTCTGGATAGCGTCGCTACCAGCAGCAGCAGCCTCGAATACCGTCGGGATCAGGATCGTCTGGTACAGTTGAACTACCGCTATGCCAGCCCGGAATATATTCAGGCTACGTTGCCTTCGTATTATTCCACGGCAGAGCAGTATAAAAACGGCATCAACCAGGTGGGCGCGGTGGCAAGTTGGCCGATTGCCGATCGCTGGTCGATTGTCGGCGCGTACTACTTCGATACCAATTCGAGCAAACCTGCAGACCAGATGCTCGGCTTGCAGTACAACTCTTGCTGCTATGCGATCCGCGTCGGATACGAACGTAAGCTGAACGGTTGGGATAACGATAAACAACACGCGATTTATGATAACGCGATTGGCTTCAACATTGAGCTGCGCGGTTTGAGCTCTAACTACGGCCTCGGCACGCAAGAAATGTTGCGTTCGAACATTCTGCCGTACCAAAGCTCTATGTAATCTGATTGATTTACAACGTAATCCGCATTGCGGTTAATTGAAATGGAAAAAGTATGAAGAACTGGAAAACGCTGCTTCTCGGTATCGCCATGATCGCGAATACCAGTTTCGCTGCCCCCCAGGTAGTCGATAAAGTCGCAGCCGTCGTCAATAATGGCGTCGTGCTGGAAAGCGACGTTGATGGCTTAATGCAATCAGTCAAACTCAACGCGGGTCAGGCAGGTCAGCAGCTTCCGGACGACGCCACGCTGCGTCACCAGATCCTGGAACGTTTGATTATGGATCAAATTATCCTGCAGATGGGTCAGAAGATGGGGGTGAAGATCACGGATGAGCAGTTGGATCAGGCCATCGCCAACATCGCCAAACAAAACAATATGACGATGGATCAGATGCGCAGCCGTCTGGCTTACGATGGGCTGAACTATTCAACCTACCGTAACCAGATTCGTAAAGAGATGATTATCTCTGAAGTGCGCAACAACGAGGTTCGTCGCCGTATCACCGTTTTGCCGCAAGAAGTTGACGCGCTGGCAAAACAGATTGGCACCCAAAACGACGCCAGCACCGAGCTGAACCTGAGCCATATCCTGATTGCTCTGCCGGAAAACCCAACCTCCGAGCAGGTTAACGACGCGCAGCGCCAGGCGGAAAGCATTGTTGAAGAAGCGCGTAACGGCGCAGATTTCGGCAAACTGGCGATTACCTACTCTGCCGACCAGCAGGCGCTAAAAGGCGGTCAGATGGGCTGGGGCCGTATCCAGGAGCTGCCGGGGATTTTCGCCCAGGCGCTGAGCACCGCGAAGAAAGGCGACATTGTCGGCCCGATTCGCTCCGGCGTCGGCTTCCACATTCTGAAAGTAAACGACCTGCGCGGTCAGAGCCAGAGTATCTCCGTGACCGAAGTTCACGCTCGTCATATTCTGCTTAAGCCGTCGCCGATCATGAACGATCAGCAGGCGCGCCTGAAGCTGGAAGAAATCGCGGCTGACATTAAGAGTGGTAAAACCACATTTGCCGCTGCGGCGAAAGAGTACTCTCAGGACCCGGGCTCCGCTAACCAGGGCGGTGATTTGGGTTGGGCTACGCCAGATATTTTCGATCCGGCGTTCCGCGACGCGCTAACGAAGCTGCATAAAGGCCAAATAAGCGCGCCGGTACACTCCTCTTTCGGCTGGCATCTGATCGAATTGCTGGATACGCGTAAGGTAGACAAAACCGATGCGGCGCAGAAAGATCGCGCTTATCGTATGCTGATGAACCGTAAATTCTCAGAAGAAGCGGCGACCTGGATGCAAGAACAGCGCGCCAGCGCTTACGTTAAGATTTTGAGTAACTAATGAGCAGTGCGCAACGCGTTGTTATCACTCCCGGCGAACCCGCCGGGATTGGCCCCGATCTTGTTGTCCAACTGGCGCAACGCGCGTGGCCGATTGAACTGGTCGTCTGTGCGGACGGCGCGCTCCTGACGGAGCGCGCCGCCATGCTCGGCCTGCCCCTCTCGCTTCTCCCTTACTCGCCTGATGTCCCCGCTGCGCCGCAGCCCGCGGGAACGCTGACCCTATTGCCGGTCTCGCTGCGCGCGCCTGCCATCCCCGGTCAGTTGACGGTAGAAAATGGCCCCTATGTGGTAGAGACGCTGGCGCGAGCGTGTGATGGCTGTCTGAACGGTGAATTTGCCGCGCTGATCACAGGCCCCGTGCACAAAGGCGTTATTAACGACGCAGGCATTCCGTTTACCGGTCATACCGAGTTTTTCGAAGAGCGTTCGCAGGCGAAAAAAGTCGTGATGATGCTGGCAACCGAAGAACTTCGCGTGGCGCTGGCGACCACGCATCTGCCGCTACGGGCGATTGCAGACGCCATCACCCCTGCGCTTTTGCACGAAGTGATTGCTATTTTGCATCACGATTTGCGGACCAAATTTGGTATTGCCGAACCGCGCATTCTTGTCTGTGGCCTGAATCCGCACGCGGGCGAAGGCGGTCATATGGGCACGGAAGAGATAGACACCATCATTCCGGTGCTCGACGAGCTGCGGGCGCAGGGGATGAAACTCAACGGGCCGCTACCTGCTGATACGCTGTTTCAGCCCAAATATCTCGATAATGCCGACGCGGTGCTGGCAATGTACCACGATCAGGGCCTGCCCGTGCTAAAATACCAGGGATTCGGTCGGGGAGTGAATATTACGCTCGGCCTACCTTTTATTCGAACCTCCGTTGACCACGGCACCGCGCTTGAACTGGCGGGCCGAGGAAAAGCGGATGTCGGCAGTTTTATTACGGCGCTTAATCTCGCCATCAAAATGATTGTTAATACCCAATGAATAATCGAGTCCATCAGGGCCATTTAGCCCGTAAACGCTTCGGGCAAAACTTTCTCAACGATCGGTTTGTGATCGACAGTATTGTTTCTGCTATTAATCCGCAAAAAGGCCAGGCGATGGTTGAAATCGGCCCCGGTCTGGCGGCGCTGACGGAGCCGGTCGGCGAACGACTGGATAAGCTCACGGTCATTGAACTTGACCGCGATCTGGCGGCGCGTTTGCAAACCCATCCGTTCTTAGGGCCGAAGCTGACTATTTATCAGCAGGACGCCATGACCATGAACTTTGGCGAACTGTCTGCGCAGTTGGGCCAACCGCTGCGTGTGTTCGGCAATCTGCCCTATAATATCTCCACCCCGCTGATGTTCCATCTCTTTAGCTATACTGATGCCATTGCCGACATGCACTTTATGTTGCAAAAAGAAGTGGTAAATCGTCTGGTTGCAGGGCCGAACAGCAAAGCGTATGGTCGTTTAAGCGTGATGGCGCAATATTACTGTCAGGTGATCCCGGTGCTTGAAGTGCCGCCATCCGCCTTCACGCCGCCGCCCAAAGTGGACTCCGCCGTGGTGCGTCTGGTTCCACACGCAACAATGCCTTACCCGGTTAAAGATATTCGCGTGTTGAGCCGTATTACCACCGAGGCCTTTAACCAGCGCCGTAAAACGATCCGTAACAGTCTCGGCAATCTTTTTAGCGTTGAGACGTTGACGGAAATGGGTATTGACCCGGCAATGCGCGCGGAAAATATCTCTGTCGCGCAGTACTGCCAGATGGCCAATTATCTGTCGGAAAACGCGCCTTTGAAGGAGAGTTAAACATGATCAATTCGCCCAGAGTGTGTATTCAGGTGCAAAGCGTCTACATTGAGGCGCAATCCTCACCTGACGATGAACGTTACGTTTTTGCCTATACCGTAACCATCCGCAATCTGGGTCGGGCGCCAGTGCAGCTATTGGGCCGTTACTGGCTGATTACCAATGGTCATGGCCGTGAAACCGAAGTCCAGGGCGAAGGTGTGGTTGGCGTCCAGCCGCGCATCGCGCCTGGCGAAGAGTACCAGTACACCAGCGGCGCGGTAATTGAAACGCCGCTGGGCACCATGCAGGGTCATTACGAAATGATCGATGAAAATGGCGACGCCTTTACCATCGACATCCCCGTGTTTCGACTCGCCGTCCCTACACTCATTCACTAAAATTATAACAATGGCAACTTATCTCATCGGCGACGTTCACGGTTGCTACGACGAACTGATCGCCTTATTACAGCAAGTGGAATTTACGCCAGATACAGACACTCTATGGCTGACTGGCGATTTGGTCGCCCGCGGTCCCGGTTCGCTGGACGTGTTACGCTACGTCAAATCGCTTGGCAATAGCGTGCGTTTGGTGCTGGGGAATCACGATTTACACCTGTTGGCCGTATTCGCCGGGATTAGCCGCAACAAACCTAAAGACCGGCTGACCCCGCTTCTTGAAGCGCCGGACGCCGATGAGCTGTTGAATTGGTTACGCCGTCAGCCGCTGTTGCAGGTAGATGAAGAGAAAAAGCTGGTCATGGCGCATGCGGGTATTACCCCGCAGTGGGATTTGCAGACGGCAAAAGAGTGCGCCCGCGATGTTGAAGCGGTGCTGTCGAGCGACTCGTACCCGTTTTTCCTCGACGCGATGTATGGCGATATGCCGAATAACTGGTCGCCGGAGTTAAGCGGTCTGGCGCGGCTACGCTTTATTACTAATGCTTTTACCCGTATGCGTTACTGCTTTCCTAACGGTCAACTGGATATGTACAGCAAAGCGTCGCCGGAAAATGCCCCTGCGCCGCTGAAGCCGTGGTTCGCCATTCCGGGGCCGGTGAGCGAGGCTTACAGTATTGCGTTCGGGCACTGGGCGTCGCTGGAAGGGAAAGGGACGCCGGAAGGTATTTACGCGCTGGATACCGGCTGCTGCTGGGGCGGGGAGTTAACCTGTTTACGTTGGGAAGATAAACAGTATTTTGTGCAGCCGTCAAACCGCCAGATGGATATGGGCGAAGGCGAAGCGGTCAACGCCTGATAGGTTTATGCCTGATGGCGCTACGCTTATCAGGCCTACATCCGGCTCAAGGATTGGTTTATGCCTGATGGCGCTACGCTTATCAGGCCTACATCTGGCTCAAGAGTAGGCCGGATAAGGCGTTTCGCCGCCATCCGGCACTACAGCGTTAACGACGTTCCAGAATCTCGAAACAATAGCTGTGAGAATTCTGCGCGTCGGCATCGTGAAACTCACTGAATACCGATTCCCAGTCATCCGGTTCATAATCCGGAAAATGGGTATCGCCTTCGACTTCCGCATCAATATGCGTCAGATAAAGCTTCTGCGCTTTTGGCAGGAACTGCTCGTACACGCGCCCGCCGCCAATGACCATAATTTCCGGCGCATCGCCGCAAGCGGCAATCGCCTCATCGACAGACTTCACCCACTGCACGCGATCGTCGGTGCCCGGCTGGCTGCTGATAACAATATTTTTACGTCCCGGTAAGGGGCGTCCGATGGACTCCCAGGTGTGACGTCCCATGACGACAGGTTTATTTAACGTGTTACGTTTAAACCAGGCGAGATCGGCAGGCAGGTTCCACGGCATGGCGTTTTCCATACCGATGACGCGATCCACCGCTAACGCCGCAATCAGACTGATCATTAATTATTTCCTGATACAAAAAAAATTGCCGCCACTATACGTAAAGCGCAATCTTTCGTCGACTGACGAAAAGAGGATGAGCACGAAAATTTTTCGTTCTGCTGGCGACGCCACTCATTTGATGTGGAGCGCCAGCATTACAGTAGTTCAAAAACAGCCAATTAGCAGTAAAGTTTGCAGAACATCACATTTTTTACTTTAGATTGACGGTTTGACCTCGGGTTCATCAGCGGCCTCCCCGGAATGTTTGCCCTCAGCCGTTCCCTGCCAGCCGTGGCGCTGAATCAACGACAGATGCTCCCGGTCCTCGGTAATAATTTCGCTCAACATCGCGCTGGTACGTTTATAGGCGGCGGCGCGAGATAACGGATCGTTTTCCCCCTTCGCCATCTCTTCCACCATCCGGGTATTAAAATGACGGAACAGATCCGCGCGCTCGCGGGCTTCATAACGCCCCAGCCCCAGCGCCTCCAGCGCCTGTCGCCCGCTTTTGAGCGCGCCTTCGAAGGTTTCACGTTCGGGCATCGCCACACCAGCCTGGCGCAGGCGGATGTAATGATCGACATCACGGGCGCGGGCGATAATCTGCAGATGCGGGAAATGCGACTTCACCAGTTCACTCAGTTGCAAATTGGTTTGCGGATCGTCAATGGCGTTAATCAATACCTCCGCCTTCGCCGCTCCGGCAGATTCCAGTAAATCCATACGCGTCGCGTCGCCATAAAAAACCTTCATGCCGAATTTACGCAGCGTTTCAATATGATCGGGGTCGTGATCGAGCACCACCATCTTCACCCCGCTCGACAGCAGCAAACGCCCGGCTATCTGCCCAAATCGCCCAAACCCGGCCACAATAACCCGCGGCTGCTCTTCGTCGATTTCATCCGCCTCGCGCGCTTCACCCGTTGCGGTCTTTTCCATGCGCGTCAGCAGCACCAGAAAAATCGGCGTGGCCGCCATCGACAGCGCGACCGCCAGCGTCAGCGCTTTTGCCCATTCCGGCTCAAGTACATCCGCCATTTGCGCCGCGCCAAAAACCACAAACGCAAACTCACTTCCCTGGCCTAATAAGACGGCAAACCAGCGACGCTGTTTTGCCGGTACGCCCAGGGGCCTCGCGACCAGCCACAGCATGACGATTTTGATTGCCAGAAAACCGGCCAACAACAGCAGAATACGCAGTGGATTCTCCACCAGCGTGCCGAAATCAATCGACATGCCGACGCCAATAAAGAACAGCCCCAGCAGCAGCCCCTTAAAGGGTTCAATATCGCTTTCCAGCGCATGACGATATTCCGAACTCGCCAGCAGAACGCCCGCCAGGAACGCGCCCATCGCCATTGACAGCCCAACCTCTTCCAGCAACAGGCCGAAACCAAACACCAGAAATAGCGCCACGGCGCTGAACACTTCCCGCAAACCAGAACGCGCGACAAAGCGCAGCGCCGGGCGCGTAACGTAGCGTCCCAGCAACACCACCAGCGCCAACGCGCCAGCGACTTTCAACGCCGACAGCGCAAACGCGCCAAGCGTGGTGGATGCGCCGCTGGCGGCCAGCAGAGGAATCATCGCCACCAGCGGGATCGCCGCGATATCCTGGAACAAGAGCACTGCGAATGCGCTACGTCCTACTTGTGAAACGGTCAGGTTACGCTCATTCATTGCCTGCATGGCAATAGCCGTGGACGAAAGCGCCAGCGTCATGCCAATCAGTTCCGCCACCTGCCAACGCAGGCCAAGAAACATACAGAACAGACCAATCAGTCCGCCGCAGACCACCATCTGTAACGCGCCGCCGCCAAATACCGAGGCGCGCAGCTTCCATAACCGTTGCGGGTCCAGCTCAAGCCCAATAACAAACAACATCAGCACGACGCCGATTTCCGCAAAATGCAGAATAGATTCGGCGTCCGTTACCAGCCGTAGCCCCCAGGGGCCGATAATGCAACCCGCAATCAGATACCCCAGCACCGATCCTAAGCCCAAACGTACCGCAATCGGCACAATCAGCGCCGCCGAACCAAGATAGATCAGCGCCTGCAGTAGAGTATGGCTATCCATGATTCACCTCCTTCCATGTCAGTAAACGCTGTTTATACTGACGCGCCTGCGCCTGTAAGGTGTCGTCATCGCAAATGAACGTGCAGTGCATGGCAAACGGCGGCAGCCATTTGAGGCCGCAATAGAGCGCCGTCGCCTGTAGCGGCTGAGAAAGGACGTCAAATCCGGGATGGGAGCCGATAGCAAAGTGGTTTTCACCACCGCCGGTCGTTACCGCCCACAGCAGATGTTTACCATGCAATGCCGTACCGCCATGACCGTAAGCCCAGCCGTGGGTGAGGACTTTATCCATCCATAATTTGAGTAAAGGAGGGACGCTGTACCACTGCATCGGATGCTGCCAGACGATAAGACTCGCGCGCGACAGCGCCTCCTGCTCGGCGGCAACGTCAATATTGAAATCGGGATAGAGGTGATAAAGCGAACGTATTTCGACGTTTTCCAGCGTCCCTGCCTGTTCAAGCATCCGTTTATTCGCATGAGAATGATGCGGATACGGATGCGCATAAATAATGAGGATCATGATTAGCCTGTGATGATCTGTTTTTTATTACAAAGTGTAGTGACAAATTCGCCAGGCTAATAGTGAATATTATTGAGCGGCTAACCAGAAAAAATTGAATTAACGCCAGCAAGGAGTTGGCGCCATCCTGCCCCGGAAGACGCCCTCGAAGGGCCGCAGGCGTTTGCGGAAAAGCGCGATCCGGTGTGGGAAGGTCGGTGATGATAGCAGCCTTAAATCGCTGACCAATCAGTTTAAGGCCTTCTTGTCGGGCGGCGCTGCGCTAAATTTGCCTGTAATGACTGTAATATCAATCCATTACATGATGACACAGGCCCAATAAGCGCAGCGCCAACAGCATCTGAACCTCCAGACACGCTGGGTGCCAGATCACCGACGCATAAATTAACCTAATGGGTCAGGTACTTAGAGCATGGCCCAGCAGGCGTAATTGTTGAAGCCAGTTTGGGGCCGATCAGCGCGCAGAAACCGGAGCGTACACGTAGTACGTGAGGATTTTGAGCACTGCCCGGTCCCAAAATGGCGAGTAAAATAGCCTAATGGGTCAGGCTCTTAATCTTTCGCCATGCGGTTAAACTGCTCAATAGTAAGATCCCACGGCTCATGGGCCGCATCCGGCATAAAACTGCCGTCATCCACGCCAATTTCGTCCTTGATAATTTTATTCAGTTTTTCATTCATCGTAAGAATGAGATCCTGATATTTCTGTTTATCAGCAGCAAGGTTATGGTTCTCATCGGGATCATTTTTAAGATCGTAAAGTTCAAGATCGTTGTACTTAATAAGATCCTCCCAGGTTTCCGGCGTATTATGCTCCCTTAGCGAGAAATAGCGTGCAAACTTATAACGGCCATCGTTAATCATCCGCGTCCCTGAACGATGGCTGAAATCAGGATGCAAATGGGATATTTCCTGCTTGATTTGCGCCACCGTTTTTTGTTTATCTCTTTGTAGCGCGATAACGCGGTGGAGATAATGGGCATCGGTATACAAGATCATGCCATAGCAATATAAGCTGGCATTTCTCACCGCATTAACCGCAACGCTCTCCGGGTTTTTTAGCAATCCGCTAAAATTAACGCCTTTGCGGTTGCCTAACGCCTGGTGCTGTTTTTCTTCCGGCAAACCGGTCAGTCCAACTAATGTCGGCGCGATATCAAGATGACAGGTCAACGCCTGACATTTCTTATTACCGGGGTACGCCGGGTGGGAAATAATCATCGGTACATGGATCTGTTCTTTATAAACGGAAGCGCCTTTACCGTGCATCTGATGGCTTCCGCCTAATTCGCCATGATCGGCAGTAAATACAACAATCGTTTTATCAGTTAACTTGAGGGCATCAAGTTCATTTAATATCCGGTCAAGGTGAGTATCACAATCGCGGATACAGTTGAAATAGTAGTCAAGCAGTTTACGCCAACGACGATCTTCATCAGGAAACTGCCCTTCCAGCGCAGCGCGCGCCGTCTGGTATTCAAGATGCGCCGGCGGTCTTCCCTGCTCATTGAATGATTGATGCCTGTTTGCCGGCAGCGGATAGTTCGGCCAGCTTGCCTGATAAAGCTCGTTTTCCGGCGGCTGCGTGGGCGCCAGGGTATTATCATCCTGATCCAACTCGCCACGCCACTGTACCTTTTCTCCCTCTTTATCGGTATCAATAAACATGACGTCATGAGGATTAACGAGGTTAACGGCCAGGAACCAGGGCTTGTGTTGGTCATTCAAGGGCTGCCCCTTGCATCTTAACCAATTTATAGTCTGAGCCGTGGTGGTTGAATCATAAAAATAGCCGCCTTTACTATGGCCTATAATATCGCCGATGCCGTGATAGTCAGCAAAACCATATTTTTCCATAATTTTATGTAATTCTGGTTCAGGAATATCCCCGACATCAATATCCTCATCTTTTTCGTCAGGCAAAGGCTTCTCCAGTTTTTCTGTAAGATGCCACTTACCTTTATAGGCCGTATAGTATCCCAGTTCCCGCATCATATGGCCTGTGGTTCCAAGAGCGGGGTCAAGGTCATAAGGCATCCAGGGTAAGCCCAGATTATCAAACATTTTTGTCTGGGGCATATGTAAGCCGGTATACAATACGGAGCGGGAAGGCGTACAGACATTACTGGTATTCTGATGATTACAGAATGTCACCCCCGTTTTCATGAGCCGCTCTCTGCCGGGTACCGGGAAAGGAAACGTAGGAAAAAAACGCTCCTGGTCGGTCACGACTAACAGAATATTATATCCTTCTGGCAATTTTTCCGGGATTTCGCCGGTAAACGGTTTATCCCACGCCGGTTTCGCCTTGACGGCACATTTTTCATCAGCTTTTACCGCGCCGGATAGCATACCGCCGGCGGCAAGAATACCGGCGCTGGTTAACAGTTTCCTACGCGTAAGATCCGTCTCTTCTGCGGACAGATTTTTTTTATTACTCATATTATTATACCTGTAGTCAGTAACTTTATCACATATTCATTTATTACTGTACGAGGAAGCGTGGATATGTATCAATGCCTTCCGGGTAAGAATATGTGTTATAAATTGATTTGTATTTCAAATTAGAAATATATTAATAAATAACCATAATTCACTGAAAAATTATTTAGATGAAAAGTTCATTGTTTTTATTTTAGAGATACAACTGCAGACATTACTTCATAAAAAAATACATTATTAAACATACTCTATAGCTCTGTGTTCGTGCCTTTTCCCTTCAACTACGGTGATTACCCTATGCCGCTACAATAAAATCGCCCCGAAAGAAACACTATCAGTAACAGGCCGCGCAACCATAGACATACAACCGGTAATATCACTCTGGGAAATTAAAACATAACTCAATTCTGTTATGTTGCTTATGAATAAAACTAGCGTATTGCCGCGTGATTCAATAAAAATTACGCCATTAAAAGAAATAATATAAAAACTATTATTTACAGGGGGTTAAGTTTCTTTTTAGCTGGCAGTGCATTATTTTACATTGACAACAACATAAAGAGGTGACTATAACAAGATATAAGACGGTCACACCAAATAAGGCTATTTTCAGATAATCAACCGAGGTTATTACCCAAAATAATTCGAGTTGCTTAAAGGCGGCAAGGGAGTGAGTCCCCAGGAGCATAGATAATTATGTGACTGAGGTGAGCGACAAATCTGCCGGGAGCAGATTTGAACGTCGCGTGCGACGGCCCGTCAGGGCGAGGCCCATGGGTGGGCCGAGTAATCCGTAGCCAACACATAAGCAACCTGAAGTATGAAGGGGATAAATAATTTCGTTACGGATTACTGATATTGCGCAAACCTTATCATCAATGCAACAGGAACAGAACTATGAAAAAACGCATTATTGCCGCCGCATTACTGGCAACGGTTGCTTCATTCAGCACGCTTGCGGCAGAGCAGGTCTCTAAACAAGAAATCAGCCACTTCAAACTGGTTAAGGTCGGCACCATAAATGTGTCCCAGAGTGGCGGGCAGATTTCCTCACCCTCTGATCTACGCGAAAAACTGTCAGAATTAGCCGATGCGAAAGGCGGAAAATATTATCATATTATCGCTGCACGTGAGCATGGTCCGAATTTTGAAGCCGTTGCCGAAGTTTATAACGATGCGACGAAATAAAGCTCTGATTGCGCCATAACGATGGCACTGGCATGAAATAATAAGAGAGCGCCAGCAAGGTGCCATGTTACGTCACAATCCACTCAGGGCCGTCTGGAAACAGATGCTGGCCCTCTTTTTTATCAACAGTTCATCCGGGGCAGGCAAGCCGTTGGAATGTGCGCGCGCAGGCAGTAAGCCCTTCGTAAATAAGACGGTTTTGCGGGCTGTTTTAAGATGATGTTTAGTGCGCTTTTACCTGCCTGAACCAGTAATTTTCCATTTTCGTTATCCATTTCCCCTTTTTATTTTTCGGTATTACGCCAGCCCAAAGTAATTGCAGCTGTCGGTTATAGGTTCCAATAGCGTGTCCACCATACGCCCCTTCAAATGCTATCACCATGGGTCCCTGCCCTTTTACCCCCTCTTGTCCTTCATGGCAATAAAGCGCGTTGCGGTGAGTCACGTCAAGTTCATACTGCACGTTCAGTTTCACACATTTTTCCCCGCAGCTTTCTACTGGCGGCAATATTGTCATGGTATAAGGCGGGTTATCTGCCGTGGTTTTCCATGTTCCGATCAGGTCTTTGCAGGCGTTTATCTCCGTAGCCCCGGAGGCGGCAGAAAATAGCGCGAGCAAATAAAAAGGTATTAGTTTCAGTTTCATTACAGACTCCGTTTCCTTATACCTCATCATTTATACCTAATCATAAGGATAAATGCCTTGCGATATGTTTTTTTCCGGGAAATGTTGAGCCGCTGTTCAGAGAAATGTCGATGAGTGTAACCTCATGTAAGCGGACAGCGCGGTGGGGAAAGCGGGAACGCGGGCGAATGGTCTAACGTATTTCGACGTTTTCCGGCGTCCCTGCCTGTTCAGGCATCCGTTTATTCGCATGGGAATAAATGGATGCGCATAAAGAGAAAATATTATTGCGCGGCTAACCAGAAAAGATTGAATTAATTATCCAGCTCGCTCATATTTTTCAGCTGATCGCGGTTAATCTGTTCGGTTTTCCCGGTGGCGGCGTTTTTGTAAGACACCATACCGGTATCGTTATCGACCTCGGGTTTCCCGTCGGTGACAATAGTTTTGCCATCCGTGGTTTCAACCGCCTGGTTAGAAGAGCATCCTGCGACGGTGAATAGTGTTGCTGCGGTAAACAGTGCGGTCATAAGACGTTTTTGCATGGTGTTCTCCCTGCTTTTCAGTTGTTTTAGCATGTGACTGTTAACTGTAGCGTTATTGGCGAAAAGCAGGGAGAAATGCAGAACACTCTTAACGAGGGTTATCCGATGGCGTTCCGCGCAAAGTCATGTTTCCGGTCTGTGTTAGCGTCAAGCCGCGAGTTTCCGGGGCAAACATCACCGATACGCCAAGCCCGACTAACGAAATCAACGCGCCAATCAGCATGACGTTATTAATACCGTAACGAGTAATAAAAATCGGTAATGCCCAGGTGGAGACAATGGTTCCGATACGGCTTAATGACATGATGACCCCCACGGCCGAAGCGCGAATATCCGTAGGGAAGAGTTCATTAGGATAAAGCCATTGCAGTATGCCCGGTCCGCCGGAAAAGAAGGCGTATACCGCAAACGCCACCACGACCAGTATGATGCCCAGATTTGACACCAGCCCCAGCAGCGCCAGCGCGATAGTCATCATGGCGAAGCTGCCAATAAGCAGAGGGCGACGGCCAATACTGTTTAGCCAGAACATCGCCGGTATACAGCCCAGCATAAAAAAGAGGCTAATCACCACATTGCCGAGCGCCGCGTTGCGCCCCTGCTCCCAGCCGAGTAACCCGACGATCTGCGGCCCAAAGGTATAGATAGCGAACATCGGGATTACCTGACAGGTCCAGATAGCCGCAACGAACAGTACAAACGGAAAATGACGGCGGTTAAACAACTGCAGGAAGCGGGTCTCCTGCGGCGGCTCATCGTCAAAGCAGACCGGTTCGCCGAACAGTTTGATCATCATTTGTTCGCACTCTTTTACCCGTCCTTTTCGCAATAGCCAGCGTGGCGATTCCGGCAGGTCAAAGCGGCCAATCAAAATGATTAAGCACGGGATAAAGGCGCTGCCAAGCATCCAGCGCCAGCCGCCTTCCATGTCATACAGCCAGTAACCCACCAGGTTGGCGCAGGTCGCGCCGACGTACCATATCGCGGCGATAAAACCGATGGAGAACGCGCGCTGGCGGGTGTTGGAAAACTCCGTAATCATGGAAGTAGCGATAGGGTAATCCGCGCCGATAACAATGCCAATTAAAACGCGCATCACCAGCAATTCAAGCGGCGTGGAAACAAACATGGTCGCCACGGAGATAACGCCGATAGCGATAATATCAAGCAGGAACATTTTACGCCGCCCGACTTTATCGCAAATATAGCCAAACAACGAGGTGCCGATAAACAGTCCGGCAAGCGTAGCCGCGCCGAGCGCGCCAATCCATTCAGCATCAAGGTGCAATAGCGGCGTCAGTTGTTCCAGCGCCACACCAATGATCACCAGCACGTAGCCATCAAGGAACGGGCCGCCGCTTCCCCACAGCATAATTCTGCGATGAATGGAGGAGAATTTAAGGTCATCAAAGTTCCTGGGCTGCTGCATGGTGATGTCCTGTTTCAACACGGGCAAAGCGCATCTGTAGGCCGGATAAGGCGTTTCCGCCGCCATCCGGCATTGGCGCCACATGATTGCCGGATGGCGACGCTACCGCATCTTATCCGGCCTAGGGGGCACAACTTCGTACTTATTAGCCGTAGCGGAACTCCACGCCAAACGTCCCGCGCGGGTATTCCCATTTTTCCAGCGCCGTATCAAGGCCGAGGATCCGGCACGTTCCGCACTCCAGGCACCCGGCGTAATCAAAACGAACGCTGCCGTCGTCCTGCTTTTTATACAGTCCCGCCGGACAGGCCTTAATCAGCACCTCCAGCGCCTGTTTATCAGGATCGGTTTTGAGAATGATGTGCGGGCTGTCTTCATCCACATTGAACTTATTGACGCCCAGTTTGACGTCCACATTAACGGGAGATGTCATAATACGGTCACTCCTTTCAGGCCATCTTTCATCAGATTGATGAAGCCCACTTTCTTCGCATGGCGCAGGATTTTTTTACGCATCGGCACCGGCGCGGAGCCATCCACGGTGAACAGGTCGCGCGCGATATTGACCGCCATTTCGGGATAGGCGGTAAACATGCGGGGATTATCAAGAAAAGCCGGTAGTTTCTGATACATGCGCATATCGCGCATCGGACCTTCGTCCAGATGCTGACGGTATTCATCCAGCGACTGCTTGCTAAAATCGTCGCGCTTCATCGCCGAAAGCACCGTCTTCGCCGCCGCTTCGCCTGCGGATATGGCGAGATCCATACCACGGATGGTAAAGCCGAGGTTCATACACATGCCGGCAGCGTCTCCGGCAATCAGTACGCCATCGCCTACCAGTTCAGGCTGCATATTCATTCCCGCCTCGGGTACAACGTGTGCGGCATATTCCACCAGCTTGCCACCGGCGATCAGCGGCGCAACTGCCGGATGCTGTTTGAAGTCTTCCAGCATTTGCGGGACCGATTTTTTCGCGTCTTTCAGATGATGAAGACCGCAGACCAGCCCCAGGGAAAGGGTTGTTTCATTCGTGTACAGGAAGCCACCGCCCATCAGACCATCGGTCGGCGCTCCGGCAAACAGACAGGCGGCACCTTCGTTGCCCTGTAACTGGAAACGATCTTCAATGACCGACTTCGGCAATTCGATCAGTTCCTTCACGCCGACAGCAACATGCGATGCCTCAACACGCTTTGCCATGCCCAGCTTTTCAGCCAGCAGAGAATTCACCCCGTCAGCGAGAATTACGACTTTGGCTTCCAGAATATCGCCATCGGCTTCCACGCCCACGACTTTGCCATCACGCTGAACGACGTTATCGACGCGAATACCGGTGATCAGTTGCGCCCCCGCCTCTTCGGCCTGCTCCATCAGCCAGGCGTCAAATTTACTGCGTAAAACGGAATAAGAAACTTGCGACGATGCGGCGTCCTCGCCGTTGCAATAATCCATCGTCATCGCCCCTTTGTCGGTCATAAAGGCGAGTTTTTCGTGGGTGATCATGCGTTCAATGGGGGCCTGATCCGCAAAGCCGGGAATGATGCGTTCCAGGCTATGTGCATACAAACGCCCACCGGTGACATTCTTCGCGCCAGCAGAATTGCCGCGCTCGATAACCAGCACCTGTGCACCTTCGCGAGCAAGCACCAGCGCCGCAACCGAACCGGCCAGACCTGCACCCACGATGATGGCATCAAAGATATCTTCGGACATACGTACTCCTGTCAGCGGCAGGATACCTTCGCATCCTGCCCGAAATGGTTTATCGCGCTAATGCAGCCGTCAGCGCAGGCAGGATCTTCAGCGCATCGCCAACGATGCCAAAATCCGCATACTGGAAGATTGGCGCGTTTTTATCTTTGTTGATGGCGAAAATCGTCTGCGCGCCGTTGGCGCCGACCATGTGTTGGATCTGCCCGGAGATCCCCACCGCCAGATACAGTTCAGGCTTGAGCATCAGGTTGGAGATACCGACGTAGCGCTCGTGCTCCATCCACTTCTCGTTTTCCGCCACCGGGCGGGAACAGGCCAGCTCGGCGCCAATCGTCTGGCACAGCGCTTCGGCCAGCGAGATATTCTCTTTGCTGCCGATGCCGCGTCCCACGCTGACCACCAGACGCGCTTTGTCGAGGTCAACGCTGTTGCTCTGACGCGCCTGGGTTGCGGTGCGGGTCACGGCAGTGGCCGGAGCCTGCCACTGCACGGTGTGCATCTCGCCGCTGCGAGAAGCATCCGGTTGTTGTGCGTCAAACGTTCCGCTGCTGAGTGTGATCACGGCAAACGGCGAAGCGATGGTTTCTGCCCCTATCGCCAGACCGCCGTAGACCATATGTTTAACCGCCGCTTTTCCATCCTGCAGGGAGACGTCGCTAGCATCGTTGGAAACCGCAGCCGACAAGCGATAGCCCAGCTTTGCCGCCAACAGCTTGCCCCGACGCGTATTCGGCAGCAGCACCGCGCCGCCCTCGCTATGCTGACGAATAGTCTCAGCCATCGCAGCAGCGTAGTCTTCGATCATGCGGTCTTCTGGTTTGCCGCTAAGCAGCCAGACATGATCCGCGCCCAAATGACATGCTGTCGCGCTGTCTGCTTCGTTCAGTACGAACGCATTAACTTTTTCACCTACAGCCTGCGCGCCACTCATCAGTTCGGGCAGACGAGAAGGGGTATCGCTGAATACCCAGACACTGGAAAATTTGTTCATAACATCCCCTGATAATTAAATGATTTTGCGCAGATTCTCGACAAACGCGGCGATTTGTTCTTCACCGTCACCTTCAATCACCACGCGCTGACGCTCGCGCTGCTTCGGTGCGGCAACCTGTTGTGCGGAATACGCGGGTACGCTGTTCAGCTCGATATCCGCAGGCGACCAGACCTGAACCGGTTTTTTCGCCGCGCCTAGAATGGCTTTCATCGAAGGGATTTGTGGGGTGTTAATATCGGTGGAAACCGCGATCACCGCCGGGAGCGGGATGCTCAGCGTTTCAACTTCATCTTCCAGTTCGCGTTCTACCGTCAATGTGCTGTCGGTAAGAGAGAGGATTTTACTCACGCCGTTAATCGCCGGAATGTTCAGCGCTTCGCCCACCAGCAAACCAACCTGCTGAGCATAAAGATCGGAAGAACCGTCGCCGCAGATAAGCAGATCGAAACCTGATTTTTGCGCCGCGGCGGCCAGCGCGCTGGCAGTTTGTTGCGGCAGCGCCTGCTCAAATTGATCGTCAATGACCACAATCAGCTCATCAGGGCCACGAGAGAGGACATCTTTGCGCCCTTTTGCATTAGTCAGCGCTTTGCCGCCAACGCTCATGGCGACAACCTGAGCGTCTCCCAACTGCTGTTTTAACTGGCAAGCAGCTTCAATTGCATTCAGATCATATTGGCTGATTTTGCTATCCGCTTTGCTGAAATCGAGTGTTCCGTCAGCATTATTAATCGCAATATCCTGCTCATCAGGTACGCATTTGTAGCAAGTAATTATCTTCATTGCATCTCCAGAAATCATGAAGGAAACGTATTTATAACGGCGGTGTTAAATACAGATATCACGCTCTTTAATTCAGAAATAAAACCTTAATCACCAATATTGAAAATGTCACACATTGATATTCGTAACTTTCAATAGTGTTACGCACCTCACCAATATTGAAAGAAATATGCCAAGTATGAAAATTTTCAATATTGTTTGCTGGCTCAACAATATTGAACGTCAGATACTTAAAAAAGTTAAAAAACCACAATTAAATAATTGATAAATAAAGAAAAAACCAAAATTTAAACACAAAATAATCAACGCAAAAAAGTGTGACGAAGATAACAGAATCACCCGAAGTGAATACCCATCATGAGTTACTCATTGAGGCGTCCCAGAGGTTAAAAACTTATCAACAAATCATTAATAATAAATAAACAAACGTTCATGGACTGGCACGCTAAATAAATTTCGTTTTCACACTGGAATTCACTTATGAAAAATGAAAAGAAAAAATCGGGAATTGAACCGAAGGTTTTTTTTCCGCCATTAATAATTGTCGGGATACTTTGCTGGCTAACAGTCAGAGATCTTGATGCCGCTAACGTCGTTATTAATGCGGTATTCAGTTATGTCACCAACGTCTGGGGTTGGGCATTTGAATGGTATATGGTCGTTATGCTCTTCGGCTGGTTCTGGCTGGTTTTTGGCCCCTATGCCAAAAAGAGATTAGGTGACGAAAAACCGGAGTTTAGCACCGCCAGCTGGATTTTCATGATGTTCGCCTCCTGTACATCCGCTGCAGTTCTGTTCTGGGGCTCTATTGAGATCTACTACTATATCTCCACCCCGCCGTTCGGCCTGGAACCAAATTCCACAGGCGCGAAAGAGATAGGTCTGGCGTACAGCCTGTTCCACTGGGGGCCATTGCCGTGGGCAACCTATAGCTTCCTTTCCGTGGCCTTCGCCTACTTCTTCTTTGTACGCAAGATGGATGTCATCCGCCCCAGCTCCACGCTGGTACCGCTCGTCGGTGAAAAGCATGCGAAAGGGTTGTTCGGTACCATCGTCGATAACTTCTACCTGGTGGCGCTGATCTTCGCGATGGGCACCAGCCTCGGTCTGGCTACCCCGCTGGTCACCGAGTGTATGCAATGGCTGTTCGGTATTCCGCATACGCTGCAATTGGATGCCATCATCATTACCTGCTGGATCATTCTGAACGCGATTTGCGTGGCCTGCGGCCTGCAAAAAGGGGTCAGAATCGCCAGCGATGTGCGTAGCTACCTGAGCTTCCTGATGCTCGGCTGGGTGTTTATCGTCAGCGGCGCCAGCTTCATCATGAACTACTTCACCGACTCCGTCGGGATGCTGTTAATGCACCTGCCACGGATGCTGTTCTATACCGACGCCATCGGTAAAGGCGGCTTCCCACAGGGCTGGACCGTTTTCTACTGGGCGTGGTGGGTTATTTACGCCATCCAGATGAGTATCTTCCTGGCCCGTATTTCCCGTGGTCGTACCGTACGTGAACTGTGCTTCGGGATGGTGATGGGTCTGACCGCGTCTACCTGGATCCTGTGGACAGTGCTGGGCAGCAACACGCTGCTGCTGATGGATAAAAACATCCTCAACATTCCGCAACTGATTGAGCAACACGGCGTGGCGCGCGCCATTATCGAAACCTGGGCCGCCTTGCCGCTCAGCACCGCCACCATGTGGGGCTTCTTCATCCTCTGCTTTATTGCCACCGTCACGCTGATTAACGCCTGCTCTTACACCCTGGCGATGTCGACCTGTCGTGAAGTTCGCGATGGTGAAGAGCCGCCTCTGTTAGTGCGTATCGGCTGGTCGGTGCTGGTCGGCATCATCGGTATCGTTCTGCTGGCGCTGGGTGGGTTGAAACCGATTCAGACCGCGATTATCGCCGGAGGATGCCCGCTGTTCTTCGTCAACATTATGGTGACGCTGTCCTTTATTAAAGACGCCAAAGTGCACTGGAAAGACAAGTAATTCTTATTAACCCAATTGATCAAGAGGCTGAAAGATGGATTTCAACTTAAATGACGAACAGGAGCTGTTTGTCGCCGGTATTCGCGAACTGATGGCCAGTGAGAACTGGGAAGCTTATTTTGCCGAGTGCGATCGTGACAGCGTCTACCCTGAGCGTTTTGTAAAAGCGCTGGCGGATATGGGTATTGATAGCCTGCTGATCCCGGAAGAACACGGCGGTCTGGAAGCGGGTTTTGTTACCGTCGCCGCCGTCTGGATGGAGCTGGGACGTCTTGGCGCGCCAACTTACGTGTTGTACCAATTGCCGGGAGGTTTTAACACTTTCCTGCGTGAAGGAACTCAGGAGCAAATTGATAAAATCATGGCGTTCCGGGGCACCGGTAAGCAGATGTGGAACTCTGCTATCACCGAACCGGGAGCGGGATCGGATGTTGGTAGTCTGAAAACCACTTATACACGCAAAAATGGTAAGGTTTATCTTAATGGCAGTAAGTGCTTTATCACCAGTAGCGCCTATACCCCGTACATCGTGGTCATGGCGAGAGACGGTGCATCGCCGGATAAACCGGTTTACACCGAGTGGTTTGTGGACATGAGCAAAGCAGGTATCAAGGTCAACAAACTGGAGAAACTCGGTCTGCGCATGGATAGCTGCTGTGAAATCACCTTTGACGACGTTGAACTGGACGAAAAAGACATGTTCGGTCGGGAAGGTAACGGCTTCAACCGCGTGAAAGAAGAGTTTGACCATGAGCGCTTCCTCGTCGCGCTGACCAACTACGGTACCGCAATGTGCGCTTTTGAAGACGCTGCGCGTTACGCTAATCAGCGCGTGCAGTTTGGTGAAGCTATTGGCCGTTTCCAGCTGATTCAGGAGAAGTTTGCGCATATGGCGATCAAACTGAACTCCATGAAAAATATGCTGCTGGAAGCCGCGTGGAAAGCGGATAACGGTACCATTACCTCCGGCGACGCGGCAATGTGCAAATACTTCTGCGCCAACGCCGCGTTTGAAGTGGTAGACACCGCCATGCAGGTACTGGGAGGTGTTGGTATCGCGGGCAACCACCGCATCACGCGTTTCTGGCGTGACCTGCGCGTTGACCGTGTTTCTGGTGGTTCTGATGAAATGCAGATCCTGACGTTGGGTCGTGCGGTACTCAAGCAATACCGCTAATCGATCCCTTGTAGGCCTGATAAGACGCGGGGCGTCGCCATCAGGCAATCATGCCGGATGGCGCTGTGCTTATCCGGCCTACATACCGCAAAAAATGCCAGGAGAAAAATGATGAATCATTTACCAATGCCAACCTTTGGCCCGCTTGCTGGGGTACGCGTTGTTTTTTCAGGAATCGAAATCGCCGGTCCATTCGCCGGACAGATGTTCGCCGAATGGGGCGCCGAGGTTATCTGGATTGAAAACGTCGCATGGGCCGATACCATCCGCGTACAGCCTAACTACCCGCAGCTCTCACGCCGCAACCTGCACGCCCTGTCGCTGAATATTTTCAAAGATGAAGGTCGGGAAGCGTTTCTGAAACTGATGGAAACCACCGATATTTTCATTGAAGCCAGTAAAGGCCCGGCCTTTGCCCGCCGTGGTATTACTGATGAAGTGCTGTGGGAACATAACCCGAAACTGGTCATTGCCCACCTTTCCGGCTTCGGCCAGTATGGTACCGAGGAGTACACCAATCTTCCGGCGTATAACACCATCGCGCAGGCATTCAGTGGTTATCTGATCCAAAACGGCGACGTTGATCAGCCGATGCCAGCCTTCCCGTATACCGCCGATTACTTCTCCGGGATGACCGCGACGACAGCCGCGCTGGCGGCCCTGCACAAAGTACGCGAAACGGGTAAAGGTGAAAGCATCGATATCGCTATGTACGAAGTGATGCTGCGCATGGGTCAGTACTTCATGATGGACTACTTCAACGGCGGCGAAATCTGTCCACGTATGACGAAAGGGAAAGACCCCTACTACGCCGGTTGCGGCCTGTATAAATGCGCCGATGGTTACATCGTCATGGAGTTGGTCGGCATCACGCAAATCAACGAGTGTTTTAAAGATATTGGCCTGGCCCACATTCTCGGTACGCCGGAAGTGCCGGAAGGCACACAGCTCATCCATCGCGTGGAATGCCCTTACGGCCCGCTCGTCGAAGAGAAACTGGACGCCTGGCTGGCAACACACACCATCGCCGACGTTCAGGCGCGCTTTGCTGAGCTGAATATCGCCTGTGCGAAGGTGCTCACCATTCCGGAACTGGAAGGTAACCCGCAGTACGTTGCCCGCGAATCGATTACTCAGTGGCAAACAATGGACGGTCGCACCTGTAAAGGGCCGAACATCATGCCGAAATTTAAAAACAACCCGGGGAAAATCTGGCGTGGCATGCCATCACACGGCATGGATACCGCCGCCATTCTGAAAAACATTGGTTATAGCGAAGCAGATATTAAGGAACTGGTCGGCAAAGGCCTGGCCAAAGTTGAGGATTAAACGCGATGCGCTAATCGGTTTTCCGGTTAGCGCTCACGCCTGATTTCAGTGGATAAAGCAATATGGATATCGTTGGCGGACAAAACTTACGTCAGATGTGGGACGACCTGGCCGGGGTGTACGGAGATAAAACGGCGTTAATTTTCGAATCCTGTGAGGGAATCGTTCGGCAGTTTAGCTATGCTTCGCTCAATGAAGAGATTAACCGCACGGCGAACCTTTTTTATTCCTTAGGGATCCGCAAGGGTGATAGGGTCGCGCTGCATCTGGATAACTGTCCGGAATTCATCTTTTGCTGGTTTGGACTGGCAAAAATCGGTGCCATTATGGTGCCGATTAATGCCCGCTTACTGGGCGAAGAAAGCGCCTGGATCCTGCAAAACAGCCAGGTGAGTCTGCTGGTTACCAGCGCCCAGTTTTATCCTATGTACCGTGAAATACGCCAGGACAATAGCACTCCGCTTAATCATATCTGTCTGATTGGCGAGCAGCTTCCGGCTGACGACGGCGTGAGCCACTTTTCCCAACTACAAGCACGCCAGTCGGCCACGCTGTGCTATACGCCCGCGTTATCCACTGACGATACGGCGGAAATTCTGTTTACCTCCGGTACCACCTCGCGTCCAAAAGGGGTGGTGATTACCCACTATAACCTGCGTTTTGCAGGCTACTACTCTGCCTGGCAAATCGCCCTGCGCGATGATGACGTGTACATGACGGTGATGCCCGCTTTTCATATCGACTGCCAGTGTACCGCGGCAATGCCAGCCTTTTCCGCCGGCAGCACCTTTGTGCTCCTGGAGAAGTACAGCGCCAGGGCCTTCTGGGATCAGGTACGTAAATATCAGGCGACGGTGACCGAGTGCATTCCTATGATGATCCGCACGCTGATGGTCCAGCCCGCCGCGCCAACGGACAGGCAGCATCATCTGCGCGAAGTGATGTTCTATCTCAATCTATCCGCGCAGGAAAAAGACGCCTTTACCGAACGCTTTGGCGTCAGGCTGCTGACCTCTTATGGTATGACTGAAACCATTGTCGGAATTATTGGCGACCGTCCCGGAGACAAACGGCGCTGGCCTTCCATTGGTCGCGTGGGTTTTAGCTATGAAGCTGAAATTCGCGACGATCAAAATCGCCCGCTGCCCGCCGGAGAAATTGGCGAAATCTGTATTAAAGGCATCCCCGGCAAGACTATCTTCAAAGAGTATTACATGCAGCCGGAGGCAACCGCCAGGGCGCTAGAACCAGAGGGCTGGTTACATACCGGTGATTCGGGTTACCAGGATGAGGATGGCTATTTCTATTTTGTCGACAGACGCTGCAACATGATTAAACGTGGCGGGGAAAATGTCTCCTGCGTCGAGCTGGAAAATATTATTTCTGCGCATCCGAAAATTCAGGACATTGTGGTGGTTGGTATTAAAGACGCGATCCGTGATGAGGCCATTAAAGCGTTTATCGTCCTTAATGAAGGTGAAACATTAAGCGAAGCCGAGTTTTTCAGCTTCTGCGAAAACAATATGGCGAAATTCAAGGTTCCCTCTTTTATGGAGATCAGAACCGACCTGCCGCGCAACTGTTCAGGAAAAATAATCAAAAAAAATCTGAAATAAACCTTCCGGCAGGAATCCCTCCCGCCGGGAAACTATTTATCTGGAGATGAACTATGAGTGAGTCATTACATCTGACCCGTAACGGCCCGATCCTGGAAATTACCCTCGACCGACCTAAAGCGAATGCCATTGACGCCAAAACCAGCTTTGCAATGGGTGAAGCTTTTCTTAATTTCCGTGACGATCCGGAATTACGCGTAGCAATCATTACCGGCGGCGGGGAGAAATTCTTTTCTGCTGGCTGGGACTTAAAAGCGGCAGCGGAAGGTGAAGCGCCGGATGCCGATTTTGGTCCCGGCGGCTTTGCTGGTTTAACCGAAATATTTGACCTCGATAAGCCGGTTATCGCCGCGGTGAACGGCTACGCGTTTGGCGGCGGTTTTGAGCTGGCGCTGGCGGCGGACTTTATTGTCTGCGCCGAAAACGCCAGCTTCGCGCTGCCGGAAGCCAAGCTCGGCATCGTGCCTGACAGCGGCGGCGTATTGCGTCTGCCTAAGCTGCTGCCACCGGCTATCGTCAACGAAATGGTAATGACCGGCAGACGAATGAGCGCCGAAGAAGCGCTGCGTTGGGGAGTCGTGAACCGCGTTGTCAGCCAGAGCGAACTGATGGAGAGCGCGCGCGAACTGGCGCAACAACTGGTCAATAGCGCCCCGCTGGCTATCGCGGCGCTGAAAGAGATTTATCGCGCGACCAGCGAAATGCCGGTAGAAGAAGGCTACCGCTACATCCGCAGCGGCGTGCTGAAGCATTATCCGTCGGTACTGCATTCAGAAGATGCGCTCGAAGGACCGCAGGCATTTGCCGAAAAACGCGATCCGGTGTGGAAAGGTCGTTAATGTGACTATGCCGGATGGCGCTTCGCTTATCCGGCCTACAGCACATGCGCAACCGTAGGCCGGATAAGGTGTTTACGCCGCCATCCGGCAAAAAACCGAGGTACAACTATGAGCTATTACGCCTTTGAAGGACTGATCCCGGTGGTGCATCCGGACGCGTTTGTCCATCCCAGCGCCGTGCTGATTGGCGATGTCATCGTGGGCGCCGGTGTTTATATTGGCCCACTCGCGTCATTGCGTGGGGATTATGGTCGCCTGATCCTGGAGGCAGGCTCTAATCTGCAGGATGGCTGCATTATGCATGGCTACTGCGATACCGATACCATCGTGCATGAAAACGGCCATATCGGCCACGGCGCTATTCTACATGGCTGCGTGGTGGGACGGGACGCCCTGGTCGGCATGAATAGCGTCATTATGGACGGCGCAGTGATTGGCGAAGAGAGCATTGTCGCCGCCATGAGTTTTGTCAAAGCCGGATTTCAGGGTGAGGCAAGGCAACTGCTGGTGGGGTCACCTGCGCGCGTACTACGCCAGGTTACGGACCAGGAGCTGCACTGGAAACGCCTCAATACCAAAGAATATCAGGATCTTGCGATCCGTTGTCGAACGGGGTTATCTGAAACGAAGCCGTTAACGCAGGTCGAAGAAAACCGGCCGCGCCTGAAAGGCACGACGGACGTGAAGCCAAAATCAGCACAGTAATTGATGCCGGATGCGCTCACGCTTATCCGGCCTACGCGTCAATTACCGTTTACCCCGCCATCAGGTTAAACAGACAATTAGCGACGCATACTTTTTGACAGCATCATCTGCCATTTCTGCTCACGGTTTAGCTCTGTGGGGGGAACGGCAGACAGCCGCGGCGCTTTCGCCACGCTCACTTTTCTTTCCTGCAAATTATGATTCAATCGGCGATAGAGTTGAGAGTCGATACTCACGACTTTCACCAGACGCTGGCACTGGCAGCCTCGTCCTGCAATTTGGTTAGGGATCATCTTCACTTCACAAACAATTTCCCCCACTTCTGACAGAATATAGGAGAGCGTATTAATTGCTTTGCAATGTTCAATATCAAATTGACGGGAAATCTCCCTGGCAGTGATCCATCGGTTCTCTGCCATCATCCAGTCAGCAATTAACAAATAAAGCGGTCTTTCAACATATTTTTCACACATAAGCACACCATTTCACAAATTAAAAATCTGGCTACGGCCTGTCCAAACTAATAAAAACTAAGCCATATTAAAATTGTGGATATGCAAGATAGTATGCGACTTAAATATTGATTAGTGTGAGCAATATCGTGCTTATTACATTGAAAATGTGGTTACGGAAACGGACTTCTCCAGGAATGACCTTACGCAAGATAAAAAAAGGGTTTCTTTACAGAAACCCTTTCAACATTATATTACAGGTCCGGTTAGAGCAATATCCGCCGGACCCTTTGTTTACGACTTTTTGATCTGCGCGTGCATTTCCTGCACCGAGGTTACCTTCTCGGTGGCATCGGCATTGAGCGCCATCGTCGTGGCAAAACCGCCGTTCAGCGTGGTGTCATAATGCACTTTATAC
Organism: Salmonella sp. NW884; assembly: GCF_051700745.1. Classification (NCBI taxonomy): domain Bacteria; kingdom Pseudomonadati; phylum Pseudomonadota; class Gammaproteobacteria; order Enterobacterales; family Enterobacteriaceae; genus Salmonella; species Salmonella sp. NW884. The sequence continues at coordinate 15,621 of NZ_JAMMDE010000015.1, read as the reverse complement.
TGCAGCGCGCTGCGGCGAATCACCCTGGAGTCTTCAATCGCGCGGCGACCTGCGGTGGTGTTGATGATATAGGTATATTCGCCATTCTTGATACGGTCCTGAATGTGCGGACGACCTTCGTGCACCTTGTTCACCAGACGCGGGTTGATACCGGCTTCGCCCAGCACAATCGCCGTACCGTGGGTGGCATCCAGCTCAAAGCCCTGTTTCAGCAGCTTGGCGGCGAGATCCACCACGCGCTCTTTGTCGCCTTCGCGGACGGAGAGCAGCGCACGGCCCTGTTTCTTCATGGTGGAGTTACTGCCCAGCTGCGCCTTAGCGAACGCTTCCGCGAAGGTACGGCCCACGCCCATCACTTCCCCGGTGGAGCGCATTTCTGGCCCTAACAGCGGGTCAACGCCCGGGAATTTGTTGAACGGCAGCACCACTTCTTTCACCGAGTAGTACGGCGGGATAATTTCTTGGGTCACGCCCTGCTCGGTCAGCGATTTGCCGGCCATCACGCGCGCCGCCACTTTCGCCAGCGGAACGCCGGTGGCTTTGGAGACGAACGGTACGGTACGCGCCGCACGCGGGTTGACTTCAATCAGGTAGACTTCGTTGTCCTTGACCGCAAACTGCACGTTCATCAGGCCGCGCACCTGCAACTCGAAGGCCAGCTTCTGCACCTGCTGGCGCATCACGTCCTGAATTTCCTGGCTCAGCGTGTAGGCCGGCAGGGAACAGGCGGAGTCGCCGGAGTGTACGCCCGCCTGCTCAATGTGCTCCATGATGCCGCCAATCAGCACCATTTCGCCGTCGCAGATAGCGTCCACGTCCACTTCAACCGCGTCATCAAGGAAGCGGTCCAGCAGCACCGGCGCATCGTTAGAGACGCTGACCGCCGTCTGGAAGTAGCGACGCAGGTCGGCTTCGTCATAGACAATTTCCATCGCCCGACCGCCCAGCACGTAAGAAGGGCGTACCACCAGCGGGTAGCCGATCTCTTTCGCTTTTTCGACAGCCTGTTCAATGGCGGTGACGGTGGCGTTGGCCGGTTGCTTCAGCTTCAGACGGTCAACCGCATGCTGGAAGCGTTCACGGTCTTCCGCGCGGTCGATGGCGTCCGGGCTGGTGCCGATAACCGGCACGCCTGCCGCTTCCAGCGCGCGCGCCAGCTTCAGCGGGGTCTGGCCGCCGTACTGCACGATAACGCCTTTCGGCTTCTCGATGCGCACGATTTCCAGCACGTCTTCCAGCGTCACCGGCTCGAAGTACAGACGGTCGGAAGTGTCGTAGTCGGTGGAGACGGTTTCCGGGTTACAGTTGACCATGATGGTCTCGTAACCGTCGTCGCGCAGCGCCAGCGAGGCGTGTACGCAGCAGTAGTCAAATTCGATACCCTGGCCGATACGGTTCGGGCCGCCGCCGAGGACCATGATTTTATCGCGGTCAACGGACGGGTTCGCTTCGCACTCATCTTCATAAGTGGAGTACATGTAGGCGGTATCGGTGGCGAATTCCGCCGCGCAGGTATCCACGCGTTTGTAAACCGGGTGCAGGTCATACTGATCACGCAGCTTACGGATTTCCGCCTCGCGTACGCCAGCCAGTTTTGCCAGACGCGCATCGGCAAACCCTTTACGCTTGAGCTGACGCAGGAAGTCGGCGTTGAGGCCAGTAATCCCGACTTCAGCCACTTTCTCTTCCAGACGCACCAGCTCTTCAATTTGCACCAGGAACCAGCGGTCGATGTTGGTCAGGTTAAAGACGCCATCCACAGACAAGCCCGCACGGAAAGCATCGGCGATGTACCAGATACGCTCGGCGCCCGCGTCTTTCAGCTCGCGGCGGATTTTGGTCAGCGCTTCCGGGTCGTCGAGGCTGACTTTCGGGTCGAAGCCGGTGGCGCCCACTTCCAGGCCTCGCAGCGCTTTTTGCAGGGATTCCTGCTGGGTGCGGCCAATCGCCATCACTTCCCCGACCGATTTCATCTGGGTGGTCAGACGGTCGTTAGCACCGGCGAATTTCTCAAAGTTAAAGCGCGGAATTTTAGTAACCACATAGTCGATGGACGGCTCGAAGGAGGCCGGCGTACGGCCACCGGTGATGTCGTTCATCAGCTCGTCGAGGGTATAACCCACCGCCAGTTTGGCCGCCACTTTGGCAATCGGGAAACCGGTGGCTTTCGACGCCAGCGCCGAGGAGCGGGAGACGCGCGGGTTCATTTCGATAACGATCAGACGACCGTTTTTCGGGTTCACTGCGAACTGGACGTTAGAACCGCCGGTTTCGACGCCGATTTCACGCAGTACCGCCATCGAGGCGTTACGCATGATTTGATATTCTTTGTCGGTCAGAGTCTGCGCGGGCGCCACGGTGATCGAGTCACCGGTGTGGATACCCATCGCATCGAAGTTTTCGATAGAGCAGACGATGATGCAGTTGTCGTTTTTATCACGCACCACTTCCATCTCGTACTCTTTCCAGCCGATCAGCGATTCATCAATCAGCAGCTCGTTGGTTGGCGAGAGGTCCAGACCGCGTTCGCAGATTTCTTCGAACTCTTCACGGTTGTAAGCGATACCGCCGCCGGTGCCGCCCATGGTAAAGGACGGACGGATGATGCACGGGAAGCCCACATCAGCGGCAACCGCCAGCGCTTCTTCCATGGTGTGCGCGATACCGGAACGCGCGGTGTCGAGACCAATTTTCTTCATCGCGATATCGAAGCGACGACGGTCTTCGGCTTTATCAATGGCGTCGGCGGTGGCGCCAATCATGGTGACGCCGAACTCTTCGAGCACGCCCTGCCGCTCCAGCTCCAGCGCGCAGTTCAGCGCGGTCTGGCCGCCCATGGTCGGCAGCACTGCATCCGGACGCTCTTTTTCAATGATTTTGCGCACCACTTCCCAGTGAATCGGCTCGATGTAGGTGGCATCGGCCATTTCCGGGTCGGTCATGATGGTGGCCGGGTTGGAGTTCACCAGAATAACGCGGTAGCCTTCTTCGCGCAGCGCTTTACACGCCTGAGCGCCGGAGTAGTCAAACTCACACGCCTGACCGATAACAATCGGGCCCGCGCCCAGAATCAGGATGCTTTTTATATCTGTACGTTTTGGCATGGCTCTTATTACTCCTGATTATTTCGCGGACTGACGGTATTGCTCAATAAGCTCGATAAAGTGGTCGAACAGCGGCGCCGCATCGTGCGGGCCTGGGCTCGCCTCCGGGTGACCCTGGAAGCTGAACGCCGGTTTATCGGTACGGTGAATCCCTTGCAGGGTGCCGTCGAACAGCGACTTGTGGGTCACGCGTAGATTCGCTGGCAGCGAGTCTTCATCCACCGCAAAGCCGTGGTTCTGCGCGGTGATCATCACCACGTTTCTGTCCATATCTTTTACCGGATGGTTGCCGCCGTGATGGCCGAACTTCATCTTAACGGTCTTCGCACCGCTCGCCAGCGCCAGCAGCTGATGGCCGAGGCAGATGCCAAATAGCGGAATGTCGGTTTCGAGGAATTTCTGGATAGCAGTAATCGCGTAGTCGCACGGAGCCGGGTCGCCAGGGCCGTTTGACAGGAAGATGCCGTCCGGATTCATTTTCAGCACCTCTTCAGCAGAGGTCTGCGCTGGCACCACCGTCAGGCGGCAGCCGCGATCCACCAGCATACGTAGAATGTTGCGCTTGGCGCCAAAATCGTAGGCCACCACATGGAACGGCAGGTCATCCTCAGATTTCGCTTCCGGTAAACCGTCTTTCAGCGTCCAGCTACCCTGCGTCCAGCGGTAAGTTTCCGTCGTGGTCACTTCTTTCGCCAGATCCATACCGTTCAGTCCAGGAAATGCTTTCGCTTTTTCCAGCGCCAGCTTCGCATCCGGGCTATCGCCTGCAATGATGCAGCCGTTCTGTGCGCCTTTCTCACGCAGCAGTCGGGTCAGCTTGCGGGTATCGATATCAGCAATCGCCACAATGTTATGCCGTTTGAGGTAAGAAGAGAGGTCTTCGGTGTTACGGAAGTTGCTGGCAATCAACGGCAGATCGCGAATCACTAAACCTTGCGCATGAACCTGAGAAGATTCTTCATCGGCTTCATTGGTGCCGACATTACCAATATGGGGATAAGTAAGAGTGACGATTTGGCGGGAATAGGAAGGATCAGTGAGGATTTCTTGATAACCGGTCATTGAAGTATTGAAAACGACTTCCCCAACCGCCGAACCTGTTGCCCCTATGGCCCGACCGTGAAACTGGGTTCCGTCTTCCAGAACCAATAGCGCTGACTTAATCAAAACACCCTCCAGAGAATATTCACTCACTTTATTTGCATATTAATTCATTCAGTCAGTATGAAGCAATGCAAATTTGCTTACCCGTGGATTTCTGGCAAACGGCGGCATTCTGAAGTTAAGCCGGATAAAAGTCAACTTAAAGCGGGTATTTTTTATGTTATTTTGCACATTATAAGGAAGTTATTCTGTTTAAGAGGCAAAAAGATCAACTAAGTGACGATAGAAAACGCTTGCGCTTCCTTGAGTTCGCAAAAAACTGGCTGCCATGATAAAAAGTGGACCAAATGGTCAAATTTCACATTAAAACAACAAAAAAAAACGATAAAAATTCATTTAATAGCCATTAATGTTATTAAATTAATAAAAATTCAAAATTAAGCAAATTAACAAAAAAAATAACTTAAAAATCAACTTGTTATAAAAATAAAAAACAAATCAATCGCATCATAAAATCACAAAAAACAGCAAGTTAAGACAATATAATGATAACTCCAATTTAGATATAAAGATCTAACTTCTTTTTCTTTAAGACTAGCGCATACGATTGGACCACAACCAGCCTCACTACAGCATAAAAAAGCCAACCTATTGAAGCAAAAGAGATAAAACGATCCCGTGGAACAGCACTACCCCCCCAATGGATATCAGTCTTATCAGTCTGGTCGAGGTGCCTTTTGCATACGGTAAGCCACTGCGGCAGAACATGTCGTGGGCGAAGAAACTGTCGAAACATGAATGGCGAAAGTCGTTATTTATCTGGCCGAATAACCGGGGGGCAAAAAAACAAAAGGGCAATAATATATTGCCCTTTGTAATCAATTAATCTTGATTACCACAACCACATCACGAAGGTATTTAGTCGCTATAATACATCCAGCCCCAGCACATCCCGCATGTCAAATAGCCCATTTTTCTTCGTTTTTAGCCATAACGCCGATCGCAACGCGCCATTTGCAAACGTCATGCGGCTGGAAGCTTTATGCGTAATCTCTACGCGCTCGCCAATATCGGCAAACATCGCGGTATGTTCGCCGACGATGTCGCCCGCCCGAACGGTTGCAAAGCCAATCGTTCCCGGTACGCGCTCGCCGGTATAACCTTCACGCGAGTAGACCGCGCAGTCCTTCAGATCTTTATCCAGCGCCCCGGCGATTGCCTCGCCCATTGCCAGCGCCGTACCCGACGGTGCATCCACTTTATGGCGGTGGTGCGCTTCAATAATTTCAATATCGCTATAGTCGCCCATTACCTTCGCGGCTTTCTCCAGCAGCTTGAGCATGACGTTAACGCCGACGCTAAAGTTTGCGGCGAAAACGATCGCAATCTCTTGCGACGCCTCGCGAATGGCCTGTTTACCGGCGTCGTCAAAGCCGGTAGTACCAATCACCATCCCTTTACCATGCTGGCGGCAAAACGCCAGATGCGTCAACGTGCCTTCCGGACGGGTAAAATCGATGAAAACGTCAAAATCATCTTTTACCGCCTCAAGGCTGCTTTGAACGATCACGCCGGACTTTCCCGCCCCTGCCAGTTCGCCAGCATCGCTGCCCAGCAAGGAAGAGCCTTCGCGCTCCAGCGCGGCACCCAGCTGAACACCTTCCATCGCCATGGCGGCCTGGATTAACTGCCGTCCCATGCGGCCACCGGCGCCGGCAATGGCGACGCGGATTTGTGCTTCATGCATAGCTATTCTCTTTTGTAAAAATTGCGTAAACCGTTTTCAGAGTAACCAGCGCGCCCGGAGGCCGCCATCTAAAATCGCCGATAATTAGAAATTAATGATAAACAGGGAGCGATATCAGTAAAAGACATGATTCATCCCGCAGGATGAATCATTGCTGGAGAGAATGAAAGAAGAGAAACTTACTCAGGATAGAGGGAACCGGCAGGAAAATGACTTAAAAACCAGGTCACTGCCAGTAAATCCGCGCTACCGCCAGGGCTTAAGTTACGCAGGATGAGTTCATCATCAAGGGACTGCATCGCTTCAATGCCCCCCTCAACCAATACGCCCCCTTGCCACAATAATTTTTGTGCCTGCTGCTGCACGTAGTAAAGCCCTTCCAGGCCTCCCCGTGACACCAGATTGGTATCATCATTCCACGCCATCAGATGCAACAATGTTTGCAGTAGGGCAAGATGGGTATCGTCATGCTCCTGCACGACCCGGTTAAACACCGGCAAAGCCTGCGTTCTGACGGTTCGAAAACCGCTTTCCGCTTCTCCCCGCGCGCCCGACAGGCCATAACACTGGAAATGGGTTTCACTCTTTGTCAGTTTTCCCGCTTTTTTTGCTGAGAGCTCGTGGGCAACAATATTCCGACTCAGGCGGGCAACCTGGTCGCAGATACGATTTTGCTCCAACGGTTCTCCCCGCGCGAGAAGTCGGCCAATCGCTGCGCTCAGCAGGCCAAAAGCGAAAATCGCCCCGCGATGGGTATTCACACCATTGGTCGCCTGTAGCATATCGTTCTCACAGGCCATCCCCAGCGGACGCAGCATCACCAGGACATTTTCTGCCGCCAGCGCCGCCGTGTTGTTGCCCATGATAAAAAACTTTTCCATCCACGGAGCAATGGCGGTAGTGCTACGTTCAAATGCCGCCAGATCCATATCCCTATGCGCTCCCGAATTACGAATATCGACCAGACCGGGTTTTGGTGTCAGCCTGGCTTCCGTCAGCAGCGCTCTTGCAACCAACCCATTAAGTTCGCCAGCCGCCAGCGATGAGTACGCTGGCGTACGCCGTTCAGTCACAACGCTCACGTTCATAGCATTCAATCCTTCGTGCAATTTCATCCAACAAAAGGTCAAGGGTGTGATGCTTGCCCCGGGCACAGAGATGAGCATCCTGCTGGCATATCAAACATGGCCGGGCAGGATGCCCGAGTTCACGGCGTGATAGCGACTTACCGTCGCTATCAATAATGTCGATGTCCCAAAGCCGCCCTAACGGATGGCTCATCTCTAGTGTCGACATGTGCTGTTTCAACGCCATTGCCGGCGCACAGACCGCTGCCATCCATTCCGGGCCGCTGCGTTCATTTACCTGCATTTCCCAGACGTTGACCCACTCCTTCTGTTCGCAAAGCGCCAGTATTTCGGCAATTGCGTAATCGGCGACACGCCGCCAGACCGCTGAGTTTTTAACGGCGCCCGGTGCAACCAGCGTGAGGGAAATCAACGGTAGCCGATAGCAGTTCAACGCCTGACGCTGCCTGGCGGCACGTTTATCGCGCGCTTGTAGCATCTCCTCCAGCGTAACTGCCTGGCCCTGGTACAGCAGGTCTGTGCCCTTCATCAGCCTTTAACCTGGCGAATCACGTCAATCACTGAACCGTCGCGATAACGCACCACAGCCACCACCCGATCGGTAAACTCAATCGGCTGCGGTTTACCGGTCAGTTGCTCAGCGCGCTGTTGCAGTTGTTCGATGGTCATCAGCGCCACGCCCGCAGCACGCAGGTTATCAAGCAGATCCTGACGCGCAGGGTTCACTGCAATACCATGGTCGGTAACCAGCACATCAACACTTGCCCCAGGCGTGACGGTAGTCAGCACTTTTTCCACCACACATGGGATTCGGCCACGGACCAGCGGTGCGGTAATAATGGTGAGATCGGCCCCTGCTGCCGTATCGCTATGGCCGCCCGATGCGCCACGCAGTACGCCGTTTGAACCGGTCATCACGTTAACGTTAAAATTCACGTCAATTTCCAGTGCGCTCAGCATCACCACATTCAGGCGTTCGCATGCCGCGCCTTTAGAGGCGGGGTTCGCGTATTGATTGGTTGAAATTTCAATATGATGTGGATTCTGCGCCAGAGAACGGGCTGCATCGCCATCGAATGATTGCGTATCCAGCAGCGCTTTGATCAACCCTTTCTCATGCAGATCCACCATGGTGCCGGTGATCCCGCCCAGGCCAAAACTCGCCGTAATGTTGTGCCGACGCATTTTGTCTTCCAGGAAACGGGTGACCGCCAGAGATGCGCCACCGGTGCCGGTTTGCAGCGAGAAACCGTCACAAAAATAGCCCGAGTGTTCGATCACATTGGCCGCCTGCCGGGCGATCAACAGTTCACGCGGGTTGCTGGACAGACGAATCGCGCCCGCGGTGATTTTTTCCGGATCCCCTACCTCATCCACCTGCACGATCAAATCAACCTGATCCTGCGCGATACTGGCCGGATAATTGGGGAACTCGACCCACTCTTCAGTCAGGAGCACCACGCATTTAGCGTACTGCGCATCAACCTGCGCATACCCTAAAGAGCCGCAGCGTGACTTGCCGCTAAAACCGTTCGCATTACCAAATTCGTCGCAGCACGGCACGCCGAGGAAAGCGACATCAATATTCAGCTCACCGCTCTGAATCAGTTTTACGCGGCCGCCGTGAGAGTGGATCTGTACCGGGTTTTCCATCAGGCCAGCGGAGATCTCTTCCCCTAACTTGCCGCGCAGCCCGGAGGTGTAAATCTGCCGCACCACGCCATTTTTAATGTGTTCGATAAGCGGCCAGTGGGCATCAATTAATGAGCTGGAGGCAAGCGTCAGATCGCGGAATCCCATTTCCGCCAGCTTCGCCATCACCATATTGACGACTTTGTCGCCACCACGAAACGCATGGTGGAAGGATATCGTCATGCCATTTTTAAGCCCGGAACGACGGATAGCCTCTTCAAGCGAGTCACAAATTTTACGCCGACGCTTTTCCGTTTCACTGGCAAGCCACGGGCTGTTCGCTGTTACCCCCTGGTAGGGCTGTAATCCTTCCGGTACGACATATTGCTGGTTGAGCATGGTTACAGTCTCTTTCATGGTTCCTTCCTTAATCACGAATACCGGAAGCCGACAGCGCCACCACTTTGCGCGCGTGGTCGATAATCGGGCCGTCAATCATTTTGCCGTTGAGTGAAACGACGCCCAGACCGCGAGACTCAGCCTCTTCAGCGGCGGCAATCACCTCATACGCATGCTCAACTTCTTTACGTGTCGGAGAATAAGCCTGATGTAACAGCTCAATCTGACGTGGGTTCACTAAGGACTTACCGTTAAAACCAAGCCCTTTCGCCAACTGCACTTCCTTCAGGAAGCCTTCTTCATTATTGATATCCGACCAAACGACATCATAGGCGGCAATACCCGCAACGCGCGCCGCATGCAGCACTGCGCAGCGGGCGTAGAACAGCTCGGTGCCATCGCCCCGGCTGGTGCCCATATCCATCACGTAATCAAATGCCGCCAGCGCAATTGCCACCATGCGCGGGCTGGAGGTGGCGATGTCGACGGCATTGACCACGCCTTTCGCTGATTCGATCGCCGCCATCAGCCTGGTACTGCCAACTTCACGTCCACATTCACGCTCGATCCGTTCGACCTGCGCTTCCAACTCCAGCACATCGTTTTTGCTGTCGGTTTTCGGTAGACGCACGATATCCGCGCCACCACGCACGACGGCTTCAAGATCGGCCAGACCGAACGGCGTGTTCAGTGGATTAATGCGCACCACTTTTTCAACATCCTGATAGAACGGATGTTGAAGCGCGTGATGGACTAAAAGACGGGCGGTATCTTTCTCACGTAATGCTACGGCGTCTTCTAAGTCGAACATCACCGCGTCCGCACCATAGACAAACGAGGTGCTCAACATGGCCGCATTTGCGCCGGGAATAAACAACATACTGCGACGAGGTCTCATAGCGCACTCCATTGAATTTCCGTTTGTTCTGCAGCGCGCAGCGCCGCCGCCTGCACTCGGGCGCGTAAAATACACTCCAGCGCGCCTTTATCATCGACGCTAACCAGCGCACGTTCGACGCCCAGCTTCGCCAGCGTTTCGCGCACGACTTGCTCAATCGCCGCGCCAAACTGCTGCTTCACCAGACTCTCTAGCTCCAGCCGAATTCCTGGCTCGCTGGATGGACCAATCCTGATCATCACATCGCTGGATTCCAGCGTGCCTGCCAGGGCATCTTTAATGATTTTCATTAGTTATATTCCTTGTTAACGGTGTTACGTCATATGGTTTCAGTGTGTCTGGCGGCATGCCGCTGCAGATATGCCAGGGTGCCAGCAGGCACCAGCGCGCTTATCGCCGGCCAATTACGTTCGCTATACAGTTTTCTGACGCGAGAGGCGGAAATAGCCACGCCGTTTTTCTCCACCCGCGCCAGCTCGACGACCTCAATAACCGGGCCGCTGCGCTTCGGATCGTGCAAAATGTCGTGCATTCGCTGGTTATAGGCACAGGTCAGCGGACAAAACGGTTCACTGCCGACAAAACGATGGGTAATCCCCAGCGCTGGAGCCAGATGTTCACGGAAGAGTTGCAGATCGATCTGGCAATAGCAGTCGTCCACAACCCCTTTTTCTTTGAGGAAATAGCCGGGAAAGGTCGCACGCGAGATCATATAAGCGGAGCCGGGATGCAACGTGACGTTGTCAATGCCCGCGATTCCTTGTTCGATCAGCGCCCAACGGTCGGTATAGGAAAAAAATGAAGCATCTTCTTTGACCACAAACAGATGCAACCAGTCACAGGCCGCAGCCGCTTGCTCCACCAGATAACGGTGGCCCAAGGTAAACGGATTGGCGTTCATGACGATGGCGCCGATCGTTTTTCCCGGTTGACGATAAAGCGCCAGTTGGCGACAAAAGCGCGCTAACCGTTCACTGCTGTTCTCCATTAACACCGCCAACTCACCTGCCTGCGCAATGGGCCAAAACCCCGCGCCAGAAAATAGCAACCGATTTTGCGGCTTAGTGAACAGGAAAAGCTCGCTGCGGTTTAACTCGTAGGCCAATGTAAGCAGCTCAGTCAGCAATTTGAGGCTGAGCCCTTCCCCCTGTAAAACCGGGGAAACAGCGATGCATTTCAGTACGTTCCCGGCCAGCGAGCCGCATCCAACTATCTCACCCTGCCAATATGCGCATACCGCGATTTCACAATCGTCTTCCAGGGCAAGTCCCACGTCCTCCAGAAACATGGCGACCGACTCGCGACGCAATACATCCTTTTGCAAATAAATGCGTTTAAATATTAGATTCACTCTATTCTGCATCCGTCAGCAAATAACGTCGCATATTTCGCCAGCGTTTGTATTACTCGTCTGGAATAGACATCACACTTTCCCCCTTGCTTTTATAAGCTTTATGGTTTTTATTTCCTTAATTAACCAGAGTTAATAAAAATAATTAAATTAATTAAAAACACAACCATTCAGTGAAGATAGTCACATCTCATGGTTCATTGAATTTATTAGTATGCGCGGGTCTTGTTATCCATCAATACACAGGAAAATGTTTATGACCAACATGACCCAGGCTTCGGCGACGGAGAAAAAGGGGGCTAGCGATTTACTCAGATTCAAAATCTTTGGTATGCCGCTACCGCTTTATGCCTTTGCATTAATTACTTTATTACTTTCTCATTTTTATAATGCTATACCGACTGACTTAGTCGGTGGTTTTGCCCTTATGTTTGTGATGGGGGCCATTTTTGGTGAAATCGGCAAACGTTTACCGATCTTCAATAAATATATTGGCGGCGCACCGGTTATGATATTTCTGGTTGCAGCTTATTTTGTCTATGCTGGCATATTTACGCAGAAAGAAATTGATGCGATCAGCAACGTAATGGATAAAAGCAACTTCCTTAACCTGTTTATCGCAGTGTTGATCACAGGCGCGATCCTGTCGGTAAACCGTAAGCTGCTATTAAAATCACTGCTGGGCTATATCCCAACCATCCTCGCCGGGATTGTCGGCGCGTCCCTTTTCGGTATCGTCATTGGTCTGTGCTTCGGTATCCCGGTCGACCGTATCATGATGCTGTACGTTCTGCCGATTATGGGCGGTGGTAACGGCGCGGGCGCCGTGCCTCTGTCTGAAATTTATCACTCGGTTACCGGACGTTCTCGCGAAGAGTATTACTCAACGGCTATTGCTATTCTGACCATTGCGAATATCTTCGCCATTATTTTCGCCGCCCTCCTCGATATGATAGGCAAAAAATACACCTGGCTTAGCGGTGAAGGTGAGTTGGTTCGTAAGGCTTCCTTCAAAACCGAAGATGATGAAAAGGCCGGTCAGATTACCCATCGTGAAACGGCGGTTGGCATGGTGTTATCCACCACCTGCTTCCTGCTGGCCTATGTTGTTGCCAAGAAAATTCTGCCAAGCATCGGCGGCGTCTCTATTCACTACTTCGCCTGGATGGTTCTGATTGTTGCTGCGCTGAACGCATCAGGTCTTTGCTCACCGGAGATTAAAGCCGGGGCGAAACGTCTTTCTGACTTCTTCTCCAAACAACTGCTGTGGGTGCTGATGGTCGGTGTGGGTGTTTGCTACACCGATCTGCAAGAGATCATCGATGCCCTGACGTTCGCGAACGTAGTTATCGCCGCAATCATTGTGGTCGGCGCAGTCGTTGGCGCAGCTATCGGGGGCTGGTTGATTGGCTTCTACCCGATTGAATCATCCATTACTGCGGGTCTTTGTATGGCCAACCGCGGCGGCTCCGGCGATCTGGAAGTGCTCTCCGCCTGTAACCGTATGAACCTCATTTCATATGCACAAATTTCCTCTCGTCTGGGCGGCGGTATTGTGCTGGTTATCGCTAGCATCGTGTTCAGCATGATGGTGTAAAAAAACGCACGGCGGTGTCTTTGCCGCAAACGACCTGGAGAAAAGTAGAGGCCAAAGCCAGAGGTGGCCAAGGGAAATCCACTCTACTCCTTAGCCGGATTCACCAGGAAGGTTGTCGTCAAGGCCACCGTCGTGCCTCTCATTATGGAAAATGATTCATGAATGAAGCTGTACTACTGGGTGAAGGTTTCACCCTGATGTTTTTAGGGATGGGGTTCGTGCTGGCGTTTCTGTTCCTGCTGATTTTCGCCATCCGCGGCATGTCCGCCGTGATTACTCGCTTCTTCCCGGAACCCGTCGCCGCGCCCGCACCGCGCGCCGTTCCCGCCGTGGACGACTTCACCCGCTTAAAGCCGGTGATTGCCGCCGCCATTCACCATCACCGCCTTAACGCTTAATTCCCGGAGGGATCCATGACTATTGCCATTACCGACGTCGTCCTGCGTGACGCCCACCAGTCCCTGTTCGCCACCCGCCTGCGTCTTGACGATATGCTGCCGATTGCCGCCCAGCTCGACGACGTGGGCTACGGCTCCCTCGAATGCTGGGGCGGCGCCACCTTTGACGCCTGCATCCGTTTCCTCGGCGAAGACCCGTGGGTCCGCCTGCGCGAACTCAAAAAAGCCATGCCCAAAACCCCGCTGCAGATGCTGCTGCGCGGCCAGAACCTGCTCGGCTACCGCCATTACGCCGATGACGTGGTGGAACGCTTCGTTGAACGCGCGGTGAAAAACGGCATGGATGTGTTCCGCGTCTTCGATGCCATGAACGACCCGCGCAATATGAAAGCCGCACTGCAGGCGGTGCGCAGCCACGGCGCCCACGCCCAGGGGACCCTGAGTTACACCACCAGCCCGGCGCACACCCTGCAGACCTGGCTGGATTTAACCGAACAGTTGTTAGAGACCGGCGTTGACTCGATTGCCATCAAGGATATGTCCGGCATTCTCACGCCGATGGCGGCGTATGAGCTGGTGAGCGAAATCAAAAAACGTTTTGAGGTGCGCCTGCACCTGCACTGTCACGCCACCACCGGGATGGCGGAGATGGCCCTGCTGAAGGCTATCGAGGCGGGCGTCGACGGCGTCGACACGGCAATTTCGTCCATGAGCGCCACCTACGGCCACCCGGCCACCGAAGCGCTGGTGGCGACGTTGGCAGGTACTGAGCACGACACCGGGCTGGATATCCTGAAGCTGGAAAATATCGCCGCGTACTTCCGCGAGGTGCGCAAAAAGTATCATGCCTTTGAAGGCCAGCTGAAGGGCTACGACAGCCGTATTCTGGTGGCCCAGGTACCGGGCGGAATGCTCACCAACCTCGAAAGCCAGCTGAAGCAGCAGAACGCGGCGGACAAACTCGACCAGGTGCTGGCGGAAATCCCCCGCGTGCGCGAGGACCTCGGCTTTATCCCGCTGGTGACCCCAACCTCGCAGATTGTCGGCACCCAGGCGGTGCTCAACGTCCTGACCGGCGAGCGCTACAAAACCATTGCCAAAGAAACGGCGGGCATTCTGAAAGGCGAATACGGCCACACCCCGGTGCCGGTGAACGCCGCGTTACAGGCCCGCGTGCTGGAAGGGGGCGCCCCGGTGACCTGCCGTCCGGCGGATTTACTCAAACCGGAACTGGCTGAACTGGAAGCGGACGTCAGGCGCCAGGCGCAGGAGAAGGGCATTCAGCTTGCGGGAAACGCCATCGACGACGTGCTCACCGTGGCGCTGTTCCCGCAGATTGGCCTGAAGTTCCTTGAGAACCGCCACAATCCGGCGGCGTTTGAGCCACTGCCGCAGGCGGAAGCCGCGCAGCCGGTGGCAAAAGCAGAGAAGCCTGCCGCCTCCGGTATCTACACCGTGGAAGTGGAAGGTAAGGCCTTTGTGGTGAAGGTCAGCGACGGCGGCGATATCAGCCAGCTGACCGCAGCCGTTCCTGCCTCCGCGCCAGCCGCTGCCGCTCCGGCAGGCGCAGGCACCCCGGTCACCGCGCCGCTGGCGGGCAATATCTGGAAGGTGATTGCCACCGAGGGCCAGACGGTGGCCGAAGGCGATGTGCTGCTGATTCTGGAAGCCATGAAGATGGAAACCGAAATCCGCGCCGCGCAGGCCGGGACGGTACGCGGTATCGCGGTGAAGTCCGGGGACGCCGTCTC
Organism: Salmonella sp. NW884; assembly: GCF_051700745.1. NCBI lineage: Bacteria > Pseudomonadati > Pseudomonadota > Gammaproteobacteria > Enterobacterales > Enterobacteriaceae > Salmonella > Salmonella sp. NW884. The sequence continues at coordinate 552 of NZ_JAMMDE010000015.1, read as the reverse complement.
CGTGGGCGACACCCTGATGACGCTGGCGTAACGGAGAACTGAAATGGAAAGTCTGAACGCCCTGCTTCAGGGCATGGGGCTGATGCACCTTGGCGCAGGCCAGGCCATCATGCTGCTGGTGAGCCTGCTGCTGCTGTGGCTGGCGATAGCGAAGAAGTTCGAGCCGCTGCTGCTGCTGCCGATTGGCTTCGGCGGGCTGCTCTCCAACATCCCGGAAGCGGGCATGGCGCTGACCGCGCTGGAGAGCCTGCTGGCCCACCACGACGCCGGGCAGCTGGCGGTGATTGCCGCGAAGCTTAACTGCGCGCCGGACGTGCACGCCATCAAGGAGGCGTTAGCGCTGGCGCTGCCGTCGGTGCAGGGCCAGATGGAAAATCTGGCGGTGGACATGGGCTACACGCCGGGGGTGCTGGCGTTGTTCTACAAAGTGGCGATTGGCTCCGGTGTCGCGCCGCTGGTCATCTTTATGGGCGTGGGCGCGATGACCGACTTCGGCCCGCTGCTGGCCAACCCGCGCACCCTGCTGCTGGGGGCGGCGGCGCAGTTCGGCAT
>NZ_JAMMDE010000014.1:0-86295 GCF_051700745.1 Salmonella sp. NW884 | reverse complement strand
TTGCCGCCGGTGACCTGCACCCACTCCCCGGCGTCCACGGTGAACGACAGCCCGCGAAACAGCGTCCTCTCGTCCCGCTCGCAGTACAGATCTCTGGCTTCAAGCATCATTGTCATTGCGCATATTCAGGTTGATATGGCGTATAAACACCGGTCAGGCTTTCCAGGAAGGCGACGATATCGTCAATATCGTTTTGCGGCAGATCGGTGCCAACCTGATAACGCAGCATCAGTTTTACCGCGCCATCCAGCGTCGGTACGTCGCCCCGATGGAAATAAGGCGCTGTTAACGCGACGTTGCGTAAGCCCGGGACTTTTTGCCGTAATTTATCGCGAACCTCTTTGGTGACGTTCATACGACCAATATCCGCTGCGGTAATTTCGCCAAAATTAAAGTCTCGCTTTAATCCCAATGGTTCAAAAGAGCGCCCGCCTAAAATGATACCGCCGTGACAGGTTGCACATTTATTCTCTTTAAATAATTGATAACCGTGTTTCTGTTGCGCGGTCAGCGCATTTTCATCTCCACGTAGCCATTTATCAAAGGCGGAATCCGGCGTTATCAACGTTTTTTCGAATTCGGCGATCGCATCAGTAATATTTTCCCCGGTAAATCCTTGCGGATAAACCGCCTGGAAATCTTTTTTCAGGACAGGATCTTTATCAAGCTTGCTAATAATTTCATCCCAGGATTTAGAAGCCATTTCAATAGGATTTAACGGCGGTCCGCCTGCTTGCTCCTGCAGGGTTGCAGCACGGCCATCCCAAAATTGTTCGATATTAAATACGGAGTTGAATACCGTCGGCGCATTTATTGGTCCTACCGCACCGCCAACGCCAATTGAGGTTTTTCTGCCATCGACACCGCCCGCATTTAACGCGTGACAATGCGCACAGGATATTGTGCTGTCGCCGGATAAACGTTCATCATGATAAAGGCGGAAACCTAAGTCGACTTTTTTCGCATCGACGGGAATATTGCGCGGAATAGGCTGAACGGGTTCATTCCGGTGCGCGGCGTCGGTATCGGCGCTGGCATAGTTGCGCTCACGCTGATCGGCTATCCAGTTCAGGATGTCAGTACGCTCTTTATCGCTGACGCCCCCCGCCCAGTGCAGCGCGACATAGCGGGTTGGCGGCATGGTCTGATGTTGCATAACCCATTCAATTTTATTCAGTTCGCTTTGCGGCACCGGCGTATCCGCAATCAGGGCGGCCCGTACCGCCTCCAGGTTAAACGATTTGTAGCCGAGCTGGATATCGTAATCCATTAGCTGCTTTGCCACCGGAAAAGAGGAATAAAAAGGCAATTCAGCGGAAGGCGTATGACAATAATCACATCCTTTCTCCCTGAAATAACCCAGTATTTTATTATTTTCACCCACAACCGAGGCCTGCACATCGCTTTTTTTACTGCGCTGTTTGTCGTAATACCATACATACCCGGACAAACCTAAATAACATAACAGCCCAACGGTGATAACCGTTGTCGCATAGAGGGTAATTTTTTTCATATCACTATCCTTATGGGGTATTGCGGCATGATTAATTAAATTTTATTTTTTTACTCATGAGGCCCGTCAATACTAAATACAAACCCATCATGGATATTGATTGGTATCAATAATTACAATTGGCTAAACCTATAGATATGATAACCCCCGACTATCGTAAGATTTATTTTGCGATGCCCGTCACAGGGTTTATTCAGCCGCAACAATGGATAAATCCTCTTTTCCGTCATCAAAACGAACGATAGCCAACAATAATTGACTTAACGCAGCATAAAAACCATAGGGATCATGCTTAAGGCAATTATTTGTAAATTCCGGAAGCCATTCCAGTAATGACGACAATGTTTTCTGGCGTAATTTATTCATTCTCCGTTGTTGGAACGATTCACCCAATGAAAAATGTAAATGGCTGAGTAATTCCAGATAAATCGCCAGGTGGTCGGTCGGCTCTTTAAAATCGTCGTTGACTTCCATCCCGGCTTCAAGCAATAAATGTTTAATCATGCCGGGTTCCTGCTGCGGGTATTGCGAGGCGTAGGGCAAGGCCGATTTTTTATCCGTCATCAGGAACAATCCGCAAAAATCTGCGGCCAGCTCCAGCTGCGCATCCTGGCGCAGGCTAAGCGCGGCAATTTTTTGTTCGAGTAACGCCACCGACGCCGCCAGCGCAGGCTGACGCTTTAACAGCGCCAGCCAGTCCGCGATCTCCGCGGACTGTAATTGTATTAACCCTTCATCATCCACTTCCCGGAAAAAGAGTAACGCCAGCCATGCATATACGCAGGCGTACTGTTCCTGAGCAAGCGCTGGCTGCTTAATCATGCGGATTCCCCTGCGATGCGGGTACATATTCACACTGCGCGACCATCTCGACCGGACCGTTAAACGCCGTGACGTTATCAATAGGGCCGGTATATTTTTCAATTTCCACCAGCGTCGTATGCGCGCTGGTCGCCTGCGCAAGCTGTGATGTACCGATATCCAGCGTTAATACGTTAGGGTTGCCGTACTTACACAACGCGTTGAGATCGCCGCCTTTATCAGGATCGTACCAGGCGCCTTCATGAATTCGCGCCACGCCCGGCGCATAGCGATCGGAAACTACCGCTCCCGCCAGTACCTGCCCGCGTGCATTGAATACCCGCACGATGTCACCGTTGCGGATCCCGCGCGCGCTGGCATCCTGTGGGTTAATAAAGACCGGCTCCTTGCCGCCAACGGCATATTGCTGACGCAGCGTTTCCGACTCGCACAGTTGGGAATGCAGACGGAAATCAGGGTGGACGGACTGTAAGTGCAGCGGCCAGCGCTGCGATCCCGGCCCGCCATGCGAGCGTTCGATTTTTTCGAACCACATGGGATGGCCCTGACAATCGTCGTATTGCATGTCGGCGATCGTTTTGGAATAAATCTCGATCAAGCCGCTTGGCGTGCCCAACGGCTCCAGGTCCGGATCTTCACGGAAAGCCTGATGGCGCACAAACATCTGCGGATGATCAAACTCGATGTACTCCTGTTGATTCCAGAACACCTCGAAAGTCGGTAAGTGGATACCGCGACCTTTTCCCTGCTGGCTCCCTTCCTGCCAGATGCGTTTCAGCCAGCCCATTTCATCAAGGCCTTCCGTAAATGCCGCTTCACGGTTAAAGCGTCGGCAGAGATCGCGGAAAATATCAAAGTCGTTACGCGCTTCAAACTGCGGCGACACCACCTGTTTCATGGCGATAATACCGCGGTTAGAGTGGTTGCCGAATTGATCGAGGTCGTTACGCTCAAATTGGGTGGTAGCCGGCAAAACGATATCCGCAAAGCGGCAGGTCGACGTCCACTGGTTATCAATAGCGATGACCGTTTCCAGCTTGCGCCAGCCTTCAATTATGCGGTTAATTTGTTGGTGTCGGTGGAACGGGTTGGTTCCGGCGAACACGCACATCTTCAGCGGCGGTAATTTAACCGATTTGCCGTTCCAGTTAATGACCTTGCCCGGTTCAAGGATGGCATCCATAAAACGCGCAATAGGAATGGTGCTGCTGTAGCCTTTGTAATCCGTGCTGTCGTGCACTGGCGGAACGGTCGTCGAACCGGAAAAGCCGCTTAAAATGATCCCTTTACGGCCAGGCGTCCCGGCGCCGTTGTAGTGCCAGCCAAAACCAAAGCCGCCGCCCGGTAAACCAATCTGTCCCAGCATTGCCGCCAGCACGACGACCATCCATGACCACTGTTCGCCATGCTGCATACGTTGCACGCACCAGCCAGCGATGATTTGCGTTCTGTCGCCCGCCATCTGCCGCGCCAACGCGCGGATAGTGTCGGCGTCAATACCGCACAGTTTTTCCGCCCAGGCGGCATCTTTGGGCTGTCCATCTTTTTCGCCCAGCAAATAGGGGAGGAACTGGTCAAAACCGACACAATAGTTATCGAGGAAATTTTTATCGTACAGTTTCTCGCTGTACAGGGTATGCGCCAGCGCCAGTTGTAACGGGACATCCGTCTGCGGGTTAATGGCGATATGTTTGACCTTATCGCGCCCCAGATAATCGTGCGTGGAGGTGACGACCGGGTCGATGCTGATGACCGAGATAGCGCCGCTGGCAACTTTCTCTTTTAATTGTTCATAGTACTGATAGACATCGTGATCCGGGCACCACCAGTTTGCCTGCTGGTTTTTCACCATATCAGAACCCCATAGCACAATCGTTTTACTGTTCTGTAAAACCAGAGGCCATGACGTTTGCTGCTCGTACACTTCCATTGAACCCACCACGCGCGGCAGAATCACCTGCGCCGCGCCGGTCGAATAGTCCCCTCCCGTGCTAACGCTATTGCCATGTAGCGCAATCGCGCGCGCCAGCATCCCGGAGGCGTTATGGAACATGCCGGTAGATTGCCAGCCGCTCGCCGTCAGTAGCGCGCTCGGCCCGTAGGTTTTTTGCACCCGCTCCAGTTCCTGATAGAACAGATCCAGCGCTTCATCCCAGGAGACGCGCACAAAACGATTATCGCCGCGCTGCGAGGTGTCGCTTTGATGACCTTTGCGCATCCAGTCGACACGCACCATCGGATAACGGATACGCGCCGCGTTGTGGACGTGATCGGGCAGACCGGCGATCATTTTGGACGGGTATTTATCCTGTTCAAACGGTTTTGCCGCCACAAATCGACCGTCAACCACCGTGGCGCGAATCGCCCCCCAGTGAGAACCGGTCAGGATACCCTCTTTCGTCGCGGCGCCTGGCGCAACGGCATCCGCTGCGCGGGCGCTACGGGGCGTCAGCAGTGACGGCCCCAGCATTCCTGCCACCGTCAAGCCGCCAAGCTGCGCCAGAAAACGTCGACGAGAGACGTGTAGCGTGTCCTTATTTTTCATTGTGTTCTCCCTTATCACTGTGCGGCGTGTTGGTGGTATCAGACGCATTCATCTGGAGATATTTCAACAAGGTACGTTCTTCACGCTTATCCAGACTGGTGAAACCGATCATGCCGTTGAGCGTGCCGATCCAGCCGTTAGCGTCAAAGTGCGCTTTGTCCGGCGCGCCGTGACACTGATTACAGGTGCCGTTATAGAGGGAGTCGGCATAGGCCCAAATCGGTTTAATGTCATTTACCATGTCGCCTTTTTGCATCCACGCAGTTGCCTGTAATTTGCTCCACTGAGTATTGGTCGCCGCGACGGTGGTCTCTTCCAGCGTTTTCACATGCTGTTGCACATCGCCGCGAATCGAGGCGACAAAAATACGTTTACCGGGCAACTGCGTCAGCACGCGCTGGCGACCGTCCGTCTCCGTCCAGCCTTCGATTTGCACTTGCAACCAGTCACCGTCCCGTTTAAGGACTTTCACTTCAGAAGCAGGTAACAGCGAACCTGCCGGTTCTTTATCGCCTTTAGCGGCGTAAATCGGCTTGATATCCAGCGAATAGAGCGTATCGCCGTCATTATGCGTACTGGCGCTGGCGCGCAGTTCATCAAACTGTTTGCGGAAACCGCTGCTCATATCCGGTAGCTGGTGGGCAATCCCTTTATGACAGTCGATGCAGGATTGATTTTCTTTCGCGGCGATTTTCATTTGCCGCGCCGCTTCCGGGTTCTGTTTCGCGTGATCCATCGCATCGTAGTTATGGCAGGAACGACAGGTCGCGGAATTATTCTCTTTCATGCGCGCCCATTCACGCTCGGCAAGCTCGGCGCGTTTGGCTTCAAATTTTTCCGGGGTATCAATCGAGTGGGCAATAAATGTCTGGTAAAGATCGTTGCTGGCTTCCAGCTTACGTTTCACCATGCCTGGAATATCAGGGGGGATATGGCAATCGTGGCATTCCGCGCGTACGCCGGAAGCGTTCTGGAAATGTACGGACTGTTTATATTCCTGATACACCGGCTGCATACTATGGCAGCTGACGCAAAACTCTGTCGTACTGGTCAGTTTGATACCGACGTGAGGTAACACGATCAGCGCAACGCCGATCACAATCCCGACAATGACCAGCGCCAGTATCGACCAACGGGCGCTTGGCCTGAGTAGCGCTCTCCAGAGTTTTCGCATAATAGCCCCTATAATTATATGGTTTAATGCGCAGATCTTATTCCGCAAATATGAACAGCGTCACTGGTCAGGATGAACGGGATACGGCAATATATGAACAGATATGAACAGAAAGAGACCGCGCGCAGGATGTCACATCACATTGTTATTGTTGAGGATGAACCTGTTACTCAGGCCAGATTACAGGCCTATTTTGAGCAGGAGGGGTATCGCGTTTCGGTGACCGACAGCGGCGCGGGCCTGCGTGACATCATGGAGCATGAGCACGTTTCGCTGATCCTGCTGGATATCAACCTCCCCGATGAAAACGGGTTGATGCTGACCAGGGCGCTACGCGAACGCTCCACGGTGGGCATTATTCTGGTGACGGGGCGTTGCGACCAAATCGACCGCATCGTCGGACTGGAGATGGGCGCGGACGACTACGTCACCAAGCCGCTGGAACTGCGCGAGCTGGTAGTGCGGGTGAAAAATCTTTTGTGGCGCATCGATCTGGCCCGCCCCACGCCGCAAAATGCCAGTGAAAACTGCTATATGTTTTCCGGCTACTGCCTGAACGTGATGAATCACACGCTGGAGTACAACGGTGAAGCCATTAAGCTTACGCGCGCGGAGTACGAGCTACTGCTGGCCTTTGTGACCAACCCAGGCAAAGTGCTGCATCGTGAACGCCTGCTGCGAATGCTTTCCGCCCGCCGCGTAGAGACTCCGGATCTCCGCACGATTGATGTCCTGGTTCGCCGCTTACGCCATAAAATTACGCCGGAACTGTTGGTCACACAGCATGGCGAAGGCTACTTTTTAGCCTCGGAGGTGTATTGATACAGATAGACGGGCCGAAATCCCGGAGGCGATAGCGAACGACGAACGCGCGCGCTGTCAGCGTTGTTATGCGTCAAAATAAGCACCGGCGGGCTGATATTTTCAGGTACCGGTTGCCCCTGTAAGACCTTAATCGACTGCGTTATCGCTAATTCTCCCTGCCAGGCCATCTGATCGCTGAGCGCCATCAGGATATGGCCGCGTTTTAAACCGCGATAAACCTGATGCGTCAGATAAAATGAGACAATCGTGAGCGGAGTCGTCAAATTTCGCCCTTCGCCCATCGCCGCCTCCGCCGCTATCGCCGACCCGGCGACCACATTGGCGTCCGGATGACGCTCCAGCATTTCCTGGAGTAAGTTTCGCTGCACTTCAATGTCGTTATCGCCCCAGGCGATATCCACAATGTTGATGGCGCTGCCTTTAATTGCCTGACGAAAACCCGCCACCATCTCCTGACTGCCGCCGGCTTCTTCCGGCCCCGGGAAGAGTAAAACGTTAAGCGCTTTTCCTTTGCTCCACTGCACCAGGAAACGTCCCGGCAGATACCCCATCTGAAACCACGGCAGACCAATGCGGGTTGCGACGCTGGCATCGTGAATCATGTTCACCAGTTCAATAACCGGCACATTACCGGCATATCGTTCCAGCTCCGGGAAACGATCGGTACTGCTGCCAAGCAGAATAGCGTCGGCGCCCCACTCCCGGCACTGCGTCATTTGCTGTTGTTGCGTCGCCAGTTGCCGATAGCCATTCGCTTCCAGCACTTTTAAATCAACGCCATACAATTTGGCCGCTTTTTGCATCCCGTAGTTGACGGACAACCAGTAAGAATCTTTCAGGCTGGGGTATAATGCGCACAGTTTCCAGGGTTTACTCGCATTGACTGACGTTTGCCGCCAGGGAATCGCCCGATCGGCGCGCGTCCAGTGTAGCAACCCGGTTTCGGCTGACGCCGTTTCTACATTCGAGACGATGATTATCAAAAAAAAGAACGAAATAAGCGCGCGCATGATAGCCCCACCAGCAACAAGGTTTTATCCTAATGGTTTTTCCGGCGGCAACTCAACCCATTTCACCCGCGGCGCATAAATGTCAACGCCTTCACTGACCCGCAGATTATGGCTGGCCTTCGCCCTGATGGCGGCACTTACCCTGCTCAGCACCGTGATCGGCTGGATAAGCCTGCGCGTCATTAGTCAGGTGGAGCAAACCAATACGCAAGCGCTGCTCCCCACGATGAATATGGCCAGGCAGTTAAGCGAAGCCAGCGCTTACGAGCTCTTTTCCGCGCAAAATCTGACCAATGCCGACAGCGAGGGCGTTTGGCTGGCGCAGGGGAAGATGCTGAAAGCGCAAAGCCTTAAAATTAACCATCTTTTGCAGGCATTAAGCGAGCAGGGGTTTAATACCTCGGCCATCGCCCGGCAAGAAAAAGAGATTGCGCAAACGCTTGGGCAGCAGGGAACGCTGGTCGGTGAAATTCTCACGCTGCGCGCACAGCAACAGCAGTTAAGCCGCCAGATTGCGGAGGCGGCGGAAAGCATTGCCGCCCAGGCTCACGGTCAAGCCAATAATGCAGCGACATCTGCGGGCGCCACCCAGGCCGGTATTTACGATCTTATCGAAAGCGGTAAAGGGGATCAGGCTGAACGCGCGCTTGACCGGCTGATTGATATCGACCTTGAGTATGTGAATCAGATGAATGAGTTGCGGGTCAATGCCCTGCGGTTTAAGCAACTCATTGTGACCTTAAAAGACGCGCAAGGGCTGAGCGATGCCGAGGAAACCGATGAAAAACTTAATCAGTTGGTTAAAATTTTATCCCGCCGCCAGCAGCGTATAGAAGATCCTACCGTTCGCGCCCAAATCGCCGACGCGCTGGAGAAAATAAACCAGTACACCACACTGGTTACCCTGTTTCGTAAGGAAAACGCCATCCGCGACCAGCTTCAAACGCTTATGGCCAATAACCTCTTTCAGTTTACCCGCTTCAGTACGGAAGTGTCGCAGTTGGTGAACGCCATCGAAAAACGAAACGAGGCTGGGTTAGCGCGTCTTACACACGCCAGTCAGCGTGGGCAAATAGGGTTAGTGATCTTAGGCATCCTGGCGCTGTGCTCATTAAGTTTTATTCTTTGGCGAGTGGTTTACCGTTCCGTATCCCGCCCGCTGGCGCAACAAACTCAGGCCTTACAGCGGCTACTGGAGGGCGATATTGATTCGCCGTTTCCGGAGGCGGCTGGCGTCAGCGAACTGGATACCATCAGCCGTCTGATGGAAGCGTTTCGCGCCAACGTGCGCAAATTGAACCGCCATCGTGAGGATTTGGCGGAACAGGTGCGTTCGCAAACGGCGGAGCTTCATGCGCTGGTGCTGGAACACCGGCAGGCGCGCGCCGAAGCGGAAAAGGCCAACGAGGCAAAATCGACGTTCCTTGCCGCCATGAGCCATGAAATTCGCACGCCGCTTTACGGCATTCTCGGTACGGTACAATTGCTGGCCGATAAACCGCTCATGGCAAACTACCGCGACGACTTACAGGCCATTAATGATTCAGGCGAATCGCTACTGGCGATTCTTAACGATATTCTTGATTACTCAGCGATTGAAGTAGGCGGCACCAACGTTTCCATTAGCGAGGAACCGTTTGAACCGCGACAATTGTTGAATAGCGCGCTGCATTTAATGCACAGCCGCGTGCAGGTGGCGCTCATCACCGACTTTAGCGAGCAACTCCCTTCCACGCTACAAGGCGATCCGCGCCGGATACGTCAAATTGTGATTAATCTTTTAAGTAATGCGGCGAAATTTACCGATCGCGGCAGCATAGTGCTGCGCACGTTTTGCGACGATCAGAGCTGGTTTATTGAGGTTGAAGATACCGGATGCGGTATCCCTGAAGCAAAGCTGACGGCTATTTTCAAACCGTTTGTGCAGGCGACTGGACGCCGGGGCGGGACGGGCCTGGGGCTGGCTATCAGCGCCAGCCTGGCAGAGGCGATGGGCGGGACGCTAACCGTCACCAGTACGCTTCATGTTGGCAGTTGTTTTCGCTTACAACTGCCGGTTCGCCACCCCAAACCCGCAAGCAAAAATGCGTTCAGGGAACCGATAAATCTTAACGGACTACGCCTGTTGCTGATTGAAGATAATATGCTAACGCAGCGTATTACCGCTGAAATGCTCACGGGTAAAGGGGTGAAGGTCTCAGTAGCTGAAAGCGCGAATGACGCGCTACGCTGTTTAGCCGAAGGCGAGTCCTTTGATGTGGCGCTGGTGGATTTTGATTTACCGGATTATGACGGCTTAACCCTGGCGCAGCAGTTGATGAGTCAGTATCCCGCCATGAAACGCATTGGTTTTAGCGCGCATGTGATAGACGATAATCTTCGTCAGCGTACCGCCGGTCTTTTCTGCGGGATTATTCAAAAGCCCGTTCCCCGCGAGGAGCTTTACCGCATGATAGCGCACTATTTACAGGGCAAATCTCACAACGCGCGGGCGATGTTGAATGAACATCAGCTTGCCGGCGATATGGCGTCTGTCGGCCCGGAAAAACTCCAGCAATGGGTCGCCTTATTCAAAGACAGCGCGCTGCCTTTAGTCGAGGAGATCGAGGCGGCGCGCGCCATGAATGACGACGTTAACATTAAGCGGCTGGCGCATAAATTAAAAAGCGGCTGCGCCAGCCTGGGGATGACGCAGGCAACCGAAGCCTGTCGGGAACTGGAGTTGCAACCGCTTAGCGATATAGATATTAAAACTATCGTGACGCAGGGAGTGACGGCGCTCGACGCATGGATAGCCGATCATCCTTCGCCATAATGACTTCCGGCTCGCCACGGCCAACTTATCCGACGCGTTTCACATCGCCCACTAACAGGATGTAAGACAGCGCGCCCAGCAGGGCCACAACGGAGATATAGACCAGCGCCGGAGCAAAACCGTAGCTTTGCGCCAGATAACCAATCACTAACGGTACGCTAATCCCGCCCAACCCGCCGATAAAGTTAAACATACCGCCGGTAAGGCCAATCAACCGCATCGGCGCAAGCGAAGAGATTAACGACCAGGTAATGGACGCAAATCCGTTGCCGAAGAAAGCTATCGCCATCAACGCCATAATCCACAACGGATCGTTAGTGTAGTTAGCGCCCATAATGCATGTGGAGATGAGCAAACCGCAAATAATCGGCGTTTTGCGCGCCACGCCCAGCGAGAAGCCTTTTTTCACCAGTTTATCCGCCAGCCAGCCGGAGAGCAGTACGCCAAAAAAGGCAGCCAGAAACGGTACGGTCGTCATAAAGCCCGCTTTTAGCGCGGTAATGCCTTTTTCCTGGGTCAGATAATTAGGGAACCAGGTCAGAAAGAACCATAGCGTAGAGTTTACGGCGAACTGACCGAGGTAGACGCCCACCAGCTTACGATGAAACACCAGTTTCCAGTCGGCTTTCGTCAGCGGCTGGCGGGCCTCTTTTTTCGCTGGCGCATCGCCATCCACCAGACCGCCGCCATCGCGAATATACTCCAGCTCAGCCTGGCTAAGGCTTTTCGTCAAACGCGGCGGTTGGTAAACCTTAAACCAGACCAATGACCAGATAATCCCGATACCGCCGGTGACGATAAAGACCCAGTGCCAGCTCAGCATTTCCTGAATCCAGATCAGCAGCGGCGTAAGGAATGCCAGTCCGACGAACTGTCCGGAGGTGTAGAACCCGACTGCGGATGCGCGCTCATGCTCCGGAAACCAGCTAGTGACCATCCGGTTATTTGCCGGAAAGGCTGGTGCCTCGAAAATCCCGGTAATAGCGCGCAGGCCGATAAGCGACAATAGTCCCGTCGCAAACCCCTGCAATAGCGTCGCGACTGACCAGCCGAAGATAGCGATAAAATAGGTCAGCCGGGACCCAATACGGTCGAGAAACCAGCCGCCGGGGATCTGGCATAACGTATAGAGCCAGGCAAAAGCGGAGAAGACATAGCCCATTTCCGCTTTGGTAATGCCGAATTCTTTTTGAATATGCATGGAAGCCACGGCAAGGTTGGCGCGATCGACGTAGCAAATCACCACGGTAATAAAGATCATCACCAGCGTCAGATAGCGGCGACGCCCCGGCTGTGCTGCTGTAACTGAAATATCCATCGTCATCTGTCTCCAGATTCTGGGCATAGCGAGGCCGCTCACCATGCCCTGTAAATTACAGAGGGTGTGTTTTTATATTTAAATTGGGTTGCCCGGAGGGCGACGTTTGTTGAGCCTACTGCGTGGCGATCACCACTCGGCTACCGATCCGTCAGCGTGCCGCCACAACGGATTACGCCAGTCCGGCGCGCTTTTGCTAAGTTCAATCACCCTGGCCTCGTCAATGTCTACGCCAAGACCCGGTTTGGTTAAGGGTTTAAAGAAGCCGCCGTCCATGCTGAAGTCTTCTTTGTTTTTCACAAAGTCGAGCAGCTCCGCGCCCTTGTTATAGTGAATGCCCATGCTCTGCTCCTGGAATACCGCGTTGCGCGAAACAAAATCGATATGCAGGCAGGCAGCCAGGGCGATTGGACCCAGCGGGCAATGCGGCGCCAGCGCCACATCATATGCTTCCGCCATTCCGGCGATTTTATAGCATTCGGTAATGCCGCCCGCGTGGGATAAATCCGGCTGTAGAATCGCCAACCCGCCCGCGTCCAGCACGCGTTTAAATTCAAAACGCGAGAACATACGTTCGCCTGCGGCAATCGGAATATGCGTTTGCGCTGCCAGGCGCGGATAATATTCCGCCTGTTCCGCCAGCACCGGCTCTTCAATAAACAGCGGACGATAGGGTTCCAGTTCTTTAATCAGCACCTTCGCCATCGGCGCGCTAACGCGACCGTGGAAATCGAGCCCAAACTCAATTTCACTGCCGAAAGCTTCGCGGATTTGCGCCACGGTATTGACCGCCGCATCCACCGCACGAGAGTTATCAATCACGCCCATCTCTTCACAGCCGTTCAGCTTGAAGGTGTCAAAACCAATACCGCGCAATTTTTCAATACCGTCAATGACGTCTGCCGGACGATCGCCGCCCACCCAGCTATAGGCCTTGATTTTGTCGCGCACCAGGCCGCCCATGAGCTGCCAGACCGGCGCATTCAACACCTTGCCTTTGATATCCCACAATGCCTGGTCAATACCGGCGATGGCGCTCATCATAATCGGGCCGCCGCGATAAAAACCGGCCCGGTACATTACCTGCCACAGGTCGTTGATACGCGCCGGATCTTTCCCTATCAGGTAGTCGGCAAACTCATGTACTGCCGCCTCTACAGTACGTGCCCGACCTTCAATGACCGGCTCTCCCCAGCCAACCACGCCTTCATCCGTTTCTATTTTCAGGAACATCCAACGTGGAGGTAAACGGTACGTGGTGATGTGAGTTATTTTCATTTCACTGCCTCTCGATACGCATTAACAAATGCCGCAGCCTGCTGCGCGGTGCGTTCAACGGATTGCCCGGCGCGATAGAGATCGCTACCCAGTCCCGCGCCCACACAGCCGGCTTTAATCCATTGCGCCAGGTTTTCCGGCGTCACGCCGCCGACGGCAAATAGCGGAACATCCGGCGGAAGTACCGCTTTCAGCGCGCTGATGTAGCCCGGACCAAACGCCGATGATGGGAAAATTTTTAACGCCTGTGCGCCTGCATCCAGCGCAGCAAAGGCTTCCGTTGCCGTGGCGCAGCCCGGACACACGGTCATGCCATAGCTCACTGCCCGACGGATCACCTCCGGTTGGATATTTGGCGTGACGACCAGCTTGCAGCCCATCCCGGCAAGCTGGTCTACCTGTTCCGGTTTCAGTACGGTACCAGCGCCAATAAGCGCCCTGCCGCCATACGCCTTCACCACGGAAGAAATGCTTTTTTCCCACTGTGGGGAGTTAAGCGGAATTTCTATAGCGTCAAATCCCGCATCCACCACCGCGCCAACGTGCGCCAGGGCATCATCGGGCGTAATACCGCGTAAGATAGCGATGAGAGGGAGATTAGTTTGCCACTGCATGAGCGATGCTCCTTATTCCAGCCTGAAATGCCATATCGCCATCCACGGTTGAAACATCACGCCCAATAGCACGAAACGCCTGTTGGTAACGTAAGATCAGCGCGGGTCCAGCGACGAGAGTGATAGCCTGTTGCGCCGCGAAGGATTCGCTCATGCTGGCGACTTCCGCACCAATCAACAGGCCGGAGAGGAAGTCGCTGACCTGCTCACGCGCAAGATGCCCCAACACGTGCGAGGCGCGAACCTCAAAAAGAGAAGGCAGGACGGCAGGAGAATTAAGACCGCGCTCCAGCCCCGCGGCATAGGCGTCGCCAGAAGCTTCCTGTTCCGGCAAACCAGCCCCGACCAGCGAGTGACGCAGCAACAAGTGATGGAGTTCGCCTGTCATCACAGTACGAAAATCATGAATTTGTTGCGTATCAGTCTGTACCCATTTGCAATGCGTGCCGGGCATGACATAGACAGAAGAAGGAGAAAGTTCGCGGGCGCCAAGCAGTTGCGTCTCTTCGCCGCGCATCACGTTGTGGTTATCCTCGCGTGAGACACACAATCCGGGGATGATCCAGATGTTGTCGCCAACGGCGGTTAACTGTTCGCCAATAGCGGAGAACAGGGCGGGAACCGGCAGATAAGGCGCATTTTGCCAGCCTACGTTACTGCCGATCATGCCCGCCATTACCACGGGGGTGGCGCTGTCGCGCCAGTGTGTTGTGACTTCTGCTAACACCGCGTCAGGAGATTTACCGTTCAGGCGTGTAACGCCTGCTTCTGATTGCCTGCTCTCCAGGCATTTGTCGCCCTGGTAAAGCCAGGCGCGCAGATTGGTCGATCCCCAGTCAATTGCGATGTAGCGAGCTGTCATGTGATTTCCTTTAACCTTCGTGTCGAGCTGGCGATCATGGTTAATGCCGCCTGCTCTGCCGCATCGCCATCCTGATGCCGTATCGCATCGAATAGCGCCTTATGTTCCTGGAGCGTTTTCGGCATGTTGGCCGCATCGCCCATCCAGGTCCGTTCAAATACCGCTCGCTGTAGCGAGCTGATCGCTACATTTAACTGTTGCAACACCGGGTTATGCACCGACTGCAACACTGCCTCGTGATAGCGAATATCCGCCTCGTTAAACGCTTCCCGGTCCTGGTTGTTGGCAATCATGTCGTTTAGCGCCGACTCAATTTCAGCCAGATCGCTTGATGTTGCCCGTTCCGCCGCCCAGCGTGCTATTGCTGGCTCCACCAGGTTTCGTATTTCGCTCATCGCGCTGATAAGCCTCGGGTCGTAGTCATTTTCCAGCACCCATTGCAGCACGTCGGTATCGAGATAATTCCACTGGTTACGCGGTGCGATAAACGCGCCGCGATAGCGCTTCATTTCAATTAGCCGCTTCGCCATAAGCGAACGAAACACTTCGCGAATGATGTTGCGCGACGTTTCAAACTCCTCGCACAGATCCGCTTCCGCTGGCAGCGCCGAACCGGGTACGTATTTACCGCTGACAATCTGTTTGCCCAGCGTGATAACGATGCGATCGGTTTTATTGAGAGTCATAGAGAGTCCTTGTGCTCGATGTGAACTCTCTTACTTTACCGCGATAGCTGAATTACGCCGCAATTTTGTAGTACTAGCGTGATATCAACCGTCGTTATCATGTCATTAATGTAGTACAACACAATTATGTTGTACTACAATTTAGATCACAAAAACGACAATTGGTTATGGAAACGTTATAAGACGTAAACGAAAGACATAAAAAAACCCGCAGCAAGTGCGGGTCGTTAAGCGCGTATTTGCCCGATGGCGACTATGCCTTATCGGGCGGGGAAATGGCCGGATGAGTGATCGGGGTTCAGCACAAATTTTTCAATCGCCCAGGCAACACCATCTTCAAGGTTCGATTTAGTCACAAAGTTAGCCACCTCTTTGACCGACGGAATGGCGTTGTCCATTGCCACGCCCATACCGGCGTATTCGATCATCGCAATGTCGTTTTCCTGATCGCCAATCGCCATCACCTCCTCTGGCTTAATTCCCAGCGCCTCGGCCAGTGATTTTACGCCGGTGCCTTTATTAACCCGTTTATCGAGGATTTCAAGGAAGTACGGCGCACTTTTCAGCACGGTATACTTTTCCTTCACCTCTGCCGGTATACGCGCAATCGCTCGGTCGAGAACGGCAGGCTCATCGATCATCATAACTTTCAGGAACTGGGTGTTCGGGTCCATCTTCTCCGCTTCACAAAATACCAGCGGAATGGTCGCCACATACGACTCATGCACCGTGTAGTAGCTGATATCGCGGTTAGCGGTATAAAGCGTATTTCGGTCTAATGCGTGAAAGTGAGAACCCACCTCACGGGATAGTTTTTCCAGATAACGGTAGTCATCATAGCTGAGCGCCGTTTGCGCCACCGTACTGCCATCCCCTGCTTTCTGCACCAGCGCCCCGTTGTAGGTGATGCAGTAGTCGCCGGGTTGTTCCATATGAAGTTCTTTCAGATAGCTGTGCACACCCGCATACGGACGGCCTGTGGTCAGCACCACGTTTACCCCTTTTTCACGCGCAGCGGCAATCGCGTTTTTAACCGCCGGAGAAATGGTGTGATCGGGCAGCAAAAGGGTGCCATCCATGTCGATAGCAATGAGTTTAATAGCCATGAAATCCCCGCATTAAATGAGTCCTGACTCATGCTAACGCGATTCCGCTCAAAAAACAGCAAAAGAGTCAGGGATAAACGGGGCTAAAGAATAAGACAAACCTTCCTCTTTTGCTCAGTACAGAAGGCGAGTTTTGTGCAGTGAATACTCACATTTATTAGATAACCTCATTAATCAAACAGAAAATACCGTTTTTCTAATCTCATCGATATTGTTACCCTGGTCATAAATCACCCTATTGTAAAAATAAACAAAAATGATGTTAATTTAATTAAAGGAGATCGCCAAATGTCGATGGCCCTTACCGCCCCGCCTGGCAGGAAAAGATTTTTAATCGTTGCCTGTTTATTTATTGGAATATTTATTGCCTATCTCGACCGCGTTAATGTTTCGGTATTAGCCGCAAACGAACCCTTCTTAGCCTATATGGGTATTGAAGGCATGCCATTGCAAATTGGCATGATGATGACCGTTTTTCTTGCCGCTTATGGTATCGCTAATGTTGTATTATCACCACTTGGCGACTACCTTGGCCCGAGAAAAGCGATGATGCTTTGTATCCTAATCTGGACCATCGCCTTAATTATTGGCGGAGTTGCGACATCGTTTGCATTAATTATTATTTGCCGCATATTACTGGGTATCGGAGAGGGTTTTTATTATCCGCTGCAAAGCGTATTTATTAAAAACTGGTTTCCGAAGCAGGAGCGTGGCCGGGCAAACGCAGCGTGGATCGTCGGCCAGTCGGTCGCGCCCGCCATTGCGATGCCTTTTTTCACCTGGTGGATAGGCACCCACGGCTGGCGTTCCAACTTCTTTTTATGCGCCGCTCTCGGGTTAATTCCACTCTGGCTGCTATGGCGATATGTTGCTGATAAACCAGAACAACTTAAAGGTATCAGCGAGCAGGAACTGGCTTATATCAAAGCCGGGCAGGAAACGGAAAGCGCAAGCAGCAGCGAAAGTTTTATGTTGCGGGTAAAACCGGTGATTACCAACTATTGCTACTGGTTGCTGGTGCTATGGTACCTGTGTCTGCAATGCCTGTACTGGGGGATGATTACCTGGCTGCCAACCTATCTTAAATCAGCCAGAGGATTTAGCTGGGCAGAAATGGGCTGGCTGGCGTCGCTGCCGTTTGTCTTGTCGATATTTTCCAAAGCCGCCGCGGGCGTCTTCGTCGATAAAATAGGACGCAGCGCCCCCATATTAATGGTGTTAATGTTTTTCGCCGGTATCAGTATCTATTTCGGCACAATAACCGAACACAAATATATGTCAGCGGTACTACTCTCCTTCGCCGTCGCTTTTTGCACGATGGGTACGCCTGTTGCGTGGACATTATTACAAGGGATGGTGTCCGGGAAATCTATTTCCGCCGCCAGCGGCGTAATGAACGGCGTCGCGAACGGCCTGTCATCATTATCACCAGTATTTATCGGTTTATTTATCTCTATTACAGGAACCTATACCGGCGGCTTATTATGTCTGGTTTTCATCAGCGCTATCGCCGTGGTATCTGCATTCGTTTTAACGATTAAAAAATATTAATCACAAGGAGTAAATGATGAAAATTACCAGCATTGATATTATTGATGTTGCTAATGATTTTGCATCCGCCACCAGCAAATGGCGTCCGGTGGTGGTAAAAATTAATACCGACGAGGGCATTTCCGGTTTTGGCGAAGTCGGGTTGGCCTACGGCGTCGGCGCCTCCGCAGGCATCGGCATGGCAAAAGATTTAGCCGCCATTATCATCGGCATGGACCCGATGAATAACGAAGCTATCTGGGAAAAAATGCTCAAAAAAACCTTCTGGGGACAAGGCGGCGGCGGCATCTTTTCCGCAGCAATGAGCGGTATCGATATCGCGCTGTGGGATATCAAAGGCAAAGCGTGGGGCGTGCCGCTGTATAAAATGCTTGGCGGCAAAAGCCGCGAGAAAATCAGAACCTACGCCAGTCAGTTACAGTTTGGTTGGGGGGACGGCAGCGATAAAGATATGCTGACCGAGCCGGAGCAGTATGCACAGGCGGCGCTGACCGCCGTCAGCGAAGGCTATGACGCGATAAAAGTGGATACCGTCGCAATGGATCGCCACGGCAACTGGAACCAGCAAAACCTCAACGGGCCTCTCACCGATAAAATCCTGCGTCTGGGCTACGACCGTATGGCCGCCATTCGCGATGCAGTCGGCCCGGACGTGGATATCATCGCCGAAATGCATGCCTTTACGGATACCACCTCGGCGATTCAGTTTGGCCGCATGATCGAAGAACTGGGCATCTTCTACTACGAAGAGCCGGTCATGCCGTTGAACCCCGCGCAGATGAAGCAGGTTGCCGATAAGGTCAATATTCCGCTGGCGGCTGGCGAACGTATATACTGGCGCTGGGGATACCGTCCTTTCCTGGAAAACGGCAGCCTGAGCGTTATTCAGCCAGATATTTGCACCTGCGGCGGCATCACCGAAGTGAAGAAAATCTGCGATATGGCGCATGTTTATGACAAAACGGTGCAAATCCACGTTTGCGGCGGGCCGATTTCCACAGCAGTGGCGCTGCATATGGAAACCGCGATCCCTAACTTCGTCATCCACGAACTGCACCGGTATGCGCTGCTGGAGCCGAATACGCAAACCTGTAAGTACAACTACCTGCCGAAAAACGGCATGTACGACGTTCCGGAGCTTCCCGGCATCGGCCAGGAGCTGACCGAAGAAACCATGAAAAAGTCGCCGACCATTACCGTAAAATAAGCCAACTGTCTGCCTGCGCCGCAGGCAGACACCCTGTATTTGCGAGTCGTATCAACGCGACCTTATCCAGCCTGAGATAAAATCCTCTCAGTAAAGGGGTAACACAGGTGGCAAATGAATTTAACTATCCGGCAATTTCGCGCGTTTCTGGCCGTCGCGGATTTGCGTAGTTTTACCGCCGCCAGCAAATATCTGTGCATCACGCAGGGAGCTGTTAGTGGTTTAATCAACGAAATGGAAAGCCAGATGGAGGTTTCCCTTTTCGACCGCACTTCGCGCGTGGTGAAGCTATCGCCCGACGGCGAAAAGTTTTTACCCGCCGCCATGCGGGTTGTTGAAGAGTTTCAACGGGCCGAAAATTATGCCCGCGACCTGAAAGAGATCAAAAAATCCCTGGTGCGGGTTGTTGGCGCGCCGCTGATCGCCTGTGCTTTTCTGCCGCAAATCATCCATGCCTTTAAGCGGCAGCATCCGCATACCCACGTACAGCTTATTGATAAGCCCATGTCGCAATTGCAAAAGAGCATTATGTTGGGAGAAGCCGATTTTGGTATCGGCCCGGAGCGGCCGCTGGAGCCGGAAATCGACAAACAAACGCTGTTCACAACGGAAATCGCCCTGTACTGCCATCCGGACTATCGGCTGCATAAAAAAACGGTGCG
This sequence comes from Salmonella sp. NW884, assembly GCF_051700745.1. Taxonomy (NCBI): domain Bacteria; kingdom Pseudomonadati; phylum Pseudomonadota; class Gammaproteobacteria; order Enterobacterales; family Enterobacteriaceae; genus Salmonella; species Salmonella sp. NW884. The sequence goes on along the minus strand of NZ_JAMMDE010000014.1, from coordinate 66,307 downwards.
TTGGGAAGAGATTCAGAGCGAAGAGCTGATTGCCGTAGGCAACGAATCCATTCCGATGATCTCCGCGACCGCTGGCGTGCGCATTAAGCCCAAAATGACGGTGGAACATATGGCGACCGCCATGTCGCTGGCGGCGCAGTGTGAAGGCGTGGTGATCGCCGGAACCTTTTCCCGCCATTACGCCAAAAGCTATCAATTAGCGACCTGTTCGCTCACGCCTCCGCTGCGGCGCAATATGAACCTTTATTTCCATGCGTGGCGCGCGCAAACGCCCGCCACGCAGCGCTTTAAAGAGTTTCTATTCAGATATATGGATGAACATCATGATGCCCCGGCCAGCCAGCGGCGGGCCGGGGATTAAGGCAGGTTAAATATCGATGTTCGCCGCTTTCAGGGCGTTCTCTTCGATAAATGCGCGACGCGGTTCAACGGCATCGCCCATCAGCGTAGTGAACAGCTGGTCGGCAGCAATCGCATCTTTGACGGTCACGCGCAGCATACGGCGGCTTTCCGGGTCCATGGTGGTTTCCCACAGCTGATCCGGGTTCATTTCACCCAGACCTTTATAACGCTGGATAGCCAGACCGCGACGTGATTCTTTCACCAGCCACTCCAGCGCCTGCTCGAAGCTGGTTACCGGCTGGCGACGCTCGCCGCGTTCAATAAACGCGTCCTCTTCAATCAGACCGCGCAGCTTCTCGCCCAGCGTGCAGATACGACGATATTCCGCGCCGGTCACAAACTCGTGATCCAACGGATAATCGGTATCCACGCCATGCGTACGCACGCGAACGATCGGCTCGAACAGATTCTGTTCCGTATTAGTATGAACATCGAACTTCCACTGACTGCCGTGCTGCTCTTTCTCATTCAGCTCGGTAATCAGCGCATTCACCCAACGCGTTACAGTCTGCTCATCAGAAAGATCGGCTTCGGTCAGAGTTGGCTGATACACCAGCTCTTTGAGCAGCGCTTTCGGGAAGCGACGCTCCATACGACCAATCATTTTCTGCGTGGCGTTATATTCAGAGACCAGTTTTTCTAACGCTTCGCCGGATAGCGCTGGCGCATGAGCGTTCGCGTGCAGAGTCGCACCGTCAAGCGCGATGGAAATCTGGTACTGATCCATCGCTTCGTCGTCTTTGATGTACTGTTCCTGCTTGCCTTTCTTCACTTTGTACAGCGGCGGCTGGGCAATGTAGACGTGGCCGCGCTCGACGATTTCCGGCATCTGACGATAGAAGAAGGTCAACAGCAGCGTACGGATGTGCGAGCCGTCGACGTCCGCATCGGTCATGATGATGATGCTGTGATAGCGCAGCTTGTCCGGGTTGTACTCGTCGCGACCGATACCGCAGCCCAGCGCGGTGATCAGCGTCGCCACTTCCTGGGAGGAAAGCATCTTGTCGAAGCGCGCTTTCTCGACGTTAAGGATTTTACCTTTCAGCGGCAGAATCGCCTGGTTCTTGCGGTTACGCCCCTGCTTCGCAGAGCCGCCCGCGGAGTCCCCTTCCACCAGGTACAGTTCGGACAGCGCCGGGTCGCGTTCCTGACAGTCCGCCAGTTTGCCCGGCAGACCGGCTAAATCGAGCGCGCCTTTACGACGGGTCATTTCACGGGCGCGACGCGCCGCTTCACGCGCACGCGCGGCGTCGATAATTTTGCCGACGACAATTTTCGCGTCAGATGGGTTTTCCAGCAGGTATTCGCTCAGCAGTTCGTTCATCTGCTGTTCTACCGCCGATTTCACCTCGGAAGAGACCAGCTTATCTTTGGTCTGTGAGGAGAATTTCGGATCCGGTACTTTTACGGAAACCACCGCAATCAGACCTTCACGGGCATCGTCGCCGGTGGCGCTGACTTTGGCTTTTTTGCTGTAGCCTTCTTTGTCCATGTAGGCGTTCAGCGTACGGGTCATCGCCGCACGGAAGCCTGCCAGGTGAGTACCGCCGTCGCGCTGCGGAATGTTGTTGGTAAAGCAGTAGATGTTTTCCTGGAAACCATCGTTCCACTGCAGCGCTACTTCGACTCCGATACCGTCTTTTTCGGTGGAGAAGTAGAAGATATTCGGGTGAATCGGCGTTTTATTCTTGTTGAGATATTCAACAAACGCCTTGATACCGCCTTCGTAGTGGAAATGATCTTCTTTGCCATCGCGCTTGTCGCGCAGGCGGATGGAGACGCCTGAGTTCAGGAATGACAGTTCACGCAGGCGTTTCGCCAGGATCTCATATTCAAATTCAGTGACGTTAGTGAAGGTTTCGTGGCTCGGCCAGAAACGTACCATCGTGCCGGTTTTATCGGTATCGCCAGTGACGGCCAGGGGTGCCTGCGGCACGCCGTGCTCGTAGATCTGACGGTGAATTTTGCCATCTCGCTGGATAACCAGTTCCAGTTTTTGCGACAGAGCGTTGACTACCGAGACGCCCACGCCGTGCAGACCGCCGGAGACTTTATAGGAGTTATCGTCAAATTTACCGCCCGCGTGCAGAACGGTCATGATCACTTCCGCCGCCGAGACGCCTTCTTCCGGGTGAATCCCGGTCGGAATGCCACGGCCATCATCCGTTACGGACACGGAGTTATCGGCGTGAATAGTCACGACGATATCTTTACAGTGACCTGCGAGCGCTTCGTCGATAGCGTTATCTACCACCTCGAATACCATGTGGTGCAGACCGGTGCCGTCATCCGTGTCGCCGATATACATACCCGGGCGCTTACGCACCGCATCCAGCCCTTTCAGGACTTTGATACTGGAGGAGTCATAAGAATTCGACATCAACGTTTCTCGCTCATTTAATCTTGGGTTAATCCGTTATTTTACCCTTTTCCACGGTAAACATCTTCGAATTTTCATCCGACATGTCTATCACGTGTTCAGCGCTAATTGCGCTGACAAAGACCTGCGATTGCGTGGCTTTTAAGCGGCTGGCCAGCAGTCCGCGACGCGCATCGTCAAGTTCAGAGGCAAAATCATCTATCAGGTACAGGCAGCGCCGCCCGCTTTCGCGGGTGAGGAACTCGCCCTGCGCCAGACGTAAGGCGCACATCAATAACTTTAGCTGCCCGCGCGACAGGGTATCTTCCACCGGCGCGCCGTCGGCGCGAATGCGAAAGTCCGCTTTATGCGGCCCGTGCGCGGTGTAGGTCAACATACGGTCACGCTCAAAGCTTCGCTCCAGCACGTCCGCATAGTCTGTCTCTTTCTCCCAGCCGCGCTGGAAAGAGAACGTCAGGGAAAATTCAGGTAAAAACTGCTGACAGGTATCCGCCATGTCCTGTGCGATAGCGCTACTGTACTCCGCCCGCCAGGTACTAATTTGTTCCGCCAGCGGAATCAGCTCTTTATCCCACGGGCGCAATTGCTCATAACGACTCACCTGGCGCAGCGCAGCATTACGCTGTTTCAGCAATCGTTTCAGGTTGCTCCAGGCGGTGAAGAATCCGGCTTCGTTGTGAAAGCATCCCCAGTCAAGGAACGCTCTTCTGTATTTGGGGCCGCCGTTGAGTAAAGTAAACCCCTCCGGCGTAATCAACTGCATCGGCATTAAATGCGCCAGCTCCGCGATCTTGTGACCGTCGGTACCATCGATACGGACTTTGCTGTCGCCCTGCTTATCTTTGGTTAAGCCAATCGACGTCTCACGCTCTTCGCCCTGCAGGCGCCCGTGAAGAACAAACGCTTCCTGCTCATGACGAATCACGCGGCCAGGCTGCAAACTGCGAAACGCCCGACCGTGGCCAAGCGTATAAATAGCTTCCAGCACGCTGGTTTTGCCGCTACCGTTGGCGCCAACCAGGAAATTAAAGCCGGGGGATAAAGCGAGATCCGCATTTTCTATGTTGCGGAAGTCTTTGATTAAAAGGCGCGTCAGTGACATATATTAGTACATTCGTCCAGGGGCGTGTGTGTCGCAGCCAGTTCGTCTACCGCCAGCGCGCAGAAAGCGGAGCGTACACGAAGTACGTGAGCATTTCGAGCACTGCCGGGAGGCGAAATGGCAAGTAAACCAGCCCCTTTTCAGATTCTACAGCCTCATTGGCATAACAACGTAGGCAGCACTCTGTGACGCCGCATCCTCAATCTGTACGCTGGATACGGAATCCGTCAGCATAATGCGCACGGTTTCGCACTTCAGCGCATTGAGCACGTCCAGCACATAGCTAACGTTAAAGCCGATTTCCATCTCCGTCCCGCCGTAGCTCACGTCCAGAATCTCTTCCGCTTCTTCCTGCTCCGGGTTATTGGCGGTGATTTTGAGCTGATTCTCACTGACGTACAGACGCACGCCGCGGAATTTCTCATTCGAGAGGATTGCCGCGCGGGCAAACGCCTGCTTGAGGATATCGCAGCCCGCTTCCAGATGTTTATCCGGATTCTTCGGCAGAACGCGACGGTAATCCGGGAAGCGACCATCCACCAGCTTCGAGGTAAAGATAAAGTCGCCGACGTGCGCGCGGATATTATTACTGCCGATCTGCACGCGCAGCGGGTTTTCGCCGCCGTCGAGCATACGCATCAGTTCAATCACGCCTTTACGCGGCACAATCACCGAGTGGCTGGGTAAAGACGCTTCCAGCGGCATTGAGCACACCGCCAGGCGGTGGCCGTCGGTCGCGACAGTGCGCAGTTCGCTACCTTCCGTTTCAAACAGCATACCGTTTAAGTAGTAGCGCACATCCTGATGGGCCATCGAAAACTGGGTCGCTTCAATCAGGCGCTTCATCGTGGCCTGCGGCAGCGTAAATTCAACTTCGCTTTGCCAGTCGTCAAGATTCGGGAAATCGGCGGCAGGCAGCGTAGACAGCGAGAAGCGGCTACGGCCAGAACGCACCAGCATCCGATCGCCTTCCAACTGAACGGCAATCTCCGCGCCCTCCGGCAGGCCGCGGCAGATATCAAAGAATTTCCGCGCCGGCACGGTAGTGGCGCCTGGCTCATGCGGCTGAGAAAGCGTAACGCGCGCGACCATCTCCATTTCAAGATCGGTGCCGGTCAGAGAAAGCGTACCGTCCGCTACCTGGAGGAGCAGGTTACCGAGAATCGGCAGCGTAGGACGACCGCCCAGCGGGCCGCTGACCTGCTGAAGCGGTTTTAATAAATGTTCACGTTCAACGGTAAATTTCATAGGATCACGACGACAATGTTCTGATTAAATTCGAAAAATCTTCTTTGATATCGTGGCTTTCTTCACGCAGTTGCTCAATTTTACGACAGGCATGAAGTACGGTAGTGTGGTCGCGCCCGCCAAACGCATCGCCGATTTCCGGCAGACTGTGGTTGGTGAGCTCTTTTGCCAGCGCCATAGCCATCTGGCGCGGACGTGCTACCGAGCGAGATCGACGCTTAGAAAGCAGATCCGCAATTTTGATTTTGTAATACTCGGCCACCGTCTTCTGAATATTGTCGATGGTGACCAGTTTTTCCTGCAACGCCAGTAAATCGCGCAGCGCTTCGCGCACAAAGTCGATAGTAATCGCCCGGCCGGTAAAGTTGGCATTGGCGATCACCCGGTTCAGCGCGCCTTCCAGTTCACGTACGTTAGAGCGTAGACGCTTGGCGATAAAGAACGCTACTTCGCCTGGCAGACGAATATCATTTTCGTCCGCTTTTTTCATCAGGATCGCCACGCGGGTTTCCAGTTCTGGCGGTTCGATCGCCACTGTTAGCCCCCAACCAAAGCGGGACTTGAGACGATCCTCAACGCCGTTGATCTCTTTCGGATAGCGATCCGACGTCAAAATGATCTGCTGATTGCCTTCCAGCAGAGCGTTAAAGGTGTGGAAAAACTCTTCCTGGGATCGTTCTTTATTGGCGAAGAATTGAATATCGTCGATCAGCAATGCGTCAACGGAGCGGTAGTAGCGTTTAAACTCTTCGATGGCGTTATTTTGCAGGGCTTTTACCATGTCCTGCACAAAGCGCTCGGAGTGCATATACACGACTTTCGCGTTGGGTTTACGCGCCATAATGCCGTTACCCACCGCGTGCAGCAGGTGAGTTTTACCCAGACCGGTGCCGCCATAGAGGAATAACGGGTTATAAGCGCCGCCAGGATTATCCGCCACCTGACGTGCCGCCGCGCGCGCCAGTTGGTTGGATTTACCTTCGACGAAGTTATCAAATGTATGTTTTACATTGACGTTGGAGCGGTAGGTCGGCTCCGCCGGCGCTGGTACGTTATCCCAGCCCGAACGGGCCGCAGGCGCTACGCGCTGCGGCTGCGCCGTCGTTGTCTGCGCAGGCGCGACAACGTTATGCACAGGCGTTTTTAGCGTTTGCGTAACGGGCTTTGTTCCCACTTCAAAACGCAGTTGTGGGGCATCCGCGCCGCAGAATGTGTTGAGTAATCCATTGATATTGTTGAGGTACTTATCTCTTACCCAATCGAGCACAAAACGGTTTGGCGCATACAAAGCCAGCGTGTTATCGCTCAGTTCCGCCTGCAACGGGCGTATCCACATACTGAATTCTGTGGCTGGTAACTCATCCTGCAATCGGGCAAGACACTGCTGCCAAAGCGAAAGTGACACGGCGGACTCCACTCGAACAAAAGTCGATAAATGACAAAGGCTGATACATTAATGATTGTTGGCGCACGTCGATAAGACCCTGCATGAAGGGTGACGCACGAACCGCTGTCTGCGGTTTTCACGGATCTTTCAAACGATCGCGACTTCACGCAGTCTGAAAGATTTCGTGTTCATGCCTGACCAGGATCGTTTGAAACGATCAGGACCGCGGATCATAGCCTAAACTGAGCAAGAGATCTTCTGTTTCTCACAGATTCTTCCCGATTTATCCACAGGACTTTCCAGGAAAGGATAAGTGTAATCGATCCTGGGGAACTCCTGTACGCTTTCGCGCGCATATTGAAAAAATTAATAGGTAAAGGTGAGCAGACGCCTAAAAGATCGCATAAAGATCCAGGGCGATCCTTGCGCTTTACCTGGCAGTCCGTATAATTCTCCACCCGTCGCGCAATGCCCGTCATATGGCGTCAACGCTGCTTATTTTCCGCACAAAAAGGCGTGGAAAATCGCGGGAAAATAAGGAAAGAGAATTGACTCCGGAGTGTACAATTATTACAATCCGGCCTCTTTAATCACCCACACTGTGGCGTAAGTCGTTCAAAGTTTGTTCGGGTATACGCAAAAGTCAGTGAATTTATTCAAGTTTAGGTAGAAATCGCCATGAAACGCACTTTTCAACCGTCTGTACTGAAGCGCAACCGTTCTCACGGCTTCCGTGCTCGTATGGCTACTAAAAATGGTCGTCAGGTTCTGGCACGTCGTCGTGCTAAAGGCCGCGCTCGTCTGACCGTTTCCAAGTAATAAAGCTAACCCCTGAGTGGTTAAGCTCGCATTTCCCAGGGAGTTACGTTTGTTAACTCCCGCTCATTTCACATTCGTCTTCCAGCAACCTCAACGGGCTGGCACGCCGCAAATCACCATCCTCGGCCGCCTGAATTCGCTGGGGCATCCCCGTATCGGTCTTACCGTCGCCAAGAAAAACGTTCGACGTGCGCATGAACGCAACCGGATTAAACGTCTGACGCGTGAAAGCTTCCGTCTGCGCCAGCATGAACTTCCTGCAATGGATTTCGTGGTGGTGGCGAAAAAAGGGGTTGCCGACCTCGATAACCGTGCTCTCTCGGAAGCGTTGGAAAAATTATGGCGCCGCCACTGTCGCCTGGCTCGCGGGTCCTGATAGCCCTTATTCGGGTCTATCAACGCCTGATCAGTCCGCTGCTTGGGCCGCATTGTCGTTTCACGCCAACGTGCTCAAGCTACGGAATTGAGGCATTGCGCAGGTTTGGAGTGATAAAAGGCAGTTGGTTGACGGTGAAACGCGTATTAAAATGCCACCCTTTACACCCTGGTGGTGACGATCCCGTCCCGCCCGGACCATTTGATACCAGAGAACACTAACGATGGATTCGCAACGCAATCTTTTAGTCATCGCTTTGCTGTTCGTGTCTTTCATGATCTGGCAAGCCTGGGAGCAGGATAAAAATCCGCAACCTCAGACTCAACAGACCACGCAGACAACGACCACCGCAGCGGGTAGCGCCGCCGACCAGGGCGTACCAGCCAGTGGCCAGGGGAAAATGATTACGGTGAAAACCGATGTGCTTGATTTGACTATCAACACCCGTGGTGGTGATGTCGAGCAGGCCTTGCTCCCGGCTTACCCGAAAGAACTGGGTTCCAACGAACCGTTCCAGCTGCTGGAAACCACCCCGCAGTTTATCTATCAGGCGCAAAGCGGCCTGACAGGCCGCGACGGCCCGGATAACCCGGCGAACGGCCCGCGTCCGCTGTACAACGTCGAGAAAGATGCGTTTGTACTGGCCGACGGTCAGAACGAACTGCAGGTTCCGATGACTTATACTGACGCCGCAGGCAACACGTTTACCAAAACGTTTGTCTTTAAGCGTGGCGATTATGCGGTTAACGTGAACTATAGCGTGCAGAACACCGGCGAAAAACCGCTGGAAGTCTCCACCTTTGGTCAGTTAAAACAATCCGTCAACCTGCCTCCTCATCGCGACACCGGCAGCAGCAACTTTGCGCTGCATACGTTCCGCGGCGCAGCGTACTCCACGCCGGATGAGAAGTATGAGAAATACAAATTCGACACCATTGCCGATAACGAAAACCTCAACGTCAGCTCCAAAGGCGGTTGGGTGGCAATGTTGCAGCAGTATTTCGCTACCGCATGGATTCCGCGTAACGACGGCACCAACAATTTCTACACCGCCAATCTGGGTAACGGCATTGTCGCTATCGGCTATAAAGCGCAGCCGGTACTGGTACAGCCAGGCCAGACTGGCGCGATGACCAGCACCCTGTGGGTCGGCCCGGAAATTCAGGATAAAATGGCGGCTGTTGCACCGCACCTGGATTTGACCGTGGACTACGGCTGGTTGTGGTTCATCTCTCAGCCGCTGTTCAAGTTGCTGAAGTGGATCCACAGCTTTGTGGGCAACTGGGGCTTCTCCATTATCATCATTACCTTTATCGTTCGCGGTATCATGTACCCGCTGACCAAAGCGCAGTACACGTCAATGGCGAAGATGCGTATGCTGCAGCCGAAAATTCAGGCGATGCGCGAACGTCTTGGCGATGATAAACAGCGCCAAAGCCAGGAGATGATGGCCCTGTACAAAGCGGAGAAGGTTAACCCGCTGGGCGGCTGCTTCCCGCTGATCATCCAGATGCCTATCTTCCTGGCGTTGTACTACATGCTGATGGGTTCCATTGAACTGCGTCATGCGCCGTTCGCGCTGTGGATTCATGACCTGTCCGCACAGGACCCGTACTACATTCTGCCGATCCTGATGGGCGTAACGATGTTCTTCATTCAGAAGATGTCGCCGACCACCGTGACCGACCCGATGCAGCAGAAGATCATGACCTTTATGCCGGTCATCTTTACGGTGTTCTTCCTGTGGTTCCCGTCAGGTCTGGTGTTGTACTATATCGTCAGCAACCTGGTCACCATCATTCAGCAGCAGCTGATTTACCGTGGTCTGGAGAAGCGTGGCCTGCATAGCCGCGAGAAGAAAAAATCCTGATTCGGTGTAGGCCGGATAAGGCGAAGCCGCCATCCGGCAAGGCGCGCCGGTCAGCCTGATGGCGCTAACGCTTATCAGGCCTACAATCAAAAGGCGGTCATATGACCGCCTTTTTTTATTGCAACAAAGTTGAGACTAACCATGAGCCATAACGACACTATCGTCGCCCAGGCAACCCCACCGGGACGCGGTGGCGTGGGTATCCTGCGTATCTCTGGTCTGAAGGCGCGCGACGTTGCGCAAGAGGTGCTGGGCAAACTGCCGAAGCCGCGCTATGCCGACTACCTGCCGTTTAAAGACGTTGACGGCAGCGCGCTGGATCAGGGTATTGCGCTGTGGTTCCCCGGCCCGAACTCCTTCACCGGTGAAGATGTGCTGGAGCTACAAGGGCACGGCGGTCCGGTGATCCTGGACCTGCTGTTAAAACGTATCCTGACGCTTCCAGGCGTGCGCATTGCCCGACCGGGCGAGTTCTCCGAGCGAGCGTTCCTCAACGATAAGCTCGATTTAGCCCAGGCGGAAGCCATTGCCGACCTGATCGATGCCAGTTCCGAACAGGCGGCGCGTTCGGCGCTAAACTCGTTACAGGGGGCATTTTCCGCCCGCGTTAACCACCTTGTGGAAGCACTTACTCACCTGCGAATCTACGTCGAAGCGGCTATTGATTTTCCGGATGAGGAGATCGACTTTCTCTCTGACGGCAAAATCGAAGCGCAGCTCAATGGCGTCATCGCCGATCTTGACGCCGTGCGCACCGAAGCGCGCCAGGGCAGCCTGCTGCGCGAAGGGATGAAGGTAGTGATTGCCGGACGCCCGAATGCCGGGAAATCCAGCCTGCTGAATGCGCTGGCAGGCCGTGAAGCGGCCATTGTCACCGATATCGCCGGTACCACGCGCGACGTGTTGCGCGAGCATATTCACATCGACGGGATGCCGCTGCATATCATCGATACCGCCGGACTGCGCGACGCCAGCGACGAAGTTGAGCGTATCGGCATCGAACGCGCCTGGCAGGAGATTGAACAGGCCGATCGCGTGCTGTTTATGGTGGATGGCACCACGACAGACGCCGTTGACCCTGCCGACATCTGGCCGGACTTTATCGCCCGTCTGCCCAAAAATCTACCGATTACCGTGGTACGTAACAAGGCGGATATCACCGGCGAAACGCTGGGTATTAGTGAAGTAAACGGTCACTCACTGGTTCGCCTCTCGGCGCGTACCGGCGAAGGCGTCGACGTGTTGCGTAACCACCTCAAGCAGAGCATGGGGTTTGATACCAATATGGAAGGCGGCTTCCTGGCCCGCCGCCGTCACCTACAGGCGCTGGCGGAAGCCGCTGAACATCTTGAGCAGGGCAAAGCGCAGTTATTAGGCGCATGGGCGGGGGAACTGCTGGCGGAAGAGTTGCGCCTGGCGCAGCAAAGTTTAAGCGAGATTACCGGCGAGTTTACCTCCGACGACCTGCTGGGACGGATTTTCTCCAGCTTCTGTATTGGTAAGTAAGTTTTAGTCCATCCTCGTCCGTGAACGTTCACTAACCCGCATTAACTGCCTGTTAATGCGGGTTTTTACTTTCCATACTCGTCCATAGTCGTGCGGGTTCATCCGCGATTTTTGTGTCCTGAATTGTCCCCATCTTTAAATCCCTCGTGTACCATTGTTTACTTTTTGATCTAAAAATTACATCAAATGAACACAAAAAACGGTATAAAAAACGCTCAAATATCCCTTCTCATGGACACACTATAGAGGTGAGATATGGCACTTTCAGATACCAAATTACGCACACTTGCTCCCAGAAACCGCCCCTGGCAACTTGCCGATCATGACGGGTTGGTGATTGAAGTTCTTCCCACCGGAGGAAAAATCTGGCGTTTCCGCTACCGCTTTGACAACAAATCGTAACAGATCACGCTGGGCGAATACCCAGCTTTCTCACTTGCAGAAGCGCGGCTCTGGCGTGAAAAGTGCCGCTCACTGGTTGCCCATGGCATCAATCCCGCGCAGAAAAAGCAGGAAGAAAAGCTTAAACACAAAGACCCAACGGCAGCCAAAACATTCGCCAAACGCTGGCTCTGCACCTGCTAATTATCTGCATGGTGCGTAAATCAGAACTGATTGAAGCAACATGGAGTGAAGTTAACTTCAATTCGCTGGAATGGCGTATACCCGGCGAAAGAATGAAGATGGATAACCTGCTTCCGCTATCAAAACAAGCGCTGGCGATGTTCGAAGAGCTAAAATTTCTGGCCGGAGATTCCCCTTATGTCTTCCCCAGCCGACACGGCTACCGACGTCCGATCTCCAAAACAACGTTGAACTGTGCGGTGCGTACGCTGGATCTGAACGTCAGGGATTTTGTTATTCATGACTTCCGGCGTACTGCCAGCACATTGCTACATGAGCAGGGCTACAACTCGGATTGGATAGAGAAATACCTAGCGCATAAGATCGGCGGCGTTCACGGTGTCTACAACCGTGCGGAGTACCTAAATCGGCGCCGGGAGATGCTTCAGTCTTGGGCTGATTTTGTTGATGCGCAGATTGAGACTGGAAGGAAGGTTATCATTGGACAATTCGGGAAGTCTTACAATGTAACCGTATGAATAATATGGAAAATATAACAATAATAGTTTCTGATTAGAATATACTATCTAACCGGTTGAAAAAGATGCACTTCTCAACCATAATAACATCACTCTTTAGCGTTAGGCTTTGATTTATAGCCTTGTCGAGCGTTTCGCCAGACACTAACTTATTGAGTACTTTTAGGGTTGCGCTAGAAAGTTTTCTACCGATCCTAGAAGTCTCTAGGATCGGTAGAAAACTTTCTAGCGCCTCCTCTAGTAAAGAGTAAAAAACGAGCAAAAAACATTGCTCGTTTTTTTCATCAACGGAAGACAAATCAAAAATACATAACGTTTAAATCAATGTTTGAAGAAACTATTAAAAAACAATTTGAATTGTTAGACATAAGTAACTTCAATGTTGATATATCTCATCGTCTCCTTTTCGTGTGTGGTGGCAAAGTCGATGTACGTGCACCAATTCCCCCCAGTTTTAGGGATAGACTACTCACTTACACAGCAAAACATGCCTCTGAACTTCACGAACATTTCATTCTAGCTGAGACATTCAAGGATTATTTTAAAGAGAATGCCTATCCGGACCTTCTGGTGTTTGAAGATGATATAGCCAGTATTTCATCTCTTATTATCATTTTTTTAGAAAGCCCAGGATCATTAGTTGAGTTAGGTATATTTTGCAACAAATCAGAACTATTTAAAAAAATACTGATTGTTGCTTCAGCGGAAGAAGTATACGGTGAGGACTCATTCATTTATTTAGGCCCACTAGAGTATATTAAGAAGAAAGTCTCATCCTCTGTTGTAATCTATCCTTGGCCGGATCCTGAAGTCTTAAAATACGATAATGATTTTCTTGATGATTTATGTGTAAATATAAAAGAAAAACTTTCATCAATCCCAAAAACAGAACAATTCAGTAAGGATAATTCTGGACATATAGCACTTCTAATTACTGAAATTATATCTCTTTGCGCCCCAATACAACTTAGTGAAATAGAATCAGCCCTAAACTCATTAGGGATTAATATTTCAACAAAAATTATTAACAGATCAATTTATTTACTTCAGAAAGTTGGTTTTATAGACGTTTTATCATATAGCTCAAACAAATATTACTTTCCATTAAAAGAGCGCAAATGGGTAAAATTTGGTAAAACTAAAGATAATAAACTCATAGATAATCAACAATTAAAAATGAAGGTTAGACAATCTTTTGTAACATTAACCGATCCATTATCAAAACGAAGAATTACAGCGCTGCGTCAAATAATAGCAAAAAAAGAAATGGCTGAGGAGATTAATTAATGGACATATTACAGCATATTTCAGATTTACTATTAACCAAGAAAAGTGAAATCATTTCCTTTTCATTGACGGCACCTTATCGCTATAAAATATATAAAATTGCAAAAAGAAACTCAGATAAGAAGAGAACTATTGCTCATCCTTCGAAAGAACTAAAATTTATACAACGTGAAATTACTGAGTATTTAACCGATAAATTACCCGTTCATGAATGCGCATTTGCATATAAAAAGGGCAGTAGCATTAAGACCAACGCTCAAGTTCATCTTCATACAAAATACTTGTTGAAGATGGATTTTGAGAATTTTTTCCCTAGCATAACACCACGTCTATTTTTCTCAAAGTTACGACTTGCAAATATTGATTTAACTGCAGATGATAAAGTACTACTTGAGAATATATTATTCTTCAAATCCAAGAGAAATAGTAATTTAAGATTAAGTATTGGAGCACCAAGCTCACCTTTAATATCAAATTTTGTGATGTACTTTTGGGATATTGAGGTTCAAGAGATATGCTCTAAAATAGGCGTTAACTATACTCGTTATGCTGATGATTTAACCTTTTCAACAAATAATAAAGATGTTTTGTTTGATATACCTGACATGCTTGAAAACGTACTGCCTAAATATTCTTTAGGTAGGATTAGAATCAATCATGAAAAAACAGTGTTTTCTTCAAAAGGACATAACCGTCACGTTACTGGTATAACTCTAACAAACGATAACAAATTATCCATAGGTAGAGAAAGGAAAAGAAAAATCTCTGCCATGATCCATCATTTTATAAATGGGAAATTATCTACTGACGAATGCAATAAATTAGTCGGGCTACTTGCATTTGCTAAAAATATTGAGCCTTCGTTTTATAAAAGCATGGTCATTAAATATGGATCTGATAATATTTATAAATTACAAAAACAAAAAGACAAATAATTTCTGCTGCACTTTTATAGACACCAGTGTTTTGTTGATTATGCCCAGAACAACTTGGAATAAGTTTTCCTAAGCGTATTACATTATACGCTTGGCCTAACTTAATCATAGATTTTCCAGAAAAATAAATTTTTCAAATCCCATAAACAATTCCCCACAGCTTCCCTACGCCCCCGGTCAACCAGGGAACGAAGCGTGGCCTGAAACTGACCTCCTGTCTCGATACAGGTGACCACACCCTTTATCGCTACCCTGTTGCAAGCGTAGCGGCAGACAGAACGCTGTAGAGAAGTCGGACGGCATTGCCGAAGGCTTTCCGTCCGTACTTCCTGCTGAATGTGCAAAACGCGGCGTCACTTTTAAGAGCGTAAGAGAGTGAAAGTGACGCCAGCGCGCAGATCAGCTTCAACCCGGCTACTGCCTGCAAATCCACTGCAACAAACTGGCTGACACTCAAACAGATGTCAGAAATTCACTTACCAGGGTCAATCTGGCCGGGATCTCAAAAAATGCATGGAACTAAAACGGGTCTATTTACAGTTTCACCAGCTACTTGGTTTTTGTGTCCTTTAATGTGCCCATAGCCATGTTTTCAAGGCAAATTATAGATTATATATCAACGAATTATCTAGATTTTCCAGTTTCTGTATTGGTGTCGGGTGACGGCTGACGCCATCCGGCTTACGTCACTGCCGGGGTGATATCTCATTGCCTCATAGGAAATCACTGTTGTCCAAATGGCAACTCGTCTCGCGCAACGTCGCCCCGTATTCTTAGCGCCACACTTTTCGTGAGGCCGCTATGAAACGTTTTCTACTGTGTAGTTTTGCCCTGGTTTTACTCTATCCTGCTGGTATTGATATGTATCTGGTCGGTTTACCGCGTATAGCCGTCGATCTGAACGCCAGTGAGTCGCAGTTGCATATCGCCTTCTCCGTTTACCTGGCCGGAATGGCGACGGCCATGCTGTTTGCCGGGAAGATAGCCGACCAGTCAGGCCGCAAGCCGGTCGCGATCGTCGGCGCGCTCGTCTTTATGATGGCCTCACTGCTTTGTTCACGGGCGTCGGAAGGCTCGCTATTTCTGAGTGGGCGTTTTCTTCAGGGAGTAGGCGCAGGCGGCTGCTATGTGGTGGCGTTCGCCATTCTGCGCGACACGCTCGACGAGCATCGCCGGGCGAAAGTGCTGTCATTATTGAATGGGATTACCTGTATTGTGCCGGTACTCGCCCCGGTGGTGGGGCATTTGATTATGCTGCGTTTCCCCTGGCAAAGTCTGTTCTATACGATGTCCGCGATGGGCATTATTGTGGGCCTGTTATCACTGTTCATCCTGCGCGAGACGCGCCCGGCAAGGCTGGCTCCACGCGATTTATCACCATCGTCGTCCGCCGCCGAGTCGCTGGTTAACCGTTTTTTCGTTAGTCGACTAGCGATCACCACCCTTAGCGTGTCGGTGATCCTGACCTTCGTCAATGCCTCTCCAGTGCTGCTGATGGAGGTGATGGGATTTAGCCGTGGCGACTATGCCATTACCATGGCGCTCACCGCAGGCGTCAGCATGGTCGTCTCTTTTTCTACCCCTTTTGCGCTTGGGTTATTTAAGCCGCGAACCTTAATGCTCGTCTCACAGGGGCTGTTTTTGACGGCTGGCGTGACGTTAAGCCTTGCTCATACCAATACCGTCACGCTCTTTGGCCTGACGCTTATCTGCGCCGGATTCTCGGTTGGTTTTGGCGTCGCGATGAGCCAGGCGCTGGGGCCGTTTTCGCTGCGCGCCGGAGTGGCCAGTTCCACGCTGGGTATCGCTCAGGTTTGCGGTTCATCACTGTGGATTTGGCTGGCGGCAATACTCGGTATCAGCGCGATGAATATGCTGATCGGGATTCTGATTGGTTGTAGCATAGTGAGTATTCTGCTGATCTTCTCCGTCGCGCCCAACAGGTCCGTAGCCGAGCATGAAGAAATCCCTTACCAGTCTCGATCTTAATCTGCTGTTATGCCTACAGTTACTCATGCAGGAGCGCAGCGTCACTAAAGCTGCAAAACGGATGAACGTAACGCCCTCTGCGGTCAGCAAATCGCTGGCGAAACTCCGGGCATGGTTTGACGATCCGCTGTTAGTCAATACGCCGCTGGGCCTGGCGCCGACGCCGCTGATGGTCAGTATGGAGCAAAGTCTGGCGGACTGGATGCAGATGGGGAACCAACTGCTTGATAAGCCGCATCATCAAACGCCACGCGGTTTAAAATTTGAGTTGGCGGCAGAGTCGCCGCTGATGATGATTATGTTTAATTCACTGTCGCAGCAGATTTATCAGCGCTATCCGCAGGCTACCATTAAGGTTCGCAACTGGGATTATGACTCGCTGGAGGCGATTACGCGTGGGGAAGTCGATATCGGATTTACCGGACGCGAAAGCCATCCCCGCTCGCGAGAATTGCTCAGTCTGTTACCGCTCGCGATTGATTTTGAGGTACTGTTTAGCGATTTACCGTGGGTCTGGCTGCGGGAAGATCATCCGGCGCTGCGCGAAGCGTGGGATCTGGACACTTTTCTGCGCTACCCGCATATCAGTATTTGCTGGGAGCAAAGCGATACCTGGGCGCTGGATGATGTCCTGCAAGAAATGGGACGCAAACGCCATATTGCGTTGAGCCTGCCGGGGTTCGAGCAGTCGCTCTTTATGGCCGCCCAGCCGGATCACACCCTGATAGCAACCGCGCCGCGCTATTGCCAGCACTACAATCAGCTCCACCAGCTACCGTTAGTGGCGCGCCCCCTGCCTTTTGATGCGCAACAGCGGGAAAAGCTGATGGTGCCGTTTACCCTATTATGGCACAAACGTAATAGTCATAATCCCAAGATTGTGTGGCTACGACAGGCTATCAACACGCTCTGCCGTCGCCTTATCTGACCACCTGCGTTGATAAATTCACCTTCCTTTTACCAGAAATGTCACCGTCTGATTAAAGAACCTTCTGAAATTGAATTTTTAGCGCGTAAAACCTGTCCATAATTTACGTTAATGTTACTCTCGTCATTATCACGGCCCATTAATCACGGAGCGAAAAATGGCGACTCACTTTGCCAGAGGGATACTTACGGAGGGACAGTTGGTTTCAATTCGTCTCTCTTCGTCTTGCCATATTGAAGCCAGAAACCTGCCTGCTCACCGACGAACGCGTTTTCTCGCCTCCAGAGGCCTTCTTGCCGAACTGATGTTTATGCTGTACGGAATTAGCGAGCTGCCGGAAATCATTATTCAGGCGAAAGGTAAACCCGCGTTTCGTGACAAAAATCTGCCAGGCTTTTCTATCTCCTACGCCGGAAATATGGTTGGCGTGGCGTTGACCACCGAAGGAGAGTGCGGGCTGGATATGGAATTACAGCGCACCTCCCGCGGCTTTCACCATCCGCATTCGCTCGAACGCCACCCTTTCTCCCGTAATGAAAACTTATGGGTAGCCAATCAAAACGATCCCAACGAAGCGCGAGCGCAACTCATTACATTGCGCCAGAGCGTGTTAAAACTCACCGGCGATGTCATGAATGACGATCCGCGGGAGCTGCAACTTTTACCCGTTGCCGGACGCCTGAAGTGCGCGCATGTCACGCAGCTTGAAGCCGTGTGCGATGCGGAAGATGTACTGGTATGGTCCGTAACCGTTACGCCAGCGATAGAAAAATTAAAAGTGTGGGAGTTCGATGGCAAACTAGGCTGGAAAAGCCTGCCCGATATCCAGACGCGCGCCAATGAGCCAACCGGCCGTCTGATGCGATTCGCCCAACTCCCCGCCGCCAAATCGTATACGCTTAATCGTTCATAATGAAAAAAGGGGCACGTATGTCTGAAACGCTGAATGTGGTTACATTGCTGGGAAGTTTACGCAAAGGTTCCTTTAACGGAATGGTGGCGCGTACGCTGCCTAAAGTCGCGCCGGCAGGAATGACAGTATCGCCGCTGCCTTCGATCGGGGATATTCCGCTGTATGACGCCGATATCCAGCAGGAAGAGGGATTTCCAGCCAGCGTAGAGGCGCTGGCGGAGCAGATTCGCAACGCCGACGGCGTCGTCATTGTGACGCCGGAATATAACTATTCCGTTCCCGGCGGCCTGAAAAATGCCATCGACTGGCTATCCCGTCTGCCTGAGCAGCCGCTGGCGGGTAAGCCCGTTCTTATCCAGACCAGTTCAATGGGGGCGATTGGCGGCGCGCGCTGCCAGTATCATCTGCGCCAGATTCTGGTGTTCCTTGATGCGATGGTGATGAATAAACCGGAGTTTATGGGCGGCGTGATTCAGAACAAAGTCGACCCGCAGACTGGAGAAGTGGTGGATCAGGGAACGTTAGATCATTTGACCGGTCAGCTGACCGCATTTGGCGAGTATATTCAGCGCGTTAAAGCGTAAGTTATTTAAAAACCCTCCCCCCGATGGGGCGAGGGTTCATTTCATCAGTGTGCGTCAATAAACACAATCTTCAGCACAAATAACAGCGCGACAATCACTACGCACGGGCTAAGGTCGCGCAGGCGACCGGTACCGATTTTCATCACGCAGTAAGAGATAAAGCCCAGCGCGATACCTTCGGTGATCGAGAAGCTAAACGGCATCATTACCGCCGTAATAAATGCTGGGACCGATTCGGTTAAATCCTGCCAGTTTACCCGCGCCAGGCTGGAGGTCATCAGCACGCCGACGTAAATCAGCGCGCCCGCCGCCGCGTAAGGCGGCACCATGCCCGCCAGCGGCGACAGGAAGATAACCAGCAGGAACAAAATACCGACCACCACCGCCGTCAAACCGGTGCGACCGCCCACCGAAACGCCGGAAGACGATTCAATATAAGCGGTCACAGAAGACGTTCCGACAAATGCGCCAGTGACGGAAGAGATACTATCAACAAACAGCGCCTGCTTCATGCGCGGGAATTTGCCTTTCTCATCCGCCAGCCCGGCTTTATCGGTCACGCCAATCAGCGTACCGGAGGAGTCAAACAGGTTTACCAGCATGAAGGAGAAAATAACCCCCGCCAGGCCAAGATTGAACGAGCCTGCCAAATCGACATGCCCTACCACGCTGGTGACGCTTGGCGGCGCGGAGACAATGCCGTTGTAATGTACATCGCCCATCATCCAGCCAAGCAGCGTCGTGACGATGATGGACACCAGCACCGCCGCATGAATGTTGCGCGAAGCGAGAATCGCAATAATAAAGAATCCGAGAACCCCCAGCAGCACGCTGTGCGAGGTCAGGTTGCCGATGCTGACCAGCGTTTCCGGGTTAGCGACGATCACGCCGGCGTTTTTCAGCCCCATCATGCCGATAAACAGGCCGATGCCGCTGGTGATGCCCACGCGCAGGCTGACCGGAATGTTGGCGATCATCCAGTAACGCACGCGGAAGATAGTCAGCAATAAAAGTCCAACAGCGCCCCAGAAAATGGCGCCCATGCCTACCTGCCACGGCAGTCCCATTGCCTGCACAACCACGAAGGCAAAGAACGCATTCAGCCCCATCGCGGGCGCCAGCGCCACCGGCAGGTTAGCGAACAGGCCCATCAAAATACTGCCAAAGGCCGCAATCAGACAGGTGGTCACAAAGACGGCGCTGGTGTCCATGCCAGCTACGCCCAGAATTTGCGGGTTAACAAAAACGATATAAACCATCGTCAGGAAAGTGGTAAAACCGGCGATCACTTCGGTTCGTGCCGTCGTGCCATGTTCGCGCAGTTTAAACACGCGTTCCAGCATACCCTGACCAGAAGCTTGGGTGGTGTGTTGTTGACTCATTATCAATTTCCGGAGAAAGGAGGGAAAATTCGCCGTTATCCTATACCAAAATGCGACACCTGGCGCAGTTGTGTGGTAATTTTTTTCACTCAATTTGTTAGTACGGCAACGATTGCGTCCCCTCATTCAGCATTACGTAAACGTTAAACTTGTTAAAATGGAAATGACATGTCCCAAATCGAAGCGGTGTTTTTTGACTGTGACGGCACGCTGGTCGACAGTGAAGTAATTTGCTCGCGCGCCTATGTCACTATGTTCCGGCAGTTCGGCATTACGCTTGAGCTCACGGAAGTATTCAGACGCTTTAAAGGCGTAAAGCTCTACGAAATTATCGATACCATCAGTAAAGAGTATGGCGTTGCGCTGGCAAAGGCGGAGCTGGAGCCGGTATACCGCGCGGAAGTGGCGCGTCTGTTCGATACCGAACTGGAAGCGATCGCGGGCGCAAATACCCTGCTGGACAGCATTAAGACGCCCATGTGCGTGGTATCCAACGGGCCGGTCAGTAAGATGCAGCATTCGCTGGGTAAACTGGGCATGTTGCATCATTTTCCCGATTTGCTGTTTAGCGGTTACGATATTCAACGCTGGAAGCCCGATCCGGCGCTGATGCTCCATGCGGCGAACGCCATGAAGGTCAATGTTGAGAAGTGTATTCTGGTGGATGATTCCAGCGCAGGCGCGCAGTCAGGAATTGCGGCGGGAATGGAAGTGTTTTATTTCTGCGCCGATCCGCATAACAAGCCGATCGATCACCCTAACGTGACGACTTTTACCGATTTGGCGCAGTTGCCGGGATTGTGGAAAGCGCGCGGGTGGGAGATTACGCGTTAACTGAAATGCCGGATGGCGCTAACGCTTATCCGGCCTACAGCATCTGTACCTGTAGGCCCGGTAAGCGCAGCGCCACCGGGCAAAAGAATGAGATTTACTCTTTTGGGTCTTTCCCCGCCAGCAGCTTATCCAGCTCATCGCCGCCCACGTGACGGAAATCTTGCCCCTTCACGAAGTAGAAGATGTATTCGCAGATATTCTGGCAACGGTCACCGATACGCTCGATAGAACGAGCGCAGAATAACGCGGTCAGCACGCTGGGAATGGTGCGCGAGTCTTCCATCATGTAGGTCATCAGCTGACGCACGATACCTTCGTACTCCTGGTCAACTTTCTTGTCTTCACGGTAGATACGCACCGCTTCGTCGAGATCCATGCGCGCGAACGCATCCAGCACGTCGTGCAGCATCTGCACGGTGTGGCGGCCCAGCGACTCCAGACTCACCAACAGCGGCTGGTGCTGCTGGGAGAATTTCTCCAGCGCGGTACGGCAGATTTTATCCGCCACGTCGCCAATGCGCTCCAGTTCGGCGATGGTTTTGATAATCGCCATTACCAGACGCAGATCGCTCGCCGTCGGCTGGCGCTTGGCGATAATACGCACACAGGCTTCATCGATGGCGACTTCCATCATATTAACCTGATGATCGCCTTCTACCACGCGCTTCGCCAGCTCGCTGTCCTGGTTGTGCATGGCGGTGATAGCGTCAGAAAGCTGCTGCTCCACCATGCCGCCCATGGTCATTACCTGAGTGCGGATGCTTTCCAGTTCGGCATTGAACTGGCCGGAAATATGTTTATTAAGGTTCAGACTGTCCATTACGCACTCCTGAATTAACCGTAACGACCGGTGATATAGTCTTCTGTTTGTTTCTTCGCGGGCTTGGTGAACAGATCGTCCGTGTTGCTGAACTCAATCAACTCGCCCAGGTACATAAACGCCGTATGATCGGAGCAACGTGCCGCCTGCTGCATGTTGTGGGTCACGATCACCACGGTGTAATCCTGTTTCAGCTCGGTGATCAGCTCTTCAATACGCCCGGTAGAGATCGGGTCCAGAGCTGAGCATGGCTCATCCAGCAGCAGCACTTCCGGGCGAATGGCGATACCGCGCGCAATGCACAGGCGCTGCTGCTGACCACCGGAGAGAGAGTACCCGCTCTGGTGCAATTTATCTTTGGTTTCGTTCCATAATGCGGCTTTGGTCAACGCCCACTGCACGCGCTCGTCCATATCGGCGCGAGACAGCTTCTCAAACAGACGCACGCCAAAGGCGATATTGTCATAGATGGACATCGGGAACGGCGTCGGCTTCTGGAATACCATCCCCACTTTTGCGCGCAGTAGCGCGATATCCTGGGTGTTGGTGAGAATATTGTCGCCATCCAGCAGAATTTCACCTTCCGCGCGCTGCTCCGGATAAAGCGAATACATTTTATTGAAGGTACGCAGTAGCGTTGATTTACCACAGCCGGATGGCCCGATAAATGCCGTTACCTGATTCTTCGCGATATCCAGATTAATGTTCTTCAGGGCATGGAATTTGCCGTAGTAGAAGTTCAAATCACGAACCTGAATCTTACTCGGGGCAGTTTCAACCATACTCATTTCACTCTTTTCCTCATCCAGCGCCGCATCCGCCACGCCGTAAAATAATGCCTGATGGCGCTACGCTTATCAGGCCTACAATGTCTTTAACCGTGTTTTTTCTTCGCGAAAACAACACGCGCCAGAATATTCAGCAGCAGTACGCACAGGGTAATAATCAGCACGCCCGCCCAGGCTAATTGTTGCCATTCGGCAAACGGGCTCATCGCGAATTTAAAGATGGTCACCGGCAGGTTGGCGATCGGCTGCATCATGTCGGTGCTCCAGAACTGGTTCGAGAGCGCGGTAAACAACAATGGCGCCGTTTCGCCGGCGATACGCGCAATAGCCAGCAGGATACCGGTCATAATGCCGGAGATAGAGGCTTTCAGCGTAATCGCGGAGATCATCTTCCACTTCGGCGTACCCAGCGCATAAGCGGCTTCACGCAGGCTATCCGGCACCAATTTGAGCATGTTTTCAGTGGTACGGATAACGATCGGTACCTGCAACAGCGCCAGCGCAATCACCCCAGCCCAACCGGAGAAGTGCTGCATCTGCGCCACCACGATGGTGTAAACAAACAGCCCCACAACAATTGACGGCGCGGAAAGCAGAATGTCGTTAATAAAGCGAATGACTTCGGCGAGCCAGGATTTACGGCCATACTCGGCCAGGTAAATACCCGCCATAATTCCCAGCGGGGTACCGATAACGGTCGCCCACAAGATCAGCAGTCCGCTGCCCGCCAGGGCGTTAGCCAGACCACCACCCGCCGTGTTTGGCGGCGGTGTCATTTCAGTAAACAGCGCCAGCGACATACCGTCGATACCACGGGTCACGGTGGACATCAGGATCCACACCAACCAGAACAGACCGAAAATCATGGTGGCCATCGACAGCGTCAGCGCAATGCGGTTCTTCATGCGTCGACGCGCCTGCATCTTGCGGCGGGATTCCGCGAGCTGCGCGGTGTTCTGCATATCAAGCGTAGCCATTAACGTGCTCCCTCGTTCTTCGCCAGACGCATAATCATGAACTTAGACGCCGCCAGGACGATAAAGGTGATCACAAACAAAATCAGCCCCAGCTCCATCAACGCTGCCACGTGCAGACCCGATTCCGCCTCAGCGAATTCGTTCGCCAGCGCGGAAGTGATGCTGTTGCCCGGCATATACAGCGACGCGCTGTCGAGCTGGTAGGTATTACCGATGATAAAAGTGACCGCCATCGTTTCACCCAGAGCACGGCCCAGCCCCAGCATAATGCCGCCGATCACGCCATTTTTGGTGAACGGTAGCACGATGCGCCAGATAACTTCCCAGGTAGTGCAGCCGATACCGTAAGCGGACTCTTTCATCATTACCGGCGTTTGCTCGAAGACGTCGCGCATAACCGCCGCAATGTAGGGGATGATCATGATGGCGAGGATGACGCCCGCCGCCAGAATGCCGATACCAAATGCCGGGCCGGAGAACAGCGCGCCGACAAACGGAATGTTGGAAAGAATATTGCCGACCGGCTCCTGGAAGTACGTCGCAAACAGCGGCGCGAAGATAAACAGCCCCCACATGCCGTACACGATACTGGGAATTGCCGCCAGCAGTTCAATGGCGATGCCGAGCGGACGCTTTAGCCAGCCTGGCGCCAGCTCGGTTAAAAACAGGGCAATGCCGAAACTGACCGGAACAGCGATCAGCAGTGCGATAAAGGAGGTCACCAGCGTGCCGTAAATGGGCACCAGCGCGCCGTAGATATCGTTTGGCGCGTCCCATTCCTTAGTCCAAAGAAATGAGAAACCAAATTTCTGAATACTTGGCCAGGAGGAGATGATCAATGAGACGATAATACCGCCCAACATCAATAGCACAATCAGCGCAGCCAGTTTTACCAGCGCGCTGAAAATCATGTCGCCTTTTTTACCCGGCGGGTTAAAAGCAGGCTTGGTTGCAGCCATAAATTACTCTTTCCATTAAACGCGTTTTACGACGTTGCCCCTGCCGGATGGCGCTACGCTTATCCGGCCTACAACGTGGGCCTGCGGTCGAAACCGTAGGGCGGATAAGCGTAGCGCCATCCGCCAATTCGTTAATTAATACAGCGCCTTACCGTTGCTGTCTTTTATACTGGTCTTCCAGGCGGTACGAACCTGCTCGACAACGTTATCCGGCAGGCTGGCGTAGTCCAGATCATTCGCCTGCTTAGCGCCATTTTTGTAGGCCCAGTCGAAGAACTTCAACACTTCAGCACCCTGCTCAGGTTTCTTCTGCGCTTTGTGGACCAGGATAAAGGTGGTGGAGGTGATTGGCCACACATCGTCACCTTTCTGGTTGGTCAGATCCTGCGCGAAGGTTTTGCTCCAGTCTGCGCCTTTCGCCGCATTAGAGAAGCTCTCTTCCGTCGGGCTTACCGGTTTGCCGTCGGCAGAAACCAGTTTGGTGTAGGCCAGGTTGTTCTGCTTGGCATACGCATACTCAACGTAGCCAATAGCGCCTGGCAGACGCTGTACAAATGCCGCGATGCCGTCGTTACCTTTACCGCCCAGGCCGGTTGGCCAGTTCACGGTAGAACCCGCGCCCACTTTCGATTTCCACTCGTCGTTGACTTTCGCCAGGTAACTGGTGAACACGAAGGAGGTACCGGAACCGTCAGCGCGACGCACCACAGCGATGTTCTGAGAAGGCAGCTTCACGCCTGGGTTCAGTTTGGTGATGGCTTCATCATCCCACTTCTTGATTTTACCGAGGTAGATGTCACCCAGCGTTTTACCATCCAGCACCAGTTCACCGGATTTGAGGCCTGGAATATTCACCGCCAGCACCACGCCGCCGATCACCGTCGGGAACTGGAACAGGCCTTCCTGATTCAATTTTTCGTCAGACAGCGGCGCATCGGAAGCGCCGAAATCAACGGTATTCGCGGTGATTTGTTTCACGCCGCCGGAAGAGCCTATCCCCTGGTAATTGACTTTGTTACCGGTTTCTTTCTGGTAGGTATCCGCCCATTTGGCATACACCGGCGCAGGAAACGTTGCACCGGCACCTGTCAGGCTTGCTGCTGCAAAGGCAGAGAACGCGCTCATCGATAAGGTCGCGGCGACAACAGTTGCGACAGTGGTACGCATAACTTTCATAATGTCTCCTGCACGGTTTCGGTAAATCGTTGTTTGAGTTGCTACGATGAGCAAAATAGGACAAATTGATGACAGTTATATGTCTTGATTATGACGGTTTGATGACAATGGAAATAAAAAAGCTGGCCCGGGGAGACACCAGACCAGCCTGCAGGGGGAGATGAATTAAACTGTTTGCGCAACCGCAGACGGTTTCAACAGCGCGTACATCAGGCCGCAGACAATCGTGCCCAGGGCAATTGAGAGCAGGTACTGCATCACATGTTCTACCGCATGTGGGATCGCCAGGACAAAGAGGCCGCCGTGTGGCGCCATCAGTGTACAACCGAAATACATCGATAGTCCCCCGGCGATTGCGCCACCGACCATCGTGGAAGGGATGACGCGCATCGGGTCACGCGCGGCGAAGGGAATCGCCCCTTCAGAGATAAAGCACAGCCCCAGGATAAAAGATGCATTACCCGCTTCATGCTCAGCGGCATTGAATTTCGCTCTGGCCGCCCAGGTTGCGACGCCCATTCCTAATGCCGGTACCATCCCTGCCGCCATAATGGCCGCCATCGGCATATACGAATGAGAAGCCAGCAAACCGACGCCGAAGGTATACGCAGCTTTATTCACCGGCCCGCCAAGGTCAAAACCTTGCATTGCGCCCAGCAACATTCCCAGCAAGATAGCATTCGTAGAGGTCATATTCCCCAGGAACGTCGTCAGCCCTTCCATCACCGCAGAAACGGGGCCACCCACCACGTAAATCATGATAAGGCCGGTAATCAGCGTAGACAGTAGCGGCAGAACCAGCACAGGCTTAAGTGCTTCCATTGACGCCGGCAGCTTAATATTTTGCGCCAGAAACCGTACGCTGTAACCAGCCAGAAAACCGGCCACAATCCCTCCCAGGAAACCAGCACCGCACAGGCTGGCCAACATCCCGCCAATAAGCCCCGGGGCCAGACCCGGACGATCGGCAATTGAGAAGGCAATAAACCCAGCCAGTACCGGCACCATCAGCGCAAAGGCCGCCTTACCACCAATTTGAAATAGCGCAGCCGCCAGCGTGCCCGGCTCGTTGAAGGCCTGGATACCGAAGACAAAAGAGAGCGCGATACACAATCCTCCCGCCACCACCAAAGGAAGCATATGGGATACGCCGGTCATTAAATGCTTATAAACGCCGGGTAGCTCTGTTTTACCAGCTGAAGAAGAGCGCCCGGCATTCCCCTGATAGACCTCGGCGCTATTGAAAGCATTATCCATTTCCTGCGCACTCTTTTTTAGCGCCGCGCCGGTACTGGTGCGATAGAGTCTTTTGCCAACAAAGCCTGACAGATCCAGCTCAATATCCGCCGCGATAATCACCACATCCGCTTGCGCTATCTCTTCCGCGGTCAGCGTGTTCTTCGCCCCGACGGAACCGCGGGTTTCAACCTTGATCCAGTCACCACGCTTGCGGGCTTCAATTTCCAGCGCTTCTGCCGCCATAAAGGTATGGGCGACGCCCGTCGGACAGGCCGTCACAGCAACAATTTTTTTAGTCATAGTAGGGTACCCTGTTCTTTTAATTTAAAGAAAAAGCGGGAAAAAATGTTACAGGCGTGACCAAGCCGCTGCTTTCTGGAACAGCGCGTCATCCGGGCGAATCCCGGTATAAAGGACAAATTGCTCCACGGCCTGAATAGCAAACACTTCGGAACCGGTAATCACGGTTTTACCGCGTTCACGGGCGTAGCGGATTAGCGGCGTGACGGGCGGTAGCGCCACCACATCAAAGATAACGCTCGCCTTATCCACTTCCTGTTCGGAATAAGAAAGTTTGTCGGCATCATTACCGCCAGCCATTCCGATAGGCGTGGCGTTAATTAACAAATCGGCTTCAATACCGTCGGTATCCGGGCGCCATTCATAGCCATAGAGTTCGGCCAGTTGTTTACCTGACGCTTCATCAATCGCGACAATATAACCACGGGTAAACCCCGCATCCTTCAGCGCGCAGGCCACCGCCTTTGCCATACCACCGCTGCCACGCAAAGCAAACACCAGGTCGGGAGAGACCTTGTAACTCGCCAGCAAGCGAGCTATTGCAATGTAATCGGTGTTGTACGCCTTCAGATGGCCATTGGTATTCACAATGGTATTAACTGAGTGAATGGCCTGAGCGGAAGCATCCAGTTCATCCACCAGCGGAATGCAGGCTTCCTTAAATGGCATAGAGATCGCGCACCCACGGATCCCCAGACCGCGCACGCCGCTAATGGCCTGCGTAAGATCGGTCGGCGAGAAAGCTTTGTAGAGATAATTGAGATCCAGCGCTTCGTACAGATAGTTGTGAAAGCGTGTACCGAAGTTACTTGGGCGTGCCGCCAGGGACATGCAGACCTGAGTATCTTTATTAATGCGCTTTGTCATGATGAATCCTCATAGAAGTTGCGATAAAGAAAATCATCGGCTAAAAAGGGGATATTAAAAATTGCTCATTCCCGTTCGGGAAATTTCACCTTTTATGACAACCCGGCACACTGAACAAAAATACTTAAAGCTACTCCAGCACTATGGCGACAAGCCCGTTAGCGTGACGCTACAGGAGCTCGCGGATGTGTTGTTCTGCACCCGGCGGCATATGCGTAATCTGTTGCTTCAGATGCAGGAGGCAAAGTGGCTCATCTGGCAATCACAGGCCGGACGTGGGCATCGCGCCCGGCTTCACCTGCGCTATAAACCAGAACAGCTGTTAAGCGAAAAGGCGGAGCAGTTACTGGAGTCTGGTCATGTTGATCAGGCCATTCAACTGCTGGGTAAAAATAAGCACCAGGTGGCGCAACTGTTGCGTTCAAAGCTGGGCTATAGCGTGCGGGCAGACTATCAGCGGCTGTGCATCCCCTATTACCGGACAATGCCGTCGCTGTGCCCCGGCATACCGTTGCGTCGCTCTGAGCAGCATCTGGTCAGGCAGATTTTTAGCGGCCTGACGCGCATAAATGAGGAAAAAGGTGAAGTCGAAGCCGATCTTGCCCACCACTGGCGGCAGATTGATCCACTGCGCTGGCGTTTTTATCTGCGCCCCGCCGTCCTCTGGCATGATGGTCAGGAGCTGACGATCGACGCGGTTATCGCTTCACTGACCCGCAGCGCTAAGCTGCCGTTGTTCTCGCACTTGCAGACCATTCAGGCCACCGGGCCGCTGAGCCTTGAAATTACGCTGGCGCACCCGGATAACCGACTGCCGCTGCTGCTCAGCCATATTGATGCCATGATCCTACCGCCTGACCATACACAACGCGCTGATTTCCCGGCACATCCTGTGGGGACTGGCCCTTATGAGGTGGTGGAAAACAATGGCTTTCATCTGCAAATGAAGGCCTTTGACCACTATTTCGGTCTGCGCGGGCTGCTGGATGAAGTGGAGGTCTTTATCTGGCCGAATTTAACGGAGACAGACAACCTGGCGGAATCGCTGTCGGATAACGACACGGCAGCCTGGCTCAGCTCCAGCCTGAGCGATGAGGATTACGTTTCCGGACGGCTTAGCCAGGTATCAGGCAAACCTTCTGACAACCTGCGCGAGATGTTTCTTGAGCGTGGAGGATATTTTTTATTATGCGACAGCCGCTCCCCGCACTGGCATACCGCCGAACATCGCCGCTGGCTACGGGAAACACTCAGCCCTTACGCCATACTCCAGCATCTGAGTGAGGCAATTCGCCCCTTCTGGGTACCGGGCGGCAGCCTGCTGTCCTCCTGGTTTCATACTATTGAGGCGGGCCCGGCCTGTTCACCTTTTATCTCGTCGTCGCCCTACGCAAAACTGCGTCTGGCCTATCACGATCAGCACCCTGAATTTCCAATGCTCCTGGATATCATGCAAGAGATCATGCGCCAGCAGGGCATTTTACTTGAGGGCGTTGAGCTGAATTATGATGACTGGGCGAATGGCAAAACCAATGTGGATCTCTGGCTGGGGACGGTCAATTTCCCCATTCCCGAAGAGTGGAACGTCGGTACATGGCTACTGGGCTCCCCTTTACTGCGCCACGCCATCAGTGGTGGGGATGATGCGCTGCTGGCCCAATGGGAAACCCAGTGGCATGCCGAAACCATCAGCGCGGAACAACTGGTCAGGGAAACCACCCGTTCAGGCTGGCTACAACCGCTTTTTCACCACTGGATGCGACTCAAAAGCCCAGACCGGGCCAGGGGGATCCACCTGAATAACCTGGGGTGGTTTGATTTCCGATCCACCTGGATTGAGCCAGGGCCGTAGTTCATTGATATGACTTATTTTGTAATTAGATTAGTTCGTTATTTCCAGCGTGATCGTGGCGTAAGCTTCAAATGTACCAGGTTGAGGCCGTGCTCCCGTCGCGCTGGCAGGCGCGGCAGAAAAAGTCAATGAGTTAGTCTCGGCGCCGCCATTATTGACGCCCATATCCATATCCATTTTTCCGCCTGTCACCTTAACCATCTGATCCCATTTGTCATAAATCATAATTCCGACATCATCATTACCCAGAACTTTCATCATATTTGCGCTGGAATCAACGGGGTCAGCATTAAATGTCGAATAGACGATATTCTCATCCAACATTCCGGTACATTTCACCTGTACCGCTTTAGTCACTTTATGACCCGCAGCAGCGGTGCCTTGCGTTGTCGAGAAATCCGCAACCGGGATCTTACCGAAATTCACCTCTATCACCTGGCCGGAATCAATTTCACAGCTCTGCGGCGCCACGATATCGCCAACAATTCTGACTTCCGCCAATTTGTCGGTACTGGCAGTCGAGGAGCTGGCATCAAGCCCCCCGTATAAATTAGCCACAATCGTGCCAGGAATGGCAACCTGACCGACAAACGGTTTATTGATAAGGAAAGAGACCTTGACCTCCGACCCGGTATATAACGTTGCGAGATTGCCCTCAACGGTATCGGTATAACAATTCATCCCATCTTTTACTACATTAGGTTCAGCCTCAAAGGGAACCGCAATAAAGCCTCGTCCAAGAACAGTAATCGACGTTGCAATACTCAGGTTATCGTTAAGCGTATAGTAGGTGTAACCATTTCTGGTGGTATCAATACTCAGCGGCGAACGAGCGGTATAATAGACTTCACGAAACGTCGATGAAAAATGGGTCAGACAGCTACAGCCAACTTTATATGATTCTGACGATGTTAATGTCTCCAGATCCCTAACCTCTGTTCCGGCTTTATTTTTTTCTGCGGGAATCCGGGCGTCATTGAGATTAAGGTTATAAATATAAGTCCCTTTAACCGCATGACAAATGCCATCGCCAGCCCGGCAAACAGGCGAAATAAGAACCATAAAGCATGAAAATAATATTATTGTCCATAAGCGCATAATTAAATTCCTTATTGGCAAGTGACGGCTTGCTGCACCAGTTCAGCATTCTCTGGTTTATGACCTAACGTATAATTAACGGCACATGTTGTTGATTCATCACCGCCCCAACCCAGAGTGAAACGACCGTTTTCCGGCATCCCCGATAAATAGAGTTCGCCGTTATCGCCGACAATCCCGGTTACCGTTCCGGAATCCAGCTCCGCCGACGCCATCGCGCCAAACGGCGCAGGTTTGCCATTCGCCTGCATCACATTAAACAACACGCGATAACCGACATGCGTCACAAATGCCGCCTTCACCACGGCGCCGCGCGTTGGCACCAGATTGACTACCGTGTTATCCAGCTCAATATTGGCTTTAGCAAAATAGTTGCTGTCAATCGCCACGCGGTTTTCATCGTACGGGTTAAGCTGCGTTTTCACCGTATAGCCTCGCCAGTCTGTAGCAACCCCGGTCGTGTTTTCTACGGTAAGACCATCAGCGCCCGGCGCTTCTACCAGCGCGACGGTTTCCCCCAACTCCTGCGAGAAGGTCACACCGCCGCTGTGAACCAGGATGCCGCCGCGCGCACCATAGTTCAGCGTCTGTGAATCACGGCTCCAGGCATAACCGCCGTTTACTGAACCATAAGTACCGTCATACCCCATGCTGGCGTTACCACCATAGGTATCCTCCGGCGTACTGGTCCAGGATTCCTGCACGTTATAGGAAAGATTGTGACCTTCCAGCAACGTGCCGCCAACGCCAGCCTGCATAGTGCTGTCGTTATGATTATTTTGCGTCATCGAGTAGTTAACGTAGCTGCTCTCCATCGCCCCTGAAAGCGGGATGGAAACCGTCAGCATGAATATCTGTTCGTGATCGCTGTCATCGTTGTCGTTTTTATTATTGCTACCGGAAGAACGATTCGCAGAGTCGGTATAGTTCCACGACGCGTTCCACGAAATTCGCCGCCAGCTATTGCTATAGCCAAACTGCACCAGGCGCTCGACTTCATCCGTTTGCCAGTATTGCTGACGGCTTAATGTCAGATAAATATTGCCAAAACCGGGGCCAAATGATTGCGTCCAGGTTCCTTCCACGCGGCTACGGCGGTTGCCCGTCTCCCAGAAATCAGAGTTGTTGTCCTGCCGCGATGCCCACTCGCCGAGGGTGTAATAGCCTTCCGTGGAATAACGGTACCCCACCAGACGGAAACTGGTGTCGGTATCCTCAAAGCGTTTGGAATAGAGAAAACGGTAAGACTGACCGCTTTCATTATCACCATCGTCAAAGTGTGAACGGGCGTGGGTCACATCAAACGATACGGCCCCGATCGACCCCATATCTTTACCCATACCAAGCGCGGCGGAAGCATAATCGTCCGCAACCTGCGTGCCGCCATAGAGCGTTAATCCCCATGGCAGGCCATGCAGCACCTGCGCCTGAACAACGTTAGGGGTAAATCCGCTTTCATCGCGCATTTCACCGACGCTAATATCAAAATCGGTCTGGCCTTCACGCTTCAGTATCGCCAGCGACGCGTACGGCTGGGTAAAGTGCTGCTCGCTGCCGTCTTCTTCTTTAATGGTGACATCAAGATCGCCACCGCCGCTGGTGGTGTTCAGATCGGTGATCTCGAAAGCGCCCTGCGGCACGGCTGACTGATAAATGACATATTTATTCTGCCGGATGATAACGGTGGCGTTACTTTTCGCCACCCCGCGAACCACTGGCGCAAACCCGTTCTGGCTCGACGGTAGCATGTCATCGTCGGTATAGAGTCTGACGCCGCGGATCTGGGCGCTATCAAAGACATCACTCGCCGTCCAGGTGTCGCCGACCATAATCTGGCTACGCAGCGCGGCGATATCGCGCTGGATATAGCTACTGATGGAGTGATATTCCGTGTCGCTGCCGGTGGCGCTTAGCGTACTGTAATTACGCAACCGCCACGCCCCCAGGTTAATTCCGTTACGCAGGTTCAGATAATAAGAGTCATCGTTTCCATTGTCGTAATTAGACTTTACCGTGTGCGATCCGGAAAAATCATAATTGACCATCATCGCATTGATGCCCTCATCCCAGCGTGACGGGCTGATATAGTCATAGGCCGCCGTGTTCAGATAGATCTGTGGAACAGATATATTTAACGCCAGCTTATTTGCATCTAATGACCAGATAGAACCATCAATTAACGGAACGGGATTCACGCAGGCTGTATTATCGACATCCTGCAAGCCTTTCACCGCATCAACCTTAACACCATACGACGACAATACCTCCTTAACCGCGACAAAGCAGGGATGCAATTCGGCATCCGGTTGATCCTGCACAAAGGTCACATCCCGTCGTTCAAACAGTTTCCCGTTAATGACGATATCGACCTTATAATCGCCCGGCGGCAACGCGTTGGAACGGTTAAACTGATGAATATCCACGTCCACGGGGTGATCGATTTCCAGCAAACCAGGGTTAAACAGCGTTTCCCTGGCCATTGTCGGGAAAGCGATACTCAGATAAGCACCTGAAATCAAGACGAGGCAAAGACGGGGGTGAATCATCAAGATATCCTTATCGCAAAACTAAAGCGCTTGCTTAACAGGGCTACTAATCGCGCCGTAATCATTAATAAAACGCCAGGCTAAAGCGTGCCCCGTAACACCAGCAGGTAAATCCAGCGTTAATTTTTCAAAAGGCTTTATCATATTCAATGGAACATCTTTACCGTCTACAGAGACATCCATGATATTCATATGAATAGGACTATTATTTTCTACAACCAGTTTATTTCCCTGCCGATACCATTTGACTTTAGCTACCGCCTTTTCCGGGATAAGCGTAATAGAGGCCGGGCGCCAGAATAACTTGATACGCGTTTTAATTGCGATCTCAAGCGTACTGCTATCTTTATTTTTACTGGATGGCGGAATGTTTTTCACGTTAAACCAAAAAACAGATTCACGATCCTTTGGCAACTCACCCGCTGTTTTAATAATGCGCAGCACTTTTTCCTGACTCGGCTCAAGACGAGAAACAGGCGGAATGACGGTAAAAGGTGGTTTGCTCTTATCATCCTTACTGAAAGGATCAATCCATACTTGTATTAGATAAGGCAAATCAACTTCTTTATTGTAAATAGAAATAGTAGAGTCAGGATCGTTGCCATGAAAAATGACGCGAGTTCCACCGACCACAATACCTGAAAAAGCAGAGGGAAGATTAAGGCACAGGAGTGCCAGAATAACTATTTTTATTCCACGAGCAAACATAGACAAACTCATCCCTGGATAAAAAAGACGCCGGGCATTTATACAACTACAGTTGTTCACAATGGCAGGCGTCAATAAATTAATAAAAGACGTTTAAGAAGAGCGAATCTTATTTTTGGTATTCGACAGTGAACTGAGAATCTGCGTTAGCAGTACCCGCAGTGACGGTTGCGTCAGTGGCGATATAACGCGCGATAAACTCCATAGAAGCCGTACCCGCTGTGGTATCAATCGTGCTATACGCAGAATCGTTGTACAGTTTAACTTGTGAGTTATCCGCGCGGTTGTAAATACGGATCGCTACGCCAGATGCTGTAATGGCAGCGCCGTCACCGGTGTAATCACCCGGGGCATCGCCATTAGCAGGGTTGCCGATAGCCAGGTCGCCATCGCTGTTGGAAGCTTCGGTACCATCAAAACGAACGGCAGCCTTAGTATACGTAGCCGGGCACCCGGTCAGGTCGATATGGAACTCGGTAGGCGCAGCGGTACTTCCCACGCCAGCAAATGCCGTTTTGTTAACTTTGCCTAAATTAACGTTTTGATCAGCGGTTTGTGGCGTGACCTGGCAGGTGCTGTCAACCACTTCGCCAAGGAAGTGAACGGTGCCATCAGATGCCATTGCATTACCTGTCAGCATAGTAGAAGACAGAACCAGAGCGCTGGCAATTAAATTCAGTTTCATTATAACTCCATTGATATATTATATATCCCGATGTTTCATTTAAAAATAAATAAAACACAATGTGTCTACAACGGAAGCGAATACTACTCCCGAGAAAATAAATATCAAGCAGTCAAATTTACACAATGGAATTGTTTGAGTGAAATAACAGGCAATATTATCTTTTTAAAATTTTATTTTTACTAAACCAAAGAATATAAATAATTATATACAAACACTAAAGTCAGAGACATTTAACATACATATTTTTAGGAAAAAATTTATTTTTTAGTTTAACAATCAAACAATTGTTTATTTATCAACCACTATTCCGTTATTCTCATCTCCCGTAAATATTTTTTATTTTTGTTCAAAAAACTCATAAAAAAAGGCCGTCTATCGACAGCCTTTTTTTTGGTACAACATTTGACTTACTCTACCGTCACCGATTTCGCCAGGTTACGCGGCTGGTCAACGTCGGTGCCTTTAATCAGCGCCACGTGATACGCCAGCAGTTGCAGCGGAACGGTGTAGAAGATAGGCGCAATGACCTCTTCCACATGCGGCATCTCAATGATGTGCATGTTGTCGTTGCTGACGAAACCCGCATCCTGATCGGCGAAGACGTACAACTGACCGCCACGTGCGCGAACTTCTTCGATGTTGGATTTCAGTTTCTCCAGCAGTTCGTTGTTCGGCGCCACCACAATCACCGGCATGTCGGCGTCAATCAGCGCCAACGGCCCGTGTTTCAGCTCGCCTGCAGCATAGGCTTCCGCGTGAATGTAAGAGATCTCTTTCAGCTTCAGCGCGCCTTCGAGCGCAATCGGATATTGATCGCCACGCCCCAGGAACAGCGCATGGTGTTTGTCAGAGAAATCTTCCGCCAGGGCTTCGATACGTTTGTCCTGCGACAGCATCTGCTCAATACGGCTCGGCAGCGCCTGTAGGCCATGCACGATATCATGCTCAATGGACGCATCCAGACCTTTCAGACGCGCCAGTTTCGCCACCAGCATCAACAGCACGGTTAACTGGGTGGTGAAGGCTTTGGTAGATGCTACGCCAATTTCCGTACCCGCGTTGGTCATCAGCGCCAGATCGGATTCACGCACCAGCGAAGAGCCCGGCACGTTACAAATGGCCAGAGAGCCCAAATATCCCAGCTCTTTCGACAGACGCAGGCCAGCCAGGGTATCTGCGGTTTCGCCAGACTGTGACAGGGTAATCATCAGGCTGTTACGGCGCACGGCAGATTTGCGATAGCGGAATTCAGAGGCGATTTCAACGTCGCACGGAATACCTGCCAGCGATTCAAACCAGTAACGGGAAACCATACCGGAGTTGTAAGACGTACCGCAGGCGAGGATCTGAATATGCTCAACCTTCGACAGCAGTTCGTCGGCGTTCGGTCCCAGCTCGCTTAAATCCACCTGACCGTGGCTGATGCGCCCGGTAAGGGTGTTTTTGATCGCGTTCGGCTGTTCGTAGATCTCTTTCTGCATGTAGTGGCGGTAAATACCTTTATCGCCCGCGTCATATTGCAGATTGGATTCGATATCCTGACGTTTTACTTCCGCGCCGGTGTTATCGAAGATATTTACCGAACGGCGAGTGATTTCAGCGATATCGCCCTCTTCAAGGAAGATAAAGCGACGAGTCACTGGCAACAGCGCCAGCTGGTCAGAAGCGATAAAGTTTTCGCCCATACCCAGGCCAATCACCAGCGGGCTACCAGAACGTGCAGCCAGTAGGGTATCCGGGTGACGGGTATCCATGATTACCGTACCATATGCGCCACGCAGTTGCGGGATAGCACGCAGAACAGCCTCACGCAGAGTACCTCCCTGTTTCAGTTCCCAGTTTACCAGGTGTGCAATCACTTCGGTGTCGGTTTCAGAAACGAAGGTATAGCCACGCGCTTTTAACGCTTCACGCAGCGGTTCATGGTTTTCGATGATGCCGTTATGCACCACCACAATGTGTTCAGAAACATGCGGATGCGCGTTAGCTTCTGAAGGTTCACCGTGCGTCGCCCAACGAGTGTGAGCAATACCGGTACCGCCATGCAGAGGATGTTCTTCCGCTGCCTGAGCCAGCATCTGGACTTTACCGAGGCGACGCAGGCGGGTCATATGACCTTCTGCATCAACCACGGCCAGACCGGCAGAGTCATATCCGCGGTATTCCAGACGACGTAAACCTTCGAGAAGGATTTCAGCTACATCACGCTGCGCGATAGCGCCAACAATTCCACACATAGTTTTATTTCCTGATTATGGCATTACGCCATGCGTTGTCGCTGACCTGTATGCCCGTCGTTGCGGGCGCCCCGAGCCTTGTAGAGAATGGGGTTATTTTTATAAGTACTGCTCATGGAGCGGAGGATTATTTTATCCTCTTATCTCCGGTCTGCCGGATGGCGCTGACGCTTATCCGGCCTACAAAATCACTTTTTCTTCACCGGACGCTGCCAGCCTTGCTTATGCACCTGCGGCACGCGGCTTAATACCAGTTCATTGTCGGCTACATTACGGGTGACAGTAGTCCCTGCGGCGATGGTGGCCCCTTTACCAACAGTAACCGGCGCCACCAGTTGAGTATCGGAGCCGACAAACACATCGTCGCCAATAACCGTTTTGAATTTGTTCGCGCCATCATAGTTACAGGTGATGGTCCCCGCGCCGATATTCACGTTGTCGCCAATTTCCGCATCGCCCAGGTAGGTCAGATGACCGGCCTTCGAGCCTTTACCGAGACGCGCTTTTTTCATTTCAACAAAATTGCCGACGTGAGCGCCCGCTAACAGCTCAGCGCCGGGACGCAGGCGAGCAAACGGGCCGATGGTGCAGGCCGCTTCCAGATGCGCATCTTCCACCACGCTGTATGGGCTAATTTCGCAGTCATCGCCAATAACGCTGTTTTTAATAATGCAGCCCGCGCCGATCTTCACGCGGTGACCGAGCGTTACATAACCTTCGATGATAACGTTAGCGTCAATTTCGACATCCATTCCACAATGAAGGGTGCCGCGGAGATCAAAACGTGCCGGATCGCGCAACATAACGCCGGATAACAGCAGTTTCTCCGCCTGTTCGGCCTGGTAAATACGCTCCAGACGAGAAAGCTGTAGACGGTTATTCACGCCGTCCGTTTCGCTGATGCGAGCCGGATGCACCGCGGCGATTTCTCGTCCTTCCTGATAAGCCAGCGCAATGATATCAGTGATGTAATATTCACCCTGCGCATTATTGTTAGTCAGCTTAGACAACCAACGTTTCATGTCCGCGCCGTTGGCGATCAGAATACCGGTGTTAATTTCCTGAATCTGACGCTGTTCATCAGTGGCGTCTTTATGTTCAACGATGCCGGTCACTTTACCGTTTTCACGCGTAATACGGCCATAGCCGCTCGGATCGTCCAGCTTCACGGTTAATAACCCAATACCACCCTGCGGTTTGGCATCGCGCAGGTGCTGTAAGGTTTCAACCGAAATCAGCGGCACGTCGCCGTAAAGCATTAAAATATCTTCATCGTCGCTAAAAAAGGGCGCGGCCTGCTGCATTGCGTGACCTGTTCCCAACTGTTCCGCCTGAAGCACCCAGTTCAGCTTGTCATCTTTCAGGGTCTGTTTTAACAACTCGCCACCGTGGCCATAGACCAGATGAACCTGTGCGGCCCCTAATTTAGTAGCTGCATCAATGACATGCTGCACCATGGGTTTACCCGCCAGCGTGTGCAGCACTTTAGGAATATCGGAATACATGCGCGTGCCTTTACCTGCGGCAAGGATCACTACGCTCATAGCACTATTTAACATACGCGTCCTGACTGTAATTTGAGAACGAATTTATACTGTTTCACGTTGAAAATACTACATTTTTTTCATCGTAAAATGGAAGAAGGATAAAACGCTCACCGGGATAACATCCCCGCCTGCTAATGAATCATTTTCGTTCATTACCGCGCCTCTTGTCTCCTGAAAAGTAAAAACACCCGCGTATTGGCAACGTAGTCCGATGTTTTTGCTGTTTTTTTACTCCATAAATAAAGAAGATAACGTAATAAAGCGCAGGGGAGTCAGAAAAGCAAAAACCAGCGACAGAGGCCGCTGGTTTTCCGTTGCGCGTATTTTTTACTTAATTACGCGACATAAAAATCCGCAAAATATACCAGAACATGGTCGCGATAGAAGCGAACAGATGTAATGCCGCGCCAGCAGGGCGATCGGTAGGGTAATGGTGAATAATGTTAGAAGTATCGTAAAGTATAAACCCGGCGCACAGTAGTACCATTAGCGCAGAAAACCAGACGCCCAGCGAGAAGCCGCAGATGACGCTGGCAATAATCGCGCCAAAAGCAATGAACCCAGCCATAGTCAGAAACGAGCGCAGAAAAGAAAAGTCTTTTTTTATAGAAAAAGCGGTAAACGTCAGGCCGCCGACCAGCAACAGAGTCGTTATTGCCGCCGCGCCAATGCTCGACGGGTTAATATACGCCGCCACCGTTAACAGGGGGGCAAAAATCAGGGATTCTGCCAACACATAAATCCCCAGCCCGATAAGTTGCGTTTGATTATTCCCCGCATTATCCGCCAGACGGGTCGCCAGCATTCCCACCAGCATAAAAGCGCCGAGAACAACCAACCAGCTATATCTTCCACCAGCCAGCAGCACATCAAGCGCATACTCCCCGACCCCTATAAAACTCCACGCCGCGCTCAATACGATAAAACCGACGATGGCGACGGCGAGATGAAGATAAGCACGACGAATAAAGGTAGTACGATCAATCCTTGAGTCGGGTTGTGGACCCGCAAAGGATGGCTGAAATGACATAGTAATAATCCCTCATTTTATGCAATAAAAACGCATCCATTCCTCCCTTCTTCGCACAATGTGCAGATGCCAATGACAGAAAGAAGGATTTAATGAAAACAGCGCTGTCGCTGAAAACGCGTCGCCTTCAGCCGCTTGTTTTTGTCGTTGCTAGTTTATCGAATAAAAATTGAGAGGATAAAAAAAAACCAGTCCGCAATCAGACTGGTTTTATGCTTTCAAGCCGGTGTTACATCGCTTTTTTGGTCAACTCGATAACGCGCAGTTTAGCGATCGCTTTGGCCAGTTCCGCAGACGCCTGAGCGTAATCCACGTCACCGTGCGAGCTCTTAATGTGCTCTTCGGCTTTACGCTTCGCTTCCAGGGCTCGCGCTTCGTCGAGATCCTGACCGCGAATCGCGGTATCCGCCAGAACGGTCACGCTGCCAGGCTGCACTTCCAGAATGCCGCCGGACAGATAGATAAACTCTTCGTGACCGTGCTGCTTAACGATGCGAATCATACCAGGCTTAATGGCGGTGAGCAGCGGCGCGTGCCCCGGGTAAATCCCCAGTTCGCCTTCGCTACCCGTAACCTGGATTTTCTCGACCAGACCGGAGAACATTTGTTGCTCCGCGCTGACGACATCCAGGTGGTAAGTCATTGCCATATCACCCTCCGATTAAGGCGTTAAAGTTTTTTGGCTTTTTCCACGGCTTCGTCGATGGAACCGACCATGTAGAACGCCTGCTCCGGCAGGTGATCGTATTCGCCTTCCATGATGCCTTTAAAGCCACGGATGGTGTCTTTCAGGGAAACGTATTTGCCCGGAGAACCGGTAAATACTTCCGCCACGAAGAACGGCTGGGACAGGAAACGCTGAATTTTACGCGCGCGTGCTACCACCAGTTTATCTTCTTCAGACAGTTCATCCATACCGAGGATGGCGATGATGTCTTTCAGTTCCTGATAACGCTGCAGGATGGACTGAACGCCACGCGCGGTGTCGTAGTGTTCCTGACCAACAACCAGCGGATCCAGCTGACGGCTGGTGGAGTCCAGCGGGTCAACGGCCGGGTAGATACCCAGGGATGCGATCTGACGGCTCAGTACCACGGTTGCATCTAAGTGCGCAAAGGTGGTGGCTGGAGACGGGTCAGTCAAGTCATCCGCCGGTACGTATACCGCCTGTACGGAAGTGATAGAACCGGTCTTGGTGGAGGTGATACGTTCCTGCAGAACGCCCATCTCTTCCGCCAGAGTCGGCTGGTAACCTACCGCGGAAGGCATACGACCCAGCAGTGCGGATACTTCCGTACCGGCCAGGGTGTAACGATAGATGTTATCGACGAACAGCAGTACGTCACGACCTTCGTCACGGAATTTCTCCGCCATGGTCAGACCGGTCAATGCAACGCGCAGACGGTTTCCCGGCGGCTCGTTCATCTGGCCATACACCAGGGATACTTTATCGATAACGTTGGAGTCGGTCATTTCATGGTAGAAGTCGTTACCCTCACGAGTACGTTCACCTACGCCCGCAAACACAGAGTAACCGGAGTGCTCGATCGCGATGTTACGGATAAGCTCCATCATGTTTACGGTTTTACCTACACCCGCACCACCGAACAGACCGACTTTACCGCCCTTCGCGAACGGACACATCAGGTCGATAACTTTGATACCGGTTTCCAGCAGTTCCTGAGAGTTTGACAACTCTTCGTAGGAAGGCGCTGCGCGGTGAATCGCCCAACGCTCTTCTTCGCCGATCTCGCCTTTCATGTCGACCGGTTCGCCCAGGACGTTCATGATACGACCCAGCGTAGCTTTACCTACCGGGACTTCGATCGGGTGTTCGAGATCTTTTACATCCAGACCGCGACGCAGACCGTCAGAAGACCCCATCGCGATGGTACGCACAATACCGCCGCCAAGCTGCTGCTGAACTTCTAGCACCAGCTTCTCATTACCATTCTGCACCTCAAGGGCATCGTACACGCGTGGTACGGCATCCTGAGGGAACTCGACGTCGACCACGGCGCCGATTACCTGGACAATCTTTCCAGTAGCCATCTTAAATCCTCTACGAAATAACCTGGTTAAACCGCGGCGGCCCCCGAGACGATCTCGGTGAGTTCCTGAGTAATGCTGGCCTGACGAGCTTTGTTGTATACCAACTGCAGCTCTTTAATCAGGCTGCCGCCATTATCGGTTGCGGCTTTCATCGCCACCATTCGTGCGGCCTGCTCGCTGGCCAGGTTTTCTACCACGCCCTGATAAACCTGAGACTCCACATAACGACGCAGGAGAGTATCCAGCAGCGCTTTCGGGTCTGGTTCATACAGGTAATCCCAGGCTTTACGCTTCAGATCATCATCTTCTGACGCCGGCAGCGGCAGCAGTTGAGTGATCGTCGGCACCTGAGACATGGTGTTAATAAATTTGTTGCTGACAATGTAAAGCTTGTCCAGACGGCCTTCGTCGTAGGCCTGCAACATCACTTTAACCGGACCGATCAGTTCGGACAGAGAAGGGTTATCCCCCATACCTGTCACCTGAGCGACAACGTTGCCGCCTACGGAATTAAAGAATGACACGCCCTTAGAGCCGATCATTGCGAGTTCGCACTGAACGCCTTTATCGGACCATGCCTTCATATCCGCCAGCAGCTTTTTGAACAGGTTAATGTTCAAGCCACCGCACAAACCACGGTCGGTCGACACTACCAGGTAGCCCACGCGTTTAACGTCGCGCTCTTCCAGGTAGGGGTGCTTATATTCCAGATTACCGTTCGCAAGGTGACCAATCACTTTGCGCATGGTCTCTGCATAAGGACGGCTGGCCGCCATGCGATCCTGCGATTTACGCATTTTGGAAGCGGCGACCATCTCCATCGCTTTAGTGATCTTTTGCGTGTTCTGGACGCTTGCGATCTTACTACGTATCTCTTTTGCGCCGGCCATGAGCTTCTCCTCAATGCCTTACGGCCTGCCCTAAGGCAAGCCGCCAGACGTTACCAGGACTGGGTTGCTTTGAAGGAAT
This sequence comes from Salmonella sp. NW884, assembly GCF_051700745.1. NCBI lineage: Bacteria > Pseudomonadati > Pseudomonadota > Gammaproteobacteria > Enterobacterales > Enterobacteriaceae > Salmonella > Salmonella sp. NW884. Next base: position 23,409 of record NZ_JAMMDE010000014.1, on the reverse strand, counting down.
CGAGGATGCCTTTCAGCTTGCCTTCGATTTCGTCGTTATAGCCACCGGACTGGTTGATCTCTTGCATCAGTGGAGCGTGATCACGGTCGACGTAAGCCAGCAGTGCGGCTTCGAAGCTACCGATTTTCGCCAGTTCGACATCCGCCAGATAACCACGTTCTGCTGCGAACAGAACCAGAGACTGCTGCGCGACGGACATCGGCGCATACTGTTTCTGTTTCAGCAGTTCGGTCACTTTCTGACCGTGGTCAAGCTGTTTACGGGTGGCATCGTCAAGGTCGGATGCAAACTGAGAGAACGCCGCCAGTTCACGATACTGCGCCAGCGCGGTACGAATACCACCGGACAGTTTTTTCATGATCTTGGTCTGGGCTGCACCACCTACACGGGATACCGAGATACCCGGGTTAACCGCAGGACGAATACCGGCGTTAAACAGGTTAGATTCCAGGAAGATCTGACCATCGGTAATGGAAATTACGTTGGTCGGAACGAACGCGGAAACGTCACCTGCCTGCGTTTCGATAATCGGCAGCGCGGTCAGTGAACCGGTTTTCCCTTTCACTTCACCTTTGGTGAAAGCTTCGACGTAGTCGGCGTTAACACGCGCAGCACGCTCCAGCAGACGAGAGTGGAGGTAGAATACGTCGCCCGGGAATGCTTCACGTCCTGGCGGACGACGGAGCAGCAGGGAGATCTGACGGTAAGCAACAGCCTGTTTAGACAGGTCATCGTAAATGATCAGCGCATCTTCGCCGCGGTCACGGAAGTATTCGCCCATTGCGCAACCGGCATACGGCGCCAGATATTGCAGCGCAGCGGATTCGGACGCGGTTGCCACCACTACAATGGTGTTAGCCAGCGCGCCATGTTCTTCCAGTTTACGCACCACGTTAGAGATGGTGGACGCTTTCTGGCCGATAGCGACATAGATACATTTGATGCCGGAGTCGCGCTGGTTGATGATGGCGTCGATAGCCAGCGCGGTTTTACCGGTCTGACGGTCACCGATGATCAGTTCACGCTGACCACGACCGATTGGGATCATGGAGTCAACGGCTTTATAGCCGGTCTGCACCGGCTGATCGACAGACTGACGATCGATAACGCCCGGCGCAATCGCTTCAACGGCAGAGAAGCCGTCATTATCAACCGGACCTTTACCGTCGATTGGCGCACCCAGGGTGTTTACCACACGTCCCAGCAGGCCGCGGCCAACCGGAACTTCCAGGATACGACCCGTACATTTAACCTTCATGCCTTCGGCAAGGTCAGCGTATGGACCCATGACTACCGCACCCACGGAGTCGCGCTCCAGGTTCAATGCGATAGCGTAACGGTTACCCGGCAGGGAGATCATTTCACCCTGCATACAATCGGCCAGGCCGTGAATGCGGATAACACCGTCACTGACAGAAACAATAGTACCTTCGTTGTGAGCTTCGCTCACCACATTGAACTGAGCAATGCGCTGCTTGATCAGTTCGCTGATTTCGGTGGAATTCAGTTGCATGCTCCAGTCCCCTTAAGACTGCAAGACGTCTGCAAGGCGCTCAAGACGGCCGCGTACGCTGCCATCAATGACCATATCACCCGCCCGGATGATAACGCCTGCCATTACAGACTTATCGATTTTGCAATTCAGCTTCACTTTGCGTGACAGACGTTTTTCCATCGCGGCGCTGATTTTCGAAAGCTGCTCTTCACTCAATGCGGTTGCCGACGTAACTTCTACCTCGGAGGTAGCTTCACTGGCGGCACGCAGATGAATAAACTGCTCCAGAACATCCGGGAGCGCGTTCAGACGATTATTTTCAGCCATCACCCGAATCAGGTTCTGACCGTTTTCGTCTAACTGCTCACCGCAGACTGCGATAAACGACTCAGCGAGCGTTTCCGGCGCCAGCGCGCCAGAGAGAAGCTCTGCCATTTGTTCGTTCTTGGTTACCTCGGCGGCAAACGCCAGCATATCCTGCCAGCGCTCTACACTTTGGTGTTCAACGGCAAAGTCAAAAGCTGCTTTGGCGTAGGGGCGAGCTACCGTAACAAATTCAGACATCAGCCCCTCCCTCCTTACAGTTCAGCGACAAGTTTATCCACGATGTCGCTGTTAGCAGCTTCATCCACGGAACGTTCGATGATCTTCTCGGCGCCAGCAACAGCCAGGATAGCAACTTGCTTACGCAGCTCTTCACGGGCGCGTTTACGCTCGGCTTCAATTTCCGCCTGCGCCTGCGCCACGATTTTAGTACGTTCCTGCTCTGCTTCAGTTTTGGCTTCGTCCAGGATCTGAGCGCGGCGTTTGTTTGCCTGCTCAATGATTACCTGAGCTTCCGCTTTCGCTTTTTTCAGCTGGTCGGTCGCGCTGGCCTTTGCAAGGTCAAGATCCTTATGTGCTCGTTCAGCAGAAGCGAGACCGTCAGCAATTTCTTTCTGACGTTTCTCGATGGCTGCCATTAACGGCGGCCATACGTACTTCATGCAAAACCAGACAAAGAGAATAAACGCGATGGCCTGGCCGAGGATTGTTGCGTTAAGATTCACAGCACAATGCCTCTATCTAGTTAACCTTCTGATATTGCTCTTAATTCAAGCAACGCTTACTACGCGACAGCGAACATCACGTACAGACCCAGACCTACAGCGATCATCGGGATAGCATCCACCAGACCCATAACGATAAAGAACTGAGTACGCAGCAGAGGAATCAGATCAGGTTGACGCGCCGCGCCTTCCAGGAATTTACCCCCGAGGATGCCGATACCGATCGCAGCACCGATTGCCGCCAGACCCATCATCACAGCGGCAGCCATGTACAGCAGATCCATATTCAGGTTTTCCATGACAGTCTCCAGTTTGTTTCAGTTAAAACGTAGTAGTGTTGGTAAATTAATGCTCTTCGGACGCCATCGACAGATAGACAATCGTCAGAACCATGAAAATGAAGGCTTGCAGCGTAATAATCAGGATGTGGAAAATGGCCCACGGCACATTCAGAATCCACTGTGACCACCACGGCAACAGACCAGCAATCAGAATGAAAATCAGCTCACCGGCATACATGTTGCCGAACAGTCGCAGACCGAGAGAAACCGGTTTGGACAGCAGACTTACCCCTTCAAGGATTAAGTTGACAGGAATGAACGCCCAGTGATTGAACGGCTGCAGCGTCAACTCTTTTGCGAAGCCGCCGATGCCTTTCATTTTGATGCTGTAGAACAGAATAAGGATGAATACGCCCAGCGCCATCGACAGGGTGATGTTGACGTCAGCAGACGGCACCACGCGCGTTGCCGGCAGACCCAGCCAATGCTCAGCGATATACGGCAGCAGGTCGATAGGCAGTAAGTCCATCAGGTTCATAAGGAATACCCAGACGAAAATCGTCAGGGCCAGCGGCGCAATCAGCTTGCTTTTGCCATGGTACATGTCTTTGACGCTGCCATGCACAAAGCCGACTATCAGCTCAATCGCGGTCTGAAACTTGCCTGGCACGCCGCTGGTCGCTTTTTTAGCAACGCTACGGAACATCACCAGAAACAACAGACCCAGCACCACCGAGAAGAACATGGAGTCAATATTGAGCGTCCAGAAGGTGGCTGGGGGGTTCTGCGGATCCACCAGCGAGAAAGTACGCAGGTCCAGCTGAAGGTTATTCAGATGGTGTCCTATGTATTCCTGCGGCGTCATATTTTCTGAAGCCATGATGCCTTTTACCCTTTGTTGTTAATTACAGCCGGCGCCAGTATCTGAACCACCAGCACCAAAACCCACGTAACGATCAGCGGCAAAAACACCGCCTTTAAAACCGCCAACGCCACCACCAGTAAAACCAGCATCGCTAACACCTTGAAGGCTTCACCGAAGGCGAAAGTCCAGGACACGCGGCCCTTAGCAGGTGTATGCGCCTGGTGACGCCAGGCAAATATCATAAACAACATATTAGGCAGTGCCACTGCCAATCCCCCACATACTGCGGAGATGCCCCAGAAGGGGTCTTTGAGGCAAAACAGCAATCCACTTGCTATTACCGCCAGAAACTGAATGAACAGAAGCTTACGAGCAACGTTTCGACTCACGAGCGACACAGACATCACGTTTTTACTCCTGCTCACTTCGAGGTATGCCGCGTGTCGTATAAAACGTTCTTTAAGACTTAGAGTCAAGCATCAAAAAGCGGTCAAATTATACGGTGCGCCCCCGTGATTTCAAACAATAAGTAGCCAAAAGGTGAATAAATGTTTAAATATTTTTCTCTGGCCCGCATTTTTAACTTTTAGCCAAAGTGTGAACGATCGTACAAAACTGCAAATAGCGCGAAAACACTGGCGATAAAGCGTGCACCAGATCACACATTAAACATATTCATGCTTACGCAATTCATTTACGTGTCAATTCATGCCTTTTCATCTTTTTGATATTTAAGCGTAAAACCAGGTACTGTTTTAAAAATACCAGCTTACACCTTAAAAACGCCCCATTGACATTTATAATAAAAATTTAACAAGCAAAAGTGATTTTTCGATTCGATTTTTAGCAGACTGATATTTACAAAGTTGATTACTCTCTGTTTTAACAAAAGAAGCGACGTTGTCATGTTGAAACGAAACCGTAAATCCAGAGTTAAATGTAACAACGCTGAAATGCGTTATACCTGTCGATTTTTAACACAAGCCGCGTCGTTTTTTTTCTATTTTTTTTGATAAAAATTAAACTTTGTTTGACTTAATAATCACCAGATGCCGCTCGCCTTCCAGTTGCGGAACGCGTAATTTTTCAACAGATTCGACGCTAAAATCGTCAGGTAGTGAGGCAATTTCATCCCCTGGCAATTGCCCTTTTAAGGCATAAAAACGCCCTTTCTCTCCCGGCAGATGGTGACACCAGCTCACCATATCATTCAACGATGCGAAAGCGCGGCTGATAACGCCATCAAACGGCGGTTCGGAGGGATAGGCTTCAACGCGGCTTTGAACCGGCGTGATGTTTTCCAGTTTCAGTTCGTGCTGGACCTGACGCAGAAAACGTACCCGCTTGCCCAGGCTGTCGAGTAAGGTGAAATGCGCGTCAGGGAGAACAATAGCCAGCGGGATGCCCGGCAGCCCCGGTCCTGTTCCTACGTCGATAAAACGCTGTCCCTGAAGATACGGCGCAACGACTATGCTGTCGAGAATATGGCGTACCAACATTTCGTTGGGATCCCGCACTGACGTCAGGTTGTATGCTTTGTTCCATTTGTGCAGCATATCAACGTAGGCGACCAGCAGCGTTTTCTGGTGATCGGTAAGAGAAATACCGGCATCAGCCAGCAGACGAGAGAGTTTGTTGAGCACGGTCATTACCTGTTAATAATCAAATGCCCGATGCGCTTTCGCTTATCGGGCCTACAAATTTGTAGGGCGGGCAAGCGAAGCGCCCCCGCCAAATTAGTGTTATCAAGCGCTACGACGCAGCATACCTTGTTTTTTCAGCCATACCAGCAGAATGGAGATTGCCGCTGGCGTAACGCCGGAGATACGCGATGCCTGGCCGATAGACGCCGGTTTGTGATCGTTCAGCTTGGCGATAACTTCGTTCGACAGACCGGAAACCTGACGATAATCCAGCGTGGCAGGCAGCAACGTATTCTCGTTACGTAGTTGTTTTTCAATCTCATCCTGCTGGCGAGCGATATACCCTTCGTATTTGACCTGGATTTCCACCTGCTCAGCGGCTTGCTCATCTTCAAGCGCAGGCGCGAATGCGGCAAGCGAAGTGAGCTGCGCGTAGGTCATTTCCGGACGACGCAACAGATCTTCGCCGCTGGCCTCACGGGAGAGAGGCGTGGTCAAATGCGCATTCACTTCATCGGCGGATTCCGCAGACGGCGTTACCCATGTCGATTTCAGCCGCTGACGTTCGCGTTCGATATTTTCCAGCTTCTCGTTGAATCGCGCCCAGCGTTCATCATCCACCAGACCCAGCTCGCGGCCCATTTCGGTCAGACGCAGATCGGCGTTGTCCTCACGCAGCATCAGGCGATATTCGGCGCGGGAGGTAAACATGCGATACGGCTCTTTGGTGCCCAGCGTACAGAGATCGTCCACCAGCACGCCGAGATAAGCCTGAGAACGCGCAGGCGCCCAGCCCTCTTTGTCGGCGGAAAGACGCGCGGCATTCAGACCAGCGAGCAAGCCCTGCGCCGCAGCCTCTTCATAGCCGGTAGTACCGTTGATTTGACCAGCAAAGAACAGGCCGTGAATAAATTTACTTTCCAGAGTCGGTTTCAGATCGCGAGGGTCGAAGAAATCGTACTCAATCGCGTAACCAGGACGAACGATCTTCGCGTTCTCCATGCCCTGCATGGAACGGACAATCTGCATCTGCACGTCAAACGGCAGGCTGGTGGAGATACCGTTAGGGTAAATCTCGTTAGAGGTCAGTCCTTCCGGCTCAAGGAAGATCTGATGCTGGTTACGATCGGCAAAACGCATCACCTTGTCTTCGATCGAAGGACAGTAGCGTGGGCCGATCCCTTCGATCACGCCAGCGTACATTGGGCTACGATCGAGGTTATTACGAATCACGTCATGGGTTTTCTCATTGGTATGCGTGATGTAACACGGCACCTGTTGCGGATGCTGAGAAGTATTCCCCATAAACGAGAAAACCGGCATCGGGTTATCGCCATGCTGTTGAGCCAACACGCTGAAATCGATAGTACGCGCATCAATACGCGGCGGTGTGCCGGTTTTCAGGCGACTGACGCGTAGCGGGAGCTCACGCAGACGGCGAGACAGCGGGATAGATGGCGGATCGCCAGCACGACCGCCGCTGTAGTTATCCAGACCAATATGAATTTTGCCGTCCAGGAAGGTCCCGACGGTCAGTACCACCGCTTTCGCGCGGAATTTGAGCCCCATTTGGGTCACGGCGCCGACAACGCGATCGTTTTCGACAATCAGATCTTCAACAGCTTGCTGGAAGATCATCAGATTCGGCTGATTCTCCAGCGCGGTACGCACCGCCTGGCGATATAAGACTCGATCCGCCTGAGCCCGGGTAGCGCGAACGGCCGGACCTTTGCTGGCGTTTAGTATCCTAAACTGAATACCTGCCTGATCGATCGCTTTCGCCATCAGACCACCGAGCGCATCCACCTCTTTTACCAGATGTCCCTTTCCAATACCGCCGATCGCCGGGTTGCAGCTCATCTGCCCCAACGTGTCAATATTGTGTGTCAAAAGCAGAGTCTGTTGACCCATACGCGCTGCGGCCATCGCGGCCTCAGTGCCTGCATGACCCCCGCCAATAATAATGACGTCAAAAGGATCCTGATAAAACATGGTAATTGCCTCGCATAACGCGGTGTGAAAATGGATTGAAGCCCGGGCGGTGGATTCTACTCAACTTTAGCCGATGGAGAAAGCCCCGGGATCCGGGCTATTAAAAAGAAGATCTTTTTATTTAGAGATCTGTTCTATTGTGATCTCTTATTAGGATCGCGCCAGGCTGTGGATAACCCGGATCCTGTGATAAAGATCAATGCGTTGGAAAGGATCACTAGCTGTGAATGATCGGTGATCGTGGCCCGTATAAGCTGGGATCAAAACGGGTACTTATACACAACTCAAAAAGTGAACAACGGTTATTCTTTGGATAACTACCGGTTGATCCAAGCTTTCCACCAGATTTATCCACAATGGATCGCACGATCTTTACACTTATTTGAGTAAATTAATCCAGGATCCGAGCCAAATCTCCGCTGGATCTTCCGGAATCTCATGTTCAAGGATGTTGATCTTCAGTGTTTCCCCAACCTGTTTTGCGCCAGCGCCTTTCAGTTCCGCTTCTATTTTCTCAATCGCGCCGCAAAACGTGTCGTATTCTCGACTGCCAATGCCAATTGCGCCGAAACGTACCGCGGAAAGATCAGGTTTCTGCGTCTGAAGGTCTTCATAGAAAGGGGTCAGGTTGTCCGGAATGTCTCCGGCGCCGTGCGTTGAGCTGATTATCAGCCAGATCCCGGAAGTTGACAGATCCTCTAATAACGGACCATGCACCGTTTCGGTTGAAAAACCGGCAGCTTCCAGCTTTTCCGCCAGATGTTCCGCGACGTATTCGGCGCCGCCCAGGGTGCTGCCGCTGATAAGAGTAATGTCTGCCATTGATCGCTCGCTCAGGTAAAGAGGCTGCATTGTACTCTGTGAACGAGCTGGGATCTACCTGTGGAAAAATGTGGGATTAAAAAAGCCGATCATGGCTTGATGGTGCGCATGATCGGGTTCTGCAAGACGATCAGTGTCTCAGTGGACTGAATTTCATCAATTGTTTGGATCTTGTTGATAAGTACGTGCTGAAGCGCGTCGATTGATTTGCACATCACTTTTATAAAGATGCTGTAGTGACCGGTGGTGTAATACGCTTCCGTCACCTCATCCAGGCTTTCCAGCCGGGCCAGTGCGGAAGGATAGTCTTTGGCGCTTTTGAGGATGATGCCAATAAAGCAGCCCACATCGTAGCCCAGCTGTTTAGGGCTGACGTCAATCCGTGCGCCCGTAATGATCCCGGCCTGCTTCATTTTCTCGACGCGAACGTGAATGGTTCCAGGGCTAACGCCAAATTGTTTGGCCAGTTCGGCGTAGGCAGTGCGGGCATTTCCCATTAAGGCGTCAAGGATGCCGCGGTCCAGATTGTCGATCTGATAATTTTCCATCGCTTTTTCTTATGCAGATTAATGATTATCTCTATTTTAGCCATTATTTTTAACGAATCAAAATCGAAGTTAGCTTTTTATCTGTTGATTATTGAATAGTGCTCTCGTTTTGTTGCTTAATCATAGGCAACAGGACGCAGGAGTAAAAAAATGAAAACCGCTTACATTGCCAAACAACGTCAAATTAGCTTCGTGAAATCACATTTCTCTCGCCAGCTGGAGGAGCGTCTGGGTCTGATTGAGGTCCAGGCGCCGATCCTGAGTCGCGTAGGGGATGGTACGCAGGATAATTTGTCCGGCTGTGAAAAAGCGGTGCAGGTAAAAGTGAAAGCGTTGCCTGACGCCCAGTTCGAAGTGGTGCATTCACTGGCGAAGTGGAAACGTCAAACCCTGGGGCAACATGACTTCAGCGCGGGCGAAGGGCTGTACACGCACATGAAAGCCCTTCGCCCCGATGAAGACCGACTCTCTCCGCTCCACTCGGTCTATGTGGATCAGTGGGACTGGGAGCGTGTCATGGGCGATGGCGAGCGCCAATTTTCCACCCTGAAAAGCACAGTAGAGGCTATATGGGCAGGAATTAAGGCGACGGAAGCAGAAGTGCATAAACAGTTTGGTCTGGCGCCGTTCCTGCCAGAGCAAATTCAGTTTGTTCACAGTCAGGAACTGCTGGCGCGTTTCCCGGATCTGGATGCGAAAGGGCGCGAACGCGCGATCGCCAAAGAACTTGGCGCCGTTTTCCTGGTGGGGATCGGCGGTAAACTGAGCGATGGCCACCGCCATGATGTACGCGCGCCGGATTATGATGACTGGAGCTCCGCATCTGAGCTGGGCTACGCCGGTCTGAACGGCGATATCCTGGTGTGGAACCCGGTGCTGGAAGATGCGTTTGAGCTTTCCTCTATGGGTATCCGCGTAGATGCCGATACGCTGATGCGCCAGCTGGCGTTGACCGGTGATGAAGATCGTCTGCAACTGGAGTGGCATCAGGCGCTGCTGCGCGGCGAAATGCCGCAGACCATCGGCGGCGGGATTGGGCAGTCGCGTCTGACGATGTTGCTGCTGCAATTGCCGCATATTGGTCAGGTGCAGTGCGGCGTATGGCCCGCGCAGGTTCGCGAAAGCATTCCTGCTATTTTATAAGCCGTTAGCGCCGCCAGCGTCTCAGCAGGCGGCTTCGCATCCCGGTGTCAAAGCGCCAGATATGATCGAAAATGCGCATGATGCCGGGTTTGCCGTGCGCCGACATCGCCACCGCATGGAATCGATGCTGGTGAAGACGCTGCAACTCTCCCACTTTGCTCACCACGTCATCCGGCAAGCGCTGGGCGATAAAATCCGAAATGACCACCGCATCGGCATCAAACCATTCCCGTCCCTGCATTCTTTCAATAATGGCGCGAAAACAGCTGGCGATATCCGTGCCGCCGCGAAAACGTTGACTTAAAAAGCGGATGGCCTGCTCAATACCTTCCGGGCCGGAGAGTTCATAACGCACAACGTCAGTGGAAAACAGCATAATAAAGCAGCGGCGGTTATCCGCCAGCGCAACGCGCATCAACGCCAGGCAGAACGCTTTTGCGCACTGCTCGTTAAATCCTCCCATCGAGCCTGAAGTATCGACGCAGACAATAAACGGTCCGCGCGGCTGCTCGTCGACATCCTGGTGTACTACCGGCCGTTCGGTCACTTTCTCACGCCATGCTTCGCCATGCAGGCGATAGGTGAGGAGCTGTTTTTCCACTAATCGGCGGTAGAATTCATATTCCAGCTCGGTGATGCCGAGCGTCGCCAGCTCTGGCGGCAACAGGCGCAGAATATCATCGCTTTGCTGTATACCGTCAACCTGCTCCGGCACCGTTGCGGGTTCGCGCACCAGTGTACGAAAGGTTTCCATCGGCGCGTCTTTTTTCGGTACCGATTTGGCTTCCCGCGAACGTCCCAGTTGTTCCGCCAGTTGCATTAGTTCCGGCTGGGCGGCGAGAAATTCGCCGTATTTTACGATCAGTTGATAATCACCACGTTTAAGCTGGCCCGCGCTCATATCCCACAGGCGGCCTGCGGCATTATCATTTTCCGCCAGCGTCGGTTCCAGTTGCCCGCTCAGCGTCATCCGTTCCTGTACGTCACTCAGCAACTGCTCGCGCTCTTCTTCCAGTAGTTGCTGGTTTAACGTGGTGGCCTGCACGACCAGACTTAACCGCCAGCGTTGCAAAAAAAGCGTGTGTAGCGCAGGGGTAAAGGTACTGTTGCTCTCCGTCAACTGCTTCGCCTGCGCGGCATACGGTGAATGCAGGCGGTGAAGCAACGCCAGTATTTGCGGCAGTTGCACGATGAACTGTGGGGTAGAGAGAAGTTGGCTTTGCTGATAACACATGACCTCTTCCGTGAGTTCCGGCGGAACGCGTGCGTCTTTAAGACGGCTGCGTAGCGCTTCCCGCCAGCGCGGGAGATCGGCGGTCACGGCGTTTTTTAAACGCGGAAACTTTTCAAAGAAAATGACCAGTTGTGGGGAAGCCAGTAGCGCGAGGATCATCTCTTCGACCATTCCCTCTTCGCTGACGGCCAGCATGGTATTTAGCGTATCCAGCGTCAGCATTGTTGCGCCTGGCGGATCTGTTCTCCTACATCCTGCAGGCTGGCCTCAATGCGCCCTAACCAGTCGCTGTGAATAAACAGGCAATGTTGCTGCTCGCTGAAGCGGGTATGCTGCTGGCGCCAGTCGTTTTCTAACGTTTCCAGCTGCTGTTTGATCTCCGCAGGCATACTGTCTTCAGCCGCTCCCGGTAACGCCAGACGGGTACCTTGTAGACTGATGTCGCGCACCACCAGATGTTGAGCGTTATCGACTTCCATATTCAGCGTTTGGGCAAAGCCGATCCCGTTCAGTTTGCCGCGGATCTCGCCGCCTTTGGTCAGCCAAAGTTCCAGCGCGCTGCGGTCAAAGGTAATATGGATCACTTCCATATCATGCAGTTTTAGCGGTTTTTGTAGCAATAACGTCAACGTTGACGCACTGGCTTCCGGCGGTAAAGTGTAATGCGGGCGACGGCTGAACATACCGCCTTCTTTAATGACGGTGAAGGCGGTTTTATCGCTTTGCTGTTGCTGCAACTGGAGGCGGCGCTGGACGATACCGCCGAGGCGAGTCAGCATGGCCTGCTGCTGCCAGGCGTGTCCGGTCATCAATATTTCCAGTTGCTGTTGCATGAGATTCAGACTCTGCGCGTCATACCACAAGCAATCTTTTAGCAGGATAAGGTCAATCGGCGCAACCGCGTCGCGTCCGCTAAAGAAGGCGCTGGCCTGTAACAGGCGGATGGCTTTCTTCCAGCGACGGTCGGAGACATAAGGCGCATTCGGCAAATTATCCAGCTGTTGGCGCAGAGTAAATATCAGCTCAAAGACCGGATCAGGCAGTGAAATCGCGCCGATATCTTTTTGCCACTGTTGATATTCTTCGTCGCTAACCTGTAACGAGGCGGGGACCGGGTTATCACTCTCATCCTGCTGACTAATCAGCATGGAGCGGAAATTGGCTTTATCCTGAACTTTATCCAGCCACAGGCGAATCAACATTCGGTCGTACAAGGCTTCCAGGCTGCTGTCCGCTTCGGGCAGTTCGTTAGAGGCCGCCACCAGCAGCCGCATCGGAATTTTTTCCTCAAATGCGCCGTTGCGGAAATGGCGTTCGTTAATGGCGGTCAGCAATGTGTTCAGGATAGCGGGCCCGGCTTTCCAGATTTCATCCAGAAAAACGATTTCGGCTTCGGGAAGGTAGCCGGTCGTTAAGCGTTCATAGCGACCTTCATCTTTCAGCGCCTGAATAGAGAGCGGGCCAAACACCTCTTCCGGCGTGGAAAAGCGTGTCATCAGATATTCAAAAGCGCGGGCGCGCTGGAAAGCAAACTTCAGGCGGCGGGCAATCAGACTCTTGGCGATACCGGGCGGGCCCAACAAAAAGACGCTCTCACCGCTTAACGCCGCCAGTAGGCACAGGCGTATGGCGTGACTACGTTCATACAGCCCCTTCTCAAGGGCGCTGCTCAGACGGGAAATTCTTTCCGCTAATAAATGTGGGTGAGCCATAATAAAGAGGCGTCCTTTCGACAAATGGATCATGCTAATTGCGAGTATAGACGTTTCACCACCGGGGCTGTAATCGTCTGACGCGCTGTTTATTTTTCTTTGAGCCAGGTTAATCTGGCTTCATTTAGGGGTACGATTTTATGATTAATCGTGCATACTGTGCGCTTTTTTGTGGGCCAAGGGACTAAGCACACATTTCATATCTATACACTCATTCATTCAAACTACATCAAGGCGGCAAAGGAGTGAATCCCCTGGCACTGACTTAAACGTGTGACTGGGGTAAGCGAATGCAGCCGACAAGGAGGTAGCGTGAAGGGTGACGTGTATAAACGAAAGATGAGTCTATGAGCACTGATAATAAGCAATCGTTGCCTGCGATTACCCTCGCAGCTATTGGGGTTGTCTACGGTGATATTGGTACCAGCCCGCTTTATACGCTTCGTGAATGTTTGTCCGGTCAGTTTGGTTTTGGCGTTGAACGAGATGCCGTGTTTGGTTTTCTGTCGCTGATCTTCTGGCTACTCATCTTTGTGGTTTCCATCAAATATCTCACCTTCGTGATGCGCGCCGATAACGCGGGTGAAGGTGGAATTTTGACGCTGATGTCGCTTGCCGGGCGTAATACCTCGGCGCGCACCACATCCATGTTAGTTATCATGGGACTGATAGGCGGCAGCTTTTTCTATGGCGAAGTGGTCATTACGCCGGCGATTTCGGTGATGTCGGCGATTGAAGGCCTGGAGATTGTCGCGCCGCAGCTGGATACCTGGATTGTCCCGCTCTCCATTATTGTGCTGACTCTGTTGTTTATGATTCAGAAGCACGGTACGGGAATGGTAGGAAAACTCTTTGCGCCGATCATGCTGACCTGGTTTTTAATCCTGGCGGTACTTGGCCTGCGCAGTATTATCGCCAATCCCGAAGTGTTACATGCGCTGAATCCTGTCTGGGCGGTACGTTTTTTCCTTGAATATAAAACCGTATCATTTATTGCGTTGGGCGCGGTGGTGCTGTCGATTACCGGCGTAGAGGCGTTGTACGCCGATATGGGACACTTCGGTAAGTTCCCGATTCGCCTGGCGTGGTTTACCGTGGTATTGCCGTCGTTAGTACTGAACTACTTTGGTCAGGGCGCATTGCTACTTAAGCATCCGGAAGCGATTAAAAACCCCTTCTTCCTGTTGGCGCCGGACTGGGCGTTAATTCCGCTGCTGATTCTGGCCGCGCTGGCGACAGTGATCGCCTCCCAGGCGGTTATTTCTGGCGTCTTTTCGCTGACGCGTCAGGCCGTGCGTCTTGGCTATTTGTCGCCAATGCGCATTATCCATACCTCCGAGATGGAGTCCGGTCAGATCTACATCCCTTTCGTTAACTGGCTGCTTTATTTCGCGGTCGTGGTTGTTATCGTTAGCTTTGAGCACTCCAGCAACCTGGCGGCGGCCTATGGTATCGCCGTGACCGGCACGATGGTACTGACGTCTATTCTTTCTACGACCGTGGCGCGTAAGAACTGGCACTGGAACAAATATTTTGTCGCGCTGATCCTCATCGCATTCCTGTGCGTGGATATCCCGCTGTTCTCGGCTAACCTCGATAAATTGTTGTCCGGCGGTTGGCTGCCGCTGAGCCTGGGCCTGATCATGTTCACGATCATGACCACCTGGAAGAGCGAGCGTTTCCGTCTGTTGCGTCGTATGCATGAACACGGTAATTCGCTGGAAGCGATGATTGCTTCACTGGAGAAGTCACCGCCGGTTCGGGTGCCGGGTACTGCCGTATACATGTCGCGCGCGCTCAGTGTGATCCCTTTTGCTTTATTGCATAACCTGAAGCACAACAAAGTGTTGCATGAGCGCGTAATCTTACTGACGTTGCGTACGGAAGATGCGCCTTATGTGCATAACGTTCGCCGGGTGCAGATTGAGCAGTTGTCTCCGACATTCTGGCGCGTGGTGGCCAGCTACGGCTGGCGCGAAACGCCAAACGTTGAAGAGGTGTTCCACCGCTGCGGTCTGGAAGGCCTTAGCTGTCGGATGATGGAAACGTCGTTCTTTATGTCGCACGAGTCGTTGATTGTCGGCAAACGCCCGTGGTATTTGCGTCTGCGCGGCAAGCTGTATTTGTTGTTGCAACGCAACGCCCTGCGCGCGCCGGATCAGTTCGAGATCCCGCCTAACCGCGTGATTGAGTTAGGTACGCAGGTCGAGATTTAACCTCTCATCAACATGCCGGGGGCCGCGTTGGCTTACCCGGCCTGGCCAATCCGTAGATTCCCACAAGATAATCGCCATTGGGCGATTATCTTCACCTGATTTCCGCTAGCGAAACGTTTCGACGGCGATCACAATTCTGTTACGTCATGATGGTTTTATGAACACATCCAGGGTTACACTGCGGCCAGCGAAACGTTTCGCTAGTGGAGCAGAAAAATGAAGAAAGGCACCGTACTCAACTCTGAAATCTCGTCGGTCATTTCCCGTCTGGGGCATACTGATACTCTGGTGGTCTGTGATGCGGGTTTACCCATCCCGAATAGCACCGCGCGTATCGATATGGCACTAACCCAGGGCGTACCTTCTTTTATGCAGGTGGTGGATGTCGTGACCCGGGAAATGCAGGTTGAGGCGGCGATTCTTGCAACGGAAATCAAACAACAGAATCCGCAGCTCCACGAAACGTTGCTCACTCACCTTGAGCAACTGCAGCAACACCAGGGAAACACCATAAAAATTAGTTATACGACACACGAACAATTCAAAAAATTGACTGCAGACAGTCAGGCGGTGATTCGCAGCGGGGAGTGTTCCCCGTATGCGAACGTCATTCTTTGCGCTGGCGTCACTTTCTGAGGCCGCTATGGACGCATTACTGCAACTCAAAGGGATCGATAAAGCGTTCCCCGGCGTGAAGGCTCTCTCCGGCGCCGCGTTAAACGTTTATCCTGGCCGCGTTATGGCGCTGGTGGGGGAAAACGGCGCCGGAAAATCCACCATGATGAAAGTATTAACCGGCATCTATACGCGAGATGCGGGATCGTTGTTATGGCTGGGTAAAGAGACCACCTTTAATGGGCCTAAATCGTCTCAGGAAGCCGGGATCGGCATTATTCATCAGGAACTGAACCTGATCCCGCAGTTGACCATTGCGGAAAACATCTTCCTGGGCCGTGAGTTTGTGAATCGCTTTGGCAAAATCGACTGGAAAAAGATGTATGCCGAAGCCGACCAGCTCTTAGCCAAACTCAATCTGCGTTTTAAGAGCGATAAGCTGGTGGGCGAACTCTCTATCGGCGATCAGCAAATGGTGGAAATCGCCAAAGTGCTGAGCTTCGAATCCAAAGTCATCATTATGGATGAACCGACCGATGCGCTGACCGACACTGAAACCGACTCTCTGTTCCGCGTTATCCGCGAATTAAAATCGCAGGGGCGCGGCATTGTCTATATCTCCCACCGTATGAAAGAGATCTTCGAAATTTGCGATGACGTGACGGTCTTCCGCGATGGGCAATTTATCGCCGAGCGTGAAGTGGCCACGTTGACCGAAGATTCTCTTATCGAAATGATGGTGGGACGTAAGCTGGAAGATCAGTACCCGCATCTGGATAACGCGCCGGGTGAGATTCGCCTGAAGGTCGATAATCTGTGCGGACCGGGCGTGAATGATGTCTCTTTTGTGCTGCGAAAAGGCGAGATTCTTGGCATCTCCGGCCTGATGGGCGCCGGTCGCACCGAGCTGATGAAAGTATTGTACGGCGCGATGCCGCGAACCAGCGGTTATGTGACGCTTGATGGACACGAAGTGGTGACGCGTTCTCCGCAGGACGGACTGGCCAATGGCATCGTTTATATCTCTGAAGACCGTAAGCGCGATGGACTGGTGCTCGGCATGTCAGTTAAAGAGAATATGTCGCTGACGGCGCTGGACTATTTCAGCCGCGCTGGCGGAAGCCTGAAACACAAAGATGAGCAGCAGGCGGTGGGGGATTTTATCCGTCTGTTCAACGTCAAGACGCCGTCAATGGAACAGGCGATAGGCCTGCTTTCTGGCGGTAATCAGCAAAAAGTGGCGATTGCCCGCGGGTTGATGACGCGCCCGAAAGTGCTCATTCTCGACGAGCCGACCCGCGGCGTGGACGTCGGCGCCAAGAAAGAGATTTATCAGCTTATCAACCAGTTTAAGGCCGACGGCCTGAGCATCATTCTGGTCTCATCTGAGATGCCAGAAGTATTAGGCATGAGCGATCGCATCATCGTCATGCATGAAGGGCATCTCAGCGGTGAATTTACTCGCGAGCAGGCCACCCAGGAAGTGTTAATGGCTGCCGCAGTGGGCAAGCTTAATCGCGTGAATCAGGAGTAAAAAAGATGACAACCCAGGCTGTTTCTGGTCGCCGTTATTTCACTAAAGCGTGGCTTCTTGAGCAGAAGTCGCTCATTGCCCTGCTGGTGCTGATCGCGATTGTTTCGACGTTGAGCCCCAACTTTTTTACCGTTAATAATCTGTTCAATATTCTTCAACAGACCTCCGTCAACGCCATTATGGCGGTGGGGATGACGTTGGTGATTCTGACATCGGGGATCGATCTGTCCGTCGGTTCCCTGCTGGCGCTCACCGGCGCGGTTGCCGCTTCAATCGTCGGCGTTGAAGTGAATGCGCTGGTCGCGGTTGCCGCCGCGCTGGCGCTGGGCGCTGCGATTGGCGCCGTCACTGGCGTTATCGTCGCGAAAGGCCGCGTACAGGCGTTTATCGCTACGCTGGTGATGATGCTGCTACTGCGCGGCGTGACGATGGTTTACACCGACGGTAGCCCGGTCAACACTGGCTTTACCGATAACGCCGATCTGTTTGGCTGGTTCGGTATCGGCCGTCCGCTGGGCGTTCCTACGCCGGTCTGGATCATGGCTATCGTCTTTATCGCCGCCTGGTATATGCTGCATCACACCCGTCTGGGACGCTATATCTACGCGCTGGGCGGTAACGAAGCGGCGACGCGCCTGTCTGGCATTAGCGTGAGCAAAGTGAAAATTATCGTCTATTCACTTTGCGGCCTGACAGCGTCGCTGGCGGGCATCATTGAAGTGGCGCGCCTCTCTTCCGCGCAGCCGACGGCGGGTACCGGCTATGAGCTGGATGCTATTGCCGCCGTGGTGCTGGGCGGCACCAGCCTTGCAGGCGGTAAAGGACGCATTGTTGGGACATTGATCGGCGCATTGATTCTCGGCTTCCTTAATAATGGTTTGAATTTGTTAGGTGTTTCCTCCTATTACCAGATGATCGTCAAAGCGGTGGTGATTTTGCTGGCGGTACTGGTAGACAACAAAAAGCAGTAACAACGACTACAGGACATCTGAAATATGAACATGAAAAAACTGGCTACCCTGGTATCTGCTGTTGCGCTGAGCGCCACCGTGAGCGCGAATGCAATGGCGAAAGACACCATTGCGCTGGTGATCTCTACCCTCAATAATCCCTTCTTCGTGTCGTTAAAAGACGGGGCGCAAAAAGAGGCGGATAAACTGGGTTATAACCTGGTGGTGCTGGACTCCCAGAACAACCCTGCCAAAGAGCTGGCGAACGTGCAGGATTTAACCGTTCGCGGGACCAAAATTCTGCTGATCAACCCGACTGACTCCGATGCGGTGGGTAACGCGGTGAAGATGGCGAACCAGGCGAAGATTCCGGTTATCACTCTTGACCGCCAGGCAACCAAAGGCGATGTCGTCAGCCATATCGCGTCTGATAACGTGCTGGGCGGTAAGATCGCTGGCGACTATATCGCGAAAAAAGCTGGCGAAGGCGCCAAAGTGATTGAGTTGCAAGGCATTGCCGGAACATCTGCGGCGCGTGAGCGTGGCGAAGGTTTCCAGCAGGCGGTAGCCGCCCACAAATTTAATGTCCTGGCCAGCCAGCCTGCTGATTTCGACCGTACTAAGGGTCTGAACGTCATGCAGAACCTGCTGACCGCGCATCCGGATGTTCAGGCTGTCTTCGCCCAGAATGATGAAATGGCGCTGGGCGCACTGCGCGCGCTGCAAACTGCCGGTAAAGCAGATGTGATGGTGGTTGGATTTGACGGTACGCCGGATGGCGAAAAGGCCGTAAAAGATGGCAAACTGGCAGCGACTATCGCTCAGTTACCGGATCAAATCGGCGCCAAAGGCGTTGAAGTGGCGGATAAGGTGCTGAAAGGCGAAAAAGTTCAGGCCAAATATCCGGTTGACCTGAAACTGGTCATCAAGCAGTAATAAACGACACGGGTCAACTATGGCCTGATGGCGACAGAAATACGCGAGCCTCCGCTGAGGTGAACGTAAAAAAAGAAAAGCAGGGCACGCGCCACCCTAACCGGTGGCGCACTTTGACGTGGAACCCCGAATATGAAAACCGCAGGTAATCTCATCGTCCTTGGCAGCATTAATGCCGATCATATCCTTAATCTTGAGTCCTTCCCTACCCCGGGTGAAACGGTAACCGGTAGCCATTATCAGGTCGCGTTTGGCGGGAAAGGCGCGAATCAGGCGGTTGCTGCGGGACGTAGCGGGGCAAATATTGCGTTTATCGCCTGCACGGGCGATGACGATATTGGCGACAGTATTCGTAAACAATTAGTCAGCGATCGTATTGATATCGCGCCAGTTAGCGTCATTAAAGGCGAGTCTACCGGGGTGGCGCTGATTTTCGTTAACGGCGAAGGCGAGAACGTCATCGGTATTCATGCCGGAGCGAATGCCGCGTTATCGCCGGCGTTGGTTGATGCGCAACGTGAACGTATCGCGCAGGCGGATGCGTTACTGATGCAGCTGGAATCGCCGCTGGAAAGCGTACTGGCGGCGGCGAAAATCGCCCATCAACATCATACTACTGTTGCGCTTAACCCGGCGCCTGCCCGTGAGTTACCGGATGAACTGCTGGCGCTGGTGGACATCATCACGCCAAATGAAACGGAAGCTGAAAAGCTGACGGGCGTGCGTGTGGAAAATGACGACGATGCCGCGAAAGCTGCGCAGGTTTTGCATGATAAAGGCATTCGAACCGTATTAATTACCTTAGGAAGCCGTGGCGTCTGGGCCAGCGTAAACGGCGAGGGCCGCCGCGTTCCTGGATTTAGCGTTGAGGCTGTCGATACCATTGCCGCCGGAGATACGTTTAACGGCGCCTTTATCACCGCGATACTGGAGGAGACGCCGTTGCCGGAAGCGATTCGCTTTGCCCATGCCGCCGCCGCGATTGCCGTAACGCGTAAAGGCGCGCAACCTTCCGTTCCGTGGCGCGAAGAGATAGAAGCGTTTTTACATCAGCAGGGGTAACGCTTGGCTACTATGAAAGATGTTGCCCGCCTGGCGGGAGTCTCTACATCGACGGTCTCTCACGTTATTAACAAAGATCGCTTTGTGAGTGAGACGATTACTGAAAAAGTTGAAGCGGCGATTAAATCACTTAACTATGCGCCTTCCGCGCTGGCGCGAAGCCTCAAGTTAAACCAGACCCGCACGATTGGTATGCTGATTACCGCCAGTACCAACCCTTTTTATTCCGAACTGGTGCGCGGCGTTGAGCGAAGCTGTTTTGAGCGCGGTTATAGTCTGGTGCTGTGTAATACCGAAGGCGATGAGCAACGGATGAACCGCAACCTGGAGACGCTGATGCAAAAACGGGTAGACGGTTTACTGCTGCTGTGTACCGAAACGCATCAGCCTTCTCGTGAAATCATGGAACGTTATCCGTCTATTCCTACCGTCATGATGGACTGGTCGCCGTTTGATGGTGAGGGCGATAGCGATCTCATTCAGGATAACTCGTTGTTAGGCGGCGATCTTGCGACCCAACACCTTATCGATAAAGGATTTACCCGAATAGCCTGTATTACCGGCCCGCTGGACAAAACGCCTGCGCGTTTGCGGCTGGAAGGGTATCGGGCGGCGATGAAACGTGCAGGGCTGGCTATTCCGCAAGGCTATGAGATCACCGGCGATTTTGAATTTGGCGGCGGCTTTGACGCCATGCAGGCGTTACTCGCCCATCAACAGCGACCGCAAGCGGTTTTTACCGGAAACGATGCGATGGCTGTCGGCGCCTATCAGGCGCTATATCAGGCGGGGCTTCGTATTCCGCAGGATATGGCGGTCATTGGCTATGATGATATTGAGCTGGCGCGCTATATGACGCCGCCGCTGACGACTATCCATCAGCCGAAAGATGAATTGGGCGAGCTGGCTATTGATGTGTTGATTCATCGGATGGCGCAGCCCGCCTTGCAACAACAGCGACTTCAGCTTACTCCGGTTTTGACGGTGCGTGGGTCGGTTTAGATTTATGCCGTTCTTTAATCAGATTGTTGCCGTCTTTGGCTCTTAGCAGCATAAACATCAGCGCGGACACGATAGTGATCGCCCCCATCGTGATAAAGGTATAGTGGAACTGTTCCACGGTACTGGTGCCCGCAAAACCTTCATAAATACGTAACACCGCCGCGCTGATCGCCACGCCTAAACTGATAGACAATTGCTGCGTAACCGCCAGAACGCTGTTGCCGCTGCTGGCGTTATCGTCCGTCAGATCCGCAAGAGTAATCGTATTCATTGCCGTAAATTGAGTGGACATCGCCATTCCAAGAATGAATAGCGGCAGTACGAGCATCCAGATCGGCATGGCGGGAGATTGAAACGAAAACTGGGCAATCATCAGACCGATAAATACCGTAATGCCGACCAGAGTCTTCCGGTATCCCAAACGTCGTAAAACCTGCGTTACGGTCGATTTCGCGATAATAGAACCCAAAGCCGTCGGCGCCATCATGCAGCCGGCGATCAGAGCCGGGTAGCCAAAACCAACCTGTAGCATTAACGGCATCAAAAAAGGTACGCAGCCTGTCCCCAGACGTGTGGCGAGGTTGCCGGCAATGCCAACGGAAAATGTGCGTGTCTTAAACAGCGATAGCGATATTAACGGTGTCGGATGACGGCGGGCGTGGCGGATATAGGCCAATAGTAGAACGATACTGCAAAAAATAATGGCGGATGCGATCCATGTCGCCACAATCTTTTCGCCAAACAGTTCCATTCCGCTGGAAAATAAAACCAGACTTAACCCAAAAAGAAAGAAGCCGGTCATGTCAAACTTGCGACGCGGCGTGGTGAAGTTGGGCATATATTTGCGGGCATACAGAATGCCTGCAACCCCAATGGGAATATTAATCAGGAAGATCCAGTGCCAGCTTGCCCAGGTCACCAGTACGCCGCCTAATACCGGCCCCAGAATCGGACCTACCAGCCCCGGCATAGTGACAAAGTTAAGAACGGGCAGCAGCTCACTACGCGGATAGGCTCGCAATAACGCCAGTCGCGCCACTGGCATCATCATCGCTCCGCCGACGCCTTGTACGACGCGAAAAATAACCAATTCAGATAGTGAACTGGAGAGCGCGCAGGCCAGCGAGCCTAACGTAAACAGACTTACGGCAACCATAAAGACGCGACGCGTACCGAAGCGGTCAGCCAGCCAGCCGCTTACCGGAATTAACATGGCTACTGTCAGGGTATAACTGATAATAGCGGACTGCATGGCGAGTGGGGAACGGTTAAGACTATGCGCAATAGCCGGTAAAGCGGTATTCAAAATGGTGGCGTCTAGCGCCTGCATAAAGAAGGCCATCGCCGCGATCCACGGCAGGCCAGCCATACTGCGCGCTTTTTTGCTGGTCATTCAATATCCTGTTAATTATCTGGTCTCTCATTGGGCGCTATTAACAACGCCTGGCAGGCCTGGAAAGCGCGTTCGCCGTCGCCATCAGCGATGGCATCAACAATGGCCTGGTGCAAATCCAGCTTTACCACCTCGTTATAGGTGATTGAGGTAAAGTAAGTGTGATAAACCGAATGAAATAGCGTCGCAAAAGAGATTAGAAAGGGATTGGCGCTCATTTCGTAGATATGCTCGTGCCACGCCATATCCACTTCAATCCAGCGTTCACGCTTAAAATGCTTTTTCAGCGCGACCATCTCTTCCATTAAGGCATTAAGCCGCGCTTTCTGCTCCGGTGTGCCAAGAGTCGCCGCCAGCAGGCAGGCTTGCGGCTCCAGGCTAATACGCATCACCAGAAAATGATCTACCACCTGATGAAAATTTTCTTCCGTCATCCACCAGGTCAGCAGCTCTTGATCCAGAAAGTTCCAGTTTCCCTGCGGCATCACCCGCGTACCAATGCGCGGACGGGGGAGCACCATACCTTTAGCCGTCAACGTTTTCACCGCTTCGCGAACTGCCGTTCGACTTACGCCGTACTGCTCGCCCAGTTCTATTTCGCCGGGAAGAATCGTACCGGGGGCGTAGTCACCCTTTAATATCCGCTGCGCCAGCTTTTCAGCCAGAACATAGGATAGATTTTTCTGTGCGGCTAATTGTTGTGCGCTTAAAGGCATGAATGTTCTTCCTTTCTCTTTCGTTTGGTTATTAGTATGCCACCTGGAAGTGTGATTGCAGTTGCAATAACGGCAATTTGCTTATTTTATGGCACGTTAAGCACGCTATTGATGAAAAAAGAGACACTCAGAAAATTATTTTAAATTTCCTCTTGTCAGGCAGAAATAACTCCCTATAATGCGCCACCACTGACACGGAAC
>NZ_JAMMDE010000013.1:0-90986 GCF_051700745.1 Salmonella sp. NW884 | reverse complement strand
GAGCGGTAGTTCAGTTGGTTAGAATACCTGCCTGTCACGCAGGGGGTCGCGGGTTCGAGTCCCGTCCGTTCCGCCACCCTAATTAGGGGCGTAGTTCAATTGGTAGAGCACCGGTCTCCAAAACCGGGTGTTGGGAGTTCGAGTCTCTCCGCCCCTGCCAGAAATAATCCTTAGCATCTGCTAAGGATTTTTTTTTGCCTAAAATTACCTGATTATCTGATCAGGTAATCGTAAGTTCCCTTCTTTTTCTTTTCATCATTTTCATTGTTCATCCAGCACATCCGTTTTTAACAGATCGCAGATCAGCGAGTATTTATCGCTGTTTTGCAGCCAAATGGCGTATAGTGGCCGTGAAAGCGTTGCGCTGTCGGCAACGGTATGTAATCCGCCCTTTTCATTTGCCCAGTTTACAGGAAGCCAGCTACAGCCATTTAATGCGCTAAGCTGCTGTCGGGCGAGTTCGGCTGAGCTGGTTGTTAATACCGGCACTTCATCTGCTGCGATCAGCCCTGTTTCATGCTGTTGGAAGTCTGGTCCCCACTCCAGCCGCAGATAATTGAGTTCTGATTTCTTACGGGCAGGGCTGCTGCAATATAACGCCAAAGTGAAGTGCCCTAACAGCTGACTGCTGAACTCATCCATTTTGGGCGCTTCGGTAGTAATGAGGAGATCAAGCTGGCGTTCATGAAGTTGCTTCACAAGCGATTGCCGTTGAGCGATTCTGGCTTCGAACTGCAGGCCGCTTTGCGGCTCCTGTAGTTGGTACAGTCGACCCAGCCAGGCGTTAAGCATACACTCCCATAAAGACGCGCTGGCGCCGATGGAAAACTCGTTATGGCGTGAGGTATGCGCCACCTCTTTACGTGCCGCCTGCCACGTATTCATCAGCGTTTCCGCATACGGTAAAAGTTTTTCGCCAGCCGTGGTTAAACGGATATTGTTTCTGTGCCGCGTAAAAAGGTTTACGCCCAGTTGATTCTCCAGTTGCCTGATACGAAAGCTCACCGCGGATTGCGTCAGGTAAAGTGCTTCTGCGGCCCGCCCGAAATGGCGTGTCCGGCTAACTTCCAGGAAAGTTTTTAACAATTCCGTATCCACTGTGCTCTCCACAAAATTATTTGTCGTTATGATTTAAATGTTTTGTTTTACACTCTGTCAAGCGTAACTAATACTCCGCGCCATAAATAGCTCAGACAAAGAATTAGGAGCGTGCAGGATGGCGGAAAGCTTTACGACGACTAATCGATATTTTGACAATAAACATTATCCACGTGGATTCTCTCGTCACGGTGATTTCACGATTAAAGAGGCACAGCTGCTTGAGCGTCATGGTCATGCCTTTAATGATCTGGATCTTGGCAAGCGTGAGCCTGTGACTGAAGAAGAGAAGCTGTTTGTAGCGGTATGTCGCGGTGAACGCGAGCCGGTAACGGATGCAGAACGCGTCTGGTCCAAGTATATGACGCGTATCAAGCGTCCAAAACGCTTCCACACCTTGTCTGGCGGCAAGCCGCAAGTTGAAGGCGCAGAAGACTACACCGAAGCTGATGATTAATAAAAAGGGCGTAATGCCCTTTTTTTACGCCAACAGCTTTTGCAAATGAATTAACAACCTGTCTATCGCCCGATAGCTTACCGCTTCCTGCAAATGCTGACGTGAGATCTGGTCAGCCAGTTCTATGTCGGCAATGGTTCTGGCCACTTTTAGTAAACGCTGCCAGGCGCGAATGGATAATCCAAGATGCACCAGCGTGTCTTCAAGCCAGCGGGCGTCATCGTGCTGCAAAACACAATATTTTTGGATTTCGCGACCCTCCAGACGCGCGTTTAACTTCTTCTGCCGTCGGTACTGCCGTTCATGGGCGGCGATGACCCGCTTTTTTACCGTAGCGCTGCTCTCACCCTTTGAGGCGTGTTGGCTAAGAATCCCGGGCGGAGGAAGCGGTATCTCAAGAGAAAGGTCAAAACGATCAAGAAACGGGCCTGACAACCGATTAAGGTAACGTAGTGTCTGTTCTGGCGTGCAGCGATTATGGTTTCCCTGATAATGTCCGGTCGGGCTGGGATTCATTGCGGCGATTAACTGGAACCTGGCAGGGTACGTTATTTTCGCTCTGGTACGGGATAAATGAATTTGACCGGATTCTATAGGTTCACGTAGCGCATCCAGTGTGCGTCGTTCAAATTCAGGCAATTCATCAAGGAACAAAATTCCGTTGTGCGCCAGCGATATCTCTCCCGGGGCGGGTATTGCGCCGCCGCCGACCATAGCAGTAAGTGAGGCGCTATGATGAGGTGAGCGAAAGGGGCGTTGCTGCCATCGTTTTTGTACCGTATCGGCATTAACCAGACTGAGGATCGCGGCGCTTTCCAACGCCTCTTCATTGCTTAATGGTGGAAGAATCCCGCTCAGTCGACTGGCCAGCATGGTTTTACCCGTACCCGGCGGGCCGATCAATAGCAGATTATGCCCCCCTGCCGCTGTAATCTCCAGGCCGCGTTTACCCTGCTCCTGACCGATCACATCGCGAAGATCGGCAGTTGCGGTAGGCGATGCCATATCCTGAGCTAAAGGTCTTTCCAGGGCGTGTTTCCCTTCCAGAAAGGCGCAGACGGTTTGTAGATGATCGGCGATAAAACAACCTTCTTTGCTGATAAGCCCAACCTCCGCCGCGTTCTCTGTTGCGACGATAATATTTCTGCCGGCCTTGATGGCTTCCGTTGCACTTGATATTGCGCCAGGAACGCCGCGTAATGCGCCTGTAAGCGCTAACTCACCCACCAGCTCATATGCCTCAAGATTCGACGCTGTAAGCTGCTCAGACGCGGCCAGAAGCGCAACAGCAATAGGCAGGTCATACCTTCCGCCCTCTTTCGGTAGATCGGCTGGAGCAAGGTTAATGGTTATTTTTTTAGCCGGAAATTCATATCCGCTATTAATAATCGCACTACGTACCCGGTCACGCGCCTCTTTTACCGTGGTTTCCGGTAGGCCAACCATGGTTAATCCCGGTAAACCATTACTGATATGCACCTCTATAGTGATAGGCGGCGCATTGACGCCAAGTGCGGCGCGGGTATGAACAATCGCCAGTGACATAATCCCTCCTGTTACGCGGATTATGCGGAATAGAAGAGAAAATCGAATTACTGACTTTTTGTTTTTTAGCGGCTGATTCCTGAATTTTGGCGTCATTTTCAGGTAAGAAACATCAAACTGGAAGAACGCTCGCAGAAGCGAAAAGAAGGAAAACAGGGTGTAGAGTGCGCCAAAAGGGGGAGGAAAACGTGAAAATTTTTCAGTTGCTAATTTTTCTTATAAAAAACAAAGCCCTTTTAGGCATTCACCTGCATTATCTGAAACGTGGTTAAAAAAATATCTTGTGCTATTGGCAAAACCTATGGTAACTCTTTAGGTATTCCTTCGAACAAGATGCAAGAATAGACAAAAATGACAGCCCTTCTACGAGTGATTAGCCTGGTCGTGATTAGCGTGGTGGTGATTATTATCCCACCGTGCGGGGCTGCACTTGGACGAGGAAAGGCTTAGAAATCAAGCCTTAACGAACTAAGACCCCCGCACCGAAAGGTCCGGGGGTTTTTTTTGGCCTGAAAAACTTAAGCGAGGAGCAGAGCGTGAATAACAGCATAAAATTCTGTTTCTCAAGATTTACGACGGGGATGTAACTATGAACGGGGCACAGTGGGTGGTACATGCTTTGCGAGCGCAGGGGGTGAAAACCGTATTTGGTTATCCTGGCGGCGCAATTATGCCGGTTTACGACGCGTTGTATGACGGTGGTGTGGAGCATTTGTTGTGCCGACACGAGCAGGGTGCCGCAATGGCGGCAATCGGTTATGCCCGTTCTACCGGCAAAACCGGTGTTTGTATCGCCACTTCCGGCCCTGGCGCCACTAACCTGATCACTGGCCTGGCGGATGCGTTGTTAGATTCGGTCCCCGTCGTCGCGATCACGGGTCAGGTGTCCGCCCCGTTCATCGGCACCGATGCGTTCCAGGAGGTGGATGTGTTAGGGCTGTCGCTGGCCTGTACCAAACACAGCTTCCTGGTGCAGTCGCTGGCAGAGTTGCCGCGCATCATGGCGGAGGCTTTTGAAGTCGCCAACGCTGGCCGTCCTGGCCCGGTTCTGGTGGATATCCCGAAAGATATCCAGTTGGCCAGCGGTGAGCTGGAACCCTGGTTTACTACCGTTGATAACGAAGCGACTTTCCCGCAGGCTGATGTTGAACAGGCGCGCCAGATGCTGGAACAGGCGAAAAAACCCATGCTGTACGTCGGCGGTGGTGTTGGTATGGCGAAGGCGGTTCCGGCGCTGCGTAAATTTATCGCGGTAACGCAAATGCCAGTTACCTGCACGCTGAAAGGTCTGGGGGCTGTTGAAGCTGATTATCCGTACTATCTGGGCATGCTGGGAATGCACGGTACTAAAGCGGCTAATTTCGCGGTGCAAGAGTGTGATTTACTGATCGCAGTGGGTGCACGTTTTGATGACCGGGTGACCGGTAAGCTGAATACGTTTGCGCCTAACGCCAGCGTAATCCATATGGATATCGACCCGGCGGAAATGAACAAACTGCGTCAGGCACACGTCGCGTTGCAGGGCGATTTAAATTCGCTGTTGCCGGCATTACAGCAACCGCTGAAGATCGACGCATGGCGTCAGTCCTGTGCAGAGCTGCGCGCAGAACACGCCTGGCGCTATGACCATCCTGGCGAGACTATCTATGCGCCGTTGTTGTTGAAGCAATTGTCGGAACGCAAACCCGCAGACAGTGTGGTGACGACGGATGTGGGGCAGCATCAGATGTGGTCAGCCCAGCATATGACTTACACCCGCCCGGAGAACTTCATCACTTCCAGCGGTCTGGGGACGATGGGATTCGGCTTACCGGCGGCCGTTGGCGCGCAGGTAGCGCGACCGAATGATACCGTTATCTGTATCTCCGGTGACGGCTCCTTCATGATGAATGTTCAGGAGTTGGGCACCGTAAAACGCAAGCAGTTACCGTTGAAGATAGTCTTACTCGACAACCAGCGGTTAGGGATGGTTCGACAATGGCAGCAACTGTTTTTCCAGGAGCGATATAGCGAAACCACCCTGACCGATAACCCCGATTTCCTCATGCTGGCCAGCGCCTTCGGCATTCCAGGCCAGCACATTACTCGTAAAGACCAGGTTGAAGCGGCACTCGACACGATGTTGGCAAGCGAAGGGCCGTACCTGCTTCACGTCTCAATCGACGAACTTGAAAATGTCTGGCCGTTGGTGCCGCCTGGCGCCAGTAACTCTGAAATGCTGGAGAAATTATCATGATGCAACATCAGGTCAATGTATCGGCACGCTTTAATCCAGAAACCTTAGAACGTGTTTTACGCGTGGTGCGCCATCGTGGTTTTCAGGTGTGCTCCATGAATATGGAAGCCGCGACCGATGCGCAGAATATAAATATTGAATTGACCGTTGCCAGTCCCCGGTCGGTCGACTTACTGTTTAGTCAGTTAAGTAAACTGGTAGATGTTGCGCATGTCGCAATCTGCCAGAGCGCTGCCACATCACAACAAATCCGCGCCTGAGCGCAAAAGGAAGAAAAATGACGACGAAAAAAGCTGATTACATTTGGTTCAATGGCGAGATGGTGCGCTGGGAAGACGCGAAGGTTCACGTAATGTCTCACGCGCTGCACTACGGTACGTCGGTATTTGAAGGGATTCGGTGCTACGACTCTCACAAAGGCCCGGTAGTGTTTCGTCATCGTGAACATATGCAGCGCCTGCGCGACTCAGCAAAAATTTATCGTTTTCCGGTTTCCCAGAGCATTGATGAGCTGATGGAAGCCTGCCGCGACGTAATTCGTAAAAATAATCTGACCAGCGCCTATATCCGTCCGTTGGTATTTGTCGGCGATGTCGGTATGGGCGTTAACCCGCCCCCGGGATACACCACTGACGTCATCATCGCCGCGTTCCCGTGGGGGGCATACCTGGGTGCCGAAGCGTTGGATCAGGGGATCGATGCGATGGTTTCTTCCTGGAACCGCGCTGCGCCGAACACCATTCCGACCGCCGCCAAAGCGGGCGGGAACTATCTTTCCTCACTGCTGGTGGGTAGCGAAGCGCGCCGCCACGGCTATCAGGAAGGCATCGCCCTGGATGTAAACGGCTATATCTCCGAAGGCGCAGGCGAAAACCTGTTTGAGGTAAAAGATGGCGTGCTGTTTACTCCGCCGTTTACCTCTTCCGCGCTGCCAGGCATTACTCGCGACGCGATCATCAAACTGGCGAAAGAGCTGGGTATTGAAGTGCGTGAGCAGGTGCTGTCCCGTGAATCGCTGTATCTGGCCGACGAAGTGTTTATGTCCGGAACCGCGGCAGAAATTACTCCGGTACGCAGCGTTGATGGTATCCAGGTAGGCGAAGGCCGCTGCGGTCCTGTCACCAAGCGTATCCAACAAGCCTTCTTTGGTCTCTTCACTGGAGAAACCGAGGATAAATGGGGCTGGTTGGATCCGGTAAATTCATAATAAATAAAATTAATATTTTCCCAAGATAATTTGCGTCACAGGAAGGCGGCAACGCAGCGAATCCCCAGGAGCTTACTGTAGTAAGTGACTGGAGTGAGGCAGCCAACGCACCTGTGGCGTGAAGTATGAAGGGAAAAGATGGGGAGTAAATAAAGCATGCCTAAGTACCGTTCCGCCACCACCACTCATGGTCGTAATATGGCGGGTGCCCGCGCGCTGTGGCGCGCCACCGGAATGACCGACAGTGATTTTGGCAAACCGATTATCGCCGTGGTGAACTCATTCACTCAGTTTGTGCCGGGTCACGTTCATCTGCGCGATCTCGGTAAGCTGGTCGCCGAACAGATTGAAGCTTCCGGCGGGGTGGCGAAAGAGTTCAACACTATTGCCGTGGATGACGGGATCGCCATGGGGCACGGGGGTATGCTCTATTCACTGCCGTCGCGCGAGCTGATCGCCGACTCTGTTGAGTACATGGTGAACGCTCACTGCGCTGACGCGATGGTGTGTATCTCCAACTGCGACAAAATCACCCCAGGGATGCTCATGGCCTCGCTGCGCCTGAATATTCCGGTGATCTTTGTCTCCGGCGGACCGATGGAAGCCGGGAAAACCAAGCTTTCAGACAAAATTATCAAGCTGGATCTGGTTGATGCCATGATTCAGGGCGCGGACCCGAAAGTCTCTGACGATCAAAGTAACCAGGTGGAGCGTTCCGCCTGTCCAACCTGCGGCTCCTGCTCCGGCATGTTTACCGCTAACTCCATGAATTGCCTGACCGAAGCGCTGGGCCTGTCGCAGCCGGGCAACGGTTCGCTGCTGGCGACCCATGCTGACCGGAAGCAGTTGTTCCTCAATGCCGGTAAGCGGATTGTTGAACTGACTAAACGTTACTACGAGCAAAACGACGAAAGCGCACTGCCGCGTAACATCGCCAGCAAAGCCGCGTTTGAAAACGCCATGACGCTGGATATTGCGATGGGCGGTTCGACCAATACCGTTCTGCATCTACTGGCGGCGGCGCAGGAAGCGGAAATCGACTTCACCATGAGTGATATCGACAAGCTGTCCCGCAAGGTGCCGCAGCTGTGTAAAGTGGCGCCAAGTACCCAGAAATACCATATGGAAGATGTTCACCGTGCCGGCGGTGTGCTGGGTATTTTAGGCGAGCTGGATCGCGCCGGGCTGCTGAACCGCAACGTGAAAAACGTATTAGGCCTGACGCTGCCGCAAACGCTGGAACAGTACGACATCACGGTTACGCAGGACGAAGCGGTTAAAAAAATGTTCCGTGCTGGCCCTGCCGGTATCCGTACTACCCAGGCGTTCTCTCAGGATTGTCGCTGGGATTCGCTGGATGACGACCGCGCAGCGGGTTGCATCCGCTCGCTGGAATATGCCTATAGCAAAGACGGCGGTCTGGCGGTGCTGTATGGTAACTTCGCCGAAAACGGCTGCATCGTAAAAACCGCGGGCGTGGATGACAGCATCCTTAAATTTACCGGTCCTGCCAAAGTTTACGAAAGCCAGGACGATGCGGTAGAGGCGATTCTCGGCGGCAAAGTAGTGGAAGGCGATGTGGTCGTAATCCGCTACGAAGGGCCGAAAGGCGGGCCGGGAATGCAGGAAATGCTCTATCCGACCAGTTTCCTGAAGTCGATGGGGCTGGGCAAAGCCTGCGCGCTCATCACCGATGGGCGTTTCTCCGGCGGTACTTCGGGTCTTTCCATCGGCCACGTCTCGCCGGAAGCGGCCAGCGGCGGCACTATTGCGCTGATTGAAGATGGCGACACCATTGCGATTGATATCCCGAACCGCAGCATTCAGTTGCAGTTGAGCGAGGCTGAAATCGCCGCACGCCGCGAGGCGCAGGAAGCTCGCGGCGATAAAGCCTGGACGCCGAAAAATCGTCAGCGTCAGGTTTCGTTTGCCCTGCGTGCCTACGCCAGCCTGGCGACCAGCGCCGATAAAGGCGCGGTGCGCGATAAATCGAAACTGGGAGGTTGATGATGGCGGAATCTCAACCTCTGTCAGTCGCGCCGGAAGGGGCGGAGTATCTGCGCGCGGTGCTACGCGCGCCAGTATACGAAGCGGCGCAGGTGACGCCGCTGCAAAAAATGGAAAAGCTCTCGTCACGTCTGGACAACGTTATTCTCGTCAAACGCGAAGACCGGCAGCCGGTACATAGCTTTAAGCTGCGCGGCGCTTACGCGATGATGGCCGGATTGACCGAAGAACAAAAAGCCCACGGCGTGATTACCGCGTCGGCGGGGAACCATGCACAGGGCGTGGCGTTCTCCTCCGCGCGGCTTGGCGTGAAGTCTCTGATCGTCATGCCAAAAGCAACGGCGGATATTAAAGTCGATGCGGTACGCGGTTTTGGCGGCGAAGTGCTGTTGCACGGCGCTAATTTTGATGAAGCGAAAGCGAAAGCTATTGAACTGGCGCAGCAGCAGGGGTTTACCTGGGTGCCGCCGTTTGATCACCCAATGGTGATCGCCGGGCAGGGCACGCTGGCGCTGGAACTGCTTCAGCAGGATTCGCATCTCGATCGTGTCTTTGTGCCGGTTGGCGGCGGCGGCCTGGCGGCGGGCGTAGCGGTACTGATCAAACAATTGATGCCGCAAATCAAAGTGATTGCCGTCGAAGCGGAGGATTCTGCCTGCCTGAAAGCGGCGTTGGAAGCCGGTCATCCAGTGGATCTCCCGCGCGTTGGGTTATTTGCTGAAGGCGTGGCGGTAAAACGCATCGGCGACGAAACGTTCCGGCTGTGTCAGGAATACCTTGATGATATTGTCACCGTGGATAGCGACGCTATCTGCGCGGCGATGAAAGATCTGTTTGAAGACGTGCGCGCGGTGGCGGAGCCGTCCGGCGCGCTGGCGCTGGCGGGGATGAAAAAATATATCGCCCAGCACAATATTCGCGGCGAACGCCTGGCGCACGTCCTTTCCGGCGCCAACGTCAACTTCCACGGCTTGCGCTATGTGTCTGAACGCTGCGAGCTGGGGGAACAGCGCGAAGCGTTACTGGCGGTGACCATTCCGGAAGAAAAGGGGAGCTTCCTCAAATTCTGTCAGTTGCTTGGCGGGCGTATGGTCACCGAATTTAACTACCGTTTTGCCGACGCGAAAAATGCCTGTATTTTTGTCGGCGTACGCGTCAGTCAGGGGCTGGAGGAACGAAAAGAGATTATCACCCAACTGTGCGACGGCGGTTATAGCGTAGTGGATCTCTCCGACGATGAAATGGCGAAGCTGCATGTGCGCTATATGGTCGGCGGGCGCCCCTCCAAGCCATTACAGGAGCGTTTGTATAGTTTCGAATTTCCGGAGTCGCCCGGCGCGTTGCTCAAATTCCTGCATACGCTTGGCACGCACTGGAATATTTCGCTATTCCATTACCGCAGCCACGGTACCGATTATGGCCGCGTGCTGGCGGCGTTCGAGTTAGGCGATCATGAGCCGGATTTCGAAACCCGGCTGCATGAGCTGGGCTATGAATGCCATGATGAGAGCAATAACCCGGCGTTTCGGTTCTTTCTGGCGGGTTAATTCAGCGTTTAGTTTTTCGGGCCCACAAAGTAAAGTGGGCCTGATATCCAGATATTATCTTCCCTCAGTTATTGGGCTTTCCTGCCAGCCCGGAGCATCCACTCATTTCATTTTGCGAGACGTTTTCCAGAAGGCGCCCAATCTGCTTGTGGTGAACCTCGGCTCACCATATCGTTAGCACCGCCATCACTTGCACCTGTTAAAAGCAATGTATAAAATTTTATACACAAGGATGTTATGTTACTCACCCGAGCTCTCTCCAATGAAAAAGAAATTCGATGGGTGGGATCTTCTCTGGAGGATCTCCTGGCTTTTCCCATAACGGTACGTAAAGCAGTCGGTTATCAGCTTCACAAAATTCAGTATGGAATTGAACCCGATGACTGGAAACCGTTTTCAGAAATTGGGGCTGGGGTAAATGAAATTCGGATTCGTGACAACAATGGTATCTATCGCGTTATGTATGTCGCTAAGTTTGAAGAAGCACTCTACGTTTTGCATAGTTTCCAAAAACAGACGCAACAAACCAGTCAGCACGATAAAAACATCGCCAGAACGCGTTATAACCGGGTGGTGCAACAACGGAGAAACAGCTTATGATTGCCAAAACTGATAGTGATATTCGCCATGTGACGCCATCTGGCGGTAATGTTTTTGCTGATTTGGGGTTTCATAAGCAGGACGCAGAAAAGTTTTACGCTGATTCCCTGAGTGAAATCGAAAACACGTTAGCCATTAAAGAACAGCTTATGGAAGAAATTACCCTCTGGATTACGCGAAACCAGATGAAGCAAGCCGAGGTTGCTACAGTTTTGCATATATCCCGACCGCGCGTTTCGGATGTCGTCAACAAGAAATGCAGCAAATTCACCATTGATGCTCTGGTGAATATGCTTAGCCGTATTGGGAAGCCTGTTCGGGTAACGGTAGGGCCGTAAAACTAATTCGGTAAAATCTTCCAGAACGCATCAATTAGCGGCTCATGCAGCCGCTTTTTTTGCGCGCAGACGCCAAGCTCAAACGGCGTTTTTTCATCGCTGCGTTCTAAAATCATTACGCGATTACGCACCGGCTCCGGGCTGTTTTCCAGCACCACTTCCGGCAGCAGCGCCACGCCGCAGCCCAGCGCCACCATTGAGACCATCGCTTCGTGACCGCCGACGGTGGCGTAAATTTGCGGATTGCTGATTTTATGCCGGCGGAACCATAGCTCAATGCGACGGCGTACCGGCCCCTGGTCGGCCATGATAAACGGCACCGTCGACCAGTCGGGCTTATCAACCGAAACCTGATTACGCACCGGGCAGGGCAGTGCCGGGGCGATCAGCACCACCGCCAGATTTTCCAGCATCGAAAACGCCACCGCGCCGGGCAGCGTTTCTGGTTTGCCGGCGATTGCCAGGTCCGCTTCTCCCGTTACCACCTTTTCCATCGCATCGGCAGCATCTCCGGTCGTCAATTTGATTTCAACAGAAGGGTGTTCGGCGCGAAAACGGTCGAGGATCGGCGGCAGATGACTGTATGCCGCGGTCACCGAGCAGAAAATATGCAGTTCGCCGGAAAGGGACGGCCCCTGCTGATCGAGGGTATGGCGCAACTGCTGATATTGCAAAAGTGTCTGTTGGGCAAACACTCGCAGCTCTTCACCCGCTTCGGTCAGCGTGACCGTACGGTTATCGCGCACAAACAGCGGCTGGCCGAGGTCTTCTTCCAGCCGCTGAATCTGTCGGGAAAGGGTGGAAGGACTGACATGCATCGCCCGCGCGCTGCGGCCAAAATGGCGGCTTTCCGCCAGATGCAGGAAGGTTTTTAGATCGCGTAAATCCACAGACAGACCTCCGGTTTTTGACGTTGCATAAACCGCAACATAACGTTGTGAATATATCAATTTCCGCAATAAATTTCCTGTTGTAATGTGGGTTCATTCGCACAGATAGCAATCTGTAAACCGAACAATAAGCGCGACACACAACATCACGGAGTACACCATCATGGCTAACTACTTTAATACACTGAACCTGCGCCAGCAGCTGGCGCAGCTGGGTAAATGCCGCTTTATGGGCCGCGACGAATTCGCCGACGGCGCGAGCTACCTTCAGGGTAAAAAAGTGGTCATCGTCGGCTGTGGCGCTCAGGGGCTGAACCAGGGCCTGAACATGCGTGATTCCGGTCTGGATATCTCCTACGCCCTGCGTAAAGAAGCGATTGCTGAGAAGCGTGCCTCCTGGCGTAAAGCGACCGAAAACGGCTTCAAAGTGGGTACCTACGAAGAGCTGATTCCGCAGGCTGACCTGGTGGTTAACCTGACGCCAGACAAACAGCATTCCGACGTGGTGCGCTCCGTACAGCCGCTGATGAAAGACGGCGCGGCGCTGGGCTACTCCCACGGCTTCAATATCGTGGAAGTGGGCGAGCAGATCCGTAAAGACATCACCGTAGTGATGGTAGCGCCGAAGTGTCCGGGCACCGAAGTGCGCGAAGAGTACAAACGTGGTTTCGGCGTGCCGACGCTGATCGCCGTTCACCCGGAAAACGACCCGAAAGGCGAAGGCATGGCGATTGCGAAAGCCTGGGCTGCGGCCACCGGCGGTCACCGTGCGGGCGTACTGGAATCTTCTTTCGTTGCGGAAGTGAAATCTGACCTGATGGGCGAGCAGACTATTCTGTGCGGTATGCTGCAGGCCGGTTCTCTGCTGTGTTTCGACAAGCTGGTGGCAGAAGGCACCGACCCGGCATACGCGGAAAAACTGATTCAGTTCGGCTGGGAAACCATCACCGAAGCGCTGAAGCAGGGCGGCATCACCCTGATGATGGACCGTCTGTCTAACCCGGCAAAACTGCGTGCTTACGCGCTGTCTGAGCAGCTGAAAGAGATCATGGCGCCGCTGTTCCAGAAACACATGGACGACATCATCTCTGGCGAATTCTCTTCCGGCATGATGGCTGACTGGGCCAACGACGATAAGAAACTGCTGACCTGGCGTGAAGAGACCGGCAAAACCGCGTTCGAAACCGCACCACAGTATGAAGGTAAAATCGGCGAGCAGGAGTACTTCGATAAAGGCGTGCTGATGATCGCGATGGTGAAAGCGGGCGTTGAGCTGGCGTTCGAAACCATGGTCGATTCCGGCATCATCGAAGAATCCGCTTACTACGAATCACTGCACGAACTGCCGCTGATTGCCAACACTATCGCTCGTAAGCGCCTGTACGAAATGAACGTGGTTATCTCCGATACCGCAGAATACGGTAACTACCTGTTCTCTTACGCTTGCGTACCGCTGCTGAAACCGTTTATGGCGGAATTGCAACCGGGCGATCTGGGTAGTGCTATCCCGGAAGGCGCGGTAGACAACGCACAGCTTCGCGACGTGAACGACGCGATTCGTAGCCATGCGATTGAGCAGGTAGGTAAGAAACTGCGCGGCTATATGACGGATATGAAGCGTATTGCGGTAGCGGGTTGATATACCTTGTCGGGTGGTGCTAGCGCTTACCCGACCTACAAAATCAAGCAGACGATGTAGGCCGGGTAAGGCGTAGCCGCCACCCGGCTTTTTATTTGCGATACAATACCTTAATGATGTGATAACCGAACTGGGTGTGCAATGGGCCGGTTGGCTCCAGTACCGGGCAGGAAAAGACTACTTTATCGAATGCCGGAACCATCTGGCCCTGACGAAATTCGCCTAAATGACCGCCTTTTTTACCGGATGGGCAGATAGAATGCTTCTTCGCCAGCTTCTCAAAATCGCCGCCGTTTTTAATTTGCTCCAGAAGATCCAATGCCATTTTCTCTTCTTTTACAAGGATATGCAGTGCTGCTGCCATTTTTGCCATTATTGTGTTCTCACGTCGCAAAGATTGGCCGTCACTTTATCACTCCTTAGGCCGTCAGACATATACTCTTCGCCATTACAGGACAGATGTCCCGCCTGATTTAATGAACCGGGAGATAAGCGGCATTTTTAGCAGGCGTATTTCGGATGTGCGGGACGGCGGTCCTGTCCTTTCTGACAAGGGGCGAGATACCATGAACATAATGAAAAACGCAGAATTTCCAGACGACTGGCTTTTAGGGCTACGCCAGGTCGTACGCGACCCAGTGCTCTATGAATTACTCAAATACTGCCCGTTGGAAATCATGCAGTGCTGGCGATTTGACGATATTTCCCGCGGCGCGCTTATCTGCCGCCAGGGGGATATATGCCAGCAATTTTCACTCATCGTGGCCGGCGAAGTGGATGTTTTTTACGAAGCTGAAGATGGACGCCGTTACCGACAGGCGCGTTATGGCAAAGGAGACATGCTGGGCGAGCTAGAGATATTTGAGTCACGGCATTACATCTGTTCTGTCGTAGCCGTCGGCAATGTACAGCTACTCAGCCTGCCGCAAGCGCATTTTTGCCGCTGGCTGACGCTGGATAACCACTTTAACCAGCGAATGCTGCGGTTTTTCAGCCAACAGTATTACCAGTTGTCGAAAAAGGCCAGTAGCGACAATTTGTACTCGCTGCATCAGCGCGTATGCCAGGCATTATGGCTGCGTTATCAACAATATGAATCAACCACTATTTTGCTTGATAAGCAGAATCTTGGTCAGGAATTTGCGGCGACGACGCGCAGTATCAACCGGATACTGCACGATCTGAAATCGCTGAACATTATCGATACCGACGGTGAGCGGATCATTTTACTGGCTCCTGAAAAACTCAAACAGGAGGCGGAAATCTGAACCTCTCAGAACAATAAGGAGACGGGAGATGCAACCCCATATTCGGCTTAACACAAGCATGACCCGCGCGAAATATGCGCTTTTGCCCGGCGATCCCGGGCGGGTGGATAGAATCGCCCGTTTTCTTGATAAGGCTGAGATTCTGGGGCAAAACCGGGAGTTTCGCGCGGCGCGCGGTTGGTACCAGGGGGTTGAAATAGTCGTGCTTTCCACGGGAATCGGCGGGCCGTCAACCGCTATCGCCATTGAGGAGTTACGCCAGGTTGGCGTCAACACGCTAATCCGTATCGGTAGTTGCGGCGCGTTGCAGGACTCGCTGGCGTTGGGCGATGTGATCATCGCCCACGGCGCGGTGGCTGACGACGGCGCCAGCAAAACCTATGCGCCCGCCAGTTATCCGGCCTGTGCGGACCCGTATCTTACCGCCACGCTGATACAGCAGGCGAAACAGATGAACATCTCTGCCGTTTGCGGGCTGGTGCGCAGCCATGACAGTTTTTATACCGATCGCGAAGCTGAACTGGATGCCGAATGGTCGGCCAGGGGAGTTCTCGGCGCGGATATGGAAACCGCCGCGCTGATGGTGGTGGGGGCGTTACGAGGGCTGCGTACCGCGTCGTTGCTAAACGTGGTCGTCGCGCATAGTGGCTGTCTGGAGAGCAGCATTAACCATTATGTTCAGCAGGAAACCTTGTGCCAGCAAGGTGAAGAGCGCCAAATTTCTCTGGCGCTTCAGGCCATTTATTTCGATAGTTTGCAAGGAGAGCAATGATGGACTTTTTCATCATTAACAATGTAATGGTCAACATTCCTCTCGGCGAGGGTGGGTATGCGCTGTCGTGGATTGAGGCTATCGGCACCGTGTTTGGTTTATTGTGCATCTGGTGCGCCAGCCGGGAAAAAATCGTTAATTACCTGTTTGGTTTGATTAACGTCACTCTGTTTGCCGCCATCTTTTTTCAGATTCAACTGTATGCCAGCTTGCTACTTCAGGTGTTTTTCTTTGCGGCGAATATTTACGGCTGGTACGCATGGAGCCGGCAGAATGACGCCCGGGAAGCCGCTCTGAAAGTACGCTGGCTTTCTCGTCAACAAACATGGAGGTTGGGGGGCGTATGTATTATCGCCATTCTGCTGATGACGTGGTTTATCGATCCGGTCTTCGCTATGTTGACCCGCGTTATGCTCGCTCTGTTGCAAACGGTAGGTATGCAGGTGGCGATGCCTGAACTCCAGCCGGACGCGTTCCCGTTCTGGGATTCCACCATGCTGGTGTTGTCGATTGCGG
This sequence comes from Salmonella sp. NW884, assembly GCF_051700745.1. Taxonomy (NCBI): domain Bacteria; kingdom Pseudomonadati; phylum Pseudomonadota; class Gammaproteobacteria; order Enterobacterales; family Enterobacteriaceae; genus Salmonella; species Salmonella sp. NW884. The sequence continues at coordinate 74,866 of NZ_JAMMDE010000013.1, read as the reverse complement.
CGATGGTGCTGATGACCCGCAAGTACGTGGAAAACTGGCTGCTGTGGGTGATTATTGATGTAATTAGCGTCGTGATCTATGCAGTACAGGGCGTTTATGCGATGTCGCTTGAGTATGTTCTGCTGACGGCGATCGCGCTAATGGGTTCTTACAGTTGGATCAAGAGCGCACAGCGTAATGGCTATACGCCGCTTGCCGCCAGAGCCTGCTGATTGACCTTTTCCAGGCTGCCTGAAAAAGCAGCCTGGTCTTCTCTGGGCCTCGCTTTCTGCTACAATCCCTCCCCCGTTCGAAGATTGAGCACTATTCCCATGCGTTTAAATCCCGGCCAACAACACGCTGTCGAATTCGTCACCGGACCCTGCCTGGTGCTGGCAGGAGCGGGTTCTGGTAAAACTCGCGTAATTACCAATAAAATCGCCCACCTGATCCGCGGATGCGGCTATCAGGCCCGGCATATTGCGGCGGTGACGTTTACCAACAAGGCCGCGCGTGAGATGAAAGAACGCGTCGGGCAGACGCTCGGCCGTAAGGAAGCGCGCGGTTTGATGATCTCCACCTTTCATACGCTAGGGCTGGATATTATTAAGCGCGAGTACGCTGCGCTGGGGATGAAATCGAACTTTTCATTGTTTGACGATACCGACCAGGTCGCCTTGCTCAAAGAGCTGACCGAAGGCCTGATCGAAGACGACAAGGTTCTGTTGCAACAGCTGATCTCCACGATCTCCAACTGGAAAAACGATCTCAAAACGCCTGCGCAGGCAGCGGCGGGGGCGAAAGGCGAACGCGATCGTATTTTTGCCCACTGCTACGGGCTTTACGACGCCCATATGAAGGCATGTAACGTTCTCGATTTTGATGATTTGATTTTGCTGCCGACGCTGCTGTTGCAACGCAATGACGAGGTGCGCGAGCGCTGGCAGAATAAAATTCGTTATCTGCTGGTGGATGAATATCAGGATACTAACACCAGCCAGTATGAGTTGGTTAAGCTGCTGGTCGGGCAACGCGCGCGCTTTACGGTCGTGGGCGATGACGACCAGTCTATCTACTCCTGGCGCGGGGCGCGTCCGCAAAACCTGGTGTTACTGAGCCAGGACTTTCCGGCGCTGCAGGTGATTAAACTGGAGCAAAACTATCGTTCTTCGGGCCGCATCCTGAAAGCGGCGAATATTCTCATCGCCAACAATCCGCACGTCTTTGAAAAGCGCCTCTTTTCCGAGCTCGGTTACGGCGCGGAACTCAAAGTGTTAAGCGCAAACAATGAAGAGCATGAAGCTGAGCGCGTTACCGGCGAACTGATTGCCCATCACTTTGTGAACAAGACCCAGTACAAGGATTACGCCATTCTGTATCGCGGGAATCATCAGTCGCGGGTATTTGAAAAATTCCTCATGCAGAACCGTATTCCGTACAAAATTTCCGGCGGCACCTCATTTTTCTCCCGTCCGGAGATTAAAGACCTGCTGGCCTACCTGCGGGTGTTGACCAACCCGGATGATGACAGCGCTTTCCTGCGCATCGTGAATACGCCAAAACGCGAAATCGGCCCGGCTACTCTGCAAAAGCTGGGTGAATGGGCAATGACGCGTAATAAAAGCCTGTTTACCGCCAGCTTTGATATGGGGCTTAGTCAGAAGCTGACCGGACGTGGTTACGATTCATTGACGCGTTTTATCCACTGGCTGGGGGAAATCCAGCGTCTGGCCGAACGCGAGCCTGTCGCCGCCGTGCGCGATCTCATCCACGGTATTGACTATGAGTCCTGGTTGTACGAAACCTCGCCGAGCCCCAAAGCGGCGGAAATGCGTATGAAAAACGTTAACCAGCTCTTTAGCTGGATGACTGAGATGCTGGAAGGCAACGAACTCGATGAGCCGATGACGCTGACCCAGGTGGTTACACGCTTTACGCTGCGCGATATGATGGAGCGTGGCGAGAGCGAAGAAGAGCTGGATCAGGTACAGTTGATGACGCTTCATGCATCGAAAGGACTGGAATTCCCGTATGTCTATATGGTGGGAATGGAAGAAGGATTTTTGCCGCATCAAAGCAGCATTGACGAAGATAATATTGAGGAAGAGCGTCGGCTGGCCTATGTCGGGATCACTCGCGCGCAGAAAGAGCTCACCTTTACATTATGTAAAGAGCGCCGTCAGTATGGGGAACTGGTGCGCCCGGAACCCAGCCGCTTCCTGTTAGAACTCCCGCAGGATGATTTAATCTGGGAGCAGGAGCGCAAAGTGGTAAGTGCTGAGGAGCGAATGCAAAAAGGGCAAAGTCACCTGGCTAATCTGAAAGCCATGATGGCGGCAAAGCGAGCGAAATCGTAGGCCGGATAAGCGAAGCGTCATCCGGCAATCAGACTACGGTTAGCGAACGTCCAGCGGCCAGTGTACATAGCTTTGCCACTGGCTTTCCTGATCAATCAACTCTTTACCCAGCGGGTGATGTGCCAGCCAGTCGCCAGGCAAGGTTAACGTCAGATTTTCATTTAGCGCCTGTAGCGTAATTTCTGGTACCAGATCGTCACGACGGCGACCGGCAAAAAGAATCGCCAGTCGCAGCAAACGGCATAGCTGTTCCGCAACACGGGGCGGTACCGCGTTTTGCTGATGAAGCGAAGAGAGATCGACCGGATTGGTCTGATTCAGTAAGAGGGTGGCGAGCAATTTTTTCTGCGCGGGCGTATAGCCAGGCAGATCCAAATGGCGTACTAAATAGGCGGCATGATAGGGCGCCTGTTTAAAATCAACGCTCAGACCGATCTCATGCAACTGGCAAGCGCTAAGCAACAGTTCACGACTGATAGGCTCAATATGCCAGGCATTTTCTACCTGTTTGAGGAAGTTATCTGCCAGCTTCGCTACGCGATTTGCCTGATCGGTATCGACGATAAACCGACGCTGAATGTTTCGCAGCGTGCGGCTGCGGATATCCTGATCTACCGCCAGATGCAACATCCCATACACCAGCCCTTCGCGTAACGCGCCGCCTGCCAGCGTCATGCTCTGGATGTTCAGCTCGGTAAATATGGCGATCAGAATAGCCAGCCCGCTTGGGAAAACCAGCGCGCGCTCCAGCGTCAGGCCTTCGATTTCCAGCTCTTCCAGACGTCCGCACTGTATCGCGCGTTGTTTCAGCTGCTGTAGTTTGGCGAGCGTAATGCGCTCGTCCATCCCCTGCGCCATCATGATTTCCTGCAATGCCTGTACGGTGCCGGAGGCACCCACGCAGACCTTCCAGCCATGAAAACGCAGTTCATCGGCGACCGGACGCAGTACATCGCGCGCGGCTTTCTCCGCATCATCAAAGTTTTCTTGCGCCAGATTACGATCGCTAAAATAGCGTTCAAGCCACGTTACGCAGCCCATCGACAGGCTAAACAGCGACGTGGTTTGCGCGCCAGTGCCGGTAACCAGTTCAGTGCTGGCGCCGCCGATATCCACCACCAGTCGCTGATCTGCGCCGCCGGTGGTATGAGCGACTCCCTGATAAATCAGCCGCGCCTCTTCTTCGCCGCTGATAACCTGCACCGGACAACCAAGGATAGTCTGCGCTTTCGCGATAAATTCCCCCGCATTAACGGCGAGACGCAATGTTGCGGTGGCAACCACGCGGATTTGTGGCTGCGGGATATCCTGCAAACGTTCAGCAAACAGACGCAGGCATTGCCAGCCGCGTTCCATCGCTTCGGCTGAAAGGTGGTTGTCGTTGTTCAGACCCGCGGCCAGACGCACCTTGCGTTTTATTCGGGTCAGCGTCTGGATGCTTCCCGCCGCCTCGCGCACGACCAGCATATGAAAACTATTGGAACCGAGATCAATGGCGGCATACAACGAGGTGGAATTCATACACTTCATCCTTCAACCTGTATCCGTGTTGGCTGCGTACACTCCCCTGAATCATTTACTAAAGTACGCTCATCGGGATTTGTTTTCTTGCCGCCTTGATACAGGCTAAATGATTTTGTGTATGGCATAACTTTTCTTAACCTGAACGACGACGATTACGCGGAGCGCCAGCGCGGCGCGGACCATTGCCAGGACGCGAACGCGTCAGGCGCAACGGCTTGGGCAGATCGTTCATGAGCGCTTCCGGATTGTATTTGCTGACCGGAATCGAGTGGCCGATATAGCTCTCAATGGCGGGCAGATTCAGCGCATACTCTTCGCAAGCCAGGCTGATGGAATGCCCGCTGGCGCCAGCGCGACCGGTACGACCGATACGGTGAACATAGTCTTCACAATCGTCTGGCAGATCGTAGTTAAAGACGTGCGTTACGGCGGGGATATGCAACCCGCGCGCCGCGACATCGGTCGCCACAAGAATATCCAGATCGCCGCGGGTGAACTCATCCAGAATCCGCAGGCGCTTTTTCTGCGCGACGTCGCCGGTCAGCAGACCAACACGATGGCCATCTGCCGCCAGATGTCCCCAGATATCTTCGCAACGATGCTTGGTGTTGGCGAAAATAATGGCGCGATCCGGCCACTCTTCTTCGATCAGCGTTTGCAGTAAACGCATTTTCTCTTCATTAGAGGGGTAGAAAAGCTCTTCTTTAATGCGGTGGCCGGTCTTTTGCTCCGGTTCCACTTCAACATATTCGGCGTTGTTCATCTGTTCAAACGCCAGCTCGCGAACCCGATAAGACAGGGTGGCGGAGAACAACATGTTCAGACGCTGCGCAGCCGGCGGCATACGACGGAACAGCCAGCGGATATCTTTAATAAAGCCCAAATCGTACATGCGATCGGCTTCATCGAGTACGACGACCTGAATGGCGCCGAGGTTAATGTGGTTTTGTTTGGCGTAGTCGATCAGTCGGCCCGTCGTACCAATAAGAATATCAACGCCGCTTTCCAGCACTTTAAGCTGCTTGTCGTAACCATCGCCGCCGTAAGCCAGGCCTAATTTTAAGCCTGTCGCTTGCGCCAACGGCTCCGCGTCTGCGTGAATTTGTACGGCTAATTCACGCGTCGGCGCCATGATCAGCGCGCGCGGCTGGTTCACCTTGCGATCGTCGATCGCGGGATGAGAAAGTAAATAATGAAACGTTGACGTCAGAAACGCCATCGTTTTCCCGGTACCGGTTTGCGCCTGCCCTGCAACGTCACGACCCGCCAGCGTTAGCGGAAGGGCCAGTGCCTGAATGGGCGTACAATTATAAAACCCTTTTTTTTCAAGGGCTTCAACCACCTGTGGGTGCAGGGCGAAGTCGGAAAACTTCTGTTCTGTTAAATGTGTTTTGCTCATAGTGTGGTAGAATATCAGCTTACTATTGCTTTACGAAAGCGTATCCGGTGAAATAAAGTCAACCTTTGTTGGCGAAGTTAACATCAGCACCTCGTTGGTTAATGCTACACCAACACGCCAGGCTTATTCCTGTGGAGTTATATATGAGCGATAAAATTATTCACCTGACTGACGACAGTTTTGACACGGATGTACTCAAAGCGGACGGGGCTATCCTCGTTGATTTCTGGGCAGAGTGGTGCGGGCCGTGTAAAATGATCGCTCCGATTCTGGATGAAATCGCTGACGAATATCAGGGCAAATTGACCGTTGCCAAACTGAACATTGACCAGAACCCAGGTACTGCGCCTAAATATGGCATCCGCGGTATTCCGACTCTGCTGCTGTTTAAAAACGGCGAAGTGGCGGCAACCAAAGTAGGCGCACTGTCTAAAGGTCAGTTGAAAGAGTTTCTCGACGCCAATCTGGCGTAATACCTTTTATACGTCGAATGACACAGGCGCTGTATGGTCAGGCGTCTGTCATTCGACGAATGATTAAGGTATCAGGCAGTTTCGTGGCGTCTGTTGTCCTTACGTTATTCTTAAATTGTCAGGATCTCTGGACGCCCGGTCTGAGTCGTGCTAAGTTAGTATTGACTTCGAATTAAACATACCTTATTAAGTTTGAATCTGGTTTTATCCGTCACTTCCCGTTTTTTCTCGCACGAGAAGTGGAAAGATTCCTGGCTCTTCGCTCATTCCGTCTTGTCGTTTCAGTTCTGCGTACTTTCCTGTGACCAGACAGCGAACAGACATGAGTTGATAGCCGTAAACAGGCATGGATGACCCTGCCATACCATTCACAACATTAAGTTCGAGATTTACCCCAAGTTTAAGAACTCACACCATTATGAATCTTACCGAATTAAAGAATACGCCGGTTTCTGAGCTGATCACTCTCGGCGAAAGTATGGGGCTGGAAAACCTGGCCCGTATGCGCAAGCAGGACATTATTTTTGCCATCCTGAAGCAGCACGCAAAGAGTGGCGAAGATATCTTTGGCGACGGTGTGCTGGAGATATTGCAGGATGGATTTGGTTTCCTCCGTTCTGCAGACAGCTCCTACCTCGCCGGTCCTGATGATATCTACGTTTCCCCCAGCCAAATCCGCCGTTTCAACCTCCGCACTGGTGATACCATTTCTGGTAAGATTCGCCCGCCGAAAGAAGGTGAACGCTATTTTGCGCTGTTGAAAGTTAACGAAGTTAACTACGACAAACCGGAAAACGCCCGTAACAAAATCCTCTTTGAGAACTTAACCCCGCTGCACGCAAACTCTCGTCTGCGTATGGAGCGTGGTAACGGTTCTACCGAAGACTTAACGGCGCGCGTTCTGGATCTGGCTTCGCCGATCGGTCGCGGCCAGCGCGGTCTGATTGTCGCGCCGCCGAAAGCGGGTAAAACCATGCTGCTGCAGAACATCGCGCAGAGCATCGCGTATAACCACCCAGACTGCGTGCTGATGGTGCTGCTGATTGACGAACGTCCGGAAGAAGTAACCGAGATGCAGCGTCTGGTGAAAGGCGAAGTGGTTGCGTCTACCTTTGACGAACCGGCATCCCGCCACGTTCAGGTTGCCGAAATGGTTATCGAGAAGGCGAAACGTCTGGTTGAACACAAGAAAGACGTTATCATCCTGCTCGACTCCATCACCCGTCTGGCGCGTGCCTACAACACCGTGGTGCCGGCTTCCGGTAAAGTACTGACCGGTGGTGTGGACGCTAACGCCCTGCATCGTCCGAAGCGTTTCTTCGGTGCGGCGCGTAACGTGGAAGAGGGCGGTAGCCTGACTATCATCGCGACGGCGCTGATCGATACCGGTTCCAAGATGGACGAAGTTATCTACGAAGAGTTTAAAGGCACCGGTAACATGGAGCTGCATCTCTCGCGTAAGATCGCTGAAAAACGTGTCTTCCCGGCTATCGACTACAACCGTTCCGGTACCCGTAAAGAAGAGCTGCTCACCACTCAGGAAGAGCTGCAGAAAATGTGGATCCTGCGTAAAATCATCCATCCGATGGGTGAAATTGACGCGATGGAATTCCTCATTAACAAACTGGCGATGACCAAAACTAATGACGACTTTTTCGAGATGATGAAGCGCTCATAACCTGGTCTTTACCTGAAAACGCCACGTTTTTACGTGGCGTTTTTGTTTTGCGATTCATCCTGGCGTCATGTCATATAAACTGGTCATCGGGATATGCGCTACAGAGTAACACCATGCACAATACACATTGTTTGCGGTAAAAAGTGTAATGTTCTAACAGGTCTCTTCTAGGAGCTGGCGTAACGCATTATACTTTAAGGAAATGATATATGCTGAGAGCACATACACTGTGAAGTTACTCACCGCTTTATCTGAGCTAATCAGTATTTTTTTATTCACGACCATTTTTATTTTTCTTGCGCGAAAAGTAGCCATAAAAATTGGTTTAGTGGATAAACCAAACTTTCGTAAACGACATCAGGGTGTTATCCCATTAGTCGGCGGGATTTCTGTGTTTGCAGGAATCTGCTTTATGTTTGGCCTCTCGGATTACTACATACCGCACTTATCGCTATATCTTATTTGCGCTGGTGTATTGGTTTTTGTTGGTGCGATGGATGACCGTTTTGATATCAGTGTAAAAATTCGTGCTGTGGTTCAGGCTGTTATTGCGGTTGTAATGATGGTTATCGCAAAACTTCACTTAGGTAGCCTTGGTTACATCTTTGGGCCTTGGGAGTTAGTGCTTGGCCCCTTTGGCTATTTCCTTACCCTGTTTGCGGTATGGGCGGCGATCAACGCTTTCAATATGGTGGACGGTATTGACGGCCTGCTGGGTGGGTTATCCAGCGTCTCATTTGCGGCGATGGGGCTGATTTTATGGTTTGATGGTCAGACTAGTCTGGCAATGTGGTGTTTTGCCATGATCGCCGCGATTCTGCCTTACATTATGCTTAATCTCGGTATTTTGGGGCGGCGTTATAAAGTCTTTATGGGCGATGCCGGTAGTACACTGATTGGCTTTACCGTCATCTGGCTTTTACTGGAAACGACGCAGGGGAAAACTCACTCTATCAGCCCGGTTACCGCGCTATGGATTATCGCTATTCCATTGATGGATATGGTGGCGATTATGTATCGCCGTCTGCGTAAAGGGATGAGCCCCTTTTCCCCTGATCGCCAACATATTCATCATTTGGTTATGCGAGCAGGGTTTACTTCCCGCCAGGCATTTGTTCTTATTACGCTCGCAGCGGCGATTCTGGCGGGAGTAGGCGTAACGGCAGAATACTCTCATTTTGTTCCTGAATGGGTTATGTTGGTGCTCTTTTTGCTAGCATTCTTCCTCTATGGCTACTGCATTAAGCGGGCCTGGAAGGTGGCGAGATTTATTAAGCGTGTGAAGCGTCGCCTGCGCAGGCAACGTGAGAACCGGCCAAACTTAACCAAGTAAATGAGGATACGATGACACAACCATTACCGGGGGCACGCGCGGTGAGCGCTGAAAATGAACTGGATATTCGCGGGTTGTTTCGTACTTTATGGGCTGGCAAATTCTGGATTATCGGCATTGGCCTGCTATTTGCCCTTATCGCGTTAGCCTATACCTTTTTTGCTCGTCAGGAGTGGAGTGCGACGGCGATCACCGATCGCCCAACCGTAAATATGTTGGGCGGTTATTACTCCCAGCAGCAGTTTCTGCGCAACCTGGATATTAAGACCGATCCTGCTTCTTCCGATAAACCCTCGGTGATGGATGAAGCGTATAAAGAGTTCATCATGCAACTTGCCTCCTGGGATACGCGTCGCGATTTCTGGTTACAGACGGACTATTACAAGCAGCGAATGGTCGGGAATAGCAAAGCTGATGCGGCGATGCTTGATGAACTGATCAATAACATACAGTTTACGCCCGGCGATTTTACACGCGCCATCAACGACAATGTGAAGCTGATTGCTGAAACTGCGCCGGACGCCAATAATCTGCTGCGTCAGTATGTCGCATTCGCCAGCCAGCGGGCGGCGAGCCATCTGAATGATGAATTAAAAGGTGCCTGGGCTGCGCGTACCGTGCAGATGAAAGCCCAGGTCAAACGGCAGGAGGAGGTTGCGAAAGCGATCTATTCACGTCGTGTAAACAGTATTGAGCAGGCGCTCAAAATTGCGGAACAACATAATATTTCTCGTAGCGCGACAGATGTCCCGGCGGATGAATTACCGGACTCAGAGCTTTTTTTACTCGGTCGCCCTATGTTGCAGGCGCGTCTTGAAAATCTGCAAGCGGTTGGCCCTGCGTTCGATTTGGACTACTTTCAAAATCGGGCAATGTTGAATACGCTTAATGTGGGGCCGACCCTGGACCCTCGTTTTCAGACCTATCGTTATTTGCGTACGCCGGAAGAACCGGTAAAACGTGATAGCCCACGCCGAGCCTTCCTGATGATTATGTGGGGTATCGTTGGGGCGCTAATCGGTGCGGGCGTTGCCTTAACCCGTCGCCGCACGATTTAGCAACACCTCTGCAGTAGGGGGCTGGGCCCCTACTGTCTATTCGAAGAGAATCGATGTGAAAGTACTGACTGTATTTGGTACACGACCGGAGGCCATTAAGATGGCGCCTCTGGTCCATGCGCTGGAAAAAGATCCTCATTTCGAGGCCAAAGTATGCGTTACTGCGCAGCATCGGGAGATGCTTGATCAGGTATTAACTCTTTTTTCTATTGTGCCTGATTACGATCTCAACATTATGCAGCCGGGACAGGGGTTGACGGAAATTACCTGCCGAATTCTGGAGGGATTAAAGCCGATCCTGGCAGATTTTAAACCTGATGTGGTGCTGGTTCATGGCGATACCACCACTACGATTGCTACCAGCCTGGCGGCTTTCTATCAACGAATTCCGGTAGGGCACGTAGAAGCCGGGTTGCGAACCGGCGATCTCTATTCCCCCTGGCCGGAAGAGGCAAACCGCACGCTGACCGGACATCTGGCGATGTACCACTTTGCGCCGACGGAAAACTCGCGGCAGAATCTGTTGCGGGAGAACATTCCGGATGAGCGCATTTTTGTCACTGGCAATACCGTTATCGACGCGCTGATCTGGGTACGCGATCGCGTTCTGACGAGCGATACATTACAGGCTGAACTGGCCGAGCAGTATCCTTTCCTCAACGCGAATAAGAAGATGATTTTGGTGACCGGTCATCGGCGTGAAAGCTTTGGTCAGGGCTTTGAGCATATCTGCCAGGCGCTGGCGGAAATCGCCGCCGCGAACCAGAATGTGCAAATTGTCTATCCGGTGCATCTCAATCCCAACGTCAGCGAACCTGTCAACCGTATCCTCGGCCATGTTGAAAACGTGGTACTGATTGAGCCGCAGGACTACTTACCTTTTGTCTGGCTGATGAATCACGCCTGGCTCATTCTGACCGATTCCGGCGGTATTCAGGAAGAAGCGCCGTCATTAGGTAAGCCGGTATTGGTCATGCGTGAAACCACAGAGCGTCCGGAAGCCATTACCGCTGGTACGGTAAGACTGATCGGTACGGACTCCCGGCGCATTGTGGCGGAAGTTATGCGTCTGCTGCACGACGAAAATGAATATCAAACCATGAGCCGCGCCCATAATCCTTATGGTGACGGGCAATCATGCGCGCGCATTTTACAGGCGTTAAAAAGTTATCGGGTATCGTTATGAGTTTTACGACCATTTCTGTTATTGGGCTGGGGTATATCGGATTACCGACTGCGGCCGCTTTTGCTTCCCGCCAGAAGCAGGTTATCGGCGTGGATATCAACCAACATGCGGTAGACACCATAAATCGCGGTGAAATTCACATCGTGGAGCCGGCGTTGGGCAATGTGGTGAAGATGGCGGTGGAAGGCGGCTTTCTGCGTGCGACGACGACACCTGTCGAGGCCGATGCGTACCTGATTGCCGTGCCGACGCCATTCAAAGGCGATCATGACCCTGATATGGCCTATGTGGAAGCCGCGGCGAAATCCATTGCGCCGGTATTAAAAAAAGGGGCACTGGTGATTCTGGAATCAACATCGCCGGTCGGCGCAACGGAGCAAATGGCTGGCTGGCTGGCCGGGATGCGCCCGGATCTGACCTTTCCCCAGCAGGCGGGCGAGCAGGCCGACGTGAATATCGCCTATTGTCCGGAGCGTGTGCTGCCGGGTCAGGTGATGGTGGAACTCATTAAAAATGACCGCGTGATTGGCGGTATGACGCCAGTATGTTCGGCTCGCGCCAGCGCGCTGTACAAAATTTTCCTTGAGGGCGAATGCGTTGTCACCAACTCGCGCACCGCAGAGATGTGCAAGCTGACGGAAAATAGCTTCCGTGATGTGAATATCGCCTTTGCAAATGAATTGTCGCTGATTTGCGCCGAACAGGGGATTAACGTCTGGGAATTGATCCGTCTGGCGAACCGCCATCCGCGCGTCAATATTTTGCAGCCGGGCCCAGGCGTTGGCGGGCACTGCATTGCGGTCGATCCGTGGTTTATTGTGGCGCAAAATCCGCAGCAGGCGAGACTGATTCGCACCGCGCGTGAAGTGAACGACGGCAAACCGCACTGGGTAGTCGATCAGGTAAAAGCCGCGGTCGCAGATTGCCTGGCGGCCACCGATAAACGCGCCAGCGAAGTGAAAATCGCCTGTTTTGGGCTGGCCTTTAAGCCGAATATCGACGATCTGCGCGAAAGCCCGGCGATGGGGATCGCGCAAAGTATCGCCCGCTGGCACAGCGGCGAAACCCTGGTCGTCGAACCGAATATCCGTCAGTTGCCGAAAAAATTGGACGGACTTTGCACGCTGGCGAAGCTGGACGCGGCGCTGGCCGCCGCCGATGTGCTGGTGATGCTGGTCGATCACGACGAATTTAAAGCGATCCCCGGCGATGCGGTTCATCAACGTTATGTGGTTGATACCAAAGGAGTCTGGCGCTGATGAAACGCATTCTGGTGACCGGCGGCGCAGGCTTTATCGGATCTGCGGTGGTGCGGCATATCATCCATGAAACGGCAGACGCGGTGGTGGTGGTGGATAAACTCACCTATGCGGGCAACCTGATGTCTCTGGCGTCGGTGGCGCAAAGCGACCGTTTCGCCTTTGAGAAGGTGGATATCTGCGATCGGGCATCACTGGAGCGAGTTTTCCAGCAGTATCAGCCCGTTAGCGTGATGCACCTGGCGGCGGAAAGCCATGTAGACCGTTCCATCGACGGCCCGGCGGCGTTTATTGAAACGAATATCGTTGGTACTTACACCTTGCTGGAAGCCGCTCGCGCTTACTGGTCCGCGCTTGGCGCGGATGCTAAAGCGGCGTTCCGCTTCCACCATATCTCCACCGATGAAGTGTATGGCGATCTGCATACTGCAGACGATTTCTTCACCGAAACCACGCCATATGCGCCAAGCAGTCCTTATTCCGCCTCCAAAGCCAGCAGCGACCATCTGGTACGCGCCTGGTTACGTACCTACGGTCTGCCTACGCTTGTCACCAACTGCTCTAATAACTACGGGCCCTACCATTTCCCGGAAAAACTGATCCCGCTGATGATTCTGAATGCGCTGGCGGGTAAACCATTGCCGGTCTATGGCAACGGTCAGCAAATTCGCGACTGGCTGTATGTGGAGGATCATGCCCGTGCGTTGTATCACGTGGTGACGAACGGCGCGGTGGGTGAAACGTATAATATCGGCGGTCATAACGAACGTAAAAATCTGGATGTGGTCAGGACGATCTGCGCTCTGTTGGAAGAACTGGCCCCACAAAAACCGCAGGGTGTGGCGAATTATCACGATCTGATTACCTTCGTCGACGATCGACCCGGCCATGACTTACGTTATGCCATCGACGCGTCGAAAATCGCCCGCGAGCTGGGCTGGACGCCGCAGGAAACCTTCGAAAGCGGGATGCGAAAAACCGTTCAGTGGTATCTCGCCAATGAGGCCTGGTGGAAACCCGTGCAGGATGGCAGTTATCAGGGCGAACGCTTAGGACTGAAACGCTAAACGGCAGGTTCTTACTCCTGGAGGAGAAACGAATGAAAGGCATCATTCTGGCGGGAGGTTCCGGTACCCGGTTGCATCCCATTACGCGCGGCGTATCAAAGCGCCAGGGCTTCAAAATTGCCTGTCTGGAGGAGATTGCCTGGCGCAACGGCTGGCTGGATGATTATGGTTTGAAACGCGCCGCCAGTCAGCTTGAAAAAACCGGCTATGGCCAATATTTACTGGAGTTGCTCCGTGCCCGTCCGCGCCAGTATTGAACCGTTACTCTGGGAAAATACGTTCTTTGGTGTGAATAGCGGCATTGTGCGTATCGATGCCTCAGCGCCCGAATTAACGCCAGAAGCGCTGCAGGCGTGGCAACGCGTGCAGGTAAAAGTGCCGGCTGAAAACATCGCCTGGCTGTCGGCGTTGCAATCGCTGGGATTCTCTTTGGTTGAAGGCGAGGTGGATTTTGCGTTGCCGGTAAAAGGGCATCGCGACCAGCATGGCGCGGAAATTGCACACCTTAAAGACATTCCTGCTTTGCGTCAGTTGGCCGGAGAGGCGTTTACGCAGAGTCGTTTTCGCGCGCCGTGGTATGCGCCCGACGCCAGCGCCCGTTTTTACGCCCAGTGGATTGAGAATGCGGTACGCGGCACGTTTGATCACCAATGCCTGGTCCTTCGCACGGAGACAGGCGCTATCCGCGGTTACGTCTCGCTGCGGGAATTGAATGATACCGACGCGCGCATCGGTCTGTTGGCCGGACGCGGCGCGGGAGCGGAACTTATGCAGGCGGCGATCTGTTGGGCGCAGAGTCGCGGCAAAGCAACATTGCGGGTGGCGACCCAATTGGGCAACACCGCCGCGCTTAAACGTTACATACAAAGCGGTGCCAACATCGAAAGCACTGCGTACTGGTTATACAGGTGACAACATGATTCCTTTTAATGCGCCGCCGGTGGTGGGAACCGAACTCGAATACATGCAGTCTGCAATGAGCAGCGGCAAACTGTGCGGCGACGGCGGCTTTACGCGTCGTTGCCAGCAGTGGCTGGAGCAACATTTCGGCAGCGCGAAGGTGTTGCTGACGCCTTCCTGTACCGCGTCTCTGGAGATGGCGGCCCTGTTGTTGGATATTCAGCCCGGCGATGAAGTGATCATGCCGAGCTTTACGTTTGTCTCCACCGCTAACGCTTTTGTCCTGCGCGGCGCGAAAATTGTATTTGTCGATATTCGTCCGGATACGATGAATATTGACGAAACGCTGATTGAGGCGGCGATTACTGATAAAACCCGTGCTATCGTGCCGGTACACTACGCTGGCGTCGCTTGTGAAATGGACGTCATCATGGCGCTGGCGGATAAGTATAATCTGTTCGTTGTCGAGGATGCCGCCCAGGGTGTGATGTCCACGTACAAAGGGCGCGCATTAGGGACGATCGGTCACATCGGCTGTTTTAGCTTCCATGAAACCAAAAATTACACCGCTGGCGGCGAAGGCGGCGCGACGCTGATCAACGATCGTACGCTAATTGAACGCGCGGAGATCATCCGCGAAAAAGGCACCAACCGTAGCCAGTTCTTCCGTGGTCAGGTGGATAAATACACCTGGCGGGATATCGGCTCCAGTTATTTGATGTCCGATCTGCAGGCTGCCTATCTGTGGGCGCAACTGGAGGCCGCCGATCGTATCAATCAACAGCGTCTGTCGCTGTGGCAGACTTACTACGATGCGTTAACGCCGCTGGCGCGCGCCGGGCGTATCGAGCTGCCTTCTATTCCGGAAAACTGCGGGCATAATGCCCACATGTTTTACATCAAACTGCGGGATATCGCCGATCGCAGCGCGCTGATTAATTTCCTGAAAGAGGCGGAAATCATGGCGGTATTCCATTACATTCCGCTGCATGATTGTCCGGCGGGCGATAAATTCGGCGAGTTTATCGGGGACGATGTCTACACCACAAAAGAGAGCGAACGTTTGTTGCGTCTGCCGCTGTTTTATAACCTTGCGCCCGTCGATCAACGAACGGTGATTACTACCTTGCTAAATTATTTCTCCTGATATGTCGCTTGCTAAAGCCTCCCTGTGGACGGCGGTCAGTACGCTGGTAAAAATTGGCGCCGGACTGCTGGTGGTGAAACTACTGGCCGTCTCTTTTGGTCCAGCGGGCGTCGGACAAGCGGGTAACTTCCGCCAGATGATCACCGTGCTGGGCGTATTGGCTGGCGCCGGGATATTTAACGGCGTTACCAAACTCGTCGCACAACATCATGATGACCCGGCGCAGTTACGTACCGTGGTGGGAACCTCCTCCGCGATGGTATTGGGGTTCTCTACGCTGCTGGCGCTGGTCTTCCTGCTGGCGGCGGCGCCGATTAGCCAGGGATTGTTCGGTCATACGGACTATCAAGGGTTGGTGCGTCTGGTTGCGCTGGTACAAATGGGGATCGCCTGGGCGAACCTGCTGCTGGCGCTAATGAAGGGCTTTCGTGACGCGTCGGGTAATGCCTTATCGTTAATTGTCGGCAGCTTTTTGGGCGTCGCCGCCTGGTATCTCTGCTACCGTGTCGGCGGCTATGAAGGCGCTCTGCTTGGCCTGGCGCTGGTGCCGGCGCTGGTGGTAGTGCCAGCCGGTATAATACTGATTAAGCGCGGCACCGTCCCGCTACGCTATCTCAAGCCCTCCTGGAACAACGGTCTGGCAGGGCAGCTCAGTAAATTTACCCTGATGGCGCTGATTACCTCCGTTACGATGCCGGTCGCCTATGTGATGATGCGAAACCAACTGGCCGCGCACTATAGCTGGAGCGATGTCGGGATCTGGCAGGGCGTAAGCAGTATTTCTGACGCCTATCTGCAATTTATCACCGCCTCCTTCAGCGTTTACCTGTTACCCACGCTCTCACGCCTGACGGAAAAACAGGACATTACGCGTGAAGTGGTAAAAGCGCTGAAATTTGTTTTACCGGCGGTTGCGGCGGCGAGTTTTACCGTCTGGCTACTGCGCGATTTTGCTATCTGGCTGCTTTTTTCCACCAAATTCACCGCGATGCGCGATCTGTTCGCCTGGCAGTTAGTGGGCGACGTGCTGAAAGTCGGCGCCTATGTTTTCGGTTATCTGGTGATTGCCAAAGCGTCGTTGCGATTTTACATTCTGGCCGAAATTAGCCAGTTCATTCTGTTAACGGCGTTCGCTCACTGGCTGATTCCCGCTCACGGCGCGCTGGGTGCGGCACAGGCTTATATGGCCACCTATATTGTCTATTTTTCACTTTGTTGCGGCGTATTTTTACTCTGGCGTAGGCGAGCATGACTGTACTGATTCACGTCCTGGGATCGGATATCCCTCACCATAACCACACCGTGCTGCGGTTTTTCAATGATACGCTGGCCGCCACAAGCGAGCACGCGCGCGAATTTATGGTTGCCGGTGAAGATAACGGCTTCACGGAAAGCTGCCCGGCGCTCTCGCTTCGTTTTTATGGCAGTAAGAAAGCGCTGGCGCAGGCGGTCATCGCCAAAGCGAAAGCAAATCGTCGACAGAGATTCTTCTTTCACGGTCAGTTCAACACCAGCCTGTGGCTGGCGCTGTTAAGCGGCGGTATTAAGCCAGCTCAGTTTTACTGGCATATCTGGGGCGCGGATCTCTACGAAGTGTCCCACGGGCTGAAATTCCGCCTTTTCTACCCGCTTCGTCGTATCGCGCAGGGGCGAGTAGGGGGCGTATTCGCGACGCGCGGCGATCTCAGCTATTTTGCGCGCCAGCATCCTGACGTACGCGGCGAGTTGCTCTATTTCCCGACGCGCATGGACCCTTCCCTGAATGCTATGGCAAAAGAGCGCCAACGTGCGGGGAAATTGACCATTTTGGTAGGGAACTCCGGCGATCGCAGTAACGAACATATTGCGGCGTTACGGGCGGTGTATCAGCAGTTTGGCGACACGGTAAACGTGGTGGTGCCGATGGGCTATCCGGCCAATAACCAGGCCTATATTGATGAGGTTCGTCAGGCCGGCCTGGCGCTGTTTAGCGCCGAAAATCTACAAATTCTTAGCGAAAAAATGGAATTTGATGCCTATCTTGCGCTGTTGCGCCAGTGCGACCTCGGTTATTTTATTTTTGCCCGCCAACAGGGGATCGGGACGTTGTGTCTGCTAATTCAGGCCGATATCCCGTGCGTACTGAACCGCGACAATCCTTTCTGGCAGGATATGGCGGAACAGCATCTGCCCGTCCTGTTTACCACGGACGATCTTAATGAGCAGGTCGTGCGCGAGGCGCAGCGTCAGCTCGCATCGGTAGATAAAAGCGGCATTACCTTCTTTAGCCCCAACTACCTGCAACCGTGGCATAATGCGTTGAGAATCGCCGCAGGAGAAGCCGAATGAGTTTAATGCAATTCAGCGGGCTGCTGGTGGTCTGGCTGCTCTCTACGCTGTTTATCGCCACGCTGACCTGGTTTGAATTCCGCCGCGTGCGTTTTAACTTCAACGTTTTCTTTTCGTTGCTGTTTTTGTTGACCTTCTTTTTTGGTTTTCCGCTAACCAGCGTGCTGGTATTTCGTTTCGACGTTGGCGTCGCGCCGCCGGAAATCTTATTGCAGGCTCTATTATCCGCCGCCTGTTTCTACGGCGTGTATTACGTGACCTATAAAACGCGTTTACGCAAACGCGTTGTGGATGTACCACGCAAGCCGCTATTTACCATGAACCGGGTGGAAACCCACCTTACCTGGGTGATCCTGATGGGCATCGCGCTGGTGAGCGTGGCGATTTTCTTTATGCATAACGGCTTTTTGCTGTTCCGGCTGCACTCCTACAGCCAGATCTTTTCCAGCGAAGTCTCCGGCGTGGCGTTAAAACGGTTCTTCTATTTCTTCATTCCGGCGATGCTGGTGGTCTATTTCCTGCGCCAGGACAGCAAAGCGTGGCTGTTTTTTCTGGTGAGCACCGTCGCGTTTGGTTTGTTGACCTACATGATTGTCGGCGGCACGCGCGCCAACATCATTATTGCGTTTGCAATTTTCCTGTTTATCGGCATTATTCGGGGCTGGATCAGCCTGTGGATGCTGGTAGCGGCGGGCGTGCTGGGGATTGTCGGTATGTTCTGGCTGGCGCTCAAACGCTACGGATTAAATGTGAGCGGCGATGAGGCGTTCTATACGTTTCTTTATCTGACGCGCGATACCTTTTCGCCGTGGGAGAATCTGGCGCTGCTGTTGCAAAATTACCACAATATCGATTTTCAGGGGCTGGCCCCTATCGCGCGTGATTTCTACGTCTTTATTCCCACCTGGTTATGGCCGGGACGACCCAGTATCGTGCTGAACTCTGCGAATTACTTCACCTGGGAAGTCCTGAACAACCATTCTGGCCTGGCGATATCGCCAACGCTTATTGGATCGCTGGTGGTCATGGGCGGGGCGCTGTTTATTCCGCTCGGCGCGATCGTCGTCGGGCTGATTATCAAATGGTTCGACTGGCTGTATGAACTGGGTAACCGGGAGCCCAATCGCTATAAGGCGGCGATTCTGCACAGTTTCTGCTTTGGCGCCATCTTTAATATGATTGTGCTGGCGCGAGAAGGGCTGGATTCGTTTGTTTCGCGCGTGGTTTTCTTCCTGGTGGTTTTTGGCGCCAGCCTGCTGGTCGCTAAGCTTCTGTTCTGGTTATTTGATAGCGCCGGACTGATTCATAAACGTACAACTTCGCTCCCTCAGGCACAGGTGGAAGGAAAACTATGACCAATAATGCCGCTGCGCCCCTTTACTCGCTGCGCGGGTTACCTCTGATTGGCTGGCGCGACATGTCACATGCGCTGAATTATCTGTTTGCCGATGGTCAACTGAAGCAAGGCACGTTGGTGGCGATCAACGCCGAAAAGCTGCTGACGGCGGAAGATAATCCGGAAGTACGCGCGTTGATAGCGGCGGCGGAATTTAAATATGCCGATGGCATCAGCGTGGTGCGTTCAATACGTAAAAAATTTCCGCAGGCGCAGGTTTCTCGTGTGGCTGGCGCCGACCTTTGGGAAGCGTTAATGGCGCGCGCGGGGAAAGAAGGCACACCGGTATTTCTTGTCGGCGGCAAGCCTGAGGTGCTGGCGCAGACGGAAGCAAAACTGCGGACGCAGTGGAACGTCAATATTGTGGGTAGCCAGGATGGTTACTTTACGCCGGAGCAGCGTCAGGCGCTATTTGCGCGTATCCATGCCAGCGGCGCGAAAATTGTCACCGTCGCGATGGGATCGCCAAAACAGGAATTACTCATGCGCGATTGTCGGGAAGTGCATCCCCATGCGTTATATATGGGGGTGGGCGGGACCTATGATGTGTTTACCGGTCACGTCAAACGCGCCCCAAAAATATGGCAGAACCTGGGGCTGGAGTGGTTGTATCGTCTGCTTTCTCAACCGAAGCGTATTACCCGCCAGATGCGTCTGCTGCGCTACCTTCGCTGGCACTATACTGGCGATCTCTAATTCTCCCTTCTGATGACTTGAGCAGCGGATTGTGCTTATGGCGCTGCTCATTTACAACATAATCGATGATTTCTTACACAATAAGTGCATTTTTTTAATGCTTCATTTGCCATTTGTCCAAATTTAAGAAAATATTCGCAACAATCGATGTACCCATAACAATAACCGGTACTACCGGAACCGTTGCAAACACGACATGAGGATTTATGGCAGAGAAAAAACCGGAGCTACAGCGTGGGCTGGAAGCTCGTCATATTGAATTGATTGCCCTCGGGGGCACCATCGGCGTCGGACTCTTTATGGGCGCCGCCAGTACGCTGAAATGGGCGGGCCCGTCAGTGCTGCTGGCGTATATCATCGCCGGATTGTTCGTCTTTTTCATCATGCGCTCGATGGGGGAGATGCTCTTTCTGGAACCTGTTACCGGCTCCTTTGCCGTGTACGCCCACCGGTATATGAGTCCTTTTTTTGGCTATCTTACCGCCTGGTCATACTGGTTTATGTGGATGGCGGTCGGGATCTCGGAAATTACCGCCATTGGGGTCTACGTCCAGTTCTGGTTTCCGGAGATGGCGCAGTGGATACCGGCGCTGATTGCCGTCGGACTGGTCGCGTTGGCGAATCTGGCTGCGGTGCGCCTGTATGGTGAAATCGAGTTCTGGTTTGCGATGATCAAAGTCACCACGATTATTGTGATGATCATCATCGGTCTGGGGGTGATTTTCTTCGGCTTTGGTAACGGAGGCCAGGCGATTGGCTTTGGTAATCTGACCGAGCATGGCGGCTTTTTTGCCGGCGGCTGGAAAGGCTTTCTGACCGCATTATGTATCGTGGTGGCCTCTTATCAGGGGGTTGAGTTGATCGGTATTACCGCCGGTGAAGCGAAGAATCCGCAGGTGACGTTGCGTAGCGCGGTGGGTAAAGTGCTGTGGCGTATCCTGATTTTTTATGTTGGCGCGATTTTCGTGATCGTCACCATTTTCCCGTGGAATGAGATTGGCAGCAACGGCAGTCCCTTTGTGCTCACCTTCGCGAAAATCGGCATCACCGCCGCGGCAGGCATTATCAACTTTGTCGTGCTGACGGCGGCGCTCTCCGGCTGTAACAGCGGAATGTATAGCTGTGGGCGTATGCTTTACGCGCTGGCGAAAAACCGTCAACTGCCGGCGGCAGTCGCGAAAGTCTCTCGCCACGGCGTGCCGGTCGCGGGCGTGGCGCTCTCTATTTTGATTTTGCTGGTAGGTTCTTGCCTGAACTACATCATCCCCAATCCGCAGCGCGTCTTTGTTTACGTTTATAGCGCCAGCGTACTGCCGGGGATGGTGCCGTGGTTTGTCATTCTGATTAGCCAACTGCGCTTTCGTCGGGCGCATAAAGAAGCGATTGCGGATCATCCTTTTCGTTCCATTATGTTTCCGTGGGCGAACTATTTGACGATGGCGTTTCTGGTTTGCGTTTTAATCGGCATGTACTTTAATGAAGATACGCGCATGTCGCTGTTTGTCGGCGTCATCTTCCTGCTGGCCGTCACGCTGGTCTACAAAGTTTTCGGCCTGAATCGTCACGGAACCGCCCACAAGGTGGGGGAATAAGCGCCAAAATGCGCAAAGCATAACCAAACGCGCATTTTATTTAAAAAGGCACTGGACAGCGGGGTGTGAAGTCCGTATTATCCACCCCCGCAACGGCGCTAAGCGCCCGTAGCTCAGCTGGATAGAGCGCTGCCCTCCGGAGGCAGAGGTCTCAGGTTCGAATCCTGTCGGGCGTACCATTTATTTAGGTGCTTGAGCTGCGGTGGTTTAATACCGCGTAAAAAGTTTCAGTGGTGGCTATAGCTCAGTTGGTAGAGCCCTGGATTGTGATTCCAGTTGTCGTGGGTTCGAATCCCATTAGCCACCCCATTAATATAGAGTTGTGAAACGCGAAGGTGGCGGAATTGGTAGACGCGCTAGCTTCAGGTGTTAGTGTCCTTACGGACGTGGGGGTTCAAGTCCCCCCCCTCGCACCACGACTCAATGAATTGAACTAAAAATTCAAAAAAGCAGTATATCGGCGAGTAGCGCAGCTTGGTAGCGCAACTGGTTTGGGACCAGTGGGTCGGAGGTTCGAATCCTCTCTCGCCGACCAATTTTGAACCCCGCTTCGGCGGGGTTTTTTGTTTTCTGTTCCTTTTCAACCCCTTATCCCGCACGTGTTGCCATTATGATTTGTTGGCGATATCCCAGGCTTCATTTGTCGCTATTCGGTGACGAGTAATCTATTGATTTATAATCACTTTGTAAAAATCATCCTGTTCTGTCTCCACCGGGCGACACGCTAAAACCTCGCCAGCGGCGGGGGGATGACAATCGCGTGAATTCTCTACGTTTTTTTAATGCCTGCGCCTGTTTTTTAGCGGTGCAAAGATGGCACGTTATGTGCAATAATGTACGGGTAGATGCTCATTCCATCTCTTATGTTCGCCTTCTGGCCTCATAAACTCAGGAATGATGCAGAGCCGTTTACGGTGCTTATCGTCCACTGACAGATGTCGCTTACGCCTCATCAAACACCCTGGACACAACGTTGAGTGAAGCACCCCTTTATGTTGTCATACAGACCTGTTTTGACGCCTGCCCCTTAACCGGGCAGGCGTTTTTTTATGCATCTCGAATGATTTTGTGTAGGCGGTAGGCCCGGTAAGCGAAGCGCCACCGGGCAAGAGGGAATTACTGCGGGGGATTGTTCTGTAATGTCAGCATCAGGCCGTCGCGCCGCATGGCGGCAGCCTCTTCCGGTTGATGCAGTCGATCAAGCGCATCGGCAAGCCAGGCATAATCATACGCGTCCGGGCGTTGTTTCAGCGCGGCGCGGAAAGCCAGGGTCGCCTCCTGCCATTCACCGTGTTTCATTAGCGACTGGCCGAGCGTGCTCCATAACAGCGGGCGATCGCCTACCGTCTTGATTTGCTGGCGCAGCACTTTCTCCAGTTGTTCCGGATTATTGGTTCTGAGGCGAGGAATGGGCAGCACCAGCCGATCGTCATACTGGCGTTTCAGACCGTCAATGATAATCTGCTGCGCCATATCATGATCGTCACATTCGATCAGATGCTCGGCCATTGCGACCTGCAGCGCCACCTGATGGCGGGTTTTACGGCTTTGGTTTTTCCACCAGGTGCGTAATCCTTCGCTGCCCTGCTCGGCGCGCGCCTGATCCATGAGTCCTATCCACGCCTGTTGTTCGAGCATGGCGCGATGCGCTTCATCGCCGACGTGCGCTTTCGCCATGGATGGGATGATATCCAGTAACGAACTCCATGCGCTGGTGCGAATATAGGCCTGCTCCGCCAGACGCAGAACTTCCGGGTGACGCGGCGTGACCTCCAGCAGTTTGTCCACGCCGTGACGCGCTGCGTGATTTTCATTGCGCGCCAGCTGTAAGCGCACGCGCGTGATCTCGACCGGGATGGTGTCGTTCCCCGCCAGCTCTGCCGCACGTTCAAGGTGCTGATTAGCGCGTGCTTCATCGCCGCGCTGCTGCGCCGCTTCTGCCGCCAGCAGATAATTTACCACCGGTTGTTCAGCATGGTCGGCATTTTTTGACATCAGCTTTTCAACCTGCTGATAGTCGCCCTCCGCCAGCTTCAGCAGCGCCTGTTCGGTCTGCTTGCGGGCGCGACGGCGTTTACGGCCGGCAAACCAACCGCGGGTGTGCGCGCCGGTACGAAACAGACGGCGTAGTAACCACTCAATGGCGAATAGCACCACCATAGCGACGATGAGAATGATCGCCAGGCCGGTGACGCTGGTTTCAATGTTGTAGTTATCGGTCTGGATTAACACATAGCCCTGGTGACCGGCTATCATCGGGCCGACCACGATACCCGCGAGCAACAACACAAAGAGCAATAATACTTTTAGCATCATTATTCTCCTTGCGGCGCGGCTGCCGGAGCGTCTGTCTGCGTGGCAGGCGCTGCCGTAGAGACTGTCGGTTGCGCCAGCAGATTACGCACGCGGGTTTGCATCAGTTTTTCAAGAATCGCCTGGCTTCCCAGGGTTTCCGGCAGATCCATCGTGATATTTTGCTGGCTTAATTTATCGACCTCCTCCAGGAAGGCTTTTGTCGCGGCGTCGTCAGTATCGTAATAAGCGCGAACCCAGGTCGAAACGTTATCCAGCGCCTGACGGTATGTTTCTTCCTGATGGCGT
The DNA here is from genome assembly GCF_051700745.1 of Salmonella sp. NW884. Classification (NCBI taxonomy): domain Bacteria; kingdom Pseudomonadati; phylum Pseudomonadota; class Gammaproteobacteria; order Enterobacterales; family Enterobacteriaceae; genus Salmonella; species Salmonella sp. NW884. The sequence continues at coordinate 50,893 of NZ_JAMMDE010000013.1, read as the reverse complement.
GGCACGGCCTGCGCGGCGACTAACAGGCGGGAGCGAATATTTTCGCGTAAATAGACGTCCTGGTTGGGCGCCAACAGCGGTACGGCGGTATCATCGCGGCGGCGAATGGTAATAAAGCTGTCCATAAAGTTCTGCCAGCTTTTTTGCAGGTTAACGCGCCATTCGCTTAACGAGCTGGACAGCTCGCTGCTGTCTGAATCCATCGGCGAACCATCGGTATCGTTATCCGCCAGACGCAGGTTATCGATTTGGTTAGAGAGCTGATTGAGCTTGAGAATAATGCCGTCGTAGTCGATCTGCGCAACGGATGACAGGCTGGCGATATCGTCAGTAATCGCGCGTCGTGCGGTAATCAGGCTGGGGTCATTCATGTCCGCCAGACTGGCGTCAGCGCTTTTGAGCAGCGCAGCGGCGGTAGTGACGTCCTGATCGCTCCACAGCTTGCGTCCGGCGAGTTTCACCAGGAAATCAGCCTGCGCCAGCAGCCAGGTTTTGGCATCGCTGCCGGAAATAGTGGCGACTTTTTGTTGTACTTCATCAAGCTGTTTCGCCAGCGCCGCCTGTTGGCGATTCGCGTCATCTAACTGCGCCGCTTGTTTTTTGATAATCCCTTCCAGCTCCGCTTTTTGGCTCTCCTGCGCCTTTTGCAAGGCGGTCAGTTGCGTCGCCAGCGCATCGCTGGTTTCCGTTTGCGCGGTTGCTTGCTGTTTCCCCCAGCCATAAAGCCCAATACCTGCCGCCAGGGCAATCGCAATCGCCACCGCGCTTAATACCAGCGCGGCGCCGTTCTTACTTTTTTTCTCGGTATTAACTGGCTGTGGCGTGGTTTCCACGCTCTCCCTGGTCTCATCAACCACGGCGGAGGATTTTTCTTGTTCCGTCATTATGGCATCCCATTATGAGAGTTATTGTAATGCGCGCAACAGCGCATCGTTGTCGGCGTTATCAGCGACCTTAATATCTTGCCAGCCCAGTTCCCGGGCGAGGTGCGCCAGACGCTCACTGACGACCAATAGCCGACAGCGTAGTAACCAGTGCTCACGATACCACTGGGGAGTCAGCGACCAGAGCCGTTGCAACATCTCGCCGCTGGTAACAACAAGCGTTGTTACGCCGCGAGTATGCCAGCGCATCGCTTCTTCCGCGCCATCGTAATGTTTCGCACATCGTTGATAACATTCACAAAAACTGACTTCGGCTCCGCGCGCTGTCAGGGTTTCGCCCAGCAGTTCGCGGCCGCCATTGCCACGCAAAATCAGCGCGCGTTTGCCCGCAATATTTTGTAATTCAGGTAATTGTAGCAAGGCTTCGCTGATTTCCCGATCCAATGGATAACGAATATCGAACCCGCTAACGGTATGAAGGGCGAGCGCCGTGGTGCGGCCAATCGCGAAATAGCGCGGCGACGCAGGCCAGTTTCGACCATCCCGCTGGAGCTGGGCGTGAGCAAAGGCGACAGCGTGCTGTGAAAGGGCAAAAACCAGATCGTTTTCCGCGAGCGTCGCCAGGCGGTCGGCCAGGGTGGGTAGCTCCCGACCGGCGACAAATTCAATCAGTGGAAAACTCCAGGCCACCTGCCCCAGTGCGCGCAGACGGCTCACTAACGCTTCCCCTGCGGGAGAGGGGCGGGTGATCAGAATACTCATGCGGGCGTCTCGCCGTTATAAACTTCCGTCAGAATCGCGCGTGCGCCGTTTTCCAGCAGTTCCTCTGCAAGCGAGATGCCCATTTGCTCCGCCTGCTCGGGAGAACCACGACGTTCGCCGCGCACCATCACCGAACCGTCCGGCGCGCCAACCAGCGCGCGTAGCCAAATTTCACCGTTGATGATTTCTGCATAGCTGCCAATCGGCACCTGACATCCGCCTTCCAGGCGGGTGTTCATAGCGCGTTCCGCCGTTACACGCAGCGCGGTTTGCGAGTGATTCAACGGTGCGAGCAGCGCCTGTGTTCGCGCGTCGTCAAGACGACACTCAATCCCGACGGCGCCCTGGCCTACGGCAGGAAGTGAAACGTCGGGCGGCAAGGCTGTGCGAATGCGCGACTCCAGACCTAAGCGTTTCAGACCGGCCACGGCCAGGATAATGGCGTCATAGTCGCCGTTGTCCAGCTTGCCGAGACGTGTGCCAACGTTGCCACGCAACGAACGGATAATGAGGTCCGGACGGCGTTCCGCCAGTTGACACTGACGACGCAAACTGGACGTCCCGACGATACTACCCGCGGGCAGATCGTCCAGACTGTGATATTTATTCGAGACAAACGCGTCGCGCGGATCTTCGCGCTCGCAAATAGTCACCAGACCGAGGCCGTCCGGGAAGGCCACCGGAACGTCTTTCATAGAGTGCACGGCGATATCAGCGCGTTTTTCCAGCAGCGCGATTTCAAGCTCTTTAACAAACAGTCCCTTACCGCCCACTTTCGCCAGGGGAGTATCGAGAATCACGTCGCCGCGTGTGACCATCGGCACCAGTTCTACCGTCAGTCCCGGATGGGTTGCCATCAATGCGTCTTTGACATAATGTGCCTGCCAAAGCGCAAGGGGACTTTGGCGTGTGGCAATTCTTAAAACATTGTCTAACATGCTTGTTACCGTCATTATCAACCATTGACCATCCTAACATCCTTATAGAGAGTATGTTAGTTTTCCGGTCACCGTGAGTGAGAGGATAAGGCGCAGTGTCGTCAATGACAGTGAATAATGACGAGAAACCGCCAGCCCGTATTTAAGAATTTACACGCAGCGAACGGTGCTACACTTGTATGTAGCGCATCTTTCTTTACGGTCAATGAGCAAGGTGTTAAATTGATCACGTTTTAGACCATTTTTTCGTCGGTATTAGATAAAAATATGCAGACGAGAAAGGGTAACGGTTATTTTTGACATACGGTTTATCCCGAATGGCGACGGTCAAGTACTGACCTGTACCATGACGGGTAGCAACATCAGGCGATACGTCTTGTACCTCTATATTGAGACTCTGAAACAGAGACTGGATGCCATAAATCAACTGCGTGTGGATCGCGCGCTTGCTGCCATGGGACCCGCTTTTCAGCAGGTTTACAGTCTTCTGCCGACATTATTGCACTATCACCATCCACTGATGCCGGGTTACCTTGATGGTAACGTTCCCAGCGGTATTTGCTTCTACACGCCTGATGAAACCCAACGCCACTATCTGAACGAACTTGAGCTGTACCGCGGTATGACGCCGCAGGACCCGCCGAAGGGCGAGCTGCCGATTACCGGCGTTTACACCATGGGCAGCACCTCCTCGGTCGGGCAGAGCTGCTCGTCCGACCTGGATATCTGGGTGTGCCATCAGTCCTGGCTCGACGGTGAAGAGCGTCAGTTGCTGCAACGTAAGTGTAGCCTGCTGGAAAGCTGGGCCGCCTCGCTTGGCGTTGAGGTGAGCTTCTTCCTGATCGACGAGAACCGTTTCCGCCATAACGAAAGCGGCAGTCTGGGCGGGGAAGACTGTGGTTCTACGCAGCATATCCTGTTGCTTGATGAGTTTTATCGTACCGCTGTGCGCCTGGCCGGGAAGCGTATCCTGTGGAGTATGGTGCCGTGCGACGAAGAAGAGCATTACGACGACTATGTCATGACGCTCTACGCGCAGGGCGTATTAACGCCAAACGAATGGCTGGATTTGGGGGGCTTAAGCTCGCTCTCCGCCGAAGAGTACTTTGGCGCCAGCCTGTGGCAGCTATACAAGAGCATTGACTCGCCGTACAAAGCGGTGCTGAAAACGCTGCTGCTGGAAGCCTACTCATGGGAATATCCCAACCCACGTCTGCTGGCGAAAGATATTAAACAACGTCTGCATGACGGTGAAATCGTATCGTTTGGACTCGATCCCTACTGCATGATGCTGGAACGGGTCACTGAATACCTGACGGCGATTGAAGATCCGACGCGGCTGGATTTAGTCCGCCGCTGCTTTTACCTGAAAGTGTGCGAGAAATTAAGTCGCGAGCGTGCCTGCGTAGGCTGGCGTCGGGAAGTATTAAGCCAGTTAGTCAGCGAGTGGGGATGGGACGACGCGCGTCTGACCATGCTCGATAATCGCGCAAACTGGAAAATCGATCAGGTGCGCGAAGCCCACAACGAATTGCTCGACGCCATGATGCAGAGCTATCGTAATCTGATTCGCTTTGCGCGGCGCAACAACCTCAGCGTGAGTGCCAGCCCGCAGGATATCGGCGTACTGACGCGTAAGCTGTACGCGGCTTTTGAAGCGTTGCCGGGTAAAGTCACGCTGGTGAACCCGCAGATATCGCCGGATCTGTCCGAGCCGAATTTAACCTTTATCCATGTGCCGCCGGGACGCGCCAACCGTTCAGGCTGGTATCTCTACAACCGCGCGCCGAACATGGATTCCATCATCAGCCATCAGCCGCTGGAATATAACCGTTATCTTAATAAGCTGGTCGCGTGGGCGTGGTTCAACGGCCTGCTGACGTCGCGAACGCATCTGTTTATTAAGGGCAACGGTATTGTCGACCTGCCTAAGTTGCAGGAGATGGTCGCCGATGTTTCGCACCATTTCCCGCTGCGCTTGCCTGCTCCGACGCCGAAAGCGCTCTACAGCCCCTGTGAAATTCGCCATCTGGCGATTATCGTTAACCTCGAATATGACCCGACGGCGGCGTTTCGCAATAAAGTGGTTCATTTTGACTTCCGTAAGCTGGACGTTTTCAGCTTTGGCGAAGAGCAAAACTGTCTGATAGGCAGTATCGACTTGTTATATCGCAACTCGTGGAACGAAGTGCGTACTCTGCACTTTAACGGCGAGCAGGCGATGATCGAAGCGCTGAAAACGATTCTGGGGAAAATGCACCAGGATGCCGCGCCGCCGGATAGCGTCGAAGTGTTCTGCTACAGTCAGCATCTTCGCGGTCTGATTCGCACCCGCGTGCAGCAACTGGTCTCCGAATGTATCGAGCTACGTCTTTCCAGCACCCGTCAGGAGACCGGTCGCTTCAAGGCGCTGCGGGTTTCCGGGCAGACGTGGGGACTATTCTTCGAACGCTTGAATGTCTCGGTGCAGAAGCTGGAGAACGCTATCGAATTCTACGGCGCGATTTCGCATAACAAGCTGCACGGGCTGTCGGTACAGGTGGAAACCAACCAGGTGAAATTGCCGTCAGTGGTGGATGGCTTCGCCAGCGAAGGGATTATCCAGTTCTTCTTTGAAGAAACGGGCGATGAGAAAGGCTTTAATATTTATATTCTCGATGAAAGTAACCGGGCGGAAGTGTATCACCACTGCGAAGGTAGCAAGGAAGAACTGGTGCGCGACGTCAGTCGCTTCTATTCGTCATCGCACGATCGCTTCACGTATGGCTCCAGTTTTATCAACTTCAACCTGCCGCAGTTCTACCAGATAGTGAAAACCGATGGCCGCGCGCAGGTGATCCCATTCCGTACGCAGCCTATCAACACCGTGCCGCCAGCAAACCAGGATCATGACGCGCCGCTATTGCAGCAGTATTTTTCCTGAGGATTTTCGCCCGGTGGCGGCTACGCCTTACCGGGCCTACAGTAAGCCGGATAAGCAAAGCGCATCCGGCAAATAAATCAACGAAAACTCACCTTTTCACCCGCTTGCTGCGTCGCCGCCTGCTCCAGCAGATCCCAGAAGGTTTCGCCGCTGCGATCGCAAATCCACTCGTCACCTTTCAGGTCAAAGTGATAGCCGCCCTGTTTGGTTGCCAGCCACACCTGGTGCAGCGGCTCCTGACGGTTAATAATGATCTTACTGCCGTTCTCAAAGCTGAGGGTCAGCACGCCGCCGTTGATTTCGCAGTCGATATCGCTGTCGCCGTCCCAGTTATCGAGGCGTTCTTCAATGGTGAGCCACAGGGCGTCAGCCAGGCGATGAAATTCACTGTCGTTCATTGTTTTATCTCGCTATTGAGTGATAGCGCCAGTATAAGGGGAAGCGTCAGCTTCTGGAACTGATACGAATTACCGTTGTGAGCGGTAAAGGATAAAACCCAGCGGTAGATAAATGACGATAAATAGCGCACTGGTGATAAGTATGGCGGACGCATTAACCGGGAAATGGTTCAGAGCCGACAGCATTGCCACCATCAGCGCGACGCAGCCGCCGCAGAGAAGAAAATGCAACAGGATTAAGGGGGCGCGCGGCTTTGCTTTGATATCCAAAAGAGCGCTAAGCAGACCGAGTACCGCGCTTATCGTCAAAACCCCGGCAGCTTCAACACCGTTTATCGTGCCGTGCATAACGCTTTCAACGATGACGTAAATGCATGAACCGATCCCCACGCCCCGAAGGGCGTTTTTCAAATGTTTAATCAAGCACGCCAAATGACTTAGCGACGTCATTTTTGGCATTCCTGCGCCCGCGTTATGATGATGATATCTTTATTGTTAGTGTACATGACGTTCCTATTCAGAGTATGCGTCTTATCCGGGCAGGGGGATGCTGTTCGGTAAAGCTGGCTGCCAATCCACGTATAAACATAGCGGTTGTCATACGCAAAACGCTCGGTGACTTTTAGCGGCCCATTGATGCTAAAGACCTGAATACCCTGACCTTGCTGGCTATCACGCATAAAATAGCCGTGCTCTTTTCCGGCGTTAATTTTCTGGTTCAGGAAGGGGGCTGTGCTATCCAGTTCCAGCCCTGAGTTGCCGGGTTAATCAATGAATTGGGTAACCGACGCAGGCGTTTGAAATTCACCTCCGGCAACGAAAGATTGTTCTCCTCTTCTGGCTGGAGATAAACCACGCCGCTGCCTTGCCGTTGATAAACATTGTGCGGAGATTCACTCAGCCGGCATCCCCAGGCGGGAGGCAGCAGAAGTGAAAGCGAAAAAAGGCAAAACAAATTACGATATTGCATAAGGTCATCCGGACGTGGTACGTAAACCTAAAGTGATTAGCAAAGCATGTTCCCTGATGTAAATGCGCAATAATCATGGCAACGCGCCGCTTTTCAGATTTTATAAAGAGCCCCTAAACGCTTGCTTTTACGCCTTCTCCTGCGATGATAGAAAATAGAAAGCATGAACTTACAGGCAATCCATAATGAAAAACGTGTTTAAGACACTCGCTGTACTTCTGACTCTGTTCAGCCTGACGGGCTGCGGTTTGAAAGGGCCGCTTTATTTCCCGCCAGCCGATAAAAATGCGCCGCCGCCGACGAAAAAAGTCGATTCGCAAACGCAGTCCACGATGCCCGATAAGAACGATCGCGCAACGGGAGATGGCCCGTCCCAGGTCAATTACTGAGGATAGTTTTCTGTCCCCGCGTGAACGGAGTGAATGATGCAATTCTCTAAAATGCATGGCCTTGGCAACGATTTTATGGTCGTCGACGCGGTAACGCAGAATGTCTTTTTTTCGCCGGAACTGATTCGTCGGCTATCCGACAGACACTTGGGCGTAGGGTTCGATCAGCTGCTGGTGGTTGAGCCGCCCTATGATCCTGAGTTGGACTTTCATTACCGCATCTTCAACGCCGACGGCAGTGAAGTCTCGCAGTGCGGCAATGGCGCGCGCTGTTTCGCGCGATTTGTTCGCCTGAAAGGGCTAACCAATAAACGCGACATTCGGGTCAGTACCGCGAATGGCCGGATGGTACTGAGCGTCACGGAAGATGAACTGGTGCGGGTGAATATGGGGGAGCCAAACTTTGAACCCGCGCAGGTGCCTTTTCGCGCCAACAAAGCGGAAAAGACGTATATTATGCGAGCGGCGGAACAGACCATACTGTGCGGCGTGGTTTCAATGGGCAATCCGCACTGTGTCATTCAGGTTGATAACGTCGACACGGCGGCCGTTGAAACACTGGGGCCGGTTCTGGAAAGCCATGAGCGTTTTCCGGAACGCGCCAACATTGGTTTTATGCAGGTTGTAAGACGTGAGCATATCCGGCTGCGAGTCTATGAACGCGGCGCAGGGGAGACCCGCGCGTGCGGCAGCGGCGCGTGCGCTGCCGTTGCCGTGGGGATTCAGCAGGGGCTGCTGGCTGAAGAAGTACGCGTGGAATTACCGGGCGGTCGGCTGGATATCGCCTGGAAAGGTCCGGGTCATCCGTTATACATGACTGGTCCGGCGGCACATATCTACGACGGATTTATCCATTTATGAAGCAACCAGAGGAAGAACTACAGGAAACGCTCACGGAACTGGACGATCGAGCGGTCGTCGATTACCTGCGCCACCACCCTGAGTTTTTTATCCGTAACGCCCACGCCGTTGAAGCGATGCGTGTTCCACATCCCGTGCGGGGAACGGTTTCGCTCGTTGAGTGGCATATGGCCCGCGCGCGTAATCACATCAATGTGCTTGAAGAAAATATGACGCTGCTGATGGAACAGGCTCATGCCAATGAAAGCCTGTTTTATCGCTTGCTGCATCTGCAAAGCCGTCTGGTCGCCGCGGATAGTCTGGATGAGATGCTGATGCGGTTTCACCGCTGGGCGCGCGATTTGGGGCTTGCCGGCGCGACGCTGCGTTTGTTCCCGGATCGGTGGCGTCTTGGCGCGCCATCGCGCTATACGCATCTGGCTTTAAACCGTCAGGCCTTCGAGCCGCTGCGTATTCAACGACTGGGACAGTCGCAGCATTATCTTGGCCCGCTAAACGGCCCGGAACTGCTGGTGGTCTTGCCGGAGGCGAAGGCTGTAGGCTCGGTAGCTATGTCGATGATGGGCAGCGATGGCGACCTCGGGGTGATTCTCTTCAGCAGCCGTGACCCGCACCACTATCAGCCGGGGCAGGGGACGCAGCTTTTACAGGAGATCGCGCTGATGCTGCCGGAACTGCTGGAACGCTGGATTAAACGCGTATGACGGAGGTCGCGCTTTCTCAGGATGTCTCGCGGTTCCTGCGCTATTTAGGCGTGGAGCGCCAGCTTAGCCCCATTACCCTGCTGAACTACCAGCGTCAGCTTGATGCCATTATCGCTTTAGCCGGAGAAACCGGGCTGAAAAGCTGGCAACAATGTGACGCTGCGATTGTGCGCAGTTTTGCGGTGCGCAGTCGGCGCAAAGGGCTTGGCCCTGCCAGTCTGGCGCTACGTCTCTCGGCATTGCGAAGCTTTTTTGACTGGTTAGTCAGTCAGGGCGAATTGAAAGCTAACCCGGCGAAGGGCGTCTCCGCACCGAAAGCGCCGCGTCATCTGCCGAAAAATATTGATGTCGACGACGTTAACCGCCTGCTGGACATCGATCTTAACGATCCGCTCGCCGTACGTGATCGGGCGATGCTGGAGGTCATGTACGGCGCGGGACTGCGTTTATCCGAACTGGTTGGCCTGGATATAAAGCACCTCGATCTTGATACCGGCGAAGTGTGGGTAATGGGTAAAGGCAGCAAAGAGCGACGCCTGCCGATTGGCCGTAACGCGGTGACGTGGATTGAGCACTGGCTGGATCTGCGCGGCCTGTTCGCCAGCGATGAAGAGGCGTTATTCCTGTCGAAGCTCGGCAAGCGTATCTCCGCGCGCAATGTCCAAAAACGGTTCGCCGAATGGGGCATAAAGCAGGGGCTAAACAGCCACGTGCATCCACATAAGCTGCGCCATTCGTTCGCGACCCATATGCTGGAATCGAGCGGCGATCTGCGCGGCGTGCAAGAGCTGCTGGGTCATGCCAACCTTTCCACCACCCAAATTTATACTCATCTTGATTTTCAACATCTTGCTTCAGTGTACGACGCGGCGCATCCGCGCGCTAAACGGGGGAAATAATGCGTTTTTACCGGCCTTTGGGGCGTATTGCCGCGCTCACCTTTGACCTGGATGATACCCTTTATGATAACCGTCCGGTGATTTTGCGTACTGAGCAGGAAGCGCTCGCTTTTATGCAAAATTATCACCCGTCGCTACGTTCGTTTCAAAACGTCGATTTACAGCGGATACGGCAGGCGGTGCGTGAAGCGGAGCCGGAAATCTATCATGACGTTACCCGCTGGCGCCATCGTGCGATAGAGCAGGCCATGCGGGATGCGGGATTATCGGCGCAGGAGGCCATTGCCGGCGCGAATGCGGCGATGATGCATTTTGCCAAATGGCGCAGCCAGATTGAGGTTCCGCAGGCTACCCATGAGACGTTACAGCAGCTTGCGAAAAAATGGCCGCTGGTGGCGATCACTAACGGCAACGCCCAGCCGGAACTGTTTGGCCTCGGCGATTACTTTAAGTTTGTACTGCGCGCCGGCCCGGATGGACGTTCCAAGCCGTTTAGCGACATGTATTTCCTGGCGGCGGAAAAACTGCATGTGCCGATCGGCGAGATCCTGCATGTCGGCGACGATCTGACTACCGATGTGGCTGGCGCTATTCGCTGTGGGATGCAGGCCTGCTGGATTAAACCTGAAAATGCCGACCTGATGCGGACGCAGGACAGCCGTTTACTGCCGCATATCGAAATTTCGCGGTTGGCATCTCTCACCTCGCTGATATAATCACCAGTAGTTCTGTATAAATTCCCAGTTATTCTGGCGGATGGCGTTATGCTTATCCGCCCTACGATAAGTAGCCCCGGTAAGCGAAGCGCCACCGGGCGTTTTTAGTTTTCATGTTTTTACGCGGCGGTGCCAATGGACGTTTCTTACCTGCTCGACAGCCTTAATGATAAACAGCGCGAAGCGGTGGCCGCGCCACGTAGCAACATGCTGGTGCTGGCGGGCGCGGGAAGCGGGAAAACCCGCGTGCTGGTGCACCGTATCGCCTGGTTACTGAGCGTAGAAAACAATTCGCCATACTCCATCATGGCGGTGACCTTTACCAATAAAGCGGCGGCGGAAATGCGCCATCGTATTGGCCAGTTGATGGGGACCAGCCAGGGCGGAATGTGGGTAGGGACGTTCCACGGTCTGGCGCACCGCCTGCTGCGCGCGCATCATATGGACGCTAATTTGCCGCAGGATTTCCAGATTCTCGACAGCGAAGATCAGATGCGTTTGCTTAAACGGCTGATTAAGGCGATGAATCTTGATGAGAAGCAGTGGCCGCCGCGTCAGGCGATGTGGTACATCAATAGCCAGAAAGACGAAGGGCTACGCCCGCACCATATCCAAAGCTATGGCAATCCGGTGGAACAGACCTGGCAGAAGGTGTATCAGGCCTATCAGGAAGCGTGCGATCGCGCTGGTCTGGTGGATTTCGCCGAGCTACTGCTGCGCGCTCATGAACTATGGCTGAACAAGCCGCACATCCTGCAACACTATCGCGAGCGGTTTACTAACATCCTGGTGGACGAATTCCAGGATACCAACAACATTCAGTACGCCTGGGTTCGTCTGCTGGCGGGCGATACCGGTAAAGTGATGATTGTCGGCGACGATGACCAGTCGATCTACGGCTGGCGCGGGGCCCAGGTAGAGAACATCCAGCGCTTCCTCAATGATTTCCCCGGCGCGCAGACCATTCGTCTGGAGCAGAATTACCGCTCGACCAGCAACATCCTTAGCGCGGCGAACGCCCTGATTGAAAACAACAACGGGCGTCTGGGCAAAAAGCTGTGGACTGACGGCGTTGACGGCGAACCGATATCGCTGTACTGCGCTTTCAACGAACTGGATGAAGCGCGCTTTGTGGTTAACCGTATCAAAACCTGGCAGGACAACGGCGGCGCGCTTGCGCAATGCGCCATCCTTTATCGCAGCAACGCCCAGTCGCGCGTGCTGGAAGAAGCGTTATTACAGGCCAGTATGCCGTACCGCATTTATGGCGGTATGCGCTTCTTCGAACGCCAGGAGATCAAAGATGCGCTCTCTTATCTGCGTTTGATTGCCAATCGCAACGATGATGCCGCCTTTGAACGCGTGGTGAATACCCCAACGCGCGGCATCGGCGATCGCACGCTGGACGTGGTGCGCCAGACCTCGCGCGATCGCCAGCTAACATTGTGGCAGGCGTGCCGTGAGTTGTTACAGGAAAAAGCCCTGGCCGGGCGTGCGGCCAGCGCGCTACAACGCTTTATGGAACTGATTGACGCTCTGGCGCAGGAAACCGCCGACATGCCGCTGCATGTGCAGACTGACCGGGTGATCAAAGATTCCGGCCTGCGCACCATGTATGAGCAAGAAAAAGGCGAGAAAGGCCAGACGCGCATCGAAAACTTAGAGGAACTGGTGACGGCGACGCGGCAGTTCAGCTACAACGACGAAGATGAAGATTTAATGCCGTTGCAGGCCTTCCTCTCTCATGCGGCGCTGGAAGCGGGCGAGGGGCAGGCGGATACCTGGCAGGATGCGGTACAGCTGATGACGCTGCACTCGGCCAAAGGCCTGGAGTTTCCGCAGGTGTTTATCGTCGGTATGGAAGAAGGCATGTTCCCCAGCCAGATGTCGCTGGATGAGGGCGGGCGTTTGGAAGAGGAGCGTCGTCTGGCCTACGTCGGCGTTACCCGTGCCATGCAGAAACTGACGCTAACCTATGCCGAAACTCGCCGTCTGTATGGTAAAGAGGTTTATCATCGCCCGTCGCGTTTCATCGGCGAGTTGCCGGAGGAGTGCGTGGAAGAGGTCCGTCTGCGCGCCACCGTCAGTCGTCCGGTGAGCCATCAACGAATGGGAACGCCGCTGGCGGAAAACGACACAGGCTACAAACTCGGCCAACGCGTGCGCCATGCGAAGTTCGGTGAGGGAACTATTGTCAACCTGGAGGGCAGCGGCGAGCATAGCCGGTTGCAGGTGGCTTTTCAGGGGCAAGGGATCAAATGGCTGGTTGCCGCGTATGCGAAGCTGGAAACGGTTTGACCGACTCTCATATTGCCGGATGACGCGTCTTATCCGGCCTACGCGCTGGCTAACATTTTGATTTGTAGGCCGGATAAGGCGAAGCCGCCATCCGGCGATATATTGATGTTAATATTCTGAAATCATAGATAAATACTCTCACTCTGCTAACCTTTCTGCATAAGGGGAAATTATTGCTTTTTCGCGTTTCGTTGCGTGTTGACGGCAAATTTTTGCTGGCGTAACATGCGCCCACGATTACGCTAAGAGGACATTCGCCTTGGACACACCCAGTAGATACTGGCTCATTATCCTGTCATCCAGGATCAACTCCTAAGGCTATCCCTTTTTGCTGATAGCCTTAGCGGTTGTCAGCGACCTTTCATTTTTTCCCGTCGCGTTGAGTCAGGCTGTTTAATGGTCTGAAACCCAATTTGTTTCTGTGTGCCCATCTGAACTGTCCGATATTTTTACGCATTGGGAGTCCCGGTCATGCTGAGCGCATTTCAACTGGAAAAAAACCGACTGACCCGGCTGGAAGTCGAGGAGTCACAAAGCCTGATTGATGCCGTATGGGTCGATTTGGTCGAACCGGACGACGACGAGCGATTGCGCGTACAATCTGAGCTGGGCCAGAGTCTGGCGACGCGTCCTGAACTGGAAGATATCGAAGCATCCGCGCGCTTCTTTGAAGACGAAGACGGACTGCATATCCACTCCTTCTTCTTCTTCGAAGATGCGGAAGATCATGCCGGTAACTCTACGGTGGCATTCACTATTCGCGATGGCCGTCTGTTTACGCTGCGTGAACGCGAACTGCCCGCCTTCCGTTTGTATCGTATGCGCGCCCGCAGCCAGGCGATGGTCGACGGTAATGCTTATGAACTACTGCTCGATCTGTTCGAAACCAAAATTGAACAGTTGGCGGATGAAATCGAAAACATCTACAGCGATCTGGAAAAACTGAGCCGCGTCATTATGGAAGGGCATCAGGGCGATGAATACGACGAAGCGCTCTCCACGCTGGCGGAACTGGAAGATATCGGCTGGAAGGTACGCCTGTGTCTGATGGATACCCAACGAGCGCTGAACTTCCTGGTGCGCAAGGCGCGCTTACCGGGCGGACAGCTGGAGCAGGCGCGTGAGATCCTGCGCGATATCGAATCTCTGCTGCCGCACAATGAATCGCTGTTCCAGAAGGTGAACTTCCTGATGCAGGCGGCGATGGGTTTCATCAATATTGAGCAGAACCGCATTATCAAAATCTTCTCGGTGGTTTCCGTGGTGTTCCTGCCGCCGACGCTGGTCGCTTCCAGCTATGGGATGAACTTCGAGTTTATGCCGGAACTGAAGTGGAGCTTTGGTTATCCAGGCGCGATTATCTTTATGATTCTGGCGGGGCTTGCGCCGTATCTGTACTTTAAGCGCAAGAACTGGTTGTAAAATATACGGACTGGCGATTTAACCGCCAGTCCGTTGGAAGTTCTTCATCATGAGGAAAGTTCTTGTTTTGAAGAAGCGATGAAAGATAGCAGTAGTGTTGTGAGTATTACCCAGGCAATATTGAGTTGTATACCAATGTTATCGCAATCAGCCCCATTGAGTGCGACACTGACTGTACAGAAGATATTTACACCTATAGACAATGCGATGAAATAAAGTGCCCTGCAACCTGAATCTCTGATTCTCTTCGCGCCAATATTAATATGGATATAGGTATTGGCAATAATAAATATTAAATTAAGATATTGGTTTTTAGGCATTATAGTAAATAATATTATCCATGATGATAATGTATAAATAACAAACTTTGCTCGCTTCAATGTATCCCTTGGGGAAGGGTGAAAAATATCTTTAATAATCCTAATCATATTATTTTTTCCATATTGATAACCAACTTCAGATCTCACATGTAAATATATTACACTGAATTTTCTAATGACAGCAATGGTAATTAATGTCATGATAATTACGCTGTACAGCAATCGATAATAATTAAATATATTATCTGGTAATTAACAATTTCAATGAATGGATTTCATAAAATGCAAAAGAAAAATTTCTGGCAAATTTATTTTGGTAAAGACCCTTTTTCTAAAGCCGAATTCATTAAAGCCTGGATTGGATGGTGGGTGATTGCTATTGTCCTGCTCGGTGTACTGTCGATTTGTACTTCATTAAATTTGAGGGGGATTGGAATAGCGTTGGGATTCGGCTTTTGCCAGATCCATGCCCGCTATTTAACGTTTGTTGGTTGGAATAAGTTTATTGGTGTGTTGGGCGTGTTTCCAGTAACAAATATTATATTATTTATTGTATTGCTATTTACTAAGAAGAAATAACATAAAATGGCAGCCAGATAATAGCTGCCATTTTATTATTTAATGCTTACGCCGCTGCGTATAAATCGCATCCATTACGAAAATCGCCAGCGCGACCCAGATAAACGCAAATGTCACCATCTTATCCGCGCCCGGCACTTCGCCATAAAACGTCACCGCCAGTAAAAACATCAGCGTTGGGCCGATATACTGGAAAAAGCCCAGTGTAGAAAGACGCAGACGCGTAGCCGCTCCGGTAAAGCACAGCAGCGGAATCGTAGTGACCACACCCGCCGCCATTAACAGTAAGTTCAACGATAGTGCGTTTTGCCCCATATGGCTGGTAGGGCTATCGGCGATGCCAAACAGATAAATCGCGGCGACCGGCAACAGCCATAGCGTTTCGACCAGCATACCCGTCTGCGCTTCAACGGCGATCTTCTTACGCACCAGGCCGTAAAACGCAAAACTAAACGCCAGCCCCAGCGCGATAATCGGCAGTGAACCAAACGTCCAGAGTTGCACCAGCACGCCGCACACCGCCAGAATCACCGCCAGCCACTGCATTCGACGGAAGCGTTCGCCAAGAAAAATCATCCCCAGCAAGATGTTAACCAGTGGATTAATGAAATAACCCAGGCTGGCCTCCAGCATATGGTGATTATTTACCGCCCAAATGAATAATAGCCAGTTACCGCCGACCAGTACGGCGGACAGGGCCAGCAGGAAAATCTTCTTTGGCGTTTTCAGTAAGCGCTTAACCTGTCGCCACTGCCGGCTGACGCTAAGCAGCGCCACCATAAAGAAAAATGACCAAATCACGCGGTGCGTCAGGATCTCATCTGCGGGAACGTAATAGATCAGCTTGAAATACGCGGGGGCGATCCCCCAAATAAAATAGGCGGCAAGAGCGAGTAATACGCCCTGCCGTGTTTGTTTTGCGTCCATCCGGAAAACTCGTATCTGAATTGTAACAACAGTTTACCTGCTTTTATCCCACCATATAAGTAGCGGTGGCGCTGGCGATGTACAGCTGATCTTCATTGTGTAATTCCACGCGGGCGACGGCCACTTTATTCCCTGCGCGCAGCAGGCTACTGGTGGCCGTAAAGCGGTTGCCTCTGCCCGGACGCAGGTAATCAACGCGCAGGTCAATCGTTCCCATCCGCGACAGGCGCTGGCGTAGTTCATCTTCGCTGATGGTTTCGTGGCGAGTTAGCGTGCTGCCGACGCATACCAGTCCGGCGGCGACATCCAGCGCAGAGGCGATCACGCCGCCGTGTAAAATGCTTTGCGCCCAGTTGCCGACCATCATCGGCTGGTTGTTGAAGGCCAGTTGGGCGAACGCTTTTTCATAGCGTTCCAGCTCCAGCCCTAACGCCCGATTAAACGGCATGTGGTAGACAAACATTTCACCCACTAATTTCAGAGCTTGTTCAGCGGTAAGTACAGCGGACATAGATTCCTGACACTCCATTGGTTAATGAAATGTTGATATTATGCTTCTTAATTGTTGTTTTCTACTTTAAGAAGGGATAACTAACGGCTATGTGTGTAAATATGTAAAAATGGTTGGCAGAGAATGATTCAAGCTGAAAATACTTCGTCAGGAGAACGTCAAGAATGCGGGCGATTTTGAGAGGGTTGTTGCCAGCCACGCTACTGCCATTAGCGGCATATGCACAAGAAGCTACGATAAAAGAGGTTCATGATGCGCCTGCAGTACGGGGAAGTATCATCGCTAACATGCTACAGGAGCATGATAACCCTTTTACGCTTTACCCTTATGACACGAACTACTTGATCTACACGAACACCAGCGATCTGAACAAAGAGGCCATAAGTACCTACAACTGGTCTGAAAACGCACGTAAAGATGAAGTGAAATTTCAGTTGAGCCTGGCGTTTCCGCTGTGGCGCGGAATACTGGGGCCGAACTCGGTACTGGGCGCTTCCTATACGCAGAAATCCTGGTGGCAGCTTTCCAACAGTAAAGAGTCTTCGCCGTTTCGCGAAACCAACTACGAACCGCAGCTTTTTCTTGGTTTTGCTACCGATTATCGCTTTGCCGGCTGGACGCTGCGCGACGTAGAGATGGGCTACAACCATGACTCTAACGGACGTTCGGACCCCACCTCGCGTAGCTGGAACCGTCTGTATACCCGTCTGATGGCCGAAAACGGTAACTGGCTGGTAGAGGTCAAACCGTGGTACGTGATTGGCAGTACCGATGATAATCCGGACATCACCAAATATATGGGTTATTACCAGCTTAAAATCGGTTATCACCTGGGCGAGGCGGTATTAAGCGCCAAAGGCCAGTACAACTGGAATACAGGCTACGGCGGCGCGGAAGTTGGATTAAGCTATCCGGTCACTAAACATGTCCGGCTTTATACCCAAGTGTACAGCGGCTATGGCGAATCGCTGATCGACTATAATTTTAATCAGACACGTGTCGGCGTCGGCGTGATGCTTAACGATATCTTCTGATTGGATTGTGTTTTAAACATTGCAGTTTCTCTCGCAGGCGCTGAAAATAGCGCCTGTTTTGATTTATGGTGAACGGGGTTAATGTGGCGCAGGCGGAAGTGTTGAATCTGGAATCAGGGGCCAAGCAGGTTTTGCAGGAAACCTTTGGCTACCAACAGTTTCGCCCGGGCCAGGAAGCGATTATTGATACTGCGCTCTCCGGTCGCGACTGTCTGGTCGTCATGCCCACCGGCGGCGGCAAATCTCTGTGCTATCAAATCCCCGCGTTGTTGCTGGATGGATTGACCGTCGTCGTTTCGCCCTTGATCTCGTTGATGAAAGACCAGGTCGATCAGCTACTGGCGAACGGGGTGGCGGCGGCGTGCCTGAACTCCACTCAAAGCCGCGAGCAGCAGCTTGAGGTGATGGCGGGGTGCCGTACCGGACAGATTCGTCTGCTGTATATTGCGCCGGAACGCCTGATGCTGGACAACTTTCTTGATCATCTGGCGCACTGGAATCCGGTATTGCTGGCGGTGGATGAAGCGCACTGTATCTCGCAATGGGGACATGATTTCCGTCCGGAATATGCGGCTCTCGGTCAGCTTCGCCAGCGTTTTCCCGCTTTGCCGTTTATGGCATTGACCGCCACCGCCGACGACACCACGCGCCAGGATATTATTCGTCTGCTTGGGCTTAACGATCCGTTAATCCAGATCAGTAGCTTTGACCGACCGAATATCCGCTACATGCTGATGGAGAAGTTTAAGCCGCTCGACCAGCTAATGCGCTATGTTCAGGAGCAACGCGGCAAATCGGGTATCATCTACTGCAACAGTCGGGCGAAAGTGGAAGATACCGCCGCGCGCTTGCAAAGTCGCGGCATTAGCGCGGCGGCCTATCATGCGGGGCTGGAAAACGCTATTCGCGCCGATGTGCAGGAAAAATTTCAGCGCGACGATCTGCAAATCGTGGTGGCGACCGTCGCTTTTGGAATGGGCATAAACAAACCTAACGTACGTTTCGTCGTGCATTTCGATATCCCGCGTAATATTGAATCCTACTATCAGGAAACGGGCCGCGCCGGGCGCGACGGACTGCCTGCGGAAGCCATGCTATTTTACGATCCGGCTGACATGGCCTGGCTACGTCGTTGTCTGGAAGAGAAACCAGCCGGACAGCTTCAGGATATTGAACGGCATAAACTGAATGCGATGGGCGCTTTTGCCGAAGCGCAAACCTGCCGCCGCCTGGTATTGCTTAATTACTTTGGCGAAGGCCGACAAGAACCGTGCGGCAACTGCGATATCTGTCTCGATCCGCCCAAACAATATGATGGCTTAAACGATGCCCAGATTGCGCTTTCTACCATTGGTCGGGTTAACCAGCGTTTTGGCATGGGCTACGTTGTCGAGGTGATCCGCGGCGCGAATAACCAACGCATCCGCGATTTCGGTCATGACAAACTCAAGGTTTATGGCATGGGACGCGAAAAGAGCCATGAGCACTGGGTGAGCGTGATTCGCCAGCTCATTCATCTGGGGCTGGTAATGCAAAATATTGCGCAGCACTCCGCATTACAGTTGACGGATGCCGCGCGTCCGGTACTCCGTGGAGACGTTCCGCTAAAGCTTGCGGTGCCGCGCATTGTCGCCCTCAAACCCCGCGTGATGCAGAAATCGTTCGGCGGTAATTACGATCGCAAATTGTTCGCTAAGTTGCGCAAGCTGCGTAAAGCTATCGCTGATGAAGAGAATATCCCGCCGTATGTGGTCTTTAACGACGCCACGTTGATAGAAATGGCGGAACAGATGCCGGTTTCCGCCAGCGAGATGTTAAGCGTTAACGGGGTTGGGATGCGCAAACTGGAGCGTTTCGGGAAAGAATTCATGGCGCTCATCCGCGCGCATGTCGATGGTGATGACGAAGAGTAGTCAGCCCGGCAAAAAAGTGCCAGGATGGTGACTCACTGAACTATTTCCCCGCGAGCCATTTTTATGATGATGCTATTTTTCACCGTGGCAATGGTGCACATCGTTGCGCTAATGAGCCCCGGCCCCGACTTTTTCTTCGTGTCTCAAACTGCTGTCAGCCGTTCGCGTAAAGAAGCGATGATGGGCGTACTGGGCATTACCTGCGGCGTGATGGTATGGGCGGGCGTGGCGCTGCTTGGCCTGCATCTCATCATCGAAAAAATGGCCTGGCTGCATACGATCATTATGGTAGGCGGCGGCCTGTACCTGTGCTGGATGGGCTATCAGATGCTGCGCGGCGCGCTGAAAAAACAGGATGCGGCGGCGTCTTCTCCGCACATTGAACTGGCGCAGAGCGGGCGCAGCTTTCTCAAAGGGCTGTTGACCAATCTGTCGAATCCGAAAGCGATTATCTATTTTGGTTCCGTTTTTTCACTGTTTGTCGGCGATAACGTCGGCGCTGCGGCGCGCTGGGGTATTTTCGCGTTAATTACCCTGGAAACGCTGGCCTGGTTTACCGTAGTCGCCAGCCTGTTCGCGCTGCCGAAAATGCGCCGCGGCTATCAGCGTCTGGCGAAATGGATTGATGGTTTTGCCGGCGCTCTGTTTGCGGGCTTTGGTATTCACCTGATTATTTCGCGCTAATTTACCTCCGGGCCGGATAAACATCATCCGGCACGACTATCACGCGTGTCTTGCCGACGCCAGGAGCGCGCCTACCAGCATAAACAACGAACCAAACGCTTTATTCAGCGCCTTCATCTGCTTTGGTCCTTTAATCCAGGCGGCAATGCGCTGCGCCAGCGTGGCGTAACCGGTCATCACAATCATATCCACCACAATCGTAGTGACGCCGAGAATGAGGTACTGCGCCAGTTGCGGTTGCTGCGGCATGATGAATTGCGGAAACAGGGCGGCAAGAAAGACAATACTTTTGGGATTGGTTAGATTGACAAATATCGCCCGTTTGAACAGCCGACCCCGCGATTGCGTCTGGGCGAGAGTATGCAGATCGATAGCGCCTGCGGCGCGCCATTGCTGGATACCCAGCCAGATAAGATAAGCCGCGCCAGCCCATTTCAGAATTTCAAAAGCGAGGAGCGAGCGCGAAAAGAGCGTACCCAGTCCGACGCCCACCAGTACGATATGTATCCCCAGTCCGGTCTGGAGTCCGGCGATAGAAGCCGCTGCGCCACGATATCCATGGTTGATAGACGTCGTCATGGTATTGATGGCGCCTGAACCCGGAGAAAGACTCAACAGAGTTGAGGTCAGTAGATAGGCGAACCACCATTCAAAGGTCATGCAAAACTCCCTGGTTGTCTGTTTTTGTGCCACAATACGCTACTGCCGCTGTGTTGTGTCAGGCACGACGCAAAAAACGATTTTACCTGGTAAACGAGGCCGAAAACCCGATGTTTCAGCAGCAAAATGACTGGGAAACAAGAGAAAATGCGTTTGCCGCTTTTGCTATGGGGCCGCTGACCGATTTCTGGCGTCAGCGGGAAGAGGCGGAGTTTATCGGCGTGGGTAACATTCCGGTGCGCTTTGTCCGTTTTCGAAATGATTCCAACGATCGGACGATCGTCATTTGTCCTGGCCGCATTGAGAGTTATGTAAAATACGCTGAACTGGCGTATGACCTTTTTCATCTCGGTTTTGATATCTTCATCATCGACCACCGTGGTCAAGGGCGCTCCGGGCGGATGTTATCGGACCCGCATCGGGGTCACGTTGATCATTTTAACGATTATGTTGAGGACTTGGCGGCGTTCTGGCAGCAGGAAATTGAGCCGGGGCCGTGGCGTAAGCGTTATATCCTGGCGCACTCAATGGGGGGCGCGATAGCCACTCTGTTCCTGCAACGCCATCGTGTGCGGTGCGACGCTATTGCGCTCACCGCGCCGATGTTTGGTATTGTGATACGCTTGCCTTCCTTTATGGTGCGCCATATTCTCGACTGGGCTGAAGGGCACCAGCGTATCCGTGAAGATTACGCTATTGGTACCGGTCAGTGGCGGGCGTTGCCGTTTGGGATGAATGCGCTGACCCACAGCCGCCAGCGTTATCAGCGCAACTTACGATTTTATGCCGACGAGCCGCAGCTGCGCGTTGGCGGCCCCACCTGGCATTGGGTACGCGAAGGCATTCTGGCGGGTGAGCAGGTACTGGCTGGGGCGAGCGATGACACGACGCCTACGCTACTGATTCAGGCGGAAGAAGAGCGGGTAGTGGATAACCGCACCCACGATCGTTTTTGTGAAATTCGCGCCGCGGCGGGATACCCTTGTGAAGGGGGAAAACCGCTGGTTATCAAAGGCGCGTACCATGAGATCCTTTTTGAAAAGGACGCCATGCGCTCAGTCGCGCTTAACGCCATTGTTGAATTTTTCAACAAGCCTAATTTATCCAGCGGAAATCGCTTTGCTTAGAGGTTAAATTTTATTATGTATCAGGTTGTTGCGTCTGATTTAGATGGCACGCTGCTCTCCCCCGACCATACGTTGTCCCCTTATGCCAAAGAGACTCTGAAGCTGTTGACCGCACGCGGCATCCATTTTGTCTTTGCCACTGGTCGTCATCATGTCGATGTAGGGCAAATCCGCGATAATCTTGAAATCAAGTCTTACATGATCACCTCCAACGGCGCGCGAGTGCACGATACCGACGGGAATTTGGTTTTTACGCATAATCTGGACAGCAACATTGCCAGCGACCTGTTCGGGGTGGTGAATGCGAACCCGGACATCGTGACTAACGTTTATCGCGACGACGAATGGTTTATGAATCGTCATCGCCCCGATGAAATGCGTTTTTTCAAAGAGGCGGTATTTAACTATTCGCTGTTTGAGCCTGCGCTGCTGGAGCCGGAGGGCGTCAGCAAAGTGTTTTTCACCAGCGACACTCATGAAAAGTTGTTGCCGCTGGAGCAGGCGATTAACGCGCGCTGGGGCGATCGGGTAAACGTGAGCTTCTCTACGCTAACCTGTCTGGAAGTGATGGCGGGCGGAGTGTCGAAAGGTCATGCGCTGGAAGCGGTCGCTCAGGCGATGGGGTACAGCCTGAAAGAGTGTATCGCCTTTGGCGACGGAATGAACGACGCTGAAATGCTCACGATGGCGGGCAAAGGCTGCATCATGGGCAATGCGCACCAGCGTCTGAAAGACCTGTATCCCGAACTTGAGGTGATCGGCATCAACGCGGATAACGCCGTGCCGCATTACCTGCGCGATCTTTTCTTACGCTGATGTGATTGTTTGTTAGTTGACCAGTTGTCAACTTCACTCTCCGCTACAATGGGTGTTCCCTGTTCTAAGAGACATCCATTGTGGCGCTACTCATCATTACCACTATCCTGTGGGCTTTCTCCTTTAGTCTATTTGGCGAGTATCTTGCCGGGCATGTCGATAGCTATTTCGCGGTGCTGATACGCGTTGGGCTGGCGGCGCTCGTTTTTCTGCCGTTTTTGCGTACTCGCGGGCACAACCTAAAAACCATCAGCCTGTATATGCTGGTGGGGGCGATGCAGCTTGGCATCATGTATATGTTGAGCTTCCATGCTTACCTCTATCTGACCGTATCCGAACTGCTGCTGTTTACCGTTCTGACGCCGCTCTATATCACGCTGATTTACGATGTGATGAGTCAGCGTCGTTTGCGCTGGGGCTATGCATTTAGCGCGTTGCTGGCGGTGATTGGCGCCGGGATTATTCGCTACGATCGCGTGACCGACCATTTTTGGGTCGGTTTGCTCCTGGTGCAGCTTTCTAATATCAGTTTCGCTATCGGAATGGTGGGGTATAAACGTCTGATGGAGACCCGTCCCATGCCGCAGCACAACGCCTTTGCGTGGTTCTATCTGGGAGCGTTTTTGGTGGCGGCGGTGGCGTGGTCGCTGTTGGGGAACGCGCAAAAGCTGCCGGAAACCACGCTGCAATGGAGCATTCTGGTGTTTCTCGGCGTGGTGGCGTCCGGCATTGGCTACTTTATGTGGAACTATGGCGCTACCCAGGTAGACGCCGGGACGCTGGGTATCATGAATAATATGCATGTTCCCGCAGGACTGCTGGTTAATCTTGCCATCTGGCATCAGCAGCCCCACTGGCCAAGCTTTATTACAGGCGCGGCTGTGATCCTGGCTTCGCTGTGGGTGCATCGAAAATGGGTCGCTCCGCGCTCCGCACAAACGGCAGATGATCGCAGGCGTGATCCCGCGTCGAGCGAATAAACGCCTCGGTCACCGCCTGACGCTGGTCGCCGTCGCGCACGGCGGCATACAGGCGGCTCCACAGACCATCACCCAGGGTTTTGGTCACCACCAGACCCTGGCGCTCAACGCTTTCCACCACCCAGTGCGGCAGGGCGGCAATACCCATTCTGGCCGCCACCATCTGAATCAGCAGTAGCGTATTATCCACGCTTTTCAGCAGCGGACTGATACCCGCCGGTTGCAGGAAATGTCGCCAGACATCCAGTCGGCTGCGCTGCACCGGGTAAATCAACAGCGTTTCGCTGGCTAAATCTTCCGGCGTAATCTGCGTTTTGCTGGCCAGCGGATGGTCGGGCGCCAGCACCAGTCGGACTTCAAAATCAAACATCGGCGAATAATGCAGCCCGCTGCGCGGCAAAATATCCGACGTCATCACCAAATCCAGCTCGCCTTGTTGCAAGGCCGGTTGCGGATCAAAAGTGACGCCGGATGTGAAATCCATTTCTACCTGCGGCCAGCTTGCACGGAAGTTTTCCAGCGCCGGGGTCAGCCACTGAATACAGCTATGACATTCAATAGCGATGCGCAGACGAGTTTGCTGCGGTTCGTTGCACGCTTGCAGCGCACGGCTGATTTGCGGCAGCACCTGGTTTGCCAGTTGCAGCAGAACTTCCCCCTGCGGCGTAAAGCGCAGCGGCTGGCTTTTACGCACGAACAGGCGGAAGCCAAGGCGTTGTTCCAGATCGCTGAACTGATGAGACAGAGCGGATTGGGTCTGGTGCAGCACCGCCGCCGCGGCAGCCAGCGATCCACTATTCCGCAATGCCTGGAGTGTTTTCAGATGTTTAATTTCGATCATGAAAGTCCTTCACTTCGCCATGAACAAATTGCGCTTGAGGAATATACAGTACCTTTACATTATGGATGTGTAAACATCCAGACGTCCAAAATCCGTCGTCTTTTAAATTGATGGTGCGTTGGCTGCGTTTCCTCACCCCGGTCACTTACTGATGTAAGCTCCCGGGGATGAGCAAACTTGCCGCCTTCCCTGAATTTAAAATACTTAGGATTTACATATAATTAGAGGAAGTAAAATGACAATATTGACTCATACCCTCGGTTTTCCTCGCGTTGGCCTGCGTCGCGAGTTGAAAAAAGCGCAAGAGAGCTACTGGGCGGGGAACTCAACGCGTGAAGCGTTACTGGCGGTGGGGCGCGAACTGCGCGCGCGTCACTGGGAGCAGCAGAAACAAGCGGGTATTGACCTGTTACCGGTAGGCGACTTTGCCTGGTACGACCATGTTCTGACCACCAGCCTGCTGTTAGGCAATGTGCCGGCTCGTCATCAGAACAACGACGGTTCCGTGGACATCGACACTCTGTTCCGCATTGGCCGCGGTCGCGCGCCAACCGGCGAACCGGCGGCGGCAGCGGAAATGACCAAATGGTTTAATACTAACTATCACTACATAGTACCGGAGTTCAGCAAAGGCCAGCAGTTCAGACTCACCTGGACACAGTTGCTGGAGGAAGTGGACGAAGCGCTGGCGCTGGGGCATAAGATCAAACCCGTACTGCTGGGGCCTGTCACGTATCTGTGGCTGGGTAAAGTGAAAGGCGAGCCGTTTGACCGCCTGACGTTGCTGAAAGACATTTTGCCGGTGTATCAGCACGTACTGGCTGAACTGGCAAAACGTGGTATTGAGTGGGTCCAAATTGATGAGCCAGCGCTGGTGCTGGAACTGCCGCAGGCGTGGCTGGATGCCTTCAAACCGGCTTACGACGCGCTCGCCGGCCAGGTGAAGCTGTTGCTGACGACCTATTTTGAAGGCGTGACGCCAAACCTGGACACTATTATCGCGCTACCGGTACAGGGGCTACATGTTGACCTCATTCATGGCAAAGATGATGTAGCGGAACTGCATCAACGTCTGCCGGTCGACTGGCTGCTCTCCGCAGGCTTGATTAACGGGCGTAATGTCTGGCGCGCCGATTTGACCGAAAAATACGCGCAGATTAACGCCCTTGTGGGCAAACGCGCGCTGTGGGTAGCATCCTCCTGCTCTTTACTGCACAGCCCGATCGATCTCAGCGTCGAAACGCGTCTGGATACGGAAGTAAAAAGCTGGTTTGCCTTTGCGCTGCAAAAATGCGGTGAACTGGCGTTGCTGCGCGATGCGCTGAACAGCGGCGAAACGGCGGCGCTTGAGGAATGGAGCGCACCGATTCAGGCTCGTCGTCACTCCCGTCGCGTACATAATGCCGCGGTAGAAAAACGCCTGGCGGCGATCACCGCGCAGGACAGCCAGCGTGAGAATCCGTATGAGGTGCGCGCTGAAGCGCAACGTGCCCGCTTTAAACTTCCCGCCTGGCCGACGACGACTATCGGTTCGTTTCCGCAAACCACGGAGATTCGCGGTCTGCGTCTGGACTTCAAAAAGGGCAATCTCGACGCGAATAACTACCGCACTGGCATCGCCGAACATATCAAACAGGCTATCATCGAGCAGGAGCGTTTAGGGCTGGATGTGCTGGTACATGGCGAAGCCGAGCGAAACGACATGGTGGAATACTTCGGCGAGCATCTGGACGGCTTCGTCTTTACCCAGAATGGTTGGGTGCAAAGCTATGGCTCCCGCTGTGTGAAACCGCCGGTAGTGATTGGCGATATCAGCCGTCCGGCACCGATTACCGTGGAGTGGGCGAAATATGCCCAGTCGCTGACCGACAAGCCGGTAAAAGGGATGTTGACCGGCCCGGTGACTATTCTTTGCTGGTCATTCCCCCGCGAAGACGTGACCCGCGAAACGATTGCGAAACAGATTGCGCTGGCGCTGCGTGATGAAGTCGCGGATCTGGAGGCGGCGGGGATCGGGATTATTCAGATCGACGAACCGGCGCTGCGCGAAGGTCTACCGCTGCGTCGCAGCGACTGGGACGCCTATCTGGAATGGGGTGTGGAAGCCTTCCGCATCAACGCGGCGGTGGCGAAGGATGAAACCCAGATCCACACCCACATGTGTTACTGCGAGTTCAACGACATTATGGACTCGATCGCCGCGCTGGACGCGGATGTGATCACCATTGAGACCTCGCGCTCGGATATGGAGTTGCTGGAGTCGTTCGAAGCGTTCGACTACCCGAACGAAATCGGGCCGGGCGTGTACGATATTCACTCGCCGAACGTGCCGAGCGTCGAGTGGATTGAAGCCCTGCTGAAGAAGGCGGCACAGCGTATTCCGGCACAACGCCTGTGGGTGAATCCGGACTGCGGCCTGAAAACTCGCGGTTGGCCGGAAACCCGCGCAGCGTTAGCGAACATGGTCAAAGCGGCGCACAATCTGCGTCAGGCGAAATAACCCATCCTGGCCGCTGCGTTTATCCGGCAGCAATGCGGCGCTACCCTTTGACGGGTAGCGCCCGTGTCTGACCTGATTAACAGCGCCTCTATCTCCTCTTTTTTCTCATTTCCCTTTTTCTTATTTTCCGCTCGGTCTTTTTCAGGATCTGGCTATTTGGCGATCTTGATAATAAAAAGGTTCTCCGTATGAATGACAACCTGGCGGATAGCGTCCCCGGAAGCAGCGCGGCGGATTTTATTGCTTCGCAGATCGTTTGCCCTGTCATGATCGCACAGCGCTCTCATAGCACAGAACGACGTTTTCCATTCTGTTATGTTCCCTGGCGACGATAAACGTCGCATTGTCTCATGGCGCTGGTGACCTTATTTTTTAACGGAGATGTCTGACATGGCGGTAGCTGGTTGTCACGTAATGGCCAAACCCGGCGGCGCGATCTGCAATATTGATTGCACATATTGCTTCTATCTTGAAAAAGAGGCGCTGTATCCGGAACGCAATAAAAACTGGCGGATGTCGGACGAGACGCTGGAACAATTTATACGCCAGCATATTGCCGCGCAGAGTGGCGACCGCATTGACTTTGCCTGGCAGGGCGGCGAGCCGACCATGATGGGACTACCGTTTTTCCGTCGGGTTGTCGCATTATGTGAAAAGTACGGCGATGGGCGAAAAATCACTCATGCGTTGCAGACGAACGGCATCCTGGTGAATGACGAGTGGGCGCGCTTTTTCGCTGAACAGCATTTTCTCATCGGTCTCTCTATCGACGGTCCGGCGTCGTTACACAACCACTATCGGCTTAATCGCGCTGGAAAAGGAACTCATGAACAGGTCGTCGCAGCCATGGCGCGGCTTAAAGCGCACCATGTCGACTTTAATACCTTAACCGTCGTGGGAAAACATAACGTCGGTCATGCAGCAGACGTCTACGAATTTCTTCTGGCGGCGGGATCGCGTTTTATTCAGTTTATCCCGCTGGTAGAGCGAATGAGCACCGATAACTCATCGGTACTTAATCTGGTGATGCCCGGCGAAAGCGCGGCAAAGCTGGCGCCATGGACGGTACCGTCGTGGCAATATGGCGAATTTCTCAACCAGATCTTTGATATCTGGGTTCGTCGCGACGTAGACCGCGTCTATGTGCAGATGTTTGACGTGGCGTTAGCCGCCTGGACGGCGCAGCAGCCGGTACTGTGTGTACATTCCGAGACTTGTGGACATGCCTTCGCGTTGGAGTCGAACGGCGATCTCTACAACTGTGACCACTTTGTCTACCCGGAGCATCTGCTGGGGAATATCCACCAGCACAGCATCAAAACCTTAAATAATAGCGAGCGGGCTATTGCGTTTGGCGAGGCCAAGCGGGAGACCCTGACCGCCGATTGTCGTCGCTGTGACTACCGCTTTGCGTGTCATGGCGGCTGTCCGAAGCATCGCTTTGCCGTCTCGCCGTCCGGTCATCCTGCGCATAATTACTTGTGTGCGGGCTATAAGCATTTTTTCCAGCACGTTACGCCGTATATGAATGTCTGGCGGGAGCTGCTGGCGCAAGGCTATCCGATGGCATCGATCATGCGCTGGCTGGCGCAGGACGCGCGTAAAGACACAGGAGCCGTCAGTCGTAACCATCTCTGTCCCTGCGGCAGCGGCAAAAAATATAAAAAATGCTGTGGTAAAGCATAGCTAACGTGGCGATGACGATTTGTTGAGCCTACACCGACTCCGGTCTCGTAGGCCCAACAAACATCGTAATGCGCTGTGGTTAGCCTTTTTTCCCACCGTACTGCGCGAACCATTCCAACATTCTTTGCCAGCCGTCTTTCGCTGAGGCTTCGTGGTAGCCCGGACGATAATCGGCATTAAACGCGTGCCCTGCATCGGGATAGACCACGATTTCCGCCTTCGCATTAGCGGCGCGTAGCGCCTGACGCATGGTTTCCACGCTCTCCTGTGGAATACTGGTATCCTGCCCGCCGTATAAACCCAGTACCGGCGCGTTAAGATCGGTGGCGATGTCAACGGGATGCTTCGGCGAATTGAGTGACGTGTCGCCCACCAGCTTGCCGTACCACGCTACCGCCGCTTTTAACTGTGGGTTGTGCGCGGCGTACAGCCAGGTAATTCGGCCTCCCCAACAAAAACCGGTGATCATCAGCCGATGCGCGTCCCCGCCGTTGCGCGAAGCCCAACTGGCGACGTGATCCAGGTCGGCAAGGACTTGCGAATCGGGTACTTTAGCCACCAGCCCGCTCAATAATGTGGGTATATCGGCGAAATCATTGGGGTCGCCTTCGCGGAAATAGAGCTCCGGTGCGATAGCGAGATAGCCTTCCAGCGCCAGTCGTCGGCAAATATCGCGAATGTGTTCATGTACGCCAAAAATTTCCTGTACCACAATGACCACAGGCAATGCGCCGTCGCTCGCTTTTGGTCTGGCGTAATAGGCGGGCATATCGTCGCCCTGAGAGGGGATCGACGTTATCCCCGCGCTAATGGCCCCATCAGGCGTATGAATCATCGTAGGGGCAAGTGGGGAAGCTGCAGGTGCAAAGCCGGATGGATGTGTCGTTGTCATGGTATTCTCCGTACCCTTAAAAAATAGCGCAATCTTAACTATAGACAGTGTGTAACAAACCACATTGCCTTAAAGCGGCTATCTTTTGTGCAATGCCTGGCGATATTGATTATTTATTGTGATGTGCATCACTTTTTAATGGTAAACGAGTGCAATTGTTTTACGCCATAGTGATGGCTGTCACGAAAATATCTTTATGCCTTAGGTAAAGTGTCTTTTTGCTTCTTCTGACAAACCCGATTCACAGAGGAGTTTTATATGTCCAAGTCTGATGTTTTTCATCTCGGCCTCACCAAAAACGATTTACAAGGGGCCCAGCTCGCCATCGTCCCTGGCGATCCTGAGCGTGTGGAAAAGATCGCCGCGCTGATGGATAAGCCGGTTAAGCTGGCATCTCACCGCGAATTCACCTCTTGGCGCGCTGAGCTGGATGGTAAAGCAGTTATCGTTTGCTCTACCGGTATCGGCGGCCCGTCTACCTCTATTGCCGTGGAAGAACTGGCGCAACTGGGTATTCGTACCTTCTTGCGTATCGGCACCACGGGGGCTATTCAGCCGCACATCAACGTCGGCGACGTTCTGGTAACGACCGCATCCGTACGTCTGGATGGGGCAAGCCTGCATTTTGCGCCGATGGAATTCCCGGCGGTTGCCGACTTTGCCTGCACCACCGCGCTGGTTGAAGCCGCGAAATCGATTGGCGCCACGACTCACGTTGGCGTAACCGCCTCTTCCGACACTTTCTATCCGGGTCAGGAACGTTACGACACCTATTCTGGCCGCGTTGTTCGTCGCTTCAAAGGCTCTATGGAAGAGTGGCAGGCAATGGGCGTGATGAACTACGAAATGGAATCCGCTACGCTGTTAACCATGTGCGCAAGCCAGGGTTTACGCGCAGGTATGGTGGCGGGCGTTATCGTTAACCGTACCCAACAAGAGATTCCGAATGCGGAAACGATGAAACAAACTGAAAGCCACGCGGTGAAAATCGTCGTGGAAGCGGCCCGTCGTCTGCTGTAATTCTCCTCTCTTTTGCAAAGGCCGACGCGTTCGGCCTTTTCTTTTTGCGTGGCGCCTCGCAGGAAATTCCTTTTAAACTGGACGTTTATACAGCACAATTCTATTTTGTGCAGGACAGTGTGGTTCCAGGAGAGGTGTTGTGGATATTACTCTTATGATAAGCGCCGTCGTGGCGCTGGCGGCTGGGGCGGTGATTGGCTGGCTGGCGACGAAAGCGCACGCCGATCAAATCCGCGCCGATCTTATCGAAGAACGGCGTGAGCTGGATATCGAACTTAGCGCGGCCCGGCAGCAATTAGCGCAAGAAGCGCACTGGCGCAGTGAATGCGAGTTACTTAATAACGAACTGCGTAGCCTGCACAGTATTAATACCTCTCTGGAAGCCGATCTGCGTGAAGTCACGACCCGTCTGGAAGCGACTCAGCAACACGCGGAAGACAAAATCCGTCAGATGATCAACAGCGAACAGCGTTTAAGCGAGCAGTTTGAAAATCTGGCGAACCGTATCTTTGAACACAGTAATCGTCGCGTAGACGAACAAAACCGACAAAGCCTGAATAGCCTGCTGACGCCGCTGCGTGAGCAACTGGACGGTTTTCGCCGCCAGGTTCAGGAGAGTTTTGGCAAAGAAGCGCAGGAGCGGCATACGCTGGCGCACGAAATTCGTAATTTGCAGCAGCTTAACGCGCAAATGGCGCAGGAAGCGATCAACCTGACGCGCGCCCTGAAAGGGGACAATAAGGCGCAAGGAAACTGGGGCGAAGTTGTGCTGGCGCGGGTGCTGGAGGCATCCGGACTGCGTGAAGGCTACGAATACGAAACCCAGGTCAGTATTGAGAACGATGCGCGCTCGCGGATGCAGCCGGATGTCATCGTCCGCTTGCCGCAGGGCAAAGATGTGGTCATCGATGCTAAAATGACGTTGGTCGCCTACGAGCGTTACTTTAACGCTGAAGATGACTACACGCGCGAGGCCGCTTTACAAGAGCACATCGCCTCGGTGCGCAATCATATTCGCTTACTGGGGCGTAAAGACTACCAGCAGCTTCCCGGCCTCCGCTCGCTGGACTATGTTCTGATGTTTATCCCCGTAGAACCCGCTTTCCTGCTGGCGTTAGATAAACAGCCCGAACTGATAACCGAGGCGCTGAAAAATAACATTATGCTGGTAAGCCCCACGACGCTGCTGGTGGCGTTACGGACAATCGCCAACCTGTGGCGCTATGAACACCAGAGCCGCAATGCGCAGCACATCGCAGACAGAGCCAGTAAGCTCTACGATAAAATGCGGTTGTTCGTTGATGATATGTCAGCGATCGGTCAGAGTCTGGATAAAGCGCAGGATAACTACCGCCAGGCGATGAAAAAACTTGCGTCGGGGCGTGGCAACGTTTTGGCGCAGGCGGAGGCCTTCCGGGGGCTAGGCGTGGAAATCAAACGCGAGATTAATCCGGATTTAGCGGAACAGGCCGTTACGCAAGATGAAGAATATCGTTTACGATCGATCCCTGAAGGGCGGCAGGATGAACATTATCCCAATGATGAACGGGTGAAGCAGCAGTTAAGTTAACCCATACGGAGTAGTTTAGTCCTGGCGCAGAGTAGGGCAAATTGGCCCAATCTGTTACACTTCTTGAACATTTTTATCGATAAGCAGGCACTGAGATGGTGGAAGATTCACAAGAAACGACGCACTTTGGCTTTCAGACCGTCGCTAAAGAGCAGAAAGCTGACATGGTGGCCCACGTTTTTCATTCTGTGGCGTCAAAGTACGATGTGATGAATGACTTAATGTCATTTGGCATTCATCGTTTGTGGAAGCGCTTCACCATTGATTGCAGTGGCGTGCGTCGTGGACAAACCGTTCTCGATTTAGCGGGCGGGACGGGCGATCTTACCGCGAAATTTTCACGTATGGTCGGGGAAACTGGCAAAGTTATCCTGGCGGATATTAATGATTCCATGCTCAAAATGGGGCGTGAGAAGCTGCGCAATATCGGCGTGATCGGCAACGTAGAGTATGTGCAGGCGAATGCCGAAGCTCTGCCTTTCCCTGATAATACGTTTGATTGCATTACCATTTCGTTTGGTTTGCGCAATGTAACGGAAAAAGAAAAAGCGCTGCGGTCAATGTTCCGTGTGTTGAAACCCGGCGGACGTTTACTGGTGCTTGAATTTTCCAAGCCTATCATTGAGCCGCTGAGTAAAGCGTATGACGCCTATTCTTTCCATATTTTACCGCGTATTGGCTCGATGGTCGCGAACGATGCGGATAGCTATCGGTATCTCGCGGAATCCATCCGTATGCATCCCGATCAGGATACCTTAAAAGCCATGATGCAGGACGCCGGATTTGAGAGCGTGGATTATTACAATCTGACGGCGGGTGTTGTGGCATTGCACCGTGGTTATAAATTCTAGGAGGGTGGAATGCCTTTTAAACCCTTAGTGACCGCAGGAATTGAAGGTCTCCTCAATACGTTTCTGTATCGTTCGCCAGCGCTGAAATCAGCCAGAACGCGCTTACAGGGAAAAGTACTGTGTGTGAAACTAAAGGGATTTTCGACGCCATTAGTCCTGGTATTCAGTGAACGCCAGGTTGATGTGCTGGGGGCATGGGAAGGCGAAGCGGACTGTACGGTAATCACTCAAGCTAGCGTTTTGCCAAAACTACGCGATCGTCAGCAGTTGGCCGCGCTTATTCGCAGCGGCGAACTGGAAGTGCAGGGCGATATTCAGGTCGTGCAAAATTTTGTGGCGCTCGCCGATCTCGCCGAATTCGATCCTGCGGAGCTGTTGGCGCCATACACGGGTGATATTGCGGCGGAAAGTATCGGTAAGGTCGTGCGTGGCGGGGCTAAATTCCTGCGCCACGGGTTTCAACGCCAGCAGCGTTATGCCGCTGAAGCGATCACTGAAGAGTGGCGTATGGCGCCTGGCCCGCTGGAAGTCGCATGGTTTGCCGAAGAAACCGCGGCTGTTGAGCGCGCCGTAGATTCTCTGACCACACGGCTGGAAAAACTGGAGGCCAAATGACGCCAGGTGAAGTACGGCGCCTATATTTCATCATCCGCACGTTTTTAAGCTACGGCCTTGATGAACTCATCCCCCGAATGCGTCTTACACTGCCATTCCGATTATGGCGCTATTCGCTGTTCTGGATGCCAAACCGGCATAAAGATAAATTGCTGGGTGAACGATTAAGACTGGCGTTGCAAGAGCTGGGACCGGTCTGGATCAAATTTGGTCAGATGCTCTCCACGCGCCGTGACCTGTTCCCGCCGCAAATCGCCGATCAGCTCGCTTTGCTCCAGGATAAAGTCGCGCCATTCGATGGCCGGCTGGCGAAAGCCCAGATTGAAGAGGCGATGGGGGGGCTACCAGTCGAAGCCTGGTTTGACGACTTTGATATCCAGCCTTTAGCGTCGGCGTCAATCGCCCAGGTACATACCGCGCGATTGAAATCAAACGGTAAAGAAGTGGTTATTAAGGTCATTCGCCCGGATATTTTGCCGGTAATTCAGGCAGACCTGAAACTGATTTATCGCCTTGCTCGCTGGGTGCCACGCCTGTTGCCGGATGGGCGTCGTCTGCGCCCGACGGAAGTGGTGCGTGAGTATGAGAAAACGCTGATCGATGAGCTGAATCTGCTGCGGGAATCGGCCAACGCGATTCAGTTACGCCGCAATTTTGAAAATAGTCCCATGCTGTATATCCCGGAGGTGTACTCCGATTACTGTAGCCAGAACATGATGGTGATGGAGCGGATATACGGCATTCCGGTTTCGGATGTGGCGGCGCTGGAAAAGAACGGCACCAACATGAAACTGCTGGCGGAACGCGGGGTTAAAGTTTTCTTCACCCAGGTTTTCCGCGACAGCTTTTTCCATGCGGACATGCATCCGGGAAATATTTTTGTCAGCCATGAACACCCTGAAAACCCGCAATATATCGGCATTGACTGCGGTATCGTTGGGTCGCTAAACAAAGAAGATAAGCGTTATCTGGCTGAAAACTTTATCGCGTTTTTTAATCGCGATTACCGAAAGGTGGCAGAACTGCATGTCGATTCAGGCTGGGTTCCGCCAGATACCAACGTTGAAGATTTTGAGTTTGCCATCCGCACCGTCTGTGAACCTATCTTTGAAAAGCCGCTCGCGGAAATCTCGTTTGGTCATGTGTTGTTAAACCTTTTCAATACAGCGCGTCGATTTAACATGGAAGTCCAGCCGCAACTGGTGTTGTTGCAGAAAACATTATTGTATGTTGAAGGGGTTGGGCGGCAACTTTATCCTCAGCTTGATTTGTGGAAAACGGCGAAGCCGTTTCTTGAGTCCTGGATCAAAGATCAGGTGGGTATTCCGGCTCTCACGCGGGCTCTTAAAGAAAAAGCGCCGTTCTGGGTCGAAAAAATGCCAGAAATACCTGAACTGGTGTACGACAGTTTGCGCCAGGGCAAATATTTACAGCACAGTGTTGATAAGATTGCGCGCGAGTTACAGGTAAACCATGTGCGCCAAAGTCAGTCTCGTTATTTATTGGGAATTGGCGCAACGCTGTTACTGAGCGGGTCATTCTTACTCGTCAACCGCCCTGAATGGGGATTGATGCCTGGCTGGCTCATGGTCGGCGGCGTAGTTGTCTGGCTGGTTGGCTGGCGTAAAACTCGTTGAGATTTTTTATCGCTCAACGCCGGTTGTGTCACGCAGGTACATATTATCACTCGAGGCAGTACTCAGGCCGCAAGTCAATGTCGTCCCGGTCGTATGTAAAAGTATGTGAATAGGGCGGGCGAAAGCGGCTAACAAAGAGGCAGCGCGAAGGATAATGTGTATAATGCGGCCCTAATAATTCATCATCTATCACAGAGGAACATGTATGGGTGGTATCAGTATTTGGCAGTTGTTGATTGTTGCCGTTATCGTCGTACTGCTGTTCGGCACCAAAAAACTCGGTTCCATCGGTTCCGATCTTGGCGCGTCTATCAAAGGCTTTAAAAAGGCCATGAGCGATGATGATGCCAAACAGGATAAAACCAGTCAGGACGCTGATTTTACCGCTAAATCTATCGCGGATAAGCAAGGCGAAGCGAAAAAGGAAGACGCTAAAAGCCAAGATAAAGAGCAGGTATAATCCGTGTTTGATATCGGTTTTAGCGAACTGCTGTTAGTGTTCGTTATCGGCCTCATTGTGTTGGGGCCGCAACGATTGCCAGTAGCGGTAAAAACGGTAGCGGGCTGGATTCGCGCGTTGCGGTCCCTTGCGACAACGGTTCAGAATGAACTGACTCAGGAACTGAAACTTCAGGAGTTCCAGGACAGTCTGAAAAAAGTCGAAAAGGCGAGCCTGGAAAATCTGACTCCCGAACTGAAAGCATCTATGGATGAACTGCGTCAGGCGGCGGAGTCGATGAAACGCACCTACAGCGCTAACGATCCCGAACAAGCGAGCGATGAAGCGCATACCATCCATAATCCGGTGGTAAAAGGGAACGAAACGCAGCATGAGGGCGTCACCCCTGCCGCCGCTGAAACACAGGCGAGCGCGCCGGAACAAAAGCCGGAGCCCGTTAAAGCTAACGTGCCTGAGTCGACGGAAACCGCTTCCGTAGCCACGATAGACGCCGAGAAGAAATCCGCTGCGCCTGTTGTCGAATCTTCCCCCTCGTCGAGTGATAAACCGTAAACATGGCTGTAGAAGATACTCAACCGCTTATCACGCATCTGATCGAGTTGCGTAAGCGCCTGCTAAACTGCATCGTCGCAGTACTTCTGATTTTTCTGGCGTTAATTTATTTCGCCAATGATATTTATCATTTAGTCGCCGCACCGCTGATAAAACAGATGCCGCAAGGGGCGACAATGATTGCGACGGATGTGGCGTCGCCGTTTTTTACGCCTATCAAACTCACCTTCATGGTGTCTTTGATCTTATCCGCGCCTGTCATTTTGTACCAGGTTTGGGCCTTTATCGCCCCGGCGCTGTATAAGCATGAGCGTCGTCTGGTCGTACCTCTGCTGGTATCCAGCTCGCTGCTTTTCTACATTGGTATGGCCTTCG
This sequence comes from Salmonella sp. NW884, assembly GCF_051700745.1. NCBI lineage: Bacteria > Pseudomonadati > Pseudomonadota > Gammaproteobacteria > Enterobacterales > Enterobacteriaceae > Salmonella > Salmonella sp. NW884. The sequence continues at coordinate 14,179 of NZ_JAMMDE010000013.1, read as the reverse complement.
CCTATTTTGTCGTATTCCCTTTGGCCTTTGGTTTCCTGACGCATACGGCGCCGGAAGGGGTACAGGTTTCGACAGATATCGCCAGCTATCTTAGCTTTGTCATGGCGCTTTTTATGGCCTTTGGCGTAGCCTTTGAAGTGCCGGTGGCGATTGTGTTGCTGTGCTGGATGGGCATCACCACGCCAGAAGATTTGCGTAAAAAACGGCCTTATATCCTGGTCGGGGCATTCATTGTGGGAATGCTGCTTACGCCGCCAGATGTTTTCTCGCAAACGTTGCTGGCGATACCGATGTACTGCCTGTTTGAAATTGGCGTTTTCTGCTCACGCTTTTATGTCGGTAAGAGACGGACGCGCGACGAAGATAACGAGGCCGAAACCGAAAAGGCCGAGCACACTGAAGACTAAACACAACCGCCCGCCAGGGCGGTTGTCATATGGGGGCAAGCATGTTTGATATTGGCGTTAATTTAACCAGTAGCCAGTTTGCAAAAGATCGTGATGATGTGGTCGCCCGTGCGTTTGCGGCGGGAGTAAAAGGTATGCTACTGACCGGAACGAACATCCATGAAAGTCAGCAGGCATTAAAACTGGCGCGGCGCTACCCCCATTGTTGGTCGACGGCTGGCGTCCATCCCCATGACAGCAGTCAGTGGTCACCCGCGTCTGAAGACGCCATTATTGCGCTGGCGAACCAGCCGGAAGTCGTCGCTATCGGTGAGTGCGGGCTGGATTTCAATCGCAATTTTTCCACGCCGCAGGAGCAGGAGCGTGCCTTTCAGGCGCAGCTACAAATTGCCGCCGAATTGCAGATGCCAATCTTTATGCACTGCCGGGACGCGCATGAGCGATTTCTGGCATTGCTTGATCCCTGGCTGGATAGTCTTCCTGGTGCAATACTGCACTGCTTTACCGGTTCACGCCAGCAAATGCAGGCCTGTGTGGATAGAGGGCTCTATATCGGTATTACCGGGTGGGTTTGCGACGAACGACGCGGGCTTGAGCTACGTGAACTCTTACCGTTTATTCCAGCGGAAAAGCTACTGATAGAAACCGACGCGCCGTATCTGTTGCCTCGCGATCTTACGCCGAAACCAACGTCACGACGCAACGAGCCCGCGTATCTGCCTCACATTCTGGAGCGCATTGCGCTATGGCGTGGTGAAGATCCGCAATGGTTAGCGGCGATGACAGATGCCAACGCCAGAACCTTATTTGAGGTCGTATTCTGAACGATCGCTAAATCTTGCGAAAACCGGTGTTTTTTACGCTCTGCTTCACTTCTTTATTGAGTAAATTAAGCAGTAACATCGAACGCGTTTCGCCATCCGGTTCGGTAAAAATCGCTTTCAGCCCTTCAAATGCGCCTTCCGTGATGATGACGCTATCGCCGGGATAGGGGGTTTCAGGATCGACAACGCCTTCGGGCTTGTAGATAGAAAGCTGATGAATAACGCTGGAAGGCACGATCGCAGGATGCGCGCCAAAGCGCACAAAATGGCTGACGCCGCGCGTGGCGTTGATTGTAGTGGTATGTATCACTTCCGGATCAAATTCAACGAACAGATAATTAGGAAAGAGCGGTTCGCTGACGGAGGTACGTTTTCCGCGTACCATTTTTTCCAGGGTGATCATCGGTGTCAGGCAACTTACCGCTTGTCTTTCGAGGTGTTCCTGAGCACGCTGAAGTTGCCCGCGTTTGCAGTACAGTAAATACCAGGATTGCATAATGACTCTTATCCGCTTGTTCGGGGCGCAAGCATAGCAAAAGCCATGCGCGAAGTTAATTATACACTTCATCCTTTAAGCCGTATCTGGATTAGCGTTGGTTGCCAGAGTTCACGCTAATTTAACAAAAATACAGCATCCCGATGATGAACGCCGTATAATGATGCGCTTACCAAGAGGCTACAATGGACGCCATGAAATATCACGATTTACGCGACTTCCTGACGCTACTTGAGCAGCAGGGGGAACTAAAACGCATCACGCTACCTGTGGATCCTCATCTGGAAATCACGGAAATCGCTGACCGCACGCTGCGTGCCGGTGGACCGGCGTTGCTGTTTGAAAATCCTAAAGGTTACGCCATGCCGGTGCTGTGCAACCTTTTTGGCACGCCAAAACGCGTGGCGATGGGCATGGGGCAGGATGATGTTTCCGCCTTACGGGAAGTGGGTAAATTATTAGCGTTTCTGAAAGAACCTGAGCCGCCGAAAGGCTTTCGCGATCTGTTTGACAAGCTGCCGCAGTTTAAGCAAGTGCTGAATATGCCGACGAAACGGTTACGCGGCGCGCCTTGCCAGCAGAAAATCGCGTCTGGCGATGATGTCGATTTAACGCGTCTTCCAGTCATGACCTGTTGGCCGGACGACGCCGCGCCGCTGATTACCTGGGGACTGACGGTAACGCGTGGCCCGCACAAAGAACGGCAAAACCTGGGCATTTATCGTCAGCAGTTGATAGGTAAAAATAAGCTGATTATGCGCTGGCTGTCTCACCGCGGCGGCGCGCTGGATTTTCAGGAGTGGTTAGCCGCGCGTCCGGGTGAACGTTTCCCGGTCTCCGTCGCATTGGGCGCCGATCCGGCGACGATACTTGGCGCCGTGACTCCTGTTCCCGATACTCTGTCGGAGTATGCCTTTGCGGGCCTGCTGCGCGGCACGAAAACTGAAGTGGTTAAATGCCTTTCTAACGATCTGGAAGTGCCTGCCAGCGCCGAGATTATCCTTGAAGGTTACATTGAGCCGGGAGAGATGGCGCCGGAAGGACCGTATGGCGATCATACGGGCTATTATAATGAAGTGGATAACTTTCCGGTCTTTACCGTCACGCATATGACGCAGCGTGAGGATGCCATCTATCACTCCACCTATACCGGGCGTCCGCCCGATGAGCCTGCGGTATTAGGGGTGGCGCTCAATGAAGTCTTCGTGCCTATTCTGCAAAAACAGTTTCCGGAAATCGTCGACTTTTATCTGCCGCCGGAAGGGTGTTCTTACCGCCTGGCGGTAGTGACGATGAAAAAGCAGTACGCTGGTCATGCGAAACGCGTCATGATGGGCGTCTGGTCGTTTTTGCGCCAGTTTATGTATACGAAGTTTGTTATCGTTTGCGATGATGACGTTAACGCACGCGACTGGAATGATGTGATCTGGGCGATTACCACCCGTATGGACCCTGCGCGGGATACGGTGCTGGTTGAAAATACGCCGATTGACTACCTGGATTTTGCCTCGCCGGTCTCCGGGCTGGGTTCAAAAATGGGGCTGGATGCCACAAACAAATGGCCGGGCGAAACCCAACGCGAGTGGGGTCGTCCTATTGTTAAAGATCCTGAAGTTACCGCGCGTATTGATGCGATTTGGGATGAGCTGGCTATCTTTAAATAACTGAAAGCGGACATCGACATTTCAGGCTGCGGCGACTCGGCTTGAAAAATGTCGGTATTGACCCGACACCCGACAGAGGGAGCGCATGACAACCTTAAGCTGTAAAGTGACCTCGGTAGAAGCTATCACCGATACCGTATATCGGGTTCGTTTAGTGCCGGACGCGGCGTTTACATTCCGCGCTGGTCAGTATTTGATGGTCGTAATGGACGAGCGTGACAAACGCCCGTTTTCGATGGCCTCAACGCCGGACGAGAAAGGGTTTATTGAATTACACATTGGCGCTTCCGAGCTCAATCTGTATGCGATGGCGGTCATGGATCGAATTCTGAAAGACCGGGAAATCGTCGTCGATATTCCGCATGGCGACGCCTGGCTACGTGACGATGAAGAGCGTCCGTTGATTCTGATCGCGGGCGGTACGGGCTTTTCTTATGTGCGCTCCATCCTGTTGACGGCATTAGCGCGCAACCCGAATCGCGATGTTACCATTTACTGGGGTGGTCGCGAAGAAAAGCACCTCTATGATCTCTCTGAGCTGGAAGCACTCTCTGTTAACCATCCGAATTTGCGTATTGAACCTGTGGTCGAGCAGCCGGAAGAAGGCTGGCGTGGACGTACAGGAACGGTACTTACGGCGGTATTGCAGGATTATGGTACGCTGGCGGGGCACGATATTTATATTGCCGGACGTTTTGAGATGGCGAAAATCGCCCGCGATCTGTTCTGTCATGAGCGTAACGCGCGGGAAGATCGTCTGTTTGGCGATGCGTTCGCATTTATTTAACTATTTTATGGGACGCAGTAGCGTCCCTTTTTACGTTAGCCTACCTAAAAGTCCTCTTAAATATTAATTAATCGTCAACTATAAAACGTTATGATATTGAATATCTACAGGCTTTGTATTGCGTGTAATAAATTAAGTAATATTATGTCCTGAGGCTATCAATAAAAATAGTTAATTATATATGCTTCATTTATTTTTATAAAAGAAACATAAAATGGAAAGTTAGTTATTTATTTATAAGATGGAGAGTGTTATGAAATTTAAATATGCTTTAACTTCTCTCGCATTATCTGTTGCAATTTTGTCATCAGTACCTTCTACTGCTTTCGCCATCGGCGGCGCCAGCGGCGCTAAAGTGGACTATCAGGTCCAGGGAAAAATTGGCGAAGTTGTTATGAACCCCTATGATATCGCGCCGTTAACCGCCGTTATTCGTAATGGCGGTTACCAGTTACGTGACGTGCATGTGCGGATTGTACCCAAAGAAAATGGCCAGGAGATCGCGTATAAAGTTAATAATAAATACCTTTTAACGTATGGCGGTATTCCCGTCTTTGGTCTTTACCCGGATTATGTCAATACCGTTGAAGTTGAATATACAAGAATCCAGGGTAGTAAAACCGAAAATATAAAAGAAAGCTATAAAATGTATGCACCGCCTGCTTATAGTGAATCAGCGGGTACAAAAGAAGAACAATCAGCACTCTTTACTATCGATGTTAAAAAGGTTTCCCCAGAATTTAAAGATCGCTTGTATCTTTTGAATAATACGAAAGATAAGTCTGGGAATGGAACGCGTACTGTCTGGAACAACCCTACTGGGGGTGCATTAGAATGGAACTTCACTACAGCTAACGCTATTATCGACACCTCCGGTGATATTCGTTGGTTTATGAATCCAAGTTCAATTTATGATTTAAAGTCAATTTATCGTGCTGGCGTTATGATGGGCTTTAAACAAAACCAGGATGGCGCACTATCGTGGGGCTACGGTCAGCGTTATGTGAAATACGATATCATGGGGCGTGAAATCTTTAACCGCCGCCTGCCGGATAATTATAACGATTTTTCACACTCAATGGATAACGCGGCCAACGGTCACTACTTCCTGCGTGTAGCCAGCTCTAACTATAAACGTCCTGATGGGAAAAATGTTCGTACCGTGCGTGATGTGATTGCCGAAGTTGATCAGAACGGCGTGGTAGTGGATGAATGGCGTCTGTTTGATATCCTCGATCCTTATCGTGATGTGATAATGAAAACCCTCGATCAGGGCGCTGTGTGCCTGAATATCGACGCCAGCCAGTCCGGCCATACGTTGAGCGAAGAAGATCTGGCGGCGCTGGACTCCTCCGACAAATTCGGGGATATCGTGGGTAGTGGGGCTGGCCGCAACTGGGCGCATGTCAACAGCGTCGACTATGACAGTGAAGATGATTCCATCATCATCAGCTCCCGCCACCAGAGTGCGATTATCAAAATCGGCCGCGATAAGAAAGTGAAGTGGATACTGGGTACGCCTGCTGGCTGGAAAGCGCCATTTAATGCCGCAATTCTGACGCCTGTGGATAGCAAAGGCCAAAAAATCGCCTGCCAGGACAGTGGCTGCGAGGGTGACTTCGACTGGACATGGACGCAACATACGGCCTTTAAAATTGATAGTAAGAGTAAAGGCGATATCTTATACCTTTCCGCTTTCGACAATGGCGATGGCCGCGGCTTAGAACAGCCTGCTATGCAGAGTATGAAATACAGCCGCTCCGTGATTTACAAAATCGACCAGAAAAACAAGACAGTCCAACAGATCTGGCAATACGGTAAAGAGCGCGGGAACGAGTGGTTTAGCCCGGTAACCTCTATCACCGAGTACCAGACTGACAAGAATTCTGTGTTCGTGTATTCCGCAACAGCAGGTGGTGCGTTTGATTTATCGGTAGGCGCATTTACCAGCTTGCCTAATCCGTATCTGGAAGAGTTCAAATGGGGAGAAAAAGAGCCTGCGGTTGAAATGCAAATACATGGTGCGCGTGGATATCAGGCTATGCCATTTAGCCTGACCAAAGCGCTTACTGAGTAGAGCGGGCCATACGGTGAAAAAACCCGCCCCTGACGGGCGGGAAAAACGGCAACTAAACTGTTTCCCGTCATAATTCGCGCAGCCTCTTTGTTGGCTGCCTTTGCTCACCCCGGGCACATAGTTATCTATGTGCCCGGGGATTCGCTCAGTTGCCGCCGCGCTGCAACGTGAATTATTTAGGGGACATTATCTTTAATTAAACCCGCTCAAACACCGTGGCGATGCCCTGACCCAGACCAATACACATCGTCGCCAGACCAAACTGCGCGTCTTTGCGCTCCATCAGGTTGATAAGCGTGGTGCTGATACGTGCTCCGGAGCAGCCGAGCGGATGACCAAGCGCGATCGCGCCGCCGTTGAGGTTGATCTTCTCGTCTATCTGCTCCATCAATCCCAGATCCTTAATGCATGGCAGGATCTGTGCGGCAAACGCTTCGTTCATCTCAAACACATCGATATCGCTGGCCGACAGTCCCGCTTTTTTCAACGCCAGTTTTGATGCCGGAACCGGCCCGTAACCCATAATTGACGGATCGCAACCCACCACTGCCATTGAGCGAATACGGGCGCGAGGTTTCAGGCCCAGCTCACGGGCACGACTTTCGCTCATTACCAGCATGGCGGCTGCGCCATCGGAAAGCGCGGATGAGGTGCCCGCCGTGACCGTGCCACTAACCGGATCAAATGCCGGACGCAGCGTTGATAGCGCTTCGACCGTGGTTTCCGGGCGGATCACTTCATCGTAGTTAAACTGCTTCAACACGCCGTCTGCATCATGACCGCCAGTCGGGATAATCTCCGTTTTGAATGCGCCAGACTGCGTGGCGGCCCAGGCGCGGGCGTGAGAACGCGCGGCGAACTGGTCCTGCATTTCCCGGCTAATGCCGTGCAGGCGGGAGAGCATTTCCGCCGTTAGCCCCATCATCCCTGCCGCTTTGGCGACGTTGCGGCTCAGACCCGGGTGAAAATCCACGCCGTGGCTCATCGGCACGTGCCCCATATGCTCCACGCCGCCAACCAGACAAACCTGCGCATCGCCGGTCATGATCATTCGCGCTGCATCGTGTAACGCCTGCATCGAGGAACCACACAGACGGTTGACGGTGACCGCCGGTACCGAATGGGGAATTTCTGCCAGCAGCGCGGCGTTACGGGCAATGTTGAAGCCTTGCTCCAGCGTTTGTTGTACGCAGCCCCAGTAAATATCATCGAGGGTCGCCGCTGTAAGCGACGGATTACGCGCCAGCAGGCTACGCATTAAGTGGGCGGAGAGATCTTCTGCCCGCACGTTGCGAAACGCGCCGCCCTTCGAACGGCCCATCGGGGTGCGAATAGCATCGACAATGACAACCTGTTCCATTGTGACTCCTTAAGCCGTTTTCAGAGAACCAACCGGACGGGCTGGTTCAACCGGGGGATAATACGGTTCGTTATGGCGCGCTTTATTACGCAGCCCTTCCGGCACTTCATACAGCGGGCCGAGGTGTTGATACTGCTGCGCCATATCAAGATATTTCGCGCTGCCCTGTGTATCCAGCCAGCGGAATGCGCCGCCGTGGAACGGAGGGAAGCCCAGGCCGTAGACCAGCGCCATATCGGCTTCCGCCGGGCTTGCGATAATGCCTTCTTCCAGACAGCGAACCACTTCGTTAATCATCGGGATCATCATACGGGCGATTATCTCGTCGTCGCTGAAGTCGCGTTTCGGCTGGCTGACGCTTGCCAGCAGGTCATCCACCGCGGCATCTTCTTCTTTCTTCGGCTTACCCTTGCTGTCTTCTTTATAGCGCCAGAAGCCCAGACCGTTTTTTTGCCCAAAACGGCTGGCGTCAAACAATGCGTCGATCGCGTCGCGATACTCTTTCTGCATACGCTGTGGGAAGCCTGCCGCCATTACCGCCTGCGCGTGATGCGCGGTATCAATACCCACCACGTCGAGCAGATAGGCCGGGCCCATCGGCCAGCCGAACTGTTTTTCCATCACTTTATCGACTTTGCGGAAATCCGCGCCGTCGCGCAGCAGTTGACTGAAACCGGCGAAATAGGGGAACAGCACGCGGTTAACAAAGAAGCCGGGGCAGTCGTTGACTACAATCGGTGTCTTGCCCATTTTGCTGGCCCAGGCGACGACTTTGGCAATGGTTTCGTCTGAACTCTTCTCGCCGCGAATGATTTCAACCAGCGGCATCCGGTGTACCGGGTTGAAGAAGTGCATTCCGCAAAAGTTTTCCGGACGTTCCAGGGCGCTTGCCAGTTCGCCAATTGGGATGGTGGAGGTATTTGAGGCCAGCACGGTTTCCGGGCGCACTTTCTGCTCGGTTTCCGCCAGTACCGCTTTTTTGACTTTCGGATTTTCGACCACCGCTTCGACAACAACATCTACACGATCGAAACCGGCATAATCGAGAGTCGGGTGGATGGTCGAAATGACGCCCGCCAGCTTCAGACCGTCGATTTTGCCGCGTTCCAGCTGTTTGTTCAGCAGCTTGGCCGCTTCGGTCATGCCGAGGTTCAACGATTTATCGTTGATATCTTTCATGATGACCGGTACGCCTTTCCAGGCCGACTGGTAAGCGATACCGCCGCCCATAATGCCCGCGCCCAGTACGGCTGCCTGTTTCGGCGTCTCAATATCTTTGGTCAGCTTTTTGGCTTTACCTTTTACATATTGATCGTTGAGGAAGATACCGACCAGCGCACGAGCCTCATTGGTATGCGCCAGCGGAACAAAGCTTTTATTTTCCAGATTCAGCGCTTCTTCACGACCAAAACGCGCGGCGGCTTCAATGGTTTTCACTGCGGTCATCGGCGCCGGATAATGTTTACCCGCCGTTTGTGCGACCATGCCTTTAGCGATGGTAAAGCTCATCGCTGCTTCAATTTTGCTGAGTTTCAACGGTTCCAGTTTCGGCTGGCGTTTAGCTCTCCAGTCGAGATCGCCGGTAATGGCCTGGCGTAACACCGCTATCGCGCCTTCAATTAGCTTCTCTTGTTTGACCACGCCGTCCACAAGGCCGATTTTCAGCGCGTGCTCAGCACCGACATCTTTACCTGCCGCGATGATCTCCAGCGCGCTGTCTGCGCCCAGCATACGCGGCAGACGAACGGAGCCGCCGAAACCCGGCATGATGCCCAGTTTAGTTTCCGGCAGACCGATACGGAGGTCTGGCGTCGCCAGACGGTAATCGGTGGCCAGTACGCATTCGCACCCGCCGCCCAGCGCATAGCCGTTTACGGCGGCAAGGGTCGGTACGGGTAAATCTTCCAGACGGTTAAAGACGCTATTAGCGAAATGCAGCCATTGGCTTAACTGCTCTTCGGGGACGAGGAACAGTGAAAGAAATTCGGTGATGTCCGCGCCGACAATAAAGGCCGCTTTATTCGAGCGCAGCAGCAGCCCTTTTAAATCGTGTTGCTTTTCCAGCACCTCAAGCGCCTGGCCGAGGCTGGCGACGGTTGCGGTGTCGAGTTTATTGACCGAGCCTGGAGCATCGAACACCAGTTCGGCGATGCCATCTTCCAGCCAGTCGAGGTACAGGGTGTCGCCTTTATAAAGCATGTCAGTCTCCTGAATCCACAAGGTGATCTGGTCGTACCAGATGAAGCGAAGTGTGTATTTTGTGTTAATAAAATGCAAATAAATGATTAAAGAAATGCCGATGTGATCACGCTCGGCAGAGATCACGCTCTCGTGGGGCGATGTGCTAAGATGCGGAAACTTGAGGTCAAAAAAACAGAAGGGTAAAAAATGGAATCACTGGCCGCGCTCTATAAAAATCATATTGTTACCTTACAAGAACGGACGCGCGATGTTCTGGCGCGCTTTAAGCTGGATGCGTTACTTATTCATTCCGGCGAGCTTTTCAACGTCTTTCTCGACGATCACCCTTATCCGTTTAAGGTCAATCCGCAGTTTAAAGCGTGGGTGCCGGTAACTCAGGTTCCAAATTGCTGGCTGCTGGTCGATGGCGTCAACAAACCCAAATTGTGGTTTTATCTGCCAGTCGATTACTGGCATAACGTTGAACCGCTGCCAACGTCCTTCTGGACAGAAGAAGTCGAGGTCGTCGCCTTACCGAAAGCGGATGGCATCGGCAGCCAACTGCCTGCCGCGCGTGGCAATATCGGCTATATCGGCCCGGTTCCTGAGCGCGCGCTACAATTGGATATCGCTGCCAGCAACATCAACCCGAAAGGTGTTATCGACTATCTGCATTACTACCGCGCCTATAAAACGGATTATGAACTGGCCTGTATGCGCGAAGCGCAGAAAATGGCGGTGAGCGGTCATCGGGCGGCGGAAGAGGCCTTCCGTTCCGGCATGAGCGAGTTTGACATCAACCTGGCGTACCTGACCGCCACGGGACATCGCGATACCGATGTTCCATACAGCAACATTGTGGCGCTGAACGAACATGCCGCCGTGCTGCATTACACGAAACTGGATCATCAGGCACCGTCTGAAATGCGCAGTTTCCTGCTGGATGCGGGCGCGGAATACAATGGCTACGCGGCGGATCTGACGCGAACCTGGTCGGCGAAAAGCGATAACGACTACGCCCACCTGGTGAAAGATGTTAACGACGAACAGTTGGCGCTGATCGCTACCATGAAGGCGGGCGTCAGCTATGTGGATTATCATATTCAGTTCCATCAGCGCATCGCGAAGCTGCTGCGTAAACATCAAATCATTACCGACATGAGTGAAGAGGCGATGGTGGAAAATGATCTCACCGGGCCGTTTATGCCGCACGGTATTGGTCATCCGTTGGGTCTGCAGGTACACGATGTGGCCGGGTTTATGCAGGATGATTCCGGTACGCATCTCGCCGCGCCGTCCAAATACCCGTATCTGCGCTGCACGCGTGTGTTACAGCCGCGAATGGTGTTGACCATCGAACCGGGGATTTACTTCATCGAATCGCTGTTAGCGCCGTGGCGCGAAGGGCCGTTCAGCAAGCACTTCAACTGGCAGAAAATTGAAGCGCTCAAGCCTTTTGGCGGTATTCGCATTGAAGATAACGTGGTCATCCACGAAAACGGCGTGGAAAACATGACGCGGGATTTAAAACTGGCGTAATGGACAGTTGGTTAATCCCTGCAGCGCCGGTCACCGTTGTTGAAGAGATCAAAAAAAGCCGCTTTATTACGCTATTGGCGCATACCGATGGCGTAGACGCGGCGAAAGCGTTTGTTGAGTCAGTCAGAGCTGAGCACCCTGATGCGCGCCACCATTGTGTGGCGTGGGTGGCGGGTGCGCCGGACGACTCACAGCAACTGGGCTTTTCAGACGACGGCGAACCGGCGGGAACGGCAGGCAAGCCGATGCTTGCGCAATTGATGGGTAGCGGCGTCGGAGAGATTACTGCCGTCGTCGTGCGCTACTATGGTGGTATTCTGCTGGGTACGGGCGGGCTGGTAAAAGCCTATGGCGGCGGTGTGAATCAGGCATTACGTCAGCTTGCCACACAACGCAAGACGCCATTAACCGAATATACTTTGCAGTGTGAGTACGGTCAGTTGGCCGGAATCGAAGCATTATTAGGACAGTTTGCCGGGAAGATCGTTTCCAGCGATTATCAGGCGTCTGTTCGGCTCAGGGTGGCGCTTCCTTTTGCTCATGTGAATGCATTTTCCACAAAACTGGCGGATTTTAGCCGTGGTTCATTGCAATTGTTAGCGATTGAAGAATAATCCCCACCTCATTTTTAAGAATAAAGGAAGCGGCAGAGATGCATTTTCGCGCCATTACCCGAATCGTTGGACTACTGGTTATCTTATTTTCGGGGACAATGATTCTCCCGGGACTGGTAGCGCTAATATATCGTGATGGCGCAGGAAGAGCGTTCACGCAGACCTTTTTTGTCGCGCTGGCGATCGGTTCCATACTGTGGTGGCCAAACCGTAGGGAAAAGGGCGAGCTGAAATCCCGCGAAGGATTTCTTATCGTGGTGCTGTTCTGGACCGTGCTGGGCAGCGTGGGTGCGCTGCCGTTTATTTTCTCGGAAAGCCCAAACCTCACCATTACCGATGCTTTTTTTGAATCGTTCTCCGGGTTAACCACCACGGGCGCCACTACGCTGGTGGGGCTGGATTCATTACCGCACGCCATTCTCTTTTATCGTCAGATGCTGCAATGGTTTGGCGGTATGGGGATCATTGTGCTGGCGGTGGCGATTCTCCCTATCCTCGGCGTCGGGGGGATGCAGCTCTATCGGGCGGAAATGCCGGGGCCGCTGAAAGATAACAAAATGCGCCCGCGTATTGCCGAGACGGCGAAAACGCTGTGGCTTATCTATGTCTTGCTAACGGTAGCCTGCGCGCTGGCGCTATGGTTTGCAGGGATGCCCGCGTTTGACGCTATCGGACACAGCTTCTCCACTATCGCTATCGGCGGCTTCTCAACGCATGACGCCAGCGTAGGCTATTTTGATAGTCCCACTATTAATACCATCATCGCTATTTTCCTGCTGATCTCCGGTTGTAACTATGGCCTGCATTTCTCTTTATTAAGCGGACGTAGCCTGAAAGTATACTGGCGCGATCCGGAATTCCGCATGTTCATCGGCGTACAGTTGACGCTGGTGGTGATCTGCACGCTGGTACTGTGGTTCCATAATATCTACGACTCGGCGCTGACAACGCTAAATCAGGCGTTCTTCCAGGTTGTGTCGATGGCGACAACGGCAGGGTTTACCACGGACAGCATTGCGCGCTGGCCGTTGTTTTTGCCCGTCTTGCTGCTATGTTCCGCGTTTATTGGCGGTTGCGCCGGGTCAACGGGCGGGGGGTTAAAGGTCATCCGTATTCTGTTGTTGTTTAAACAGGGGAACCGCGAACTCAAACGTCTGGTGCATCCGAATGCCGTTTACAGTATTAAGCTGGGGAACCGGGCGCTGTCAGAACGTATTCTGGAAGCCGTCTGGGGATTCTTTTCTGCCTACGCGCTGGTATTTATCGTCAGTATGCTGGCCATTATCGCTACAGGCGTAGATGATTTCTCGGCTTTCGCCTCGGTAGTGGCTACGCTTAATAACCTGGGACCGGGGCTGGGGGTGGTTGCTGATAACTTCGCCAGTATGAATCCGGTTGCGAAATGGATACTCATCGCCAACATGCTATTTGGTCGTCTGGAAGTATTCACTTTGCTGGTACTTTTTACCCCGACTTTCTGGCGTGAATAATGGAGTAACACGTGAAAACATTGATTCTTTTCTCTACCCGGGACGGACAAACGCGCGAAATTGCCTCTTATCTGGCTTCTGAACTCAAAGAGATGGGGATCTGGGCCGATGTCGTTAATCTGCATCGCGCAGAAGAGCCGGACTGGGATAGCTATGATCGCGTAGTGATTGGCGCATCTATTCGTTATGGTCATTACCACAGCGCCTTTCAGGAGTTTGTTAAGAAATATGCCACGCGGTTGAACGGAATGCCGAGCGCCTTTTATTCCGTTAACCTGGTGGCGCGTAAAGCTGAAAAACGGACGCCGCAGACTAACAGCTACGCGCGTAAGTTTTTAATGAGCTCTCCGTGGCGACCTGACTACTGTGCCGTCATTGCAGGCGCGCTTCGCTATCCCCGCTATCGCTGGTATGACCGTCTGATGATCAAGCTTATTATGAAGATGTCGGGCGGCGAAACGGATACCAGTAAAGAAGTGGTGTACACCGACTGGGAGCAGGTTGCGCACTTTGCCCGTGAAATAGCCCATTTAACCAACAAATCGTCGGCAAAATAAACGCAAAGAATAAAAAGTGCGCACTCAGAAAATTATTTTAAATTTCCTCTTGTCAGGCAGAAATAACTCCCTATAATGCGCCACCACTGACACGGAACAACGGCACACAGGCCGCCGGGTCAGCGGGGTTCAGACCAGAACCTCACGGAGAAAAGCGAAAATAAACGCTTGACTCTGAAGCGG
>NZ_JAMMDE010000012.1:0-133951 GCF_051700745.1 Salmonella sp. NW884 | reverse complement strand
CTTTGCGTGTGTGGTAACTGTAAAAATGTAGGCCTGATAAGCGCAGCGCCATCAGGCAACCTGCACCGCCGGATGGCGGCTCCGCCTTATCCGGCCTACAAGGAACGTGCTTTCTCTAACCACCGCAAAATGAAGGCAGAAATCTGCGATACATCATTAAGATCCAAAACGGGTACCGCTACGGCAAGTGGAATATCACTGGCAACCGCAATAACATGCTCATCAAGAATTAATTCTTCCTCGCTGTGCCCACATCCCTGACGAAAAAGTAAGATCTTCGCAACTGCTTCGTGTTTAAACCCTTCAACAAGCACCAGATCCAGTTTTGATGCATCCATCCGGCTCACCAGCCATGCCAGATCCAACTCTTCTTGCCCCGGCGTTTCCGTCATTAACGCCCAGCGCTGCTGACTGGCAACCAGCGTCTGTGCCGCCCCGGCTTTACGCAGCTCGTAGCTATCTTTACCCGGTTTATCGACATCCATATCATGATGGGTATGCTTAATCAGCCCTGGCCGAATACCGTGCGCACAAAGTGCTGGGATCAGTTTTTTCAGCAGTGTTGTTTTTCCCGTGCCGCTCCATGCGGCAATGGCGAGTAGCGGTATCATGGTCTCTTTTGCCATTGCGCGAGTTCCTCCGGCGTGTTGACGTTCACAAATGCCTCTTTACAATCGCTGAAATCAACGGCGTGTCCGCCTACCTGGCGCATAAAAATCATTACCCGCCGCTCGCCTGCTTGCAAATAAGCTGTCAACTGGGGCTCAACGGCACGATTAATCAACGCGATCGTTGGATGATCGCGCTCTCCATCATGAACCCAAACCACGGGTGCACCATGACGCTGCGCTGCTAAACGATCGACCAGGTTGTGGGGGATACAGGGATTGTCACAGGGACAAAACAGAAACCAGTCGCCTGCTACCTGCTGAAAAACGGAAAGCATACCCGCCAGCGGACCGGGAAAGTCAGCAATTGAATCCGGAATGACTTTCAGGGCGCTGGCCTGGTAGATATCCAGATGGCGATTAGCACTAATGACGACCGTAGCCAGTTGCGGCGCGAGCGCGTCGGCAACGTGTCGCCAGAGCGGTTTACCGTTCAGTTCAAGCAGACCTTTATCCACACCTCCCATCCGCCGGGCTTTACCGCCTGCCAGCACCACGCCGGTTATTACTTCATCCAGATTCACCGATATCGCCTCTTTTATTGTGGGATTGACCCTGCTACCGTGTCTGTATCAAGAATAAGGAGCACAGCTATGAAATGTAAACGCCTGAATGAAGTCATTGAACTCCTCCAGCCAGCCTGGCAGAAAGAGCCTGATCTTAATCTGACGCAATTTTTGCAGAAACTGGCGAAAGAGTCAGGTTTTGACGGCAAACTGGAAGATTTAACTGATGATATCCTGATCTACCATCTGAAAATGCGCGATTCCGCCAAAGACGCCGCCATTCCAGGGATTCAAAAAGACTATGAAGAGGACTTTAAAACGGCGCTTTTACGCGCCCGCGGCGTTATTAAAGAGTAAAACCTTGTAAGCGGCGCCACCGAAATCGCCACGAAATGATATCCTGAATCATTCGTAGTATTTTCCGGATGATGGGATGAACGACAACGCTTTTACTTTCCAGACGCTACACCCGGAAACCATCATGGATGCGCTGTTTGAACAGGGGATCAGGGTGGATTCCGGGCTGACTCCACTAAACAGTTATGAAAACCGCGTCTATCAGTTTCAGGATGAAGACCGTCGACGTTTTGTCGTTAAGTTTTATCGTCCTGAACGCTGGTCTGTTGATCAAATTCGGGAAGAACACCAATTCGCGCTTGAACTGGTGAAGGATGAGGTTCCGGTTGCTGCTCCGCTCGCGTTTAATGGCCAGACGCTGTTAGCGCATCAGGGCTATCATTATGCTATTTTCCCCAGCGTAGGCGGTCGTCAGTTTGAAGCAGACAATATTGATCAGATGGAGGCGGTAGGGCGTTATCTTGGTCGATTGCATCAGACGGGGCGAAAACGTCCTTTCACTTTCCGGCCTGACATTGGGCTTGCAGAGTATCTTTTTGAACCTCGCCAGGTATTCGAAGATGCCGCACTGATTCCCTCCGGGCAAAAAGCGGCTTTCCTGAAAGCCACTGATACTCTACTGTCTGCAGTTACCGAATGCTGGCGCACCGATTTCGCCACGCTGCGATTGCACGGCGATTGTCATGCCGGCAACATTCTATGGCGTGATGGACCGCTGTTTGTCGATTTAGATGATGCCCGTAACGGTCCGGCGATACAGGATTTATGGATGCTGCTGAACGGCGACAAAGCCGAACAGCGAATGCAGCTTGAAACCATTATTGAAGCTTATGAAGAAGTTAGTGAGTTCGATACGGCTGAAATTGGTCTCATTGAACCTTTACGCGCCATGCGTTTAGTTTATTATCTTGCCTGGTTGATTCGTCGTTGGGGCGATCCTGCGTTTCCAAAAAACTTTCCCTGGTTAACAGGGGAAGATTACTGGCAGCGACAGACAACGACTTTTATTGAGCAGACTAAAATTTTGCACGAACCCCCTTTACAATTAACGCCAATGTATTAATCGGAGAGAGTTGATCATGAAAAAGATTTGGCTGGCGCTGGCTGGTATGGTTTTAGCTTTTAGCGCCTCGGCAGCACAGATCAGCGACGGTAAACAGTATATCACGCTGGATAAACCGGTCGCTGGCGAACCCCAGGTACTGGAGTTTTTCTCCTTCTACTGCCCACATTGTTATCAGTTTGAAGAAGTGCTTCATGTGTCTGACAATGTGAAGAAAAAGCTGCCGGAAGGCACCAAAATGACCAAGTACCACGTTGAGTTCCTGGGGCCGTTGGGCAAGGAGCTCACCCAGGCATGGGCGGTGGCGATGGCGTTGGGTGTAGAAGATAAAGTCACGGTCCCGCTGTTTGAAGCCGTACAGAAAACCCAGACAGTACAATCTGCCGCGGATATCCGTAAAGTGTTCGTTGATGCGGGCGTCAAGGGCGAAGATTACGATGCGGCATGGAACAGCTTCGTGGTGAAATCACTGGTTGCGCAACAGGAGAAAGCCGCGGCTGACCTGCAACTGCAGGGCGTTCCGGCGATGTTCGTCAATGGCAAATACCAGATTAACCCACAAGGCATGGATACCAGCAGCATGGATGTTTTTGTTCAGCAGTATGCTGATACTGTGAAATATTTGGTTGATAAAAAATAAAAAGAACGCCGGTCACTGACCGGCGTTTTTATAAGATGTTTTAATCTCTTCTATCTGTATATCTTTCTTATCCCACAGCGTATTAAGCCAACGTTGAAAACGGCGTTTGAATGTTTTGTCGTTCACGTAATCGCCGTGCAGTTCTTCATTTATGGGTTCCAGTTGCACCCGAACAACAATACGCGTCAGCCTACCGCTTAGCATATCGTAGAAAGGGTGGCGATCGTTGTTTGGGTAACACAACGTAATATTAAGCAGCTTATCGAACTGTGAGCCTAAAACGTTAATCGCCATTGCAATACCGGCTGCTTTTGGCGGCAACAGATGTTGATAAGGTGAATGCGTTTGCTGACGTTTCTCATGCGTAAATCGCGAGCCTTCAACAAAGTTAACGATAGTGGTGGGATACCGACGAAACTTTTCGCAAGAGCGACGAGTTGTTTCAACATCTTTGCCGCGTCGATCGGGGTGGCGGAGCAGGTAGCTACGGGAGTAGCGCTTCATAAACGGCATATCTAATGCCCAGCACGCCAGGCCGATGAACGGCACCCAGGCCAATTGCTGTTTAAGAAAGTACTTATTCATTGGGATATGCTTGCGGAACAGAACGCAAAGCACAACGATATCGGCCCAGCTGCGATGATTACAAATCAGTAAATACCAATTTTTCTTGCTCAGCCCTTCTAACCCTTCTACATCCCATTGCAAGTGCGGATTAAGGCGTAACAGCGCTGCAAGACCAGCACACCAGCAATACATCATGAAATTGCAGAAAATGGAGACCTTGCGCCAGATACCGGGAACAGGCAAAAGAAGCTTTACCATACCGGCAATGATGATCGGTACTGAGCAAACAATAGTGACCAGGATGGTCAATACGATACTCAATGGGAGCGTGATAGCCGCGAGTATTCTCGTCATAATAAATTATTCAAAAGTTAGCCATAAACGGTGCGCGAAAAGGGCGCAAGAGGCTGATTCTATCAGAAAACGATGCTAATGATGGCGCTGAGTGAAATAGAAACACTCGTAACAACTATCCACATTATGATAACGGCATGAATCAGATAATCAGAAAAACGTGATGTTAACAACTCATTGAAAATAATGGGTAATTATTAAGATGAGAAGGCTATCGCGCTGATTTTAAAGTAATGGTAAGAATTTACACACAAAGTTATCCACAGGTTGTTTTGCGAGCGATCCTGAAGATCGACAAAACTTTTCCGCAAATGCGGCGAAAAACTCAAGTTTTCCTCCTGTATGTGGCATCCTTTAACCATAATCTGTTAAACAGGCACGGACATTATGGTTCAGATCCCAGAAAACCCACTTATTCTCGTAGATGGCTCATCCTATCTCTATCGCGCCTATCATGCGTTTCCGCCGTTAACCAACAGCGCGGGAGAACCTACGGGCGCAATGTATGGTGTCCTCAACATGTTGCGCAGCCTGATCATGCAGTATCAGCCGACGCATGCTGCGGTGGTGTTTGACGCCAAAGGAAAAACCTTCCGTGATGAGCTCTTTGAACATTACAAATCGCATCGTCCTCCGATGCCGGATGATCTGCGAGCGCAAATAGAGCCGTTACATGCCATGGTTAAAGCCATGGGGTTACCTCTGCTGGCAGTCTCTGGCGTAGAAGCGGATGACGTTATCGGTACACTGGCGCGAGAAGCGGAGAAGGTGGGGCGTCCGGTATTAATCAGCACCGGCGATAAAGATATGGCACAGTTGGTGACGCCGAATATTACGCTGATCAACACCATGACTAACACCATCCTCGGCCCGGATGAAGTCGTTAATAAGTACGGCGTGCCGCCTGAGCTGATTATCGACTTTCTGGCGCTGATGGGGGACTCCTCGGATAATATTCCAGGCGTACCAGGCGTGGGTGAGAAGACGGCGCAAGCTTTGCTTCAGGGATTGGGCGGCCTGGATACGCTGTACGCCGAGCCGGAAAAAATTGCCGGTCTCACTTTCCGCGGCGCCAAAACGATGGCCGGTAAATTAGCGCAGAATAAAGACGTAGCGTACCTGTCTTATAAACTCGCCACCATTAAAACGGATGTTGAACTGGAGCTGACCTGCGAACAGCTTGAAGTGCAGCAGCCGATTGCGGATGAACTGCTGGGCCTGTTTAAAAAATATGAGTTTAAGCGCTGGACGGCGGACGTTGAGTCAGGCAAGTGGCTACAGGCAAAGGGCGCGAAACCGGCGGCCAAACCGCAGGAAACGGTCGTTATTGATGAATCGCCCAGCGAACCGGCAGCGGCGCTCTCTTATGAAAATTATGTCACGATTCTGGACGACGTTACGCTGGAAAGCTGGATTGAAAAGCTGAAAAAAGCGCCAGTTTTTGCTTTCGACACGGAGACCGACAGTCTGGATAATATCGCCGCCAACCTGGTGGGCCTCTCGTTTGCCATCGAACCTGGCGTTGCCGCGTATGTACCTGTCGCACATGATTATCTGGACGCTCCGGATCAAATCTCCCGCCAGCGTGCTCTGGAACTGCTGAAGCCGCTGCTGGAAGATGAAAAAGTGCGCAAAGTGGGGCAAAACCTCAAGTACGATCGCGGCGTCTTGCAAAATTACGGTATTGAGCTGCGCGGTATCGCCTTCGATACCATGCTTGAGTCTTACATTCTGAACAGCGTCGCCGGACGCCATGATATGGACAGCTTGTCCGATCGTTGGCTGAAGCACAAAACTATCACCTTTGAAGACATTGCCGGTAAAGGTAAAAACCAGCTCACCTTTAACCAGATCGCACTGGAGGAAGCGGGGCGCTATGCGGCAGAAGATGCGGATGTCACGTTACAGTTGCATCTCAAAATGTGGCCTGAGCTCCAGCAGCACAAAGGCCCGCTGAATGTTTTCGAAAACATCGAAATGCCGCTGGTGCCGGTACTGTCACGCGTTGAGCGCAATGGTGTAAAAATCGATCCTGCCGTCCTGCACAAACATTCGGAAGAAATCACGCTACGTCTGGCGGAACTGGAAAAGAAAGCGCATGACATTGCGGGCGAGGCGTTCAACCTGTCCTCGACGAAGCAGTTGCAGACTATCCTGTTTGAAAAGCAGGGTATTAAGCCGCTGAAGAAAACGCCTGGCGGCGCGCCGTCAACGTCGGAAGAGGTGCTGGAGGAGCTGGCGCTGGACTATCCGCTGCCGAAAGTGATTTTGGAGTATCGTGGTCTGGCGAAGCTAAAATCCACCTATACCGATAAGCTGCCGCTGATGATTAACCCGAAAACCGGGCGCGTCCATACGTCCTATCATCAGGCGGTAACGGCGACGGGACGTTTATCGTCCACCGATCCGAACCTGCAAAATATTCCGGTGCGCAATGAAGAGGGCCGCCGCATTCGTCAGGCATTTATTGCGCCTGAGGATTATCTCATCGTGTCTGCGGACTATTCACAGATTGAGCTGCGTATTATGGCGCATCTTTCCCGTGATAAAGGGCTGCTCACGGCGTTCGCCGAAGGGAAAGATATTCACCGTGCAACGGCGGCGGAAGTCTTTGGCTTGCCGCTGGATAGCGTGACCGGGGAACAGCGCCGAAGTGCGAAAGCCATTAACTTTGGCCTGATTTACGGGATGAGCGCCTTCGGTCTTTCTCGCCAGCTTAATATTCCGCGTAAAGAGGCGCAGAAGTATATGGATCTCTACTTCGAACGCTACCCTGGCGTGCTGGAATATATGGAGCGCACCCGCGCTCAGGCAAAAGAACAAGGCTATGTGGAAACGCTGGAGGGACGCCGCCTTTACCTGCCGGATATTAAATCCAGCAACGCGGCGCGGCGCGCGGGGGCGGAACGCGCGGCGATCAATGCTCCCATGCAAGGAACGGCTGCCGATATCATCAAGCGCGCCATGATTGCCGTCGATGCCTGGCTACAGGCCGAGCAGCCACGCGTGCGGATGATTATGCAGGTACACGATGAATTAGTGTTCGAGGTGCATAAAGACGACTTAGATGCGGTAGCAAAACGTATCCATCAGTTGATGGAAAACTGCACGCGTATTGATGTGCCGTTGCTGGTGGAAGTCGGTAGCGGAGAAAATTGGGATCAAGCGCACTAAGCATTTAAGGAATAACGCGCTTTTTTCGTAATTAAGCAACATAAGCACGGGGGTTTTGTGATGGGTATTAGAATTCCCTATGTAAAGAATGAAAAAAAATTACGAAAAGGTCTTTCTGTGTTGCTCAAAAAAGAGTAAAGTTATTCACGTAGGGTACAGAGGTAAGATGTTCTATCTTTCAGACCTTTTACTTCACGTAATCGGATTTGGCTGAATATTTTAGCCGCCCCAGTCAGTTTATGACTGGGGCGTTTTTTATTGTGCGCAAGAAAAGTTTCGCTCACACCGTAGGCCGGATAAGACGCGCAGCGGCGCCATCCGGCATAGCGGGTGATTATTCCCCGTCCTGAATCTCTTCGACCGGTGCCAGTTCACTAAACCAGCTATCCAGCTTCTGACGTAACTTATCCACGCCCTGCTTTTTCAGCGAGGAAAACGCTTCTACCTGCACATCGCCATTAAAAGCCAGCACGGCTTCACGTACCATATTCAACTGCGCCTTGCGCGCGCCGCTGGCCAGTTTGTCCGCTTTGGTCAGCAGAACCAGAACCTGGATATTGCTCTCTACAGCCCACTGGATCATCTGTTGGTCGAGGTCTTTCAACGGATGGCGGATATCCATTAAAACGACTAAGCCCTGTAGGCTTTGACGTTTCTCCAGATATTCCCCCAGCGCGCGTTGCCACTTGCGTTTCATCTCTTCCGGGACTTCCGCGTAGCCATAGCCCGGCAGGTCGACCAACCGTTTGCCATCTACGACTTCAAACAGGTTAATCAGTTGGGTACGGCCCGGCGTTTTAGAGGTGCGCGCCAGGCTTTTTTGGTTGGTCAACGTGTTCAGGGCGCTGGATTTGCCTGCATTGGAACGGCCAGCAAAAGCCACTTCAATTCCGCAATCGGAAGGTAAATGGCGAATATCAGGCGCACTCATCACAAAATGCGTCTGTTGATAATTCAGGTTAGTCAAAGCGGTCGTCTCCGTCAGTCAAAGCATTGTGGCGATTATACCTGAACGCCAGCAAAAGACGGATTTTTCGGCGCGGCGGTGCTGTAAGTAAAAGCCATACGCTTTGTGAGACATTGACCATTGCACTTATGCGACATGACAGAGTCGTTGTCAGGCTCAAAGCCAGTTAATATAGTTAAATCATGAATTTATAGAAAGGTAATTGTCTGAAAAAAAGGGATTTGCCGTGTCGGTATCTTGTGAGTTTACCCCAAAAGAGTAAAGTAATGCACATAGCGAGGACGCTAACAGGATCAACGACTCAGGATGAGGGTCAGGAGCGCCAGGAGGCGAAGACACAGGATTGTCAGGAAGACAAACGTCCGGAGACGTTAGTAAAAGGAAATGGAAACAACATGGAATGTTCCAGGCTAAGGGAAAAACAGGGCGTGTTGATAGCCAACAGGGATGGTGGAACCCGTTAAGGGTCGTGAGTCAAGAAAAAAGGCGGCAGATTACTCTGTCGCCTTTTTTCTTTGCTTGCTTTCTGCTAGATTCCGCCTCAATTCTATACTGAATAAAACGGCTTAAAGATCTGACATCATGAAAAAACCAACCTCTGCACCGCGCAGTAAAGCCTTTGGCAAACAGCGTCGTAAAACGCGTGAAGAGTTAAACCAGGAGGCGCGCGACCGTAAACGCCTGAAAAAACATCGCGGTCATGCGCCGGGAAGTCGCGCGGCGGGCGGCAATTCCGCTTCGGGCGGCGGCAATCAGAATCAACAAAAAGATCCACGTATTGGCAGTAAAACACCTGTTCCATTGGGCGTGACTGAAAAAGTGACCCAACAGCATAAACCGAAAAGTGAGAAACCTATGCTTTCACCGCAGGCGGAGTTGGATTTACTGGAAACGGATGAGCGCCTGGATGCGCTGTTAGAACGTCTGGAAGCGGGCGAAACCCTGAGTGCGGAAGATCAAGCCTGGGTAGATGCCAAACTGGATCGTATTGATGAACTGATGCAGAAGCTTGGTCTGTCTTACGATGACGACGACGAAGACGACGAAGAGGACGAGAAGCAGGAAGATATGATGCGCCTGCTAAGAGGCGGCAACTAACGGGTTTACACCGTGGGCTTGCCCGTCCTGCTTATAACCCTTCCGGTTATATGTTATCTGGTGTGGTTATTCGTTAAACTACAGCGATTGTCGCGGCGACAGAAATGGCTGCGCAGCCGGCTTGCCGCCCGTCATGGCGTGAAGCCGGTACGCCGTACCCGCCAGAGACGCCATCGGAAGGAGTGAGCATGTCTGAACAGCAAATAGACTGGGATCTGGCCCTGATCCAGAAATATAATTATTCCGGGCCACGATATACCTCGTACCCAACCGCGCTGGAGTTTTCTGAAGACTTCGAGGACGCCGCATTCTTGCAGGCTGTGGCGCGTTATCCTGAACGTCCGCTCTCGCTGTATGTGCATATCCCGTTTTGTCACAAGTTGTGTTATTTCTGCGGCTGCAACAAGATTGTCACCCGCCAACAGCATAAAGCTGACCAGTATCTTGACGCGCTTGAGCAGGAAATTCGCCATCGCGCGCCGCTGTTTGCAGACCGTCATGTCAGCCAGCTTCACTGGGGCGGCGGTACGCCTACTTACCTGAATAAAGCGCAAATCAGCCGCTTAATGACGCTGTTGCGTGAAAATTTCCACTTTAATACCGACGCGGAAATCTCGATCGAAGTCGATCCCCGTGAAATTGAGCTGGATGTGCTCGATCATTTACGTGCGGAAGGTTTTAACCGCCTGAGTATGGGCGTGCAGGACTTTAATAAAGAGGTGCAGCGCCTGGTTAACCGCGAGCAGGATGAAGAATTCATCTTTGCGCTGCTTAATCACGCCCGCGATATCGGCTTTACCTCGACCAATATCGATTTGATCTACGGTCTACCGAAACAGACGCCGGAAAGCTTCGCTTTCACGCTGAAGCGTGTGACGGAGCTGAACCCCGATCGTTTGAGCGTCTTTAACTATGCGCATCTGCCAACGCTTTTTGCCGCCCAGCGTAAAATTAAAGATGCCGATTTACCCAGTGCGCAGCAGAAACTGGATATTTTGCAGGAGACCATCGTATCGCTTACTCAGGCCGGTTATCAGTTTATCGGGATGGACCATTTTGCCCGTCCGGACGACGAACTGGCCGTCGCGCAGCGCGAAGGCGTGCTGCACCGTAATTTTCAGGGCTATACGACCCAGGGCGATACCGATCTGCTGGGGATGGGGGTTTCTGCTATCAGCATGATTGGCGATGGCTACATGCAGAACCAGAAAGAGCTGAAGCGTTATTACCAGCAAGTGGATGAGCGGGGCAATGCGCTATGGCGTGGTATTACGCTGACCCGTGATGATTGCATTCGTCGCGATGTTATCAAGGCGCTGATTTGTAACTTCCGCCTGGATTTTAACGCTGTCGAACAGCAGTGGGGTTTGCATTTCGCTGAGTATTTTGCCGAAGATTTGCAGTTACTGTCGCCGCTGGCGAAAGATGGGCTGGTGGATATTAGCGAGAAGGGAATTCAGGTGACGGCGAAAGGTCGTTTGCTGATCCGCAATATCTGCATGTGCTTTGACGCGTATCTGCGCCAGAAAGCGCGGATGCAGCAGTTCTCGCGCGTCATTTAGCCGGGTTGCCCGGTGGCGCTGCGCTTACCAGGCCTACACGTTGCGACAACCTGTAGGCCGGATAAGCATTAGCGCCATCCGGCACATTGTCAGCTGAACAGTCCCACCAGCGCGGCACACAACACGGCGGCTAGCGCAGTTTGTGGCGTGTGGCTGTCGACCGCTCCACTCGATACCAGATTAATAATAGATTCTAACATAATGAATCCCCCCGTTTGCCGGGCATGATCATACTGAACTCATCGGAACAGTAAAGCGCAAAATAGCAGCGTTTTGCGCTCAATTATTAATCTTTACACTCGCGGGTAATGTTTACTCCATTCCCAGCTCTTTCAACTTCCGCGTTAGGGTGTTTCGCCCCCAACCGAGCAGCCTGGCGGCTTCCTGTTTATGACCCTGCGTATGGCGTAATGCCGTGGTCAGTAGCGTTCTCTCCAGTTCTGGCTGCGCTTCAGAAAGCAGGTTTTGATGACCGGATCGCAAGGCGCGGTCCGCCCATTGCGCCAGTAATGTAGCCCAGCTATCCGGCGGCAGGTGGGACGGGCTATCCGGCGTCGAGGCTTCAAACAGTTCGCCCGGTAAATCCTGGATCAATACCTCCTGTCCGGCGGCCATGACGGTGAGCCAGCGGCAGGTATTTTCTAACTGACGCACGTTACCAGGCCATGCCAGGCGCGTTAACGCCGTTTCGGTTTCCGGATGTAATAATTTGGCTTCCACACCTAATTCACGGGCGGCGACCTGCAAAAAATGGCGCGCCAGGCGCGGAATATCCTCACGACGCTCGCGCAACGGCGGAAGATGGATACGAATCACGTTCAGGCGGTGGAACAGGTCTTCGCGGAATTTCCCTTCCTGAACGCGTCGTTCGAGGTTCTGGTGGGTGGCGGCGATAATGCGCACATCCACTTTTACCGGCGCGTACCCGCCCACGCGGTAGAACTGTCCGTCAGCCAGCACGCGTAACAGACGAGTCTGGACATCCAGCGGCATATCGCCAATTTCGTCCAGAAACAGCGTGCCGCCGTCAGCCTGCTCGAAACGGCCCTGCCGGATGGTATTCGCCCCGGTAAAAGCGCCTTTCTCATGGCCAAACAGTTCGGATTCAATCAAATCTTTCGGGATGGCCGCCATATTGAGCGCGATAAACGGCGCTTTGGCGCGTGGGCTATGGCGGTGAAGCGCATGGGCGACCAGTTCTTTACCGGTCCCTGATTCGCCGTTAATCAGCACGCTAATCGAAGAACGCGACAGCCGACCAATAATGCGAAACACATCCTGCATGGCGGGCGCTTCGCCTATCATGTCTGTTGTCGGGCCGTTAACCTCGATATTACGCGGCTGCTGCTGCTCCTGATAGTGGCTAATCGCGCGCTCGACCAGAGCGACGGCTTCATCAATATCAAACGGTTTAGGCAGATAATCAAACGCCCCCTGCTGATAGGCGCTCACGGCGGCATCTAAATCGGAATGCGCGGTCATAATGATGACCGGAAGCATCGGGTGACGCTGTTTAATCTGCTTTAATAGCGCCAGCCCGTCCATTCCCGGCATTCGGATATCCGACAGCAAGACGTCCGGCGTTTTACTGGCCAGCGCAGCCAGTACTTCATTACCATTCTCAAAGGTGGTACAGGTCAACCCTGCCCCGGCGAGAGCACGTTCAAGCACCCAACGGATGGAACTATCATCATCGACGACCCAGACTATTCCTCGTTGCATAAACACCTCTATTTCCGAATCGGCAGGTAAACCGAAAACTCGGTATGCCCCGGCCAACTGGTAAATTCAATTTTGCCGGCGTGTTGATCGATAAGATTGCGGGCGATAGATAACCCAAGCCCGGTGCCGCCTTCGCGACCGCTGACCATCGGGTAGAACAGCGTATCCTGTAAATGGGGAGGAATGCCCGGCCCATTGTCTTCAACGTCTATACGCGCCGCCAGGCGATAGCGTTCGCCATGCAGCGTTAACTGGAAGGCGGTACGGGTACGCAGCGTAATTTCGCCGCCTTCCGGCCCCAGCGCCTGCAAGGCATTGCGGACAATATTCAGCAGTACTTGCTCAATTTGTTCCGGGTCATGCGGCAGTTCTGGCAGACTGGGGTCGTAATCGCGGATAAGCCGGACATTATCCGGCAGTTCCATCGACACCAGCGCCACCACGCGCTCCGCGACTTTATGTATGCTCTCGGTAATGTGCATTCCCGGGTGCTGCGGCCCCAGCAAACGATCGACAAGGTTGCGTAGCCTGTCGGCCTGTTCAATGATGACTTTGGTATATTCCATTAGCGCCGGGTCGGGCAGCGCCTTGCTGAGTAGCTGCGCCGCGCCGCGCAGGCCGCCGAGCGGATTTTTGATTTCGTGCGCCAGACCGCGCACCAGATCGCGAGCGGCGATTTGCTGCGCGTGCTGCAACTGCTCCTGACTCAGACGACGCTGGTTATCCATCGGCGCCATTTCGAGCAGTATAAAATCGTCGGGCAGACGTTGGGCGGTCAAAGAGAGAATATGCGAGCGACTATCAATCACCAGCGTCACTTCGTTATCGGTAAAGCCTTGCCCTGCCGCTAAACTTTCGCGCATCAGGTCAATGTTTAACGAAAAATAGCTCAACAGTTCAGGTAACGGCGTCCCGAACAGTTTGCGTGAGCTTTGCGCGAGCAACTGCTGCGCGGCAGGGTTGGCGTAATGGATTGCCAGCGCGTCGTCGACCACCAGCACGCTGTTGATTAACGAATTGAGGATCTGCCCAGCATCGGGCTGTATGCCGCTTGCCATTCAGCAGTCTCCTGGAAAAGGTTGCACCATTTTAGTGCATTATAGCTTTTTACCACTAAAAAGCGCGTGAGATCAGATTGTTGGTGGAGAAAAAAGCCCATCCTGGGATGGGCTGAAAGTTTCCACGGCAACTCAAAAACTCCTGACGCCTTTCACGCTGCTGCTGCGTTGGCTGCCTTCGCTTACCCCGGTCACATCGCTATCTATGCTCCTGGGGATGTGCTCAGTTGCCGCCTTGCAGCAACGCGAAATTCGTCGGATTTTTAATATACGATTAAACGCTGTAGTACAGCTCAAACTCTACCGGGTGCGGGGTCATACGCACGCGGTCATCTTCTTCGCGACGCAGCGCAATATACGCATCGATCGCTTCATCCGTGAACACGCCGCCTGCTTTCAGGAACTCGCGGTCCAGATCCAGCGCGTTCAGCGCTTCTTCCAGAGAACCCGCTACCTGTGGGATCTCTTTCGCTTCTTCCGGCGGCAGGTCATACAGGTTTTTGTCCATGGCTTCGCCCGGGTGAATCTTATTCTTAATCCCGTCCAGACCGGCCATCAGCAGGGCGGCAAAGCACAGATACGGGTTAGCCGCCGGGTCCGGGAAGCGAACTTCGATACGGCGCGCTTTCGGAGACGCCACCACCGGAATACGGATGGAGGCGGAACGGTTACGGGCGGAGTAGGCCAGCATCACCGGCGCTTCGTAACCCGGGACCAGACGCTTGTAGGAGTTGGTGGTCGGGTTCGCCAGGGCGTTGATGGCTTTGGCGTGTTTGATGACGCCGCCGATGTAGTACAGCGCTTGTTCAGACAGGCCGGCATATTTGTCGCCAGAGAACAGGTTGGTGCCGTTCTTCGCCAGCGACATGTGGCAGTGCATACCGGAACCGTTATCGCCGAACATCGGTTTTGGCATAAAGGTCGCGGTCTTACCGAAGCGGTGAGCCACGTTATGCACGACATATTTGTAAATCTGAATTTCGTCGGCTTTTTTGGTCATGGTGTTAAAGCGGGTCGCCACTTCGTTCTGACCTGCGGTCGCTACTTCGTGGTGGTGCGCTTCAACGACCAGGCCCATCTGCTCCATGACCAGACACATTTCAGAACGGATATCCTGCGCGGAGTCAACTGGCGGAACCGGGAAATAACCGCCTTTCACGCCCGGACGATGGCCTTTGTTGCCGCCTTCGTACTTGGTAGAGGAGTTCCAGGCGCCTTCAATATCGTCAATCGCCACATGTGAGCCGGAGATAGATGCGCCGAAGCGGATGTCGTCGAACAGGAAGAATTCAGGTTCCGGCCCAAACAGGACGGTATCGGCGATACCGGTCGCGCGCAGGTAGTCTTCCGCACGTTTTGCGATGGAACGTGGGTCACGGTCATAACCTTGCAGAGTGCCAGGCTCCAGGATGTCGCAACGGATAATCAGGGTAGAGTCCGCGAAGAACGGGTCAATCACTGCGGTGGATGCGTCTGGCATCAGCACCATGTCGGATTCGTTAATGCCTTTCCAGCCGCCGATAGAGGAGCCGTCAAACATTTTGCCTTCTTCAAAGAATTCGGCATTTACCTGATGAGCAGGAATCGTGACGTGCTGTTCTTTGCCTTTGGTATCGGTGAAGCGCAGATCGACAAACTTCACTTCGTGCTCGTTCAGCATCGTCAAAACGTGTTCAGCGGACATACTTGTACTCTCCCGGATTGGTCATGGTCGGTCGTCGTGGTAACGAGATCTTCAATTCTGCTGGCCGTGTCGCCGTAAAAATATAAAGCGAAATCTGTGCCAACTTTCACATTGCCCCCAAAAGGCGTTATCATGCGTACCATCGTGCAAAAGGGCTGCACCACGGTGACTATGTTGCACCAAAATAGTGCTTTAATGTGAACATTGAGCACCACATTGGTGCAATAGAACGCAAGCCACCCTTTTAACGCTCCGTGAAAGCGATCACAAAGAGACTCTGCAATACTTGTTTGCGGAGGATGTTTGTGATCCTGTTTTGTAGTGCGATTAATCCGTGTACAATAACGCGCTATTTCTAATGCCTGAGGCAAAGTTGTGATCGAAAATTTGCGTAACATCGCCATCATCGCGCACGTTGACCATGGTAAAACTACCCTGGTTGATAAGCTGCTCCAGCAATCCGGTACGTTCGACGCGCGTGCCGAAACTCAAGAGCGAGTGATGGACTCCAACGATTTGGAGAAAGAGCGTGGTATTACTATCCTCGCTAAAAACACCGCTATTAAATGGAATGATTACCGTATCAACATCGTTGATACTCCCGGGCACGCTGACTTCGGTGGTGAAGTAGAGCGCGTCATGTCCATGGTTGACTCTGTGCTGCTGGTGGTTGACGCATTTGACGGCCCGATGCCGCAAACGCGCTTCGTGACCAAAAAAGCCTTTGCTCATGGCCTGAAACCTATTGTGGTTATCAACAAGGTTGACCGTCCTGGCGCGCGCCCTGACTGGGTTGTTGACCAGGTATTCGACCTGTTTGTTAACCTCGACGCGACCGACGAACAGCTGGACTTCCCGATCATCTACGCTTCGGCGCTGAACGGTATCGCGGGTCTGGACCACGAAGATATGGCGGAAGACATGACCCCGCTGTATCAGGCGATCGTTGATCATGTTCCGGCGCCGGACGTTGACCTCGATGGTCCGTTGCAGATGCAGATCTCCCAGCTGGACTACAACAACTATGTTGGCGTTATCGGCATTGGCCGTATCAAACGCGGCAAAGTGAAGCCGAACCAGCAGGTCACTATCATCGATAGTGAAGGGAAAACCCGTAACGCGAAAGTAGGTAAAGTGCTGACGCATCTGGGTCTGGAGCGTATCGACAGCGATATCGCCGAAGCGGGCGATATCATTGCGATCACCGGTCTGGGCGAGCTGAACATTTCCGACACCATCTGCGACCCGCAGAACGTTGAAGCGCTGCCGGCGTTGTCCGTTGATGAGCCGACCGTGTCTATGTTCTTCTGCGTTAACACCTCGCCGTTCTGCGGTAAAGAAGGTAAGTTTGTGACTTCTCGTCAGATTCTTGACCGTCTGAACAAAGAGCTGGTGCATAACGTGGCGCTGCGCGTTGAAGAAACCGAAGATGCGGATGCGTTCCGTGTATCCGGTCGTGGCGAACTGCACCTGTCCGTGCTGATTGAAAATATGCGTCGTGAAGGTTTCGAACTGGCGGTTTCCCGTCCGAAAGTTATCTTCCGTGAAATCGACGGTCGTAAACAAGAGCCGTACGAAAACGTGACGCTGGACGTCGAAGAGCAGCACCAGGGGTCTGTCATGCAGGCGCTGGGCGAGCGTAAAGGCGACCTGAAAAACATGAATCCGGACGGTAAAGGCCGCGTACGTCTCGACTACGTGATCCCAAGCCGTGGGCTGATTGGTTTCCGTTCAGAATTCATGACCATGACTTCCGGTACGGGTCTGCTGTACTCCACCTTCAGCCATTACGACGATATTCGTCCGGGTGAAGTGGGTCAGCGTCAGAACGGCGTACTGATCTCTAACGGTCAGGGTAAAGCGGTGGCGTTTGCGCTGTTCGGTTTGCAGGATCGCGGTAAGCTGTTCCTGGGTCACGGCGCGGAAGTTTATGAAGGCCAGATTATTGGTATTCACAGTCGCTCCAACGACCTGACGGTAAACTGCCTGACCGGTAAGAAGCTGACCAACATGCGTGCGTCTGGTACGGATGAAGCGGTGATTCTGGTTCCGCCAATTAAAATGAGCCTTGAGCAAGCGCTGGAGTTCATTGATGACGACGAACTGGTAGAAGTCACCCCGACCTCTATCCGTATCCGTAAACGTCACCTGACGGAAAACGATCGCCGCCGTGCGAACCGTGGTCAGAAAGAAGAGTAATTAACGTTCTTACGGATAAAAACCCTGCCGAAATGAAAGCTCGGCGGGGTTTTTTTATTCACGTTGAGAAAGGGATAAGGTTGCCAAAAAATCAGCAATCGCTGGCGTATTATGCCGACCAATGACGCTGTCCGCATAAACCTTTGCCCGGGCGCTGGCATTCCCCATCGCTACGCCCAATCCGGCTAAACGTAGCATTTCCGCATCGTTATCATTATCGCCAAACGCCATCACTTCGCGCATTGCGATATGCTGTTGCTGTGCATATCTGGCGAGGCTTTGCCCTTTGCTACACCCCTTCTGGAGAATATCCAGTTGATGATGCCAGGACCAGGTACAGCTTAGCTGTAATTCATGCTGTATAAACTCAGCAATATTTTGTAGTTGTTTTATGTGCCGATGAACGACGCTGATTTGCCAAATATTCTCCCTACTGCTTAGCTCATCAGCCTGAAAGATTATTTTATCATCAGCACGAATTGTCGGTTTAAGCGGATATACCCGCGCCAGTATTTTTTCCGTTTGTAAGTGCGTCAGCGGCAGTGGATGAAGGATCTGCTGTTGAGCCGGTTGATAAATATAACTTCCGTTACAACAGATCATCGGTTCGGTGAGCGCCAGCGTTTGATAATACGCATAGGCTTCACGATGAGAGCGGCCGGTGACAAGCATTATTCGGCAGCCCATGTCCTGCATCTGACGGATGGCGGTTAGCGACTCTGGCAGAATTTGTTTATTACGGTTTAGCAGCGTTCCATCAAGATCAAAAGCGATTAAACGATATCGCATGAGCGCCCGATCCTAAAACAGCGTGAGGTATCCAGGTGATTCAGCAATGGAATATCGAGACGGTGCTGATAAGCGAGAAAACAGTGGCATTGTTTTGCCTGGCAGGCGGGAGAATTAAGCCGTTGCTGATATAAATTACCCATTTTAATTTTGCTGATATGACAAGCAAAAAGATCGCCTTCTGCATTCATAAAAATACTTTTTCTTCCTGCGGTACAGATATCCAGCTGCGCTGGCCACTGCTGCGTTTCAACCACATACAGCGGATCGAGTTCGCTGAAGGCGATGGTTTCCTCAACGGTATGCCGGGTATTGGCACACTCGTTGGCGTTAAACCAAAAATAATTCTGGTCAGGCAACTGCTGGCGTAGCCAACGAAACTGGGCGATATCTTTCATACTGGCGACAGCCCCCGCGCACCAGGTTATTCCGGCGGCAGAGAGCGCTAAACACTGCTGGAGAAAGCGCTCAGCGGTAATTTGTGAGGGATGAAAAGAACACCATAACCGAAGCTTTGAGATATCTCCGCCGCCGGCACGAAATGATTCCAGCAATGACATTAACGAAAAAGAGGCGTTAGTTTGTATGCCGACCGCCTGAACATGAGGATAGCGGCTAATTTCTGCCAACGCCGCCATGTAATAACGCAAGCGTAGCGCCTCGCCATAAGGCGTAATCATCACATTCAACGGCGTACCTAAAAGAGGCAAATGGTCAACCATGCGCCATAGCGCGGCTTCGTCGCGTTTTTTATCGTTGCGGGCGTGTTTATGGAACGGGCAATAGCCGCAATGATAATTACACGATTTAAGATAGCCGCGATAAAACAGCGTGTGAATATCGCGCAGGGCGGGGGCGCTCATCTCTGCCGATTCTCCCGTAGCATCACCTCAGGCGAAACGAACACAGGAGCAAGGCAATCGGATAATGCCATACCGGTCTCCGTTAGCCGGAGGCGACTGCCATTCTGATAGCAGTAACCCTGCCGTATGAAGCGTTCAAGGTCGGGGAAATCCCTTAGCGCATCGCTGGCAAAATATTGCTGATAATCGCTAAGAGAAAGTCCCTGCCAGAAAAATAGATTTTTAATGATAAAGCGGCGTTTCATTTCATCAGGGGGAAGCAGATAACCGTGATTAATGACGGTTTTATCCGGGCTGTCGATAAACGCCTGAATGATTTTTCGTGATGTTTGCAGGTTCGACGACCACGGTGAACAGTAATGCAGATTGCCAAGATAACTTCTGCCGCCCGCGCCGAGCGCCAGTGAGTTTTCAAATCCGCAGCTTTCCGCCGCGGCGGATGGCGCTGGATTAAGGACGAAACGGCGCATGGACGTTTGGGTGTAGCCCGCGTTGCGTAAAAGATCGCGGGCTAAAACGTAGTAGCTATGCATATTTTCCTGGCGAGGCATATTATAAAGCGGATAAAGGAACAGCTCTTCCGGTTGATAAACGAGCGCCTGATGTAACGATTCCGTCAGGCTTGCGTGAGTCTGGCCGGGAATGCCATAAATAATATCAATATTGAGTGATGGAAAATGACCCGCCTTTAGCCATTCCAGCGCCTGGTGCGCGCTGGCGGCATTGTGGCGGCGGTGCAGCGTATGTAACTCGCTATCATGAAAACTTTGTACGCCAATACTGACGCGATTAACGGAAAAGGCGTTTAATAGCGCTACTTTTTCTGCCGTGGTATCCGTAGGGGAAGTTTCAATCGTTTTATAAATATTCCAGTCAACATTGAGCACATCAAAGACGGAAAAAAATAACTTCTCTAATTGCGCAATATTTAATAGCAGAGGTGTGCCGCCGCCTACGGTAAAGCTTGCCCAGTGGGCGGGCGCCAGCGCCATTTGTCGGCCCTGGGTAATAATCGCGTCGATATAGCTATCAATGAACGTATTATCTGCGCCAGTGCAGGTAAATAAATTACAGAACCCGCAGCGACTTTGACAAAACGGCATATGAACATACAGATGTGTGTCGTGCTCGTAAATGCGCGGTTTTACTTTGCTAAAGCTGACGTTCTCCAGCTCCCGATAAGCCGTCTTATGCGGATAACTGTACATATACTGACGATAAATATCATTGTTATTCATATTAATGATTACCGCTCAACAAGAAATGCATATAAGGAACGGTATTAACGATCGGATGATTAAAACTATGGAAATATTTCCCGTCTTCGCCATAGCAGGTACCGTGATCGGAACAGACAATAACGAACGTTTCGCCGCCGGTTTGGCGGAAAATGTTCAGTAATCCGTCGATGCGGGCGTCGATATAGCGTAGCGCGGCGGCATGGGTCTCTACGGTATCGCCAGGGGCCGCGCCCTCAACGTAAAAATGGTTAGGGTAATGAATAGTATCGATATTGATATACATCATGACCGGTTGGTTGCCAGCACGTTCGGCCATGATTTTTTGGATATAATGGATCTGGTTATCCATACTCTCTTTAACCGTACAGGCAAAGCGTGGATGCCAGTAACTCTCTTTAAACATCGACGGGAACACTTTTCCCATGCCGGAGCGGTTATTAAAGAAAGAGACGCCGCCAATACAGATGGTCTGGTAGCCTTTATTTTCCAGACTTTTTATCCATGTTGCGTCTTCAAAGGCAAATGCATTTTTCGGGCCTTTACGACCAAGTCCGATATCTTTTGGGAAAAACAGCATGGTCTGATTAACGGTATCATCAATAGGTTTTGGCATAAAACCTGAAAACATGGCGTGATGCGAAGGCCAGGTAAAATTACCGGCCGCCTCGCATTTCGTCCATTGTCCATAATGATTAAGGTTGGGCGTATTTCCGGCGGTTTGTTCCTGAAGCGCAATGTCGTAGCGTAACGAGTCCAGCACAATAAAAAGAATATGAGCGTTATTACTAATTAGCGCATTCATATCGAATTCGCCATCGCCTGTGTCAATCGACGCGTGCAGCGAGACGGGGACTTCATCCATTGAATTATACATTTTGCTTCCTCATGGCCCGGATTTGCGCCTGATAAATTAGATTATTCTGCTGCGCATCCTGATAAATCAAATCACCCTGGCCATTAATTTCAATAATATACGGCGTCAGGCTGGTGGTAAGTAAAACATCAATACCCGCTAAGCGAATGCCAGGGAAAAGTCGCATGGCATTTTGACAGAGCGTATCGATCTCAGTCACTTTTGCGGCAGATAACTCCAGACTTTCGAAGCAGTAAGCCTGGTTTTGCAGATGTAAGTTAGTAATGGGCTGCGAGGAGGTTCTGACCACTCGCCAGATAATTTCGCCATCCAGGCAGACGATGCGTAAATCATAGGTTTTATGCTTTACGCTGGCTTTGGGCAGCCACTGTTCGACGAGGTTTTCCTGCTGAAGAACGCCATCAATAATGAGCTGGATATCTTCTTTCTGACGATACTGTTGGATTTTTTTGCTGTTAAATAGCTGTTGTCCTGATATGGCAATCGCGCTGTAAAGCACCTGCTTTATGCCATCAGGGTGGCGGCGCAAAGCGATAACGCCCGCCGCGCCAGAACCCAGCGAGGGCTTAATGAACACGCTGGCGACCCTTTTTTCCTCCATGATGGCGGTGAGCTGTACAAAACTTTTTACGTCTTCCGCTACCAACGGCGGCGTGGGGATGCCGTGTTCCAGTAAGCGCCGCTTGCAGCGTTTTTTATCCAACAGGTGAATGAGGCCCGCCGGATGGTTAAGCCAGGTGACGCCAGGACGCGCCGCCATGTTCTGCAAAAAATGGATATAGTCCAGACCGATCGCGTTTATTTTGCGGATGTCTGTTTCACTGTGTACTGGCGGGTCGATTTTAACGATGCCAGAGGTCAGCGAAGCGTCCAGCGCTTGCGGATGAGTCAGCGCCGTGACGGGTTCCCCAAGTACGGCGGCAGCCTGCATAAAATAATGCGTGCGCTTGCTCTGATGGGGGCCAATGAGCGTAATCACAATAAATCCCTTTATCGGTGTGTAGGGGAATGTGCACATTCCCCTACACAATCACTCGGTGTACATCGCATTCATATAAATATCGCCATCGTAATCATCAGGCTCCAGCGCTTCTGAAAGATTCAGGTTTATCGGCAGTGTGGCTTTTAGCTTTTCCTGCATCTCCGGCGTCAAATAGTGGTGGTGGAGATCGAGTGTTTCCAGATGCGCAATTCGGTCTTTATGCTCCAGCAGCGCCTCTGCGCCGTTGTCCGTTAAGGTACCGCATGAGAGTTCCAGCACGTTAAGCTGCGGCAGGATATTACTTTCCAGCACCCGGCGGGCGATATCATCCTGCTCTTCGCTGTTCATCAACCCCAGATGGGTGAGCTGAGGGAAAAGATCTTTCGATGCCAGCGTCATCACGTCATCCAGCGAACCGTCAAAACCGTATTCCTCTACGCCCAGGAAGAGCTTCAGCGTTTTTAATGCAGGGAGCTGCGCATTTTGTAGTTCGGCAAGCACATTAGAAGGGATGCCGCCGGAAATGATTTCCAGGTGCTCCAGTTTCTCATGATGTATAGCGCCCAGTTGCAGATCCGACGCGCCTTTAATAATCAGTTCTTTCAGATTGGGTAACGCCGCATAGAGCCTGGAATAGTCACCTTGTTTAATCCAGGAGATCTCGCAGTCTTCGCTCTCCATATCACCGATAAACAGTGATTCCAGGTGAGAAAAGCGGGGGGCGTTCTCCACAATCATATCAATAATAGGCTGGCAGGTTTCGTCTTCCCAACAATCACCCCAGTTACCAATGGTCAGTGAGCGAAGCTTTGGCAGATCTTCATCGGTTAAAATCAAATTAATGAGCTGTTCCTGGGTTAATTCATTGCCCCAATCAATATTAAATCGCTTATTCATTTGTTTCCCTTTTCTATAAG
The DNA here is from genome assembly GCF_051700745.1 of Salmonella sp. NW884. NCBI lineage: Bacteria > Pseudomonadati > Pseudomonadota > Gammaproteobacteria > Enterobacterales > Enterobacteriaceae > Salmonella > Salmonella sp. NW884. The sequence goes on along the minus strand of NZ_JAMMDE010000012.1, from coordinate 110,666 downwards.
CATGAATATGGTAAAACGCTTTGCGAATATTATCATGGCGCTTAGGGGCGGGATATCGGGAGTCTGATTCAGGATGAATGAGCGGGCAGAACAACTACCCGCTGTGATGCAGATTCGAAAAATAGAAGCGATAATATCAGAAGAAATACTTCGCCCCGATACGAATCTGGTTTTGCTCTCTATGGTAGGGGCCCACGTTACGATCTAACCAGCGTAATTCAAAGTAGGGCAACCAGTGTTCATTGATACGATAACGGAAGGTATTGGTGATTTCCCAATGATGCTTCGTACCATTACTACTATTAAAATCATTAACGTTATAAAAATAGTGTGGTTCAAAGGTATAAGAAAATTTATCGGTAATGATAAAATTCCAATAGTTACCGATTTCATAGCTGTCATTATTATCCAGTTCGCCATTCAAATCGGTTGAACTATAATTATTGTGATTATATCGGTTACGTACCGTAAGATTAAACCACGGGGTAAATTTATAGTTAACATCCAGATAGACGGCGCCGCCGGAACCAATGCTTTTGTCGTTTATTAACCCCCCAGGCTGGATGGTTAATTTATCTGTAGGTTTAAATAATGGATACCAGCCCTCAATCTCATTATAACCGTGCTTTAATTCATCATCACGCTGTAGCGTATAGGTATTGGTCAACATAATTCCGGCCCCCATATCGGAGTTATAGCCGACGCGCAGCATAAACTCCATTTGGTCAGACGCCAGGTTATAGGCCTCACGGTTTTCTACATAAGCGCCAGCAAAAACAGAGGTGGATATTACTGAAGTTAATATCACTAGAGTATTCAGAGATTTCATAATAAATCCATTTTTCAAATATAGGGAAGCCGCCATCCATCGGGATGGATAAAGCGGCAAGCGTCGTTTAATTATTTACAGTAGAAATACTTTGTTTATTATTAGTCGCGACAATTTGATTACCTGTTTTCTTTCGTTGGGCAATTTCCTCGATAATAAAAGCGAAACGTTGTTCATTGAGCTTATAAAAAAAGCCCATCGTTAGTGCTGCGATAATGGCAAGACCGCAAGGCCATAAAAAAATGAGCTGACGCAAACCAAGCAACGTGGTGTCACTTTGAGCTATGTTGGGGATATAACCGATTTGCGTCAGCATAATACCTGGCAAAAAGCCAGCAAGCGCAGCGGAAATTTTGCGGGAAAAGGTATAACCCGTATACACCGAGCCTTCAGCGCGAATACCCGTTTTCCATTCACCGTAGTCAACCGTATCCGGAACCAGCGCCCAGTTCAGGCTGTTGACGAAAGCGGTACCGAAGAAGGCGATACAAGAAAAAATGACAAAATAAAAGGAGTTATAACCCCAAAAATAATTTAAAACATCGCCCGCGGCCCATAAAAGCATACCTGCTAAATACACGCGTTTCTTGCCAAAGCATTTTACGGTCCAGGGAACTAACAAAACACCAATAATTACACAGCCCATACTAAAAAAACCCATCCAGGATAATAGGTTAATGTCATTTAGTACATATTGGGTATAATAAACCTGAATAGCGAGCTTGATATTAAATGCTGCTAGTGTACACAAATTTGCAATGCATAGAACTAATAGTGGTGGGTTGTGAAAAATTGCACAAAATGATTTGATGATGCTTGCCTTATGTCCCGGCGATGGGGGTTCAATGTAATGTTCTTTGGTTCCTTTATAACATAACATAATAAAAATGAAACCAAAGATAGAGAAAGTTAAGGCTGCATAACCATAACCAATGGTAGTTGTAGAGAATAAAGATTGAAGTGGAATAAAAGCAACCGTACAGATTAATAATCCTATTGTTGCCCCTCCCTGCCGGAAAGCTGCCAGTTGTGCGCGTTCATTTGGATTTTTTGTTATTGCTGGGATCATAGCGCCATATGAACAGTTCATTAGACTGTAAAACAGTCCGAATAACATAAATAGACCGGTAGCAATAGCGGTCTTTATCGGCAGACTAAATGTTGTAGCAATAAACTGAACTGTCGCAATAATTGCTGATGGTACTGCTGCATACAGAATGAAAGGTCTAAATTTCCCTCTGATTCCAATGTTTTTTTGAGAATCGAGAAGAAATCCGGTTAGCATATCTGTAAATGCAGTAAAGAATTTTGCTATGAGGAAAATAACCCCGCCATAATATGCAGGCATTCCTAGCTCATCTGTGTAAAACTTGAGCAAATATAATGTGCCAATGCTTAGCATTAGATTAGAGCCAATATCACCCGCACCGTAAGCGAGTTTTTCTCTCAAGCTTAGTTTTAGCGTTAGCGGATCATGGTCAGGCATAACCACTCCTTACAACGCCCCGAAGGGCATCAGTCATCATTATTGTTAAGCAGTACGTTTACGTGCTTCTATTTCCTCAACGATACGTATGTACATTTTCTCGTTGAGGTTGTAAAAACAGCCCATTGTAATCATGGCCAACACTGCGAGGGCACAAGGATATATGAAGATCAACTGACGTAATCCTTCAACAGTGCTGGTTGATTGCACCACGTTGGGTATGTAGCCAATTTGAGTAAGCATCCATCCGGGAAAAAATCCAGCCAACGCTTGGGACATTTTGCGAAAGAAGGTGAGCCCGGTATAAACGGTCCCTTCGGAACGAACACCTGTACGCCATTCACCATATTCCACTGTGTCCGAGACTAGCGCCCAGTTCAGGCTGTTGACGAATGCTGAACCAAAGAATGCCAGACAGGAGAAGGCCACGAAGCTCACCGAACTGTCGCCGAAGCTGTAGTTAAGCAAATCACCCACGGCCCAAATTAGCAGTCCGCCGATATAGACTTTTTTCTTACCAAAACGGCGTACAGCTGTAGGCATTAAAAATACGCCGATGAAGATACAACCCATACTGAAGAATCCCATATAGGACAACAGAATCGGATCGTTCAGCACGTACTGGGTGTAGTAGACCTGAATCGCCAGTTTGACATTAAATGCCGCAAGGGTGCAAAGGTTGGCGACGCACAGAATAAACAACGGGCGGTTACCGGCGATGGCGCGAAAGGATTGCAAAATTCCTGCTTTTTGTGCGGAATCAGCCTGTTTGACCTCGACATAACGCTCTTTGACACCCGCATAGCAAAGCCACATAAATAGCAGCCCGCATAACGAGAAAAGAGCAGCGGTTACGCCATATTGCAATTGTTGATTGCCTTCAATCAAATTCATTACTGGTACAAAAGCAACGGTGCCAATGAGAAGGCCTAAGGTGGATCCGCCCTGGCGCCAGGCTGCCAGCGAGGCACGTTCATTTGGATTTTTGGTTATAGCTGGCACCATCGCGCCATAAGAGCAGTTCATTAGGCTGTAGCATAATCCATACAGCATAAACAGCAGCGTTGCGACGACCGTTTTGCCCGTAATTTCTAACGGTGTTCCTATAAAGTTGGCTGTAGCCAGCAGTGCTACTGGGAATGAGCCATACAGAACGAACGGGCGAAATTTACCTTTCGGTCCTATTTTTCGCCGCGAGTCGAGCACAATACCAGTGCCCATATCGGCAAATGCGGTAAAGAATTTAGCGATTAAGAAAATAATCCCACCATAGGTTCCCGGAAGACCGAGGACATCTGTGTAGAATTTCAACAAATAGAGTGTGCCAATATCCAGCAGAATATTGGAACCCAGATCGCCTATGCCATAAGCTATTTTTTCTTTAAGCGGCAGGCGTAGCGTTGCCGGATCAGCAGAGGTCTGACTCATTATTTTTCTCCATCTGCCCGCAGGTTTCCCTGCGGGCGAGCCGTATTAGATATTCCGTAAAGAAGCAAAAAGTGAAGCCCACTCGCTCTTCGCGCGATAGAAGACCGGCGGCTTGCCAATGGGCGCATCCACGGTAATGTCACCGCCGTGGTGAACTTCGCCGGTCCAGATATTCACCCAGTGATCTTCCGGCAGGTACAGCGTCCAGTCGCAACGCCCCTGCTCGTGAACCGGCGCGACCAGCAGATCCTGACCGAGCAGATATTGATATTTCAGGGTGTAGGTTGCGGCATCGTTCTCGTAGTGCAGGAATAGCGGACGCATGACCGGCAGACCGGTAGCCGCGTTTTGCGCCACCGCCTGCTTGAGATACGGTTTCAGCGTGGTAAAGACGGTGGTCATGCGGGCAAAGTGGGCAATAGTTTCCGCGTCGCCGTCGAACTGCCAGTTATCGCCGGGGCGGTTGCCTTCATGGGTGCGCATCATCGGCGTAAAGGCGCTGAAATCGCACCAGCGCAGCAGCAACTCTTTGCTGCGTTTCATGTCAAACAGGGTGGTGTAGCCGCCGATATCGCTGTGATGTAGACCGTGGCCGGTCATCGCCAGCGACAATGCCGCAGGCACGACAGAGGCCAGACCATCATCAAGGCTCCAGTCAACGTTCTGGTCGCCTGCCCACATCATGGTGGAATATTTCTGACTGCCGGTGTAACCCGCACGCATAAAGAACAGGATCTCGCCGAGCTTGCCGGTCTCCTGTAGCGCTTCGTAGTTACACTTCGCCCACAGCGTAGGCCAGGCGTTATGCATGATCTCGGCGCTGACGCCGTTGTGCAGATACGTGTCGGTCGGCAGATATTCGCCGAAATCCGCCATCCAGCCGCTGCAGCCGAGCGCGATCATGTTCTTTTTGATGACGTCTTTGAACCAGTCGTAAGCTTCAGGATTGGTCAGATCGACCACGCCGCCGTAGAATTCGCCAAACTCGACCAGATAGTCGCCGCCCGTGGCGTCTTTCGCCAGGTAGCCGTGTTTCGCCGCCTCGGCGCAGAGGTCTTTATCACTGGCGACGTATGGGTTGATATAAGAGAGGAACTGGACGCCTTCTTCTTTCCACTGTTTGATACGGCTATCCAGCTGTGGATAGTTGTCGCTATTCCACTTCCAGTTCCACATCACGCGCTTGCCAAAGGAGGTCATGCGAATGCCGGACCAGTCCTGCGCCCAAATACCGTTCACTTTTACGCCTGCGTTGCGCATGGTATCCAGTTTTTGCTGACAAACTTCCGTACCGCCCTGAATGCCTAGCGTGACGCCGTCGTAAACCCAGTCCGGCAGCTCCGGCTGGCGGCCTAACAGCGCAGTCAGTTTTTCCAGCAGGGCGATGTAGGTGTCGGCACACTCAAAACGCAGCGTAGTTTTATCTTCCCACAGCGCCAGTTCGTGATACTCCGGCGCGCTGAAGTCGAAATTCATATAGCAGCTATTATCGACGTGGCAGTAATACTTCTGCGTGCTGACAAAGGTTGGCTGGGGGAAGAAGGTCCAGTAATAGTCGCCGCCGGCGTTCTCTTTGCAGTCTGCCTGCCAGGTGACATAGCTGGTTTTATTACGGCCAACGCCCTGTTCGCTGGTCCACAGCGGGAACGGCTTGCCGCGCAAATCGAAATAAGAGAACTGTTCGCCGCAGCCGTAGATATGGTCGTCTGGATTAGCCGCGAGGCGTAACCAGATACGGTTATGGTGCAGGTCGTCGTTTTGCAGATCCAACGTCAGGCGTCCCGCCTCATCGGCGGAGATGCGAAGGGTGGCGCTAATTGTTGCGCCACGGCTGAATTGTATCAGCCAGCCGTCGGGTAGCTCGCTGACCGTGGCCTCCGTTAATGCAATCTTCTCGTTAAGTTTGTCTTTGATGCTGAAGTTGCCGCGAAACATGTCAATGTCGGCAACGCCCGCGCCAATCCACAGACAGGGATTTTCGGTGCTGTGGCGTAAAATCAGGCGCTGGTGGTACGTCAGCGTAAAGCCCTCAATGTTCTTTTCTATCAGGACAGAGGATAAATGCTTACTTTGCGTGCTCATAAAATATTCTCCATGAAATTGAGGAACGCGAGCATACTGATTGTTTATGATTCGTTATTATTCATTAGCCTTAAATAGTTATGCGCTACTCTTGAAGTAGCGCCTGAACAAAGCAAGCACTTATTATTTGCTGGCATCCACTTTACGAATCTCAGCAATTTTTTTGCCTAAAAGTATTTGTAATATTGCCAACAGTACAAATGGTGGTAGAAGCGCAGTAGCCGCTGAAACACCTAATGCACCTTTTATTAACATTGCACCCGAAGCAATTAATAATAAAAATACTAAAACGCGGAATACTTTTACCGAAATACGCTTATGAACATATTGCCCGACTAAGGAACCGAGTATCATGGTAGGGATACAGAAAATAACCAGTTTAAATGTTGAAATTGTTAATATTCCACTGGTTGCCAGGCCGCCGACAACTGCAATGTTGTTTGCCGTAAAGAATGCATTCAGCGTACCGCGAAAAGCGGCTGGGCCAAGGTTACGTAGCATTCCATACATCACAACTGGCGGTCCATTTGTGGAAAAGGCCGCTCCTAGCGCCCCAGCTATCGCCCCTAACGGTGCAGCAATCCAACGTCTGTCATAGATGGGTAGACGGGGAATAAACATACTGTAGAATGAGTAGAGAATAAGAAACCCACCCAATCCTATTTTCATTATGTGATCAGGTAGATAGGAAAGAGCATATAAACCTACCGGAATGCCAAGAAAAGAGAAGCCGATAAGAACGGCAGCCGATCGCCAGTCCGTTTCTTTACGAGATAACCATGTGGCATAAATGGCGGTCGCTGTTCCGACAATAACAGAAAGTGGTGTTGCCATTTTTACAGGTAGCATTAGGGTTATGAGCGGCATGGTAGTCAATCCACCACCAAAGCCAGCACATATTCCTACGAATGTATAAAGAAACATTAAGGCGATAACGGTGTATATAACACCAGGTTCCAACATCACGCCATCAGGTGTAAATAAATTAAAGAAATCCATTATAATTCCTTCATTATCAAATTCTAAAATATTACTTTGACTGTTTTAAGTCAGGGTAATAGGTATCCTGCACAAATAAATACATGAACTATATGCATTCACCACAAATATTAAAAAACAATATATGCTGTTGTTTTGGTTTAAGTAATAGTAAGTCGATCCCAGAATTAAAGGCATTCGGCGGACAACTCATCGGTTCGATAGCTAATCCCCGGCGATTCAACTTTTCGCCACTATAGACCTGAAGCCACGGTTGATCGGAACATAAACTAACAGCCAGTTCCTGTTGATGGTTAATAATTTTCGCCTCCCATCGCTCGCTGTAAGTTTTGAAAGTATGATCAATCCGTTTATCACCAATTTTTTGTTGGATGGAATAGTCCAGATTCAGCTCATCGACGCGTAGTAACGTTGATGAGTTAGACTGTGTATCGAAAGCAAAAACCTCTTTTGCAGGAAGTTGCAGCGTATAATCATCAACAGGTGCTAAGTCACAGGTTAAGTAGGGGTGAACACCGACGCCATAAGGTGCTGGTTTATCGCCGATATTTTGGCTAATTATTTCAACGGACAGCCCTGTTGTTGCGTCCAGTGAGTAAATAACCTGCGAAATCAATGCGAATGGGTAGCCATAGCTTGGCGGTAAAAATATGGAGAACGAGGCTTTTGTGGCTGTTAATTCATCAACTTGCCAGTCTCTCCATGCAAGCAAGCCGTGAATAGCGGCGTTAGAGCCATGTTCATTAATCGGCAACTGATACTCATGCCCATCATGCTGATAGATACCATTGGCAATACGATTTGGCCAAGGGATTAATACCTTACCCAGATGAGCAAGAGGCATCTCTTCTGGTTTATGAGGTATAACCAGATGCTTGCCCTGCCAGGTTAATTCGGCAAGACCGGCACCCACTGAAACTATTTGCGCCCGGTAATCACCTGCAGCGAGTAATATCGTATTCCCACCACTATGCATACATATCACCTTAATATTAGATACCCTTACTAAACAACGGCATATGCAATGTTCATTTGCTGATATGCCGTCGTTACCAGGCTTATTTATTTCGCATTGATATCTAACAAACCTGCTGCTACGGCTGGTGCCAGCCCTGGAGCGAGCGGGATGCGTGGAATTACCAGACAGTGCAGAAGATGGTATATATCCTGCTTACCGTCCCAGACTTTAGTGGTCACCTTGTTGTCAGCATCCAATTCTTGCCACCAGGAACCATTTTCATAGTCCATCAGGTATTTAATGCAGTAATCCCACCATGTTTGATACCAGGTTTCGTATTGACGATCCCCTGTTACGGTATAGAGGGCATAGGCTGTCCCCATCGCTTCTACAATTGGCCAGCGTACACGTTCACGTACAACGGGTTTCCCTTCCCAATCAACGGTATACACAATGCCGTCTGCTCCATCCGGAGCCCAGGCATCACGTACCGTAGCGTGGAACAAACCTTTCGCGTCTTCCAGCAGCCATGCAGGGGGTTGTTCGCATCTGGCTTCCAGTGCTGCGTGGATATGCAGCATTAAACGACCCCATTCGATCCAATGACCTGGAGTACCGCCAAATGCACGGAAACGGTGTGCTGGATTTTCTTTGTTATAGTCGCGGATAGGATTCCACTGTGAATCGAAATGTTCATTAACACGGTAATGATTATTTCTGGCTACATCATGAATAATGACTGATGCGATTCTGATAGCGCGATCCAGCCATTTTTTGTCATGGGTAACGTCATAAACAATCAGGAACGCTTCGACGGCGTGCATATTGGCGTTACCGCCACGGTAATCTTCGGTTTTGCTAAAGGCTTCGTCCCAGGACTCCAGGCACATCTGCTCTTCTTCACTCCAGAAGTATTTCTCAATCACTTCTATGGTGTAATCCAGCAATTTTCTGGCTTCAGGATGACCGGTCGTGACGGCGCTGGCCGCGCCCAGCAAGGCGAAGAAGTGTTGATAACCCTGTTTAGAGGCATCCACCACGCCCTGATCGTTAACGCAGGCATACCAGCCGCCGTATTTTTTATCGCGCAGCGCGCCGTTCATGGCTTTGATGCCATGATCGACCAGATCATAAGCGCCCGGTCGGCCCATCGACGCCGCCACGGAATAAACGTGCAACATACGCGCCGTGATCCAAAGATGGGTGCCCATCTCTTCTTTAATTTGCCCTTTATTTCCCAGCCAGCCGAAGCCTGTCGGCACCACGGCGTTTTTACCGAAATTAAAGATGCGGTCGGTTTCCTGCTCCAGCCAGCGGTTGTGGCTCAACGTGTTAAACCATTTCATTCTTTCATCCTCGTATTAACGACGTTTCGCCATCATTTCATCGACGATCTCGCCCAGACGTTGCAATTTAGGCGCGGAAACATCACGTAGCATCAGCTCGGTATCCGGTAGACCAATCACTGATGACCAGACCGCGCGTCCCGCCAGGAACCCGGATGCGCCAGCTTCCATGGCGACCCTGACTGCGCGAGGGAACAGTTTTTCGTCCACACCGGAAGAGAGGATGACCCACGGCATATTGATATGCCCATTCAGGCGTTGTGAGGCGGTAAGAAGATCGGAACGCGCGCCTTTGCCGTAGAGCGGCATTTCAACTTTGTAAAGATCGGCGCCGCTGTCGCCCAGCTCTTTGGCCGCATCGATAATCGCCTGCTCGCGATCGAACTTGTCGCCGCAGCGCGGCGGACGTACAACCGGTTCGATAATGCTCAGCAAACCATTGGAGTGACATAATTCATTGAATTCTTTGACCATATCCAGACGCTGCTGCGCGTCTTCATCGCTGCGCCACAGCACCAACAGTTTTAAGGCTTTCGCGCCATCCCGTTTTACCGCCTGCGCATTAATTTTTTTATCAATGACCACGTTATCAACGGGAATACCGTTGCCCGGGATGAAATCATCCGCCGCGACGATCATGGCGCAGCTTTTAGCGACCGCGTTTTGTTCTACGGCCTGGCGATAACAGAACTGCTGATCCAGCAGAACGGCAGAGGCATACGGGGAAAGAATTTTCGCCGCATTCACTTTGAAATCCGTCAGCACGCTATCGGCAACGGGTGTTTTCGCACCAGCAGCAGCAAACATTAAACGCATCGCCTCGCGCTGATCGACAGCCAGCATGGCAAACCCGCCGGACGCTCGCGTAATGTCTTTGATGGTGTAGTTGTTCATTCAATTTTCCTTTATACAGTCGTTACTTTTTTACGTTGGCGGTCAGCCCGGCGCTGATGCGCACCTGTTCCAAGATGGCGCTCCAGTCTTCCCGACCGCGGCCTGCGGCCCGCGCCAGGTTATAAACTTCACGGGAGGCGGCGCCGAGCGGCATCGGTACGTGCAGTTGATTGGCGACATCCAACGCGATGCCAAGATCTTTGTGCGCCAGATCGATCATGAAGGCTGGAGACAGATCCCCTTTCATCACTTTATTCGGCCAGGTGGTGGTGAAATGCCCTTTGCCTGCGGCAGTGCCGCTCATCACTTTTAAAGCCACGTCGAAGGAAAGCCCCAGCGCTTCACACAGCACGGCGGCTTCGGCGGAGAGCGCATTTAGCGCAATACTCATGTAGTTGTTGATCAGTTTTACGCGAATACCCATTCCCGGGCCGCCGGTGTTGACCAGCTCATTACCCATCGCCATCAGAACAGGGGTAGCACGCTCTACTTGCTCCGCCGTACCGCCTGCCAGCAGCAACAATGTGCCGGTAATCGCGTTGTCGGATGTCCGGCCTACCGGCACATCCATCATGCTGAACCCTTTGCTCTGCATGTCGGCAATCAGCTTATCGGTTTGCAACGGATGAATAGTGGACATATCAATGACCAGCGCTTCACGGGAAAGAGTTTCACAAACGCCTTGCTCGCCAAACAAAACGGAACGAACCAGATCGCCGTTCGGGAGCATGGTGATAACAAATTCAGCGCCGATGGTTGCCTGAGCCGGGCTGCTTGCAGGTTGCGCGCCTTTGTCTACCAGACGCTGTACGGCGTCGGGATTAACATCGAAGACGCTGAGTTGATGGCCCTGCTTTAGCAGATTGCTCGCCATAGGGGAGCCCATCTGTCCCAACCCGATAAATGCTATAACTGCCATATCGTTCTCCTGAACACGGTGGTGTCATTTTTTGTCATTAATGAGCCCTTTTCTGTCTATTTGTGATCGTATTTGTAATTTATAGTCAAAAAATTGACAGCCGTCACTTTTTAAACATTTCGTGAAATTAAAATGAGCACATCGAAAATGCTTGAGGAATGACCATGGTTCGTATTGCTTGTGTAGGTATTACCGTGATGGATCGCATCTATTACGTGGAAGGATTACCGACAGAAGGGGGTAAATATGTGGCGAAGCGCTATACGGAAGTGGGCGGCGGGCCTGCGGCGACCGCTGCCGTGGCTGCGGCGAAATTGGGCGCGCAGGTGGACTTTATTGGCCGTGTGGGCGATGACGACACCGGAAACAGCCTGCTGGCGGAACTGGAATCCCTGGGGGTAAATACGCGCTATACCCGCCGCTACACGCAGGCCATGTCGTCGCAGTCAGCGATTATGGTGGATGCCAAAGGAGAGCGGATTATCGTTAATTATCCCAGCCCGGATTTATTACCTGACGCCGACTGGCTTAACGACATCGATTTTTCGCAGTGGGATGTGGTGTTGGCGGATGTGCGCTGGCATGACGGCGCAAAACAGGCGTTTACGCTGGCGCGTCAGGCTGGCGTCATGACTGTTCTTGATGGCGATATTACGCCGCAGGATATTAGCGAGCTGGTGGCGTTAAGCGACCACGCCGCCTTCTCCGAGCCAGGGCTGGCACGCCTGACGGGGATGAGCGAAGCCATTGATGCGCTAAAAAAAGCACAAATGCTCACAAATGGACATGTCTATGTCACGCGAGGCAGTGAAGGCTGCAACTGGTTGGAAAAAGCGGCGGTACGCCACCAACCGGGTTTTACCGTGGAGGTAGTGGATACTACCGGCGCGGGCGATGTTTTTCATGGCGCACTGGCATTTGGCCTGGCAAGCGGATACGCCATCGAAGAGGCTGTCAGATTCGCCAGCGGCGTTGCCGCGCTGAAGTGTACGCGCCCGGGTGGCCGGGCGGGTATCCCTGATTGTGAGCAAACCCGATCTTTCTTGTCACTTTTTGTATAATATGAGCAGTAGGAAGCTTTTAGAGGAATGCTCATGAGTCTTACCGAACTGACCGGTAATCCGCGACACGATCGGCTGTTAATGCTAATTGATGAGCGCGGCTATATGAATATCGATGAGTTAGCCAGTTTGTTGGAGGTCTCTACCCAGACGGTTCGCCGCGATATTCGTAAATTAAGCGAGCAGGGTCTGATTACGCGTCATCATGGCGGCGCCGGCAGAGCGTCCAGTGTGGTCAATACCGCCTTTGAGCAGCGAGAGGTCTCCTGGACGCAAGAGAAAAAAGCCATTGCGGAAGCCGTGGCTGACTATATTCCGGATGGCTCCACGATATTTATCACGATTGGAACGACGGTTGAGCAGGTGGCGCGCGCGCTGCTCAACCATAATCATCTGCGCATTATCACCAATAGCCTGCGCGTCGCGCACATTCTTTATAATAACCCTCGCTTTGAAGTGATGGTGCCTGGCGGCACGCTGCGCCCGCATAATAGCGGCATTATCGGGCCATCCGCGGCGGCGTTTGTCGCGGGGTTCCGGGCGGACTATCTCGTCACCAGCGTAGGCGCGATAGAGAGCGATGGCGCGTTACTGGAGTTTGATGTCAACGAAGCCAGCGTAGTGAAAACCATGATGGCCCACTCGCGACATATTTTGCTGGCCGCCGATCATACGAAATACCATGCTTCTGCGGCGGTTGAGATCGGCAATGTGTCACAGATTACCGCTCTGTTTACGGACGAGTATCCCGGTCCGGCATTACAGAATTTACTTCAATCCCAGCAAATCGAAGTGGTTCAGGTGAGTCCTTCGCTGGACGACGCCGTTTCAGCGTGACAAGCGCCCTTGCGCCGGAGGGTCGCGTCAGCGCTTTATCCGGCCAATAAAACGGCGCTGTGATGCAGGCGATATTGGGCATCGTCTGCGTTTCTATTGTCTTTTTGTTAATTGATTTATAAAGGGATACATAGTCAAACTTCTCCTTTCCCGCTACAGTTATTCATCCCCGGTTAGCAAGGAGAATGACATGCTCTACATCTTTGATTTAGGTAATGTGATTGTCGACATCGACTTTAACCGCGTATTAGGTGTGTGGAGCGATCTGAGTCGAGTACCGCTGGCTTCGCTGAAGCAAAAATTTACGATGGGCGAGACTTTTCACCAACATGAACGCGGTGAGATAACGGACGAAGCGTTTGCTGAAGCTTTCTGTCATGAAATGGCGTTATCGCTCAGTTATGAACAATTCGCGCACGGCTGGCAGGCGGTATTTGTCGGATTACGGCCCGAAGTGATTGCTATCATGCATAAACTGCGCGAGCAGGGGCATCGCGTGGTGGTGCTATCCAATACTAACCGACTGCATACCCACTTCTGGCCGGAGGAATACCCGGAGGTGCGCGCTGCCGCCGACCATATTTATTTATCCCAGGATTTGGGAATGCGTAAGCCGGAAGCGCGTATTTATCAGCACGTCCTGCAGAAAGAAGGTTTTTCTGCTGCCGATGCGGTCTTTTTCGACGACAATGCCGATAATATAGAAGGGGCCAACCAGTTGGGGATCACCAGCATTCTGGTGAAGGATAAAGCCACCATCCCTGACTATTTCGCGAAGCTGTTATGCTAAAAACCGTTCACCAAAAAGCTGGACGCCATACGCGCCCTGTTCGGGCCTGGCTCAAGCTATTATGGCAGCGTATCGATGAGGATAATATGACGACTCTGGCGGGAAACCTCGCCTATGTCTCATTACTCTCCTTAGTACCGCTTATTGCCGTCGTTTTTGCCCTTTTCGCTGCTTTTCCGATGTTTTCTGATGTCAGCATTCAGTTACGCCATTTTATTTTTGCTAACTTTATGCCAGCCACCGGAGACGTGATTCAGCGCTATATTGAGCAGTTTGTCGCTAACTCCAACAAAATGACGGCGGTGGGCGCCTGTGGACTGATTGTGACGGCATTGCTGTTGATGTACGCCATTGATAGCGCCTTAAACACTATCTGGCGCAGCAAACGCACACGCCCAAAAGTGTATTCTTTTGCGGTGTACTGGATGATCCTCACGCTCGGCCCGCTTCTCGCCGGTGCCAGCCTGGCGATCAGCTCTTACCTGCTTTCTTTACGCTGGGCCAGCGATCTGAATACGGTCATCGACAATGTATTGCGCATCCTTCCGCTGCTGCTCTCGTGGATCTCATTCTGGTTACTTTACAGTATTGTCCCAACAACTCGCGTACCGAACCGTGACGCCCTTGTCGGCGCGTTTGTCGCAGCGTTGCTGTTCGAGGCCGGAAAGAAAGGTTTCGCGCTTTATATCACCATGTTCCCGTCATATCAGCTCATTTATGGCGTACTGGCAGTGATCCCTATCCTGTTTGTCTGGGTATACTGGACCTGGTGTATAGTCTTGCTTGGCGCAGAAATAACTGTCACTCTCGGGGAATACCGAAAACTCAAACAAGCCGCAGAACAAGAAGAAGCTGACCAACCATGATTGCATTAATTCAACGCGTAACCCGTGCCAGCGTCACCGTGGAGGACGAGGTGACGGGTGAAATCGGCCCAGGACTTTTGGTGTTATTGGGTGTCGAAAAAGAAGATGACGAACAAAAAGCGAATCGTCTGTGCGAGCGCGTGCTGGGATACCGTATCTTCAGCGATGCTGACGGCAAGATGAATCTGAATGTACAACAGGCTGGCGGCAGCGTGCTGGTGGTGTCGCAGTTTACGCTGGCGGCAGATACCGAACGCGGTATGCGGCCAAGCTTTTCCGGCGGGGCTGCGCCGGATCGCGCGCAGGCGCTTTATGAATATTTTGTCGAACGCTGCCGCCAGCAGGCGATAAACACGCAAACCGGACGCTTCGCTGCCGATATGCAGGTTGAGCTGGTTAATGACGGTCCCGTGACATTCTGGCTCCAGGTATGAGTCAGCTTCCGGCGTGGCCGCGGATAACAAGAGAGAGTACGGCTATGTATCACCTTCGAGTTCCGCAAACAGAAGAAGAATTAGAACGTTACTACCAGTTTCGCTGGGAGATGCTGCGTAAACCGCTGCACCAGCCGAAAGGGTCGGAGCGGGATGGCTGGGATGCGTTGGCGCACCATCAAATGGTGGTGGACGAAGAAGGAAATTTAGTTGCAGTGGGCCGCCTGTATATCAATGCAGATAACGAGGCGTCTATCCGTTTTATGGCTGTACATCCCTCGGTACAGGATAAAGGGCTGGGGACATTAATGGCGATGACCCTGGAGTCTGTCGCCCGCCAGGAAGGCGTTAAGCGCGTCACCTGCAGCGCGCGCGAAGATGCGGTTGAGTTCTTTGCCAAACTCGGGTTTGTCAATCAGGGGGAGATTACTACGCCCACAACCACGCCAATCCGCCATTTTCTGATGATTAAACCGGTAGCATCGCTGGATGATATCCTGCATCGCGGCGACTGGTGCGGGCAGCTTCAGCAGGCCTGGTATGAGCACATTCCATTGAGTGAAAAGATGGGGGTGCGCATTCAGCAGTACACCGGGCAAAAATTTATCACCACGATGCCGGAAACCGGTAATCAAAATCCGCATCACACGGTGTTTGCCGGCAGCCTGTTCTCCCTGGCGACGCTGACCGGATGGGGACTTATCTGGCTGATGCTCCGTGAACGCCATCTTGGCGGGACGATTATTCTTGCTGACGCCCATATTCGCTACAGTAAACCCATTAGCGGAAAGCCAAACGCCGTGGCTGATTTGGGGTCGCTAAGCGGTGATTTGGACAGGCTGGCGCGGGGTAAAAAAGCGCGTGTCCAGTTGCAGGTTGAACTGTTGGGCGGCGAGACCGCCGGAGCAATTTTCGAAGGCATTTATATCGTACTACCTGCGAAACCGTTCGGCCCGTATGAAGAGGGCGGGAATGAGGAGGAGTAGCTGGACATATCCAACTACTCGATGAAGGCATCTGCTGGTAGTTTGAAGCGTTGTGTAAGCGCTTTAATATGATTAACCGTTAGTGCTCTGCGGCCATTTAAGATGTTGCTGACGTTCGATTTAGAACCAAGTTCGTTGGCAAGATCTGCTGCTTTGAGACCGTATTGATCCATGAGCGTTCGCAATACTGAAACGCCAGGGGGTGTTTTCTCCAGGTGTTGGTTGAGTGATTTGAATTCCGGCGCATGTTTTTCGTATTCACTGATTCGGGCACAGAGTAATTCAAATAGTGGGTTTTCAAGATCGTCGTGGTCGACCAGAAACTCCACTAGCGCTAGTGCCCTGCGATACTCATTGTCATTTCGGTCTTCCCCCATCAGTGGGACGGTTTTTACCGCATCGCTGAAGGTATCAACGATCTTTTTTGCGCTGGTTGCATCCATCTGACGATGAGTTCTCATTCTTTATTACCCCGATAGTATGCGGTCAGTTTGTCATATTCGGCATGGGAAACGATATGTTTCACAAATATCTTATGTAACCTGAAATCTATGTAGGAAATGAGTCTCAGGCTGTTACCAGAAACATCAATCACCCACCATTTATCTCTGTACTTAAAATTATCCAGTGAAGGAATATACCGCTTCATCTCTTCAGGCTGAGTGAATGTTTTTTTCTCCAGAACATTCAGCAACTCAGTGAGAGCAAGCTCATGGTTTGGATACATGAGCATCGCTTCATTGAACGGTTTTCGGATGATAACATGCACAATGTAGTTCCATTACAAAGTTTTCAACCTGAAAACAATTTAGCGCAACGTTATCCAGTTTTCAAGTTGAAAACAAAATTGAATTTTAGGTCATTTTGCCTGTTGATGGACTTACAACACGCCAGGCCACATCTCGCATGGCGCTTCGTGCCGCCTGGCTCACGCCTCCGAGCTGGAAAAAGCCATGGATGACACCGAGATAGCGCTGGCAAGTACATTCCACACCCTGTTCCTGGAACCGTTGATACAGGGCCTCGCCCTCATCGCGCAGTGGGTCGAATTCGGCAGTAATGATGTGCGTGGATGGCAGTCCGGCGAAGTCCTCACGCCAGAGCGGACTGGCTTCAGGATGCAGTGGATCGGTTCGCGGCATATACATCTCGTAGCCTGAAAGCAGCGTGTCACGCGTGATAATGTAATCCAGCCCATTACAGGTGTAGCTCGCAAACCTGGCGGTTGCGTCCAGCATGGGGTAGATCAGAATCAGCTGTGCAGGTTGCCATTGACGGGCGGCTTTCAGGCGTAGCGCGGTGACCAGCGCCAGATGCCCACCCGCGCTGTCACCAGCAAGCGTAATGTTCTCGCGATCTATCCCCAGTTTCTGGGCATATTTCCAGATAGTATTGGCTCCGGTTTCGGCATCGTTATGTGCGGCCGGGAAGGTGTGCTCTGGTGCAAGTCGGTACTGTGCCGCAATCACGCGACAACGGCTGTAAAAAGCTAACTGCCTTAACTGGTTATCGTGAGTGGCAAAACCGCCGCTGACAAAGCAGCCACCATGATAATAAATGATGCAGGGTAATTTCCCTGTGGCATTGAGCGGCGAAACCACGCGAAACGTCATGGCATCGAGTTCAATATCTTCAACCTGGACGCGGGTTTCTGTTTCTCCTGCCAGTGTCGTGCTGGCGATGTAGCCCGCCCTCCGGTCATCAATATTCTGTTCGCGAGAAGAGGGGCGGCCCGCGGCGATAAACCCAGCGACCAGTTCGGCAATTCCTTTTTCCAGTGGCATATAACGCTCCTTTGACTGTATGTATGTACAGTTTATAACCTGGTTCGTTGGGGATGGAAAGTGGTGAAACGAGGGGATAATGATTCTGGATAGAGGTTCGCAAAAAATGGAATGCGGTTGGCGCTGGGTTTTTAATTTTTGTACTGTGAAACGATGATGCTATACGCCATTGACGTATAGATTATTTTCACTACTATAAGCCAATGGCGTATGGAATATGCAATTTATAGAAACGGAACTCTTTACTGAAGATGTTAAAAAACTGCTCGATGATGATGAATACCATAAGCTTCAGGTTTTTATGGCTCAGCATCCAGATTGTGGTGATGTCATTCAGGAAACGGGCGGCCTGAGAAAAATGCGCTGGGGAGCGCGAGGCAAAGGAAAGCGTAGTGGCGTGCGAATTATCTATTTTCACCGTAGTCAACGGTATGAGATTCGCTTGCTTCTGATTTATCAAAAAGGCATTAAAGATGATCTCACGCCGCAGGAAAAAGCGGTGCTTCGTATGCTGAATGAGAGGTGGTAGATGGATAAAGTGTTATTTGAGCGATTAACTCAAAGTATGTCTCAAATGAATGAAATCATTGAAGGGACCCGTGAACCTTCTCGTACCTTTCATATTGATGCAATGAAGATTAAAGAAATACGGCAGGCATCTGGGTTGTCGCAATCTAAGTTTGCAGAGCTGATTTCGGTCAACGTGGATACGCTGCGCAACTGGGAGCAAGGAAGACGTTCACCGACAGGGCCAGCCAAAGCGTTACTTCGCGCCATTGCCAACGACCCGAGAAACGTTATACAAGCATTGCGTTATTGAGCAATGATCCGGCTAACGTAGATTGCTAGCCGGTATACCAGAGAACTTATTCCCCTTCCCCCGGGAACAGGAACGGGTTGATGGAACTGCGGGCGAAGCCCTCCTGTTCCATGCGCGCGTCCAGCACCAGCGAGGCGAGGTCGTCGGCCACTGCTTCTACTTTCGGGTCTTTTTCCTGATAGAGAATCTTCAGGTAAGTCCCGCAATCGCCGCAGCTTTCGGCTTTCACCGCAGCCTGCTCATTTTCCAGCGACCAGTAGTGTAAGTCGCGGCTCTGTTCGCAGTTACTGCATTTTACGCGCACGACATGCCATTCGGTTTCGCACAGGTTACAGTGCAGATAACGCAGCCCCTGCGTGGTGCCGATCTGCACCATGCTGGAGACCGGCATCGAACCGCACACCGGGCAATACTGGCGCGCTTCACCGTATTCCGCGCGGGCTTTGCCTGGAATCAAGCTGGCCATTTGCGCCCAGTAAAGGGAGAGCGCGGCCCAGATAAAGGGGGCTTTATCGCTGCTGACGGAGGCAAAATCCGAGGCAAACAGCGCGCTGGCCATCTGCTCCAGCTCCTGCTCTGAGGCTTTCTCCAGGTTCTCGATCACCGCCAGCGCGGGGCCGCTCATCTCGGGTTTTAGCTCGGCAATTAACGAATGCAGCAGTTTTTGCCAGTGCTTATCACGCGGCAGCACGTGGATATCCAGCGGCGGCTTGCCCTGGTCGTTCGCTTCTTTAATACGTGCGGTCAGATCCATCTCCAGCGGATGGTCGTACAGCACCACTTCCTGCGCGTGCGCGATAAGCGCGGCAAAGCGCAGGTAATCGCCCAGCGGGTTATTTTCAGCCAGCTCGCGCAGACGTTCGGCGCGGCGGTTGTAGACGTTTTTGAGTCGGGGGAACAATAACGGCGGAATCATATCCGCCGTACGTTTCTCGCTCGACCCCAGCTCATCTTGCGGGATTATGCGAATACTCATTCAGTTTCTTTTTCCGTTGTCTTGCGGACTTCTCGGTACCAGCGCGGGTGATGTTTCTTCGCCCACGACCGGGTTACCCAGCCTTCCACCATCGCGGTAATGGTGCCTTTCACCCAAAGGGCGGCGTAGATATGCACCATGATAACCACAATTAACGCTACTGCGGCAAAAGAATGCAACATTAACGCGAATCGGATCACCGGGATTGAGAAAGCAGGCGCAAAGTACGGACGCCAGATAATTACCCCGCTCACCAGCAGCAGCACCAGGAAGATAATCGCCGCCCAGAATACGCATTTCTGACCGAAGTTATAACGCCCGGTGTCACCCACTTCCTCGTTGACGACGATCTTACGAATATTCTTCGCCCAAAAGATATCATCCCGATTGATTAGATTGTGGTGCCAATAACGGAAAAACATGATGATGAACGAGGCAAACATAACCACGCCCACAAACGGGTGCAGAATTCGCGCCAGTTGCGGGGTGCCCAGGATATGCATCAACCAGTTGAAGGATGGGAATAAAAAGCCCAGCCCGCTCACCGCCGCCAGCACGAAGCAGAAAGCGACGATCCAGTGGTTGATGCGTTCCGGCGCCGTATAGCGCACGATGGTGTCACGTCGTTTCATTTGCGCACCTCGTCTTTCTCTTCATGCAGGTTGTCATCTTTCTCTTCCGCGCGGTTCGGGCCGACGCCGACATAGTGGAAGACGCTGGCGGCAAAGGTCGCGGCAAAACCGAACGCGGCGAGCGGTTTCCAGACGCCTTTCCAGAACTTAACGGTTTCGCTGATTTCCGGGTTTTCCGGCAGACCGTGATACAGATTCGGCTTGTCGGCATGATGCAGCACGTACATGACATGCGTACCGCCTACTCCCGCCGGATCGTACAGACCCGCGTTGTCATAACCACGGGTTTTTAGTTCCGCCACACGCTCGCCCGCCAGCGTTTTCATATCCTCTTTCGAGCCAAAATGAATGGCGCCGGTTGGACAGGTCTTCACGCAGGCCGGTTCTTGCCCGACGGTCACGCGGTCAACGCACAGCGTACATTTATAGACGCGGTTGTCTTCCGGGTTGAGGCGCGGCACGTTGAACGGGCAGCCAGCGATACAGTAGCCGCAGCCGATACACTGCTCGGACTGGAAGTCGACAATACCGTTAGCGTACTGAATGATCGCCCCTTCCGCCGGACAGGCCTTCAGGCAGCCTGGATCGGCGCAGTGCATACAGCCATCCTTACGGATCAGCCACTCCAGTTTGTCGTTCTGTTCCACTTCCGAGAAGCGCATCACCGTCCAGGATTTCGCGGTTAAGTCCGCCGGGTTGTCATACACCCCGACGTTATTGCCCACTTCATCACGGATGTCGTTCCACTCGGAGCACGCCACCTGACACGCTTTACAGCCGATACAGGTGGTGACGTCGATGAGTTTCGCCACCTCTTCCTGGTGGTCCCGCGCCTGGGGCGCGGGGGTGAAACCGTTAGTGGCGGAACGACGAATGATGTCTTGCGATTGATAAGCCATAGGTCGTCTCCGTTACACCTTTTCCACGTTCACAAGGAAGGATTTAAACTCCGGCGTTTGCGTGTTCGCATCACCGACGAAAGGCGTTAACGTATTGGCGATAAAGCCTTTTTTCGCCACGCCTTCGTAGCCCCAGTGAATAGGAATACCGATGGTATCGATATCCTTGCCGTCCGCTTTCAGCGTGCGAATACGCTTGGTCACCACCGCTTTGGCTTTGATATAGCCGCGGTTCGAGGAGACCTTCACGGTATCGCCATGCGCGATACCGAGCTTATTCGCCAGCTTCTCGCCAATTTCCACAAACTGTTCCGGCTGGGCGATAGCGTTAAGCAACGCGTGCTTGGTCCAGTAGTGGAAGTGCTCGGTCAGACGGTAAGTAGTTCCGACATACGGGAACTTATCCGCTTTACCCAGCGCGTCGGCATCGTCTTTAAAGATACGGGCGGCAGGGTTAGAGATAACGTTCGGGTGCAGCGGGTTAGTGCCCAGCGGCGTTTCAAACGGCTCGTAGTGTTCCGGGAACGGCCCTTCCGCCATCTTATCGATAGCAAACAGGCGACCCATCCCTTCCGGCTGCATGATAAACGGTCCGACGTCGCTGCCGGGCGCGGCGGCGCTGTAGTCCGGAATATCCCATCCGGCCCATTTTCCGCCTTCCCATTTCAGTAGCTGACGTTTCGGGTCCCAGGGATTACCCTGCGGATCGGCGGAGGCGCGGTTATAGAGGATGCGGCGGTTAAGCGGCCATGCCCATGCCCAGCCCAGCGTGTTGCCGAGACCAGACGGGTCGGCGTTATCACGACGCGCCATCATGTTGCCTTCCGGCGTCCAGCTACCGGCGAAAATCCAGCAGCCGCTGGACGTCGTACCGTCATCGCGCAGTTGCGCGAACGAACTGAGTTGTTGGCCTTTCTTCACCACCACCGCGCCGGTTGCCGGATCGATAAGATCGGCCAGCGCTTTACCGTTACTTTCCATCGCCACTTCTTCAGAGGCGGGTTCGTATGGTTTGGTGTAGTTCCAGGTCATATTCAGCACCTGTTCCGGGTTGGCGCCGCCCTGTTCAGAGTACATCTTACGCAGGCGTAAGAAGATACCGGCGAGGATTTCGCCGTCGGTCATGGCAATTCCCGGGGCGTCCGCGCCCTTCCAGTGCCACTGTAACCAACGACCGGAGTTAACGATGGAACCATTTTCCTCGGCAAAACAGGTGGAAGGCAGACGGAACACTTCGGTCTGGATTTTTGCGGGATCAACGTCGTTCGACTCACCGTGGTTTTGCCAGAAGGTGGACGTTTCGGTGTTGAGCGGATCGATAGTCACCAGGTACTTCAGTTTGGAAAGCGATGCGACCACTTTGTTTTTGTTCGGGAATGAGGCCACCGGGTTAAAGCCCTGGCAGATATAGCCGTTGACCTTGCCCTGTTTCATCATCTCGAAGTACTGCAGTACATCGTACCCTTTGTCCCACTTCGGTAGCCAGTCGAAGCCCCAGCTATTTTCCGCTGTCGCTTTATCACCAAAGAAGGCCTTCATCATCGAGACGAAGAATTTCGGATAGTTGCCCCAGTAGTTGACCTGATCCTTCAACAATGGCTTCGGCGTATTGGCAGCCAGATAGGTTTGCAGGTCGGTCTGTTTTTCGCTCGGCAGCGTCAGATAGCCCGGCAGACTTTGCGACAGCAGTCCTAAGTCGGTCAGTCCCTGAATGTTGGAGTGACCGCGCAGGGCGTTAACGCCGCCGCCCGCCATCCCCATGTTACCGAGCAGAAGCTGGATCATCGCCATAGTACGGATGTTCTGCGCGCCGATGGAATGCTGCGTCCAGCCCAGCGCGTACAGGAACGACGCGGTTTTATCTTTTGCGCTGGTTTCTGCAATGTACTCGCACACTTTCAGGAAGTCCGCTTTCGGCGTACCGCAGATATTTTCTACCACGTCCGGCGTATAGCGTGAGACATGCTGTTTCAACAGATTCCAGACACAGCGCGGGTGTTGCAGTGTCGTATCGCGTTTGGCAAAACCGTTTTCGTCCAGCTCATAGTGCCAACTGGTTTTATCGTACTGCCGCTTGTCTGCGTCGTAGCCGGTGAACAGACCATCATCGAAGCCAAAATCTTCACGCACGATCAGGCTGGCATTGGTATAGGCCTCGGTGTATTCACGGTTGTATTTTTCGTTGGTCAGCAGATACAGCATCACGCCTGACAAGAAGGCAATGTCAGTACCAGAGCGTATTGGCGCATAGAAATCGGCCACCGACGCGGTACGCGTAAAGCGCGGATCGATCACAATCAGCTTCGCGCCGTTGTGAATTTTGGCTTCCATCGCCCAGCGGAACCCGACCGGGTGAGCTTCTGCGGCGTTACCGCCCATCACCACGACGAGGTTGGCGTTCTTGATGTCGACCCAGTGGTTGGTCATCGCACCGCGACCAAATGTTGGAGCAAGACTTGCTACCGTTGGTCCGTGTCAGACACGCGCTTGGTTGTCGACCGCGAGCATACCCAGCGCGCGGGAGAATTTTTGCGTTAAATAACCCGTCTCGTTACTGGATGCGGAAGCGCACAGCATCCCGGTGGTGAGCCAGCGGTTAACGGTAACGCCTTCGGCGTTCTGCGCCTGATAGTTGGCGTCGCGATCTTCCTTCATCAGTTTAGCGATGCGGTCAAACGCTTCTTCCCAACTGATCTGTTGCCACTTATCTGAACCCGGCGCGCGGTATTGCGGGAATTTCAGGCGGCTTTCAGAGTGGATAAAGTCCACCAGACCGGCCCCTTTCGGGCACAGCGCGCCACGGCTTACCGGATGATCCGGGTCCCCTTCGATATGGAAAATAGATGCTTTGGCGTTTTTCGCACCGTCGCCGAGGCTGTACATCAACAGCCCGCAGCCAACGGAACAGTAGGTGCAGGTGTTACGGGTTTCGCGGGTGCGCAGCAGTTTATATTGCCGTGTTTCCGCTAGCGCTACGCCGGGCGCGAAGCCCAGTGCCGCCGCCGTGGTGCCTGCCATACCGCCAGCGCAGATCTTAAAGAACTGCCTTCTGCTGACCTGCATGGTTTGCTCCTTGTTTCGACATTGTCACTTCTCTTTCACATTTCTCTATCCGAAACGCTCAGGGAGTGGTTGTTATTTTTCTTTGCGGACGGGCCCGCAAAGGTTCAGAATTGGATAAATTTTCCTCCATCCGGGAGGAGTTGTAACAGAATACCATAATGTTGGTGTGTGTGTTCTTATATGGTTAAAAGAAAGTGAACAATATACTGTCTGAAGAAGTCCTAAATGTGACTGATTTCACAACCTCACGCCAGTTGACTCTCTGGAAACGCGAGGATTTGCAGTCCTCCCAACTTGATGATGTTGCCGAGGAAGTGCCAGTGGCACTGGTGTATAACGGCATTTCGCATGTCGTTATGATGGCCTCTCCGAAAGATCTGACGCATTTCGCAATGGGGTTTTCTCTGTCGGAAGGGATCATTGACAGCCCGCGTGAAATCTATGGCATGGACGTTGTGCCGTCCTGTAACGGACTTGAAGTGCAGATTGATCTTTCCAGCCGTCGATTTATGGGGCTGAAAGCGCGTCGTCGCGCGCTGGCCGGACGTACCGGTTGCGGCGTATGTGGCGTGGAACAGCTCAATGACATCGGTAAGCCGGTGCAACCGCTGCCGTTTAGCCAAACGTTTAATCTCGGTAACCTTGATCGCGCGTTAAAACATCTGAATGATTTTCAACCGACGGGTAAGCTGACGGGTTGTACGCACGCTGCGGCGTGGGTCATGCCGTCGGGTGAACTGGCGGGGGGCCATGAAGATGTCGGACGCCACGTTGCGCTGGATAAACTGCTCGGCCGCCGCGCTACGGAAGGTGAGGAATGGCGGCAAGGCGCGGCGCTGGTTTCCAGTCGCGCGAGTTACGAAATGGTGCAGAAGTCCGCGATGTGCGGCGTTGAAATTCTGTTTGCCGTCTCTGCCGCAACGACGCTGGCGGTCGAGGTGGCTGAACGGTGTAATCTGACGCTGGTGGGGTTTTGTAAGCCGGGTCGGGCGACGATTTATACCCATCCGCAGCGGTTAATCGCAGACTAAAATAGTACCCTCTACATTTGCGTAAAATATATATTTTCTCAATTTTACAGCCTCTCTTGATAACGGAATCACGTATAGTGGCGAGGCCATACAGGTTTTAATCGTTTTTATGCTGGACCGCAGCTTATTCCAGCCATTCACGAGGCGCTTGCTACCCGGTAATACTTCGAACGAAAAAAGCGCCCCTGGGGCGCTCTTTCGGCAGTCGCTAACGTCTTATTTGCTCAGTTTAGCGGTTATATGCACGCGATTTGCAGCGTGAAAAGCTTAGAACTCACGCTCAAGATGATAGCCATTATAGGTGTCGATGAGTTCGTTATAAGCTTTAACCACAGCCTCATAAGAACCATCTACCATATCGCCGCTGCCGCTATTGAGGTAGTCCTGCTCATGCGAGGTATACGCCACGTTATCGCGCACGCGCCGAATGCGTTTTTTCACCTTGCCCTGGAATTTTTCCAGCTCAGAAATAAAGCCAGGGAAGCTACGATGTTTATCTATATCAACGTTGATCTTCTCGTTTAGCTTCTGAGTATGCTCTTCAAAATCAGCGAGCTGTTTGCTTACTGCCGCCACATCAAAAGAATCATCAGCTACAGCGTCATTAAGCGTCTCGGCTTCCTGCATCGTCAAAAGCGTATAGTACTTAATGGATTTACCTTCTTTCTTCTCGGTCGCCTTAATTTCATTAGCCGCATGCTGCCCACTCATAATGGTAATCTCGGCGATATATTTCTTCGCAATGGGATCAAACTCATCGAACTGTTTTATAAACGTTTTATGGAACGCTTTAGCGCCAGCAAAGGCATCATCCTTGAAGTTATCTTGATCATAGTATTTATTCATACTATTGATTGTTTCAGCTAGTGGCCCAGCCGCATTAATAAATGCCAGAGCAGCACTATCCAGAGAGGCAAACGCCGGCTTTAATTCAGCCGCCGCCTTGATGTCTTTCCGGCAGTCCTGGATAAATGCAGGATACACAGGAACCAGCGGAGAGGGATCGTCTTCCTTACCGGTAGGGCCGGTGCGGAAATCGTCGAATGTGTTAGCATAACGATTTACAGCACGGTAAATATCTGCCTGGAGATTATTATAACAATCAATGTAAACATTCAGCTTTTGGTTAAGAACATCGTTCGCATCTGCGCTTTCCGCTGATGTGGGTTGTGTATTGCTCGCTGATGAGTCCGCACTCTG
The DNA here is from genome assembly GCF_051700745.1 of Salmonella sp. NW884. Lineage (NCBI taxonomy): Bacteria > Pseudomonadati > Pseudomonadota > Gammaproteobacteria > Enterobacterales > Enterobacteriaceae > Salmonella > Salmonella sp. NW884. Next base: position 84,346 of record NZ_JAMMDE010000012.1, on the reverse strand, counting down.
AGCTACAGGTTGTTCGTCCGCTTTTTTTTCATCACAAGCGCTTAGCCCGGCAGTCATCAGCATAGCGATAATAATTGATGATAACAAATCCTTTTTCATTAGAATAACCTATAAATAATATCATTGAAATTTACAGATTCATTTTAATGAAAAAAAACAGGTATGTGATTTATTCAACACAAAAATACTTAATCCATATTTCATTATAATTAACATTATCAATATCAATGTGTTCGTTAAAATAAGAGAACCCCAACGTAAATATACAAAAGGCAATTAAATGAAAAGGAATTTATTATCCTCAGCGATAATCATTGCGCTAATGACCCTGGGCGCAACAGGATGTGATGACAATAATGTTAAAACCGAGGCGACGCCGGCCGCCAGCAGTCAGCCTGCGACGCCAGCGCCTTCTCAGACTCCGGAAACGCAATCTGGCGAAAGTCCAGCGCAGCCCTCAGCAGCGAAGCCAGAAACGGCAACTCAGCCCCCGGTGGCGAAACCAGAAACGCCAGCTCAGCCGGAGGTTGACGCTGAAGAAGTTTATAGTGAAAAAATGGATGTCTATATCGATTGTTTTAATAAACTTCAATTGCCCGTTCAGCGCAGTCTGGCGCGTTACGCGGATTGGGTGAAAGACTTTAAAAAAGGTCCGACAGGGAAAGAGAGCCTGGTTTATGGCATTTATGGTATTACGGAGTCTTACATAACGAATTGCCAGAAAGAGATGAAACAGGTGGCCGCCTTAACGCCATTACTTGAGCCTATTGATGGCGTTGCCGTTAGCTATATTGATAGCGCCGCCGCGCTGGGTAATACCATTAACGAAATGGAAAAATATTATACCCAGGAAAACTATAAAGATGATGCCTTTGCTAAAGGTAAGGCGCTGCATCAGACATTACTGAAGAATATCGAGGATTTTAAACCCGTCTCGGAAAAATATCATGAGGCTATTCAGGAAATAAATGACAGGCGGCAATTGACACAGTTGAAGAGAATAGAAGAAGCGGAAGGCAAAACATTTAACTATTATTCTCTGGCTGTCATGATTTCGGCAAAGCAGATCAACAAGGTTATTTCTGCCGATACCTTTGATGCCGAAGCGATGATGAAAAAAGTCGCGGAACTGGAAACAATGATTGCGCAATTGAAAGAAGTGAATACTGATGGCCGTAATTCTTCTTTCATCAGCTCTGCGGCTGATTATCAGCTACAAGCTAAAAAATATATTCGTCGCATCAGAGACAATGTTGAGTATTCTGATTTTGAAAAGAAACGGGTGCAGGACCCTGCAACAGGATGGATGGTTGCGGATTCTTATCCGGCGTCGTTGAGAAGTTATAACGAGATGGTGGATGATTATAACCGCCTGCGTTGAGTGACGGCACATTAACTGCGCGCAGGCTGGCGAAAGCGCCTATAAAATTACGCTATAACGCCAATAAAAAGCGCCGATCAGGCGCTTTTTTCGTTCATGTATTTCGTCAGGCAATATCCGTAAAAATAGCTGACGTAAACCTTAACTAAGGAGAGTTATTAGGAAAACCAGTAATCTGAAGCTATCACAAGATGTTGAAGTTACTCTGACAGTGTAATTGAGGATCGGCATTCATATGGAAAGCATTTATCCCGCCTGATGCGAAAGTTCTGGGCTACTTCAGCATAGGGCGGCCCAGCCTTCATCACTTATAGGGTGTCACGTCCAACTGTTCTGTAAGACGTTAATTAATACCTGCCAGCCGCAACAGTGCTGTCACTACCGCAGCGGCGATAATCACCACAATAAGCGGCATTTTACGCCAGGCTAAAAATACGGCGAAGCCAACCCCAAGAACGCGCGCCATTCCGGCAAAATGTTCGCCTTCGTAAAAGGTGGTCGCCAGCGCGACGGAGAATAGCAGCACCGTTGCCGCATCCGAGAGCAGCGCCTGTGAACGCTCAGACAGCGCCAGACGGCTGCCAAGTTTCGCGCCGCCGAGGCGCATCAAATAGGTTCCCGCAGACAAAAGAGCAATACCGATAATAAATAGCGTCATATTGCCCATTATTTTTTCCTCGCCAGTAGGCCAAGCAGCGAAAGCAACACCGGCAATCCGGCAGCCACAAAGGGAACGGCGGCAAGCGACAGCGCGGCGCCGCTGCAACCACGAATCAATGTGGTGCGGTTTTTAAACGCCGGGATCACCAGCGCTAGTAAGATTGCCGGGAATACGGCATCCAGACCGATGGTTTCTGGGGCAGGGAGCAGTTTGCCGACACCTGCGCCAATCAGTGTGCCAATCGGCCAGAATAGGGCGACGCCCAGACCGCATAGCCAGTAGGCGGCTTTACGTTGTTCGGGTGTTTTTTGCGACAGGCCGAACACCACGCTCTCATCATTCATAATATGGCAGCCGAAAAAGCTGGCGGCGCGGGTGCCAACCAAATCGCGCACCGTTACGCCAAACGGCACGTGGCGCGCATTCACCAGCAGTCCTGCCGCCGCCGCCGCTAACGGATTGCCGCCGCTGGCAACAATGCCGATAAACATAAATTCGGACGCGCCCGCCAGCACAAAAATAGAGAGGACAAACGGCACCCACAGTGGGAAACCGTAGGCCATCGCCAGTGAGCCATAGGACATGCCGACGACGCCCACGGCCAGGCACACTAAAAATATCGCTTTTATCGTGTCTCCCTTGAGACAGGAAAAATAGTGTTTCATCTTCTTTAGTCATATCGAACGAATTTTCATTATAATGAACGGAACAGATTTGCTTTACAAGACGAACATTTCGTTCGTTATAGTGAACGTTGGATGCTTTATGACACAACCTATTAGCGTCATTGCCAGAAGTCTGGTACGCGAACGCCAGCGAACCGGACTGTCGCTGGCGGAGATTGCGCGGCGCGCAGGCATCGCTAAATCTACGCTTTCACAACTGGAAGCAGGGAACGGCAACCCCAGCCTGGAGACGTTATGGTCGCTATGCGTCGCGCTCGACATTCCCTTTGCCAGGCTGCTGGAGCCGCAGGTACAAAAAACGCAGGTGATTCGCCGCGGAGAAGGCACCAAAGTGGTGGCGGAGCAGGCGCATTATCAGGCGATATTACTGGCGGCGTGTCCGCCCGGCGCGCGGCGTGATATCTATCTGCTGTTGACGCAGCCGGGGGCCGACCGGATCTCTCACCCGCATCCGCCGGGGTCGGTGGAACATATTATTGTTACGCAGGGAAAAGCCCTCGTCGGCTTAACCGAGGCGCCGGAAGAGCTGGCGGAGGGCGATTACATTTGTTATCCCGGCGATCAGGCGCATATCTTTAAAGCGCTGGAACCGGATACTCAGGCTATCCTGGTAGCGGAGCAGAATTGAAATTGCCGGATGGCGGCGTAACCGCCTTATCCGGCCTACAAAAAATAAAACCGTAGGCCCGGTAAGCTTGCGCCACCGGGCACACGACTTACTGCAGATAGAACACCTCTTTTAGCTCTGCGCTGACCGGGCTGTTATCCGGATTCGCGGGCATAACGTTACGCATATGTTTCCACCAACGCTGGCAAACGTCGGTGCTGGCAACGGCGTTCCAGCGCTCCTCGGATTCAATCTCAACGGTGGCGAACAGCAGATTGCGCTCCTGATCGAGATAAATCGCGTAGTGATGCGCGCCGTGAGATTTTAATACGGCTTCCAGCTCCGGCCAGATAGAGTTATGACGACGCTGATACTCCTCGTGCGCGTCGGCATTTACCTGCATCACAAAGGCTTTGCGGATCATAACGCCTCCAGGTACAGCCCGCGAACTTCATCGCGGCTGGCGGTGCGCGGGTTACACGGCGCGCACGGGTCGGCGAGGGCTTTATCCAGCCAGCCTTCGATATCTTCTTTTGTGACGCCCAGCTTGCTGAAACCTTCTGGAATGCCGACGCGTTTGCTCAGCGTACGGATAGCGTTAATCGCTTCCTGACTTGCGGCTTCGTCAGACATACCGCGCGTCTCCACGCCCATCGCCTGTGCGATGCGGGCAAAACGCGCGACGGCGTTCGGACGGTTAAAGTTCTCGACAATTGGCAGCAGGATAGCGTTGCAGACGCCGTGCGGCAGGTTGTGAGTTGCGCCCGGCTGGTGCGCCAGCGCGTGAACCAGCCCCAAACCGGCGCTGTTGAACGCCATACCCGCCAGGTACTGGCCGAATGCCATTTGCTCACGGGCTTCGAGGTTATGGCCATCGTCAACCGCTTTCGGTAGCCACACATTGATTAAGCGAATCGCTTCCAGCGCGTTAGCGTCGGTGAGCGGATGCGCGCCAACGGAGACATAGGCTTCCACCGCATGGGTCAGGGCATCCATGCCGGTTGCGGCGGTCACAGAAGCGGGGATTTCCAGCATAACGCTGGCGTCATCCACGGCAATATCCGGGATGATGTTCGGGTCGATGATCACCTCTTTGACCTTACGGGCAGAGTCGATAATCACCGCGTTGCTGGTCATCTCTGCCGCGGTACCTGCCGTAGTGTTAATCGCTACCAGCGGTACGCCGGCGTTTTTCACTTTGCCGACGCCGGAGTAGGCGGTAGATGGACCTGGGTTGGCGGTCAGAATTTTCACCGCTTTTGCGGTATCGATCGGGCTGCCGCCGCCGAAGGCGATAATGTAGTCACATTCTGCGCTCTGATACGCCGCAAAACCTTTCTGCACCAGCTCTTCTGTCGGGTTTGGGAACACCTCATCAAACAGGTGGTAAGACATTTGATGTTCATCCAGTGCGCTAAACAGGCTATCCAGCAGGCCCAGCTTTACCAGTTGACCATCGGTAACGATCAGCGCTTTGCCCCATTGCTTATTCGCCACGAGGTTCACCATATCGGCAATCGCTCCAGCGCCATGCAGGCTAATTTTTGGCAGTGCCAACATAAAGCTCATCACTATTCTCCTTAAAAAAATTCCCTGTTGCCCGATGGCGCTACGCTTATCGGGCCTACGGTAAAATGCGCACCGACCTGTAGGCCGGATAAGGCAAAGCCGCATCCGGCGTTGAGTTGGGAGGTATCAGTACAGCGCTACGGCGCTGGCCAGCGGTGTCACGCCAAAACGTTTGCCGAGTGCGACCAGTTCTTCGCGCGTGATGGTCTGCTTCATACCGCCCATCGAATAGATTTTGACTAATACCTCAGCGGATTTCTCTGCGGTATCTATCAAACCGAAGGTTTCATCCAGCGTAGGTCCGCTTCCGAACACGCCGTGAAACGGCCACAGCACCAGCGAATGTTTCTGCATTTCTTGCGCGGTGGCCTGGCCGATTTCATCGGTGCCTGGCACCATCCACGGCAGAATGCCGACACCGTCCGGGAATACCACCAGACATTCGGTGCTGCCTTCCCACAGTTTGCGGGTGATCAGCGCAGTGTTGTTTTCCAGTACGTAGGTGAGGGCGATCAGGTTAGTCGCATGGCAATGCATAATGACGCGGTCTTTGCCGTGGGTGGCTTTGATGCGTTCGCAGTGGGAAAGGAAATGCGCCGGGAGTTCAGAGGTGGGTACCGCGTCGTGGGTTAAGCCCCACAGAATGTGGTAGCCTGCGCCGTCGCTGTCGATTTTGACCACGCCTAAATTGGCTGCCGGATCGAGCTGGACGTTGCGGAAGAATTTGCCGGAACCGGTAACGATAAACGGCGTGTTCGCCAGCAGCGGCATGGGTTGACTTAGCGCGATGTAGCGCGGTTTTTCGTGGAAATTAGCTGCAAACGGTGCGATATCGGCTTCATCCAGACGCAGCGTCAGGTTACCGCCATTACGTTCGTCCCACCCTTTCAGCCACGCATCAGACGTGGCTTTAATCATGCCCTGGACAAACCAGGAATCGGTAATATTTTGCATGTTCGTGTTCCCATTCATTGCCCGAAGGTTATTCGGGTCTTACGTAGGCCGGATAAGCGCAGCGCCATCCGGCAATCGTGTTTCATTTATTGCCGGATGGCGACGCGGGCGTCTTATCCGGCCTACAGATCAGGTGTCGCTGTCAGCTACGTTTGCTCAGGATCTCTTTTTCGTAGGCGCGAACGCTTTCCAGCCACTGGCTGCCAGCCGGCGTGTCGTGACGCTGGCAATACATTTCCCAGACGGCCTGCCACGGCAGAGATTTTTGCTCTTCCAGCAGCGCCAGACGCGCGGTGTAATCTCCGCTGGCCTCAAGCTGACGAAGTTGATCTGTGGGTTCCAGCAGAGCGCGCAGCAGCGCTTTTTTCATGTTGCGGGTACCGATAACCCACGCGGCGACACGGTTGATAGAGGCGTCGAAGAAATCCAGGCCGATATGCACACGGTCGAACAGGTTATGACGGACGATCTCGCTGGCAATTGCCTGGGTTTCATCGTCCAGGAGCACCACGTGGTCGCTATCCCAGCGTACCGGGCGGCTGACGTGCAGCAGCAGCCGTGGCACATAGAGCATGGCGGCGGAAATTTTGTCGGAAATCACTTCAGTGGGATGGAAGTGGCCCGCATCAAGGCACAGCGCGGTCTGACGGCTGGTGGCGTAGCCCATGTAGAACTCATTGGAGCCGACGGTGTAGCTTTCCGCGCCGATGCCAAACAGTTTGCTCTCAACGGCGTCGATGTGGTGCGCCGGGTCGAATTTCTCGCTAATGACCTCATCCAGCGCTTCCAACAGGCGCTGGCGCGGGGCTAAACGGTCGACGGTAATGTCTTTCATGCCGTCCGGAATCCAGATGTTCATCACCGACGGCGTACCGAGCTGCTCACCAAAGTATGCCGAGACGCGGCGGCTGGCTTTGCAGTGATCGATCCAGAACTGGCGAATTTTCGCGTCTGGATGAGAGAGGGTAAAACCGTCAGCGCTCAGTGGATGAGAAAAACAGGTGGGGTTGAAATCCAGCCCCAGCCGGTTCGCTTTCGCCCACTCCACCCAGTTTTTAAAATGCTCCGGTTTGATCTGGTCGCGAGCAACCGGCGTATCCGACTCAAGGTAAATGGCGTGTAGGTTCAGCCGTTTTGGTCCTGGGATCAGACGCAGCGCCTGTTCCAGATCGGCGCGCAGTTCGGTGGCGTTACGCGCTTTGCCCGGATAGTTGCCGGTCGACTGAATTCCGCCCGTCAGCGAACCTTCCGGGTTCTCGAATCCGGCAACATCGTCGCCCTGCCAGCAGTGCATGGAAACCGGCAGGCGATCGAGCTGGCGCAGCGCCTCCTCGACATCAATACCTACTGCGGCGAAACGTTGTTTTGCCAGTTCCCAGGCTTGTTCCAGTTGAGTGGTCATGCGCAAAGCTCCTTTGTCTGTCGTTTGGGTTGAAACTGCGCAACGTGGCGGGCAATTTCACTATCAGGATTAGGGATATAGGTTGTCAGGTCGTAGTTAGCGCTGACGACCTGACGGAAGTCATCGACGTTGTTTAATTCGTCGAGGGTCATAAGCTGAATACCAATATTGCCAAGGGTGGAGGCTTCAACCGGCCCGGCCATCACGCGAATGCCACATGCATCGGCGCACAACTGGTTGAGTAGCGCGTTTTGGCATCCGCCGCCGACAATATGCAGTTGGGTAAATTTTTCGCCGCGCAGATTTGCCAGTTCGTGCAGAATGTCGGCATACAACAGCGCCAGACTGTCGAAAATGCAGCGCGCCAGTTCGGCATCGCTGACGGGAACGGGCTGGTCGGTCTCGCGACAGGCGGCCTGGATTTCAGCGCGCATATCGTCAGGATTGATAAAGCGATCGTCATTCGGGTTAATCAGGAAACGGCAGGCCGGCAGCGCTTCTGTTTGGGCGATAAGCGCAGGCAGATCGGTAATGCGCCGTTCTTTCAGCACGCGCTGGAGCAGCCACAAACCCATAATGTTTTTCAGTACCCGATAACGCCCTTCCGCGCCGCCTTCGTTGGTGATATTGGCGGCCAGCGCCTCATCAGTGGTGTAGGGCATTTTGCTTTCAAAACCCATCAATGACCAGGTGCCTGAAGACAGGTAAGCGCTATGTTTATTTGCCAGCGGAGAGGCAATAACGGCGCTGGCGGTATCGTGGCTGGCGACGGCTACCACCGGAATACGGTTGCCCTGCGGGCAAATCCAGTCGCCGATAACATTGCCAGGGTGCGAGGGGCGACCGAACCAGCTCTTTTTCGCGCCAGTCCACGCCAGCAGGGTATCGTCCCAGTCATCGGTATTGATATTGACCAACTGGGTGGTCGTGGCGTTGGTGTATTCCCAGTTCATTTCACCGGTCAGGCGGTAACTGAAATAATCGGGCATCAGCAGCGCATGAGCGACCTGCGCTGTTAACTCAGGCTGTTGTTTCGTCAGCGCGCGTAGCTGATAGATGGTGTTAAACGGCAGAAACTGAATCCCGCTGCGGCGATAGATTTCGCTTTTGCCGATCTGGACCAGCGCTTGCGGCATGATGCCCGTGGTACGGTTATCGCGGTAGGAGACCGGCAGGCCGACACGCTGACCTTGTTTATCCAGCAGGACATAATCGACGCCCCAGGTGTCGATGCCGATGCTGTCGATAAGAATGCCTTCATTACAGACTTTCTTCAGACCAAGACGGATATCCTTTTCCAGACTGTCGATGTCCCAAGTGTCAAACCCGTCTGTTTTTTGTAGGCAGTTCACAAAACGGTGAATTTCACGTAGCGTCAGGGTGCGGTGTTTGCTGTCGTAACGCGCCAGCATCACGCGCCCGCTGGATGCGCCGAGATCAACCGCGACACAATGGCGAAAAGTCATAATCAGGTCCTTCTTAGAGTCATTGCGCACAGTCTAAAAAAGCCCTCAAAGACCTACCTTCTCGTTACTGACAGGAAAATGAGCCGCTGGCAACAAGGCAAAGATGAACGTGATAGCGTTCACAGTTTCTACTAATAGGCCGGTGTGATGTCGTCCGCATTTCCCGCTTTTTCCCGCCTTTTCTTGAAAAAAAGACCATGTTTGCGCGCTTTAGCGTCAAAAATTTAAGGTGAGGCCGATAGCCCTTAATTACTATTCGGACATGTTGAATTCAGGAGGAAGCAACCATGACCGTACTGCATAGCGTGGATTTTTTTCCATCAGGTAAAGCGCCCGTAGCGATTGAACCTCGTCTGCCGCAAGCCGCTTTCCCTGAACATCATCATGATTTTCATGAAATCGTGATTGTGGAACACGGTACGGGCATTCATGTATTCAACGGGCAGCCGTATACCATCAGCGGCGGTACCGTGTGTTTTGTTCGCGATCACGACCGGCATTTATATGAACATACCGACAACCTATGCCTGACGAATGTACTGTGGCGTTCACCGGACGCCTTCCAGTTCCTGGCGGGGTTGGATCAATTGCTGCCGCAGGAGCAGGATGGTTACTATCCTTCTCACTGGCGGGTGAATCAGAGTGTGTTGCAGCAGGTGCGCCAGTTGGTCGGTCTGATGGAGCGCGCCGGAGACGGCATGGATGCGCCTGCCGTGGCGAATCGCGAAATTTTGTTTATGCAACTACTGGTGTTGTTACGCCGCAGTAGCCTGATGGAAGGCGCGACCAATAACGACGCCAAACTCAACCAACTGATGGCATGGCTGGAAGACCATTTTGCGGAGGAGGTCTGCTGGGAGGCGGTAGCTGAACAGTTTTCGCTGTCGCTACGTACGCTGCATCGTCAGCTTAAACAGCATACCGGGCTGACGCCGCAACGTTACCTTAATCGCCTGCGTTTGATCAAAGCCCGGCATTTATTACGCCATAGCGATCATAGCGTGACGGAAATCGCGTACCGCTGCGGTTTTGGCGACAGTAACCACTTTTCGACTCTGTTTCGCCGAGAATTTAACTGGTCGCCGCGGGATATCCGTCAGGGACGCGATGCGATGATCCAGTAACGCGAACGCTATCAACGTTTTTCGTCGCCAATATGCTGATAATTATACCCTTTAATACCGGATGGCGGTTGCGCCTTACCTGGCCTACGGCGGCGAGCGGTAGACAGAATAAGCGTAGCGCCAGCCGGCAAGCATTCAACATGAGGTGCTGCGGTGGCAAATCAGTTAATCCTTTTGAAAAAAGATTTTTTTACTGATGAGCAGCAGGCCGTTACGGTTGCCGATCGCTATCCACAGGATGTTTTTGCGGAACATACGCATGAGTTTTGTGAACTGGTGATGGTCTGGCGGGGCAATGGCCTACACGTTCTTAATGAGCGCCCATACAGAATTACCCGCGGCGATCTGTTTTACATTCGTGCTGAAGACAAACACTCCTATACTTCCGTTAACGATCTGGTGCTGCAAAATATTATTTACTGCCCGGAGCGTTTGAAACTCAATGTAAACTGGCAGGCGATGATTCCCGGCTTTCAGGGAGCGCAGTGGCATCCTCACTGGCGGCTGGGCAGTATGGGAATGAATCAGGCGCGGCAGGTCATTAACCAGCTTGAACATGAGAGTAATGGACGCGATCCGCTGGCGAATGAGATGGCGGAATTGCTGTTTGGTCAACTGGTGATGACGTTAAAACGGCATCGCTACGCGACCGACGATCTTCCGGCAACCTCCCGAGAAACCCTGTTGGATAAATTAATTACCGCTTTGGCTAATAGTCTTGAGTGTCCCTTTGCGCTGGATGCGTTTTGCCAGCAGGAACAATGCAGCGAACGGGTGCTGCGGCAGCAGTTTCGCGCCCAAACCGGGATGACGATTAATCAATATTTACGCCAGGTCCGTATTTGCCACGCGCAGTATCTGCTTCAGCATAGCCCGCTGATGATTAGCGAGATTTCGATGCAGTGCGGTTTTGAAGATAGCAATTATTTTTCAGTGGTGTTCACGCGGGAAACCGGGATGACGCCGAGCCAATGGCGTCATCTCAGTAATCAAAGCGATTAACTGGCCATGCCTAAACCGACAATATTCGCCGCGATAATAATTACCACGCAGCCGAGGCTTAATACGGCAACGGGACGGCGGCCAGCATTTTTCCACTCTTTTAGCACCAGACCGACAAGCCCCCCGCACAGCACATAGAAGCTCATGTGCAGCATCCAGCTCATGTAGTCATATTGCGCGGGAATGCGCGCGTGACCCCAGGCATAGAAAAAGAACTGTAAATACCACATCAGACCGCCAAGCGCGGACAACAGAATATTGCTGATAATCAACGGTCTTGCCAGCGAGAAGTCGGCTTTTATCGACAGATTTTGCACTTTTGCCAGGCGGATAAAACAGAAACCGAGGTTCACCAGCGCGCCGCCGCCCATAATCACCACGTAACTCGGCAGCGCGACATAGAGCGGGTCAACGCCAAGCGCGGCAGCAGCTTCATGCATCGGTTTCGCGGCGTTCATGGCAAAAGACATCCCCGCCGAGAAAATACCGCACATCACTGCCAGCAGAAGCCCTTTCTTCAGATTGAACTCCTCCGCTTTAATGCCCATTTTGCGTTCTTTTAACTGTCCGGCGCGCGTCACAATCCCGACGCCGATCAGCGCGACAAAAACGCCAAGTAGCGTCATGCGTCCCCCTTCGGTATGGATTAACACATCGAAGTTACCGTTGATGATAGGCGTCATCAGCGTGCCGACGATAAGCGTAATGCCGATAGCGATGCCGATACCCATCGACATCCCGAGATAACGCATGGTTAGACCGTAATTAATATTGCCGATGCCCCACATGGCGCCGAACAGAAAAACCGGTAAAAGGGTGGAGAGGTTAAACTGCCCATAATAGGCCCAGAAATCAGGCAGTAACAGAGCGCTAATTGTCCACGGCAGAATAAGCCATGAGACGATGCCGCCCACTGACCACATGGTTTCCCATGACCACTGTTTCACTTGCTTGAACGGGGCATAGAAGCAGGCTGCACTGGCCGCCCCTATCAAATGCCAGAAAATACCCATCGTAATCGCGTTACTCATGACATGTTCCTCATTATTTTTTATGGACGGGATACCCCTTCCGTTTGCATGAGTTTAAAAATTACGCAGCCTGGTAACCTTATAACGATTGCCGCCGTTGGGTGTATTCTGGCAATCAGCACGTTAATGAAGTGATTAACTTCACGTTTTAAAAAAGTCGGAGCGCATCGTGACCGTCTGGATGTTATTTAAATCAGTGGGTAATATTTGTTTTCTAAAATACCTTCATCATAACGACACGAAACGACTTAGCTGGCAACAATACAAAGAAAACGCTGCGTGAGATCACATAATGGGAATGGTCTGACTTACCGTTTGATAAAAGGGTAGTTATACAGTAATTATTTGGTTGTTTTATTTGTATTTACAATTTAAATATATTGAAATTAACGTTAGGAATCAATGAAATATAAGTATAAGGAAATTCCTATATTAGTGTTGTTGATGGTGTTTTGATTTTTATTTTATATGACGAATATGAATTTCATTTATTTTATTTTGCTTTTTGAACATTATCCCAATTTTAAATTAAAGATCTTTGTCTATATTGTCGCCATTCACATTGCGTATTATGGTTGTAACGGTCTGACATGAAACAACGTTTTAATTTTAAATTAAATGGATTCTGTTATGAGAAAATCTCTTTTCTTACTATTACCTCTTGTTGTAACAAATGCGCATGCAGTATATGTCGATGTTCGTCATGAATATCTTGATGACAGTAAAGCTAACTATGACCGTGCGTATATTTCTCATCGGTTTGCGAATGGTGTTGGTTTTGCGATAGAAGCTATCTCAAAATCAGGCGGGGATGACACCAATAAAGCGTTTAATGACCTGGAAACACAGGGTAACGAATATACGATAAGTTACCAATTTAAAACCGGTGATGTCGCCTGGCAACCGGGTTTCGTGCTGGAAACAGGCAACGGTTACTCTACCTATAAGCCTTACTTCCGCGCGACGTGGACATTAAATGAAAGCTGGTGGGTTGGTGCGCGCTATCGTTTTGAATATGTACGCCGTTCTTCTGATATCCGTGATGATGATACCATCAATCGTATGGATGTCTGGGCGGGTTATAAATGGAACAACTTTGACTGGACAATCGAAGGAATTTATAAGAAAGCTGATAAATATGATCTTTACGATGGCGGCAAAGATAACTATGAATATAACTTCAGAACTGCCTATATTATTGATCAATGGTCGCCATTCGTTGAGGTAGGTAATGTTTCCGTCAATAGCAACAGCGATGAAAGACAAACCCGTTTCCGCGTGGGTATAGGCTACACATTCTAATCATTATCCCTGTTTATTATTTATTCCCTTTTCCGGCTACTTTATAGGTAGCCGGTTTTTTTTACCTGGTGATGACCTGCGGATAATTATTATCGTGCGTTGGCCGGATAAGACGCGAATCGCCATCCGGCAACGAGATGTGCAGGAAACTATGCGCTTACATGATGCCCAGTAGACGGGGTAAGAACAGTGTGATTTCCGGAATGTAGGTAATTAATAACAGAACGCCGATAATCGCGCCGTAAAAAGGCAGCAACGGTTTAATCACTTCCTCAACTTTGACCTTACCGACGCTCGCCCCGACATATAAACCACTGCCAACTGGCGGCGTAATGGTGCCAATCGCCAGGTTATAGATCATGATAATGCCGAAATGCACCGGATCGACGCCCAGTTTAGCCATGATCGGCAGCAGAATCGGGGTAAAAATCAGAATGGCCGGACCGATATCCATAAATGCGCCGATAATCAACAAAAAGACGGTAATGACTAACAGGATAACCAGTTTATTGGCGGAAATACCGAGGATCATATCGCTCAGCGCCGCAGGAATATTGGTGATCGACATTGAGAAGGACATCGCCGAAGAGGTTGCCAGCAGGAACATGATGACCCCGGTCATTACCACTGTCTGGAGCAAAATCGAAGGCAAATCCTTAATTTTCAGCGTGCGGTAAAACACCATCGTCAGCAATAACGTATACACCACGGCAATCGCGGAGGCTTCAATGGCGGTGAAAATCCCCTGCACAATGCCGCCGACGATAATCACGATCAGCAGCAGGCTGGGAATGGCCTCAACGGCAACTTTTAGCGCCATGCCTTTTTGGACGGTGAAGAAAACCCGATAATTTCGACGCTTAGCGACCACCAGCGTGACCAGCATACAGCCAACGCCCCACAGCACACCCGCAACCAGACCGCCGGCGAACAGAGCGGCAATCGATGTTCCCCCGCTTGCCAGCGCATAAAGGATAAAAGCCGTGGTGGGCGGAATTAACATTCCCGTCGGCGCGGAGGCGATATTCACCGCGGCCGCAAAACCGCGATCGTAACCTTCGCGCGCGCTCATCGGCACCATCACGCCGCCGATAGAGGTTGAGGCGGCAATCGCCGATCCGGAAATAGCACCAAACATCATATTGCCGACGATGTTGGTATAAGAGAGCGAGCCGGGCAGTTTGCCAGTAAACAGTTTGGCAAAATTGACCAGCCGGGCGGCAATTCCCCCGCTATTCATGATCACCCCGGACAAAACGAAGAACGGCACGGCCAGCAAGGCAAAACTGTCCAGGCTGGAGAACATTTTTTGCGCGGTGGCGAACATCGAAATATCGAAAGGCAGTACCAGCATCATGGTGCTGAAAGAGGCGATAACGATGCAGATCCCGATAGGCGCGCCCATGGCCAGTAAAACAACAAAGACGGCAATTAGCGTACAGGACGCAAAAATAGGGTCAATCATGTGATTTCTCCAGAGTGTGCTCAGTGGTATCCGTGGCGGAATGGATAGCTTTCAGGGCGTCAACGATATTCAGCAGCCCATAGAGGATGATCAGTACGCCTGCGCAGGGGAGCGCGTAATAAATTTTCCCCATCGGAATGCCCAGCGCAGGGGAGATTTGCAGCATAGAAATCGCAGAAATCTTTAAGCCGCCGATAATCAATACCCAAATGGAAAACGCGATAAAAATGACCTGCAGAATAATATCCCACCAGCCGCGAATCGTCGGCGACACCTTATCCAGTAAGAGAGTCAGGCTGATATGCTGTTTCTGACCGGCGACAAAAGCCATGCCCAGCATTGATACCCACACCAGGAGAAATCGCAGCATCTCTTCGGTAAGGGTGCTGGGAACGCCCAGAATGTAGCGGCTCACCACCTGCCAGCAGGCGATGCCAACCATTATCGCCAGCACCAGGCAACAGATAGCGCCCAGCAATAAATCAAGTCCTTTTCTGAATGTGTTCATCTTAATTTCCTGATTAGATTAATTTTTTGCTGTCTGGATACGTTGATACAGCCCGTAAAGCCGCGGTTTGTTTTTCAGGCCGTCGTAAATAGGCTGTACTGCCTTCTGGAAGGGTTTTTTGTCGATCTCGTAGAATTCAACGTTGAAATCTTTTACCGCCGCCAGCCTGGTTTTCTCTATTTCCTTGTCCCATGCGGCTTTCTCAAATTCGATCGACGCCTTGATGGCGGCTTCGACGATGCGCTGCTGTTCCGGCGTCAGCTTTTCCAGCGTGAGGGTACTCATTAGCAGGATATCGGGAATGCGGGTGTGCATATCGTAGGTGTAATAACGGGCGACTTCGCCGTGGCGGGCGATGGTGAGAGCGAACTCATTGTTTTCCGCGCCGTCGAGAATGCCTTGTTGTAACGAGGTATAGACCTCCGCCTGGCTCATGGCGATGGGCGAAGCGCCCAGCAGTTTGAGAGTTTGGATCGCCGTCTCACTCTGCATGACGCGGATCTTCTTCCCGCGTAAATCCTCAATGCGTTTAACCGGCGCTTTGCTCATATAAAAATTACGCGCGCCGGAATCATACCAGCCTACGCCGACAAACCCCTGCGCGGCGGTGGACTGATAAACAGGCTCCATCACCTGTGGGTTATCCATTACGCGGTAGTATTCATCGACGGTGGCAAACAGGTAGGGAAGTGAGAACACGCCGTACTCAGGCGAAAAACTCTCCATCAGCCCGGACGACACTTTAGTGATGTCGACGACGCCGACCTGCGTCAACTCCACCAGTTCGCGCTCTCCGCCAAGCTGTCCGTCCGGGAAGTACTGTACTTTGATATCGCCGCCCGTTTTCTCTTCAACTTGCTGCCCCAGGAAGTGCAACGCATCTTTTACCGGCTGGCTATTTTCAGCGTAGGCCAGGCGCAAAATGGTTTCGCCGTGGGAGAAGAAAGAGAGTGTGGAGAGTAAGGCCAACGTAGCCAGACGTATAAAACCAGGTTGCTTCATAATTCCCTCGCAATTGTAATAATTTACCGGGAATGTAATTGCATGGTGAAATTATAACCTTCTTGATTTTGCCACCGCTGACAAAAATTGGCACCAAAAGAAAGATTTTGAAACCCTGTTTCACATTTCATGATTTCCAGGAATTCATCAACAGGCGGTTTCGGTTGGAGGCGTAAAAAACGATTTTTTTCAGCGGATGCCGTAACGTTTATAACCCTGGAAAAAGTACGGCATTGATAATCATTTTCAATATCATTTAATTAACTATAATGAACCAACTGCTTACGCGGCGTTAACACTGTGCCGCTCGACAATAATGGAGATGATTATGAGTTATACACTGCCATCCCTGCCGTACGCTTATGATGCACTGGAACCGCACTTCGATAAGCAGACGATGGAGATTCACCACACCAAACACCATCAAACCTATGTCAACAACGCTAACGCGGCGCTGGAAAACCTGCCTGAGTTTGCCAGCCTGCCGGTTGAAGAACTGATTACTAAACTGGACCAGGTGCCAGCGGACAAAAAAACTGTGCTGCGTAACAACGCGGGCGGCCATGCTAACCACAGCCTGTTCTGGAAAGGGCTGAAAAAAGGCACCACTCTGCAGGGCGATCTGAAAGCGGCTATCGAGCGTGACTTCGGTTCCGTTGACAACTTCAAAGCTGAATTCGAAAAAGCAGCAGCAACCCGTTTCGGCTCCGGCTGGGCGTGGCTGGTGCTGAAAGGCGACAAACTGGCTGTGGTTTCTACCGCAAACCAGGATTCCCCGCTGATGGGTGAAGCCATTTCCGGCGCTTCCGGCTTCCCGATCCTGGGCCTGGACGTGTGGGAACACGCTTACTACCTGAAATTCCAGAACCGCCGCCCGGACTACATCAAAGAGTTCTGGAACGTGGTGAACTGGGACGAAGCAGCAGCGCGTTTCGCCGCTAAAAAATAATTTGCATTGCACGTCTGTAGAAGCGAGTCTGATGACTCGCTTTTTTTGTATCCGCGTAAGGAGCAGCAGATGCATTATCCGGTTGACGTGTTTATTGGCAAAATTCGTGACTATGACGGCAGCCGCCCGAGCGCTATCGCCAAGGTGCAAATCGACGGCGAACTCATGCTGACCGAGCTCGGTCTGGCAGGCGATCAGCAGGCCGAAAAGAAAATCCACGGCGGCCCCGACCGCGCGCTATGCCATTACCCCCGCGAACACTATGCTGATTGGATTCGCCAGTTCCCCGAGCAGGCGACGCTGTTTTGCGCCCCGGCGTTTGGCGAGAATCTGTCGACGGACGGAATGACCGAACACAACGTGTTTATTGGCGACATCTACCGCTGGGGCGAGGCGTTGATCCAGGTCACTCAGCCGCGCTCTCCATGCTTTAAACTTAATTTCCACTTTGGCATCAGCGACATGGCCCTCCTTATGCAGAACAGCGGAAAAACCGGCTGGCTGTATCGGGTCATTGCGCCAGGTAAGGTCTCCAGCGATGCGCCGCTGGAACTGGCGTCACGTCTGAGCGATGTCTCGGTTCATGAAGCGGGTGTTATCGCCTGGTCTATGCCGTTTGATGACGAACAATATCACCGGCTGTTGAGCGCCGCCGGGCTGTCGGCGAGCTGGAGCCGCACCATGCAAAAGCGTCGTTTGAGCGGCAAAATTGAAGATAGCGCCAGACGACTGTGGGGGGATAAAACTCCGCCAAAATGAAAGGAAGGATTATGACTGAAGCTGAAAATGCGGTGGCGATCGTAAAAGAATTTTTGGTGGCCTCAATGATTCCGGATGCTGAACGCGCCGCAACGTATATGCACCCGGAGGTGAAAATTACCTTCACCGGAGGCCGGGCGATGGCGGGCGCGGCAGATATCGCGCAGTTTAACGGCGCTCGCTACAAGTGGGTGAAGAAGGCGCTGGGCGAGTTTGATGCGGTGCAGCATGATGATTACGTTGTGATTTATTCCAACGGTACGTTGTATGGGGAATGGCCCGACGGTCGCCCGTTTGCCGATAACCGCTTTATCGACCGCTTCGAAGTGCGCGATGGCAAAATTACCCGGATGGACGTGTGGAATGACAGCGCCGAGTGGATTCTGGCGCCAGACATTTCCCGGTAAATCTCGACGGCGAGATAAAAAATCGGCCTGCATTCGCAGGCCGATGGTTTTTAGGTTCGCTTGTACAGCGGTAGCCACAGCGTGAGCCGCAACCCGCCGAGCGGGCTATCGTCAGCCTTCACCCAGCCGCGGTGCTGCTGCATGGCGCTTTCGACAATCGCCAGCCCCAGCCCGGTGCCGCCAGACTCGCGGTCGCGCGCCTCATCAGTGCGATAGAACGGACGGAAGATCTGCTCGCGGTCTTCAGGGCTGACGCCCGGCCCGTCGTCATCGACCGTGATCGTAATACCGTCTTTATCCACCGAGAAGCCGACTTCAATCTTCGTATGTGAATAGCGCAGCGCATTACGAACTATATTTTCCAGCGCGCTTTCCAGCGCGTTTGGGTTGCCATAGAGCGGCCACGGCCCTGGCGGATAATTTACCGTTAACGACTTGCCCATCTGTTCGGCTTCAAAGGCGGCGTTATCCAGCACTTCGCCCCATAGTTGATTGGCTTTCATCGTTTCGCTGACCAGCGCGTTTTTCTGTTGGTTACGCGACATCACCAGCAGGTCATTGATCATGCTGTCCAGACGCTGCGCTTCGGTTTCAATACGCTCCAGCTCTTTGCTTTCGCCGCCACGACGACGCAGCAGCGCGGTACCCAGTTGCAGGCGCGTAAGGGGCGTTCGCAGCTCATGGGAGATGTCTGACAGCAAACGCTGCTGCGAGGTCATCATCCGTTCCAGCGCCGTCACCATCTGGTTAAAACTGGCGCCAGCGGCGAGGAACTCCTGCGGACCCGCCTCCAGCTCCGGATGCTGACGCAGGTTGCCTTGCGCCACTTCATCAGCCGCGTTTTTCAACTTACGCGCCGGTTTCGCCAGACTCCATGCCAGCCATAGCAAGAGCGGCGAACTGACCAGCATCGTGACAATGAGCAACAGAAGCGGGCGGTCAAACAGCAGATTAATAAAATCGGATTGCGAACTGCTGGCCGGTCGAATCAGGTAAAGCTGGTAATTATCCTCTCCGTCGCGAACGGAGAACGGCCCCACCATCTCTACGCGGCCATATTTTTTCTTCTGCGGATGATCGGCGTTATCCGCCTGACCAATGAAGTTACGAATGATCTGCATTTCGCTGCGTTCAGCGCCGATCACGCGTCCTTCAGAGGTCACCAGTAATAACCGCTGTCCAGGCGGCGCCCACTTATCGATCGCGCGGAACAGGCGACGCCACCACATCAGGTCGTTGGGCGGATCGTTCGCAAGTTCAGCTTCTACATGTTGCTCTATCATCAATCCCTGGCGCTGTTCGCTGTCCAGCAGCTCGGTCATCTGGCGTGAATCGAGCTTGGGCAACATCAGTACCAGCATTAGCACCAGCGCCAGCGTCAACCAGAAGATGGCGAAGATGCGCGCGGTTAAACTTCCTATCATGAAGCGGAAACCATCAGATAGCCGCGACCACGCAATGTTTTAAACCACGGGTGACCGTCTTTGCGTTCCGGCAGTTTGCGGCGCAGGTTAGAAATATGCATATCAATGGCGCGATCGAACGGCGTCAGGCGCTTACCCAGCACTTCCTGACTTAAATGTTCACGGGAAACCACCTGGCCGAGGTGTTGCGCCAGCAAATAGAGCAGGGTGAATTCCGTACCGGTCAGCTCCAGCGTTTGGCCATCGAAACTGGCTTCCTGGCGACCCGGATTAAGGCTTAGCGCATCAACTTCCAGCGTCGGCGAGCCGTTGTCGCTGCTCTGCTGCTGTTCGCTCCAGTGGGAACGGCGCAAAATAGCCCTGATGCGCGCTACCAGCTCGCGGTCGTTAAATGGTTTGGGTAAATAGTCGTCCGCGCCCAGCTCAAGGCCGAGAACGCGATCCAGCTCGCTGCCGCGCGCGGTCAGCATAATGACAGGCGTCTGGTGTGTCTGGCGAAGCGCTTTCAACGTATCGATACCGTTTTTCTTCGGCATCATGACGTCAAGCAAAAGTAAATCGATGCTGTCATCCAAAAGCTCAAGCGCCTGCTCGCCGTCGTGGGCCACCAGGACATTAAAACCTTCCATTTCGAGGAGCTCTTTTAACAGGGAAGTCAGCTCTCGGTCATCATCAACTAACAGGATTTTATTCATTGTTTACGTACCTCCGAGGCAGAAATTACGTCATCAGGCGTCGCTAATCCATGACTTTACGTTGTTTTACACCCCCTGACGCATGTTTGCAGCCCGAATCGTAAACTGTCTCTCGTTGAATCGCGACAGAAAAGATTTTGGGAGCAAGCGATGCGCAAAGTTACCGCTGCTGTTATGGCCTCAACGCTGGCATTCAGTTTTTTAAGCCACGCAGCTGAAGTTGTTACAAGCGATAACTGGCACCCCGGTGACGGGGCCACGCAGCGTAGCGCGCAAAATCATATGTTTGACGGCATAAGTTTAACCGAACATCAGCGTCAGCAGATGCGAGATCTTATGCAACAGGCAAGGCATGAACAGCCTCCTGTTAATGTTAGCGAAATGGAGACAATGCATCGGCTTGTCACCGCAGAAAAATTTGATGAAAGCGCTGTGCGCGCTCAGGCAGAAAAAATGGCGCAAGAGCAGGTTGCCCGCCAGGTCGAAATGGCCCGCGTGCGTAACCAGATGTATCGCCTGTTAACGCCGGAGCAGCAAGCGGTTTTGAATGAAAAGCATCAGCAACGAATGGAGCAACTGCGCGACGTGGCGCAATGGCAAAAAAGTTCATCGTTGAAATTATTGAGTAGTAGCAACTCACGTTCCCAGTAACAACCCTGTTTTCCTTGCCATAGACACCATCCCTGTCTTCCCCCACATGATGTGGGGGTTTTTTTTATCTCCAGTTTGTCATTCTGTTATTAGCTTACTGTTTTAAACCATCCGTTATACTACCGGCAGAAGATAGCGGGAGTATTTATGAATCAAACCTATGGACGGCTGGTTAGCCGGGCGGCTATCGCGGCAACGGCGATGGCATCAGCGTTACTTTTGATCAAAATTTTTGCGTGGTGGTATACGGGATCGGTGAGTATTCTGGCGGCGTTGGTGGACTCGCTGGTGGATATTGCCGCGTCATTGACGAATTTGTTGGTCGTGCGTTATTCGCTGCAACCCGCAGATGATGAACACACGTTTGGGCACGGTAAAGCGGAGTCGCTGGCGGCGCTGGCGCAAAGTATGTTTATTTCCGGTTCGGCGTTGTTTCTGTTTTTGACCAGTATCCAGAATCTGATTAAGCCGACGCCAATGAACGACCCCGGCGTGGGGATTGGCGTTACCGTCATCGCTCTGATATGCACTATTATACTGGTCACGTTTCAGCGCTGGGTGGTACGCAAGACCCAAAGTCAGGCGGTACGGGCGGATATGCTTCATTATCAGTCTGATGTTATGATGAACGGAGCGATTCTTATCGCGCTTGGGTTATCCTGGTACGGTTGGCATCGTGCGGATGCCCTGTTTGCGTTAGGTATCGGCATCTATATTTTGTATAGCGCGTTACGTATGGGGTATGAGGCGGTGCAGTCATTATTGGATCGCGCGCTGCCCGATGCGGAACGACAGGAAATTATTGATATCGTGACGTCATGGCCGGGAGTCAGCGGCGCGCACGATCTCCGCACGCGGCAGTCAGGGCCGACTCGCTTTATTCAGATTCATTTGGAAATGGAAGATAATCTGCCGCTCGTTCAGGCGCATTTTGTGGCTGACCAGGTAGAGCAGGCGATTTTACAGCGTTTTCCGGGTTCAGATGTCATTATTCATCAGGATCCCTGTTCAGTCGTTCCCAGGGAAGGCAGGAAGTTCGAGCTTGTATAATTGATTGTTAAAAAGTGAGCCAGGCCAGCATTTTGTGTATAAATTACCGCCATTTGGCCTGACCTGAATCAATTCAGCAGGAAGGGATTGTTATACTATCTGTATATTCGTTGGATCGTTTCGAAGTGCGAAATCGGCTTCCGGCAATAGATTTCATTTTGCATTCCAAAGTTCAGAGGTAGTCATGATTAAGAAAATCGGTGTGTTGACAAGCGGCGGTGATGCGCCGGGCATGAACGCGGCAATCCGCGGTGTTGTGCGCGCAGCGTTGACGGAAGGGCTGGAAGTCATGGGCATTTATGACGGCTATCTGGGCCTGTATGAAGATCGTATGGTTCAGCTTGACCGTTACAGCGTATCTGACATGATCAACCGTGGCGGTACTTTCCTCGGTTCTGCCCGTTTCCCGGAATTCCGTGACGAAAATATTCGCGCTGTCGCGATCGAAAACCTGAAAAAACGCGGTATCGATGCGCTGGTAGTTATTGGCGGCGACGGTTCTTATATGGGTGCAAAACGTCTGACTGAAATGGGCTTCCCGTGCATCGGTCTGCCAGGCACTATCGATAACGACATCAAAGGCACCGACTACACTATCGGCTATTTCACTGCTCTCGGCACTGTAGTGGAAGCGATTGACCGTCTGCGTGACACCTCCTCTTCTCACCAGCGTATCTCTATCGTTGAGGTGATGGGCCGTTATTGCGGCGACCTGACGTTGGCGGCGGCTATTGCTGGCGGCTGTGAGTTTATCGTGGTGCCGGAAGTTGAATTTAATCGCGAAGATCTGGTGGCCGAAATCAAAGCCGGGATCGCGAAAGGGAAAAAACACGCTATCGTCGCTATTACTGAGCATATGTGCGATGTTGACGAACTGGCGCACTTTATTGAAAAAGAAACGGGCCGTGAGACGCGTGCGACGGTGCTTGGCCACATTCAGCGCGGTGGTTCCCCGGTACCTTACGATCGCATTCTGGCTTCCCGTATGGGCGCGTATGCTATTGACCTGCTGCTGGAAGGCCATGGCGGTCGTTGTGTCGGTATCCAGAACGAGCAGCTTGTTCATCATGACATCATCGATGCGATTGAAAACATGAAGCGTCCGTTCAAAAGCGACTGGATGGAGTGCGCGAAAAAACTGTACTGATTGTTTTTGCGCGCCTGATGGCGCTACGCTTATCAGGCCTACAGGTTGCAGAAACGTGTAGGCCGGATTAGGCGCTAGCCGCCATCCGGCAATCCCTCAGATTTATTCCTCGAAGTTATAGCCAATCTTTTTTTATTCTTTAATGTTTGGATCTCTTTCTGGCACGCTTTGCTCATCACAACACAACATAAGCGAGTCGGGCGATGAAAAAGTGGGGCGTGGGGTTCACATTATTGCTGGCGTCAACCAGCATTCTGGCAAAGGATATTCAGTTACTTAACGTATCATACGATCCAACGCGTGAGCTGTACGAGCAGTACAACAAAGCGTTTAGCGCGCACTGGAAGCAGGAAACCGGCGACAACGTCGTGATCCGTCAATCGCACGGCGGTTCGGGTAAACAGGCGACTTCCGTTATTAACGGCATTGAAGCCGATGTCGTGACGCTGGCGCTGGCTTACGATGTGGACGCTATTGCGGAACGTGGTCGTATCGATAAAAACTGGATTAAGCGTCTGCCGGATAACTCAGCACCTTACACTTCAACCATCGTTTTCCTGGTCCGCAAAGGCAATCCAAAACAAATTCATGACTGGAACGATCTGATTAAACCCGGTGTGTCGGTGATTACGCCAAACCCGAAAAGCTCCGGCGGCGCCCGCTGGAACTATCTGGCGGCATGGGGCTACGCCCTGCACCACAACAATAACGATCAGGCCAAAGCGCAGGACTTTGTCAAAGCCCTGTTTAAAAACGTTGAAGTGCTGGACTCCGGCGCGCGCGGCTCAACCAATACTTTCGTTGAACGCGGTATCGGTGATGTGCTGATTGCCTGGGAAAACGAAGCGCTACTGGCGACGAATGAACTGGGTAAAGATAAATTTGAGATAGTGACCCCGAGTGAATCTATTCTCGCAGAGCCGACCGTTTCCGTGGTCGACAAAGTGGTGGAAAAGAAAGACACCAAAGCGGTAGCGGAAGCGTATCTGAAGTATCTCTACTCGCCGGAAGGGCAGGAGATAGCAGCGAAAAACTTCTACCGTCCGCGCGATGCTGACGTGGCGAAAAAATACGACGATGCGTTTCCGAAGCTGAAGCTTTTCACCATTGACGAGGTGTTTGGCGGCTGGGCGAAGGCGCAAAAAGATCACTTCGCTAATGGCGGTACGTTCGACCAAATCAGCAAACGCTAAACCGTTTATAAACCCGGTAACGTATTATGTTACCGGGTTTTTTCTTTGCCACAATTTTGCGTTACTCTTCCCCGTCTATGGGTCACAGGGAACGCATATCATGAAAAAAACAGGCTACTTTTTACTGGCGGTGATAGTGATTGTCGCCGCGGCGGGCGTCGGTTACTGGAAATTTTCCGGCAATCCTGATGCATTACGGGAAATCGTGCTTGAACAGTGCCTGCCCGATCAGTTACAGCATCAAAACCCAGCGCCTTGCGCGGAAGTCAAACCTCGCGCCGGCTATGTCGTCTTTAAAGATCGTCACGGTCCGTTGCAATATTTATTGATGCCCACCTACCGTATCAACGGTACAGAAAGCCCGCTATTGCTGGAACCCGCTACGCCCAACTTTTTCTGGCTGGCCTGGCAGGCTCGCGGCTATATGAGTAAAAAATACGGGCATGATATTCCGGATAGCGCGGTCTCGCTGGCGATTAATTCGCGGCTTGGTCGTTCACAGGACCATTTGCATATCCATATTTCTTGCATCCGTCCTGACGTTCGGGAACAACTGGATAACGATCTCACGCGCATCAGCACTCGCTGGCTTCCGCTGCCGGGTGGCCTGATGGGGCATGAATACCTGGCGCGCCGGGTAACCGAGAGCGAACTGGCGCAGCGTAGTCCGTTTATGATGCTGGCGGAAGAGGTGCCGGAAGCGCGCGATCATATGGGACGCTATGCGCTGGCGGTGGTACGCCAAAGCGACGACTCTTTTGTCCTGCTGGCGACCGAGCGTAACCTGCTGACGCTTAATCGCGCATCGGCGGAAGAGATTCAGGACCATAGTTGCGCCATTTTGTCTTCCCGCTGATTTTCGTTACACCCCCCTGCTCATTATCTTATTGATTCTTATCCCGGTTTAAAACTGGGGTAAGATCGTGTCTATAAAAATATGTGAAACCGATCAAAAGATATAAAGGTATACCTTTATATCTTTTGATGGTTAGTTACACTCTCTTCATAGCCTCCATAGATTGTCTGGTGGATGGCTTATATAAAAACGTTTTTATTTCATGTAGTGACATCATTAATTGTTCACCAGATTTGCGCTGTTAAGCGTAAAGGAATATCAACATGAAACTTTCTATCGTGGAAAAAATCGGCTTCGGCGCGGGAGATATGGCGATAAACGTTGTGATTATCGCCATGCAGCTGCTCCTCGCCTATTTCTATACCGATATCTACGGCCTGAGCGCCGCTGATGTTGGCGTACTGTTTGTGGTTGTGCGGATGATTGATGCCATTATCGATCCGGCCATGGGGGTTCTTACCGATAAACTGAACACGCGCTGGGGGCGTTACCGCCCGTGGCTGCTGTGGTTTGCCATTCCTTTTGGTTTCGCCGTGTATTTGATGTTTATTACGCCTGACATGGCTTATATGGCCAAGCTGGCGTGGGCCTATGGCACCTATATTCTTATGACCCTGGTCTATACCGCGATCACCATTCCCTATATTTCGATGATTGGCGTGATTACCAGCGACCCCGTCGAACGGTTAAGCGCCAACGGTTATCGTTTTGTGATGACCAAGATTGCCGCTTTTCTGGTGACTATCGTCGTACCGATGCTTGCCGTCTGGCTGGGGCAGGGTAATAAGGCTTTGGGCTATCAGTTTTCGATGGGGCTGATGGGGGCGATGGGCGCCTTGCTGTTTATCTTCTGTTTTCTTACCACGCGTGAACGCAGCGAGCCGGAAATTACCTCGCTATCGGTGGGGAAACAGTTTAAATATCTGTTACGTAACGATCAGTGGATTATTCTCGGCGTTGTTATTCTGCTGCTGATGTGCGGTTATGTTATTCGCGGTTCCGTTGCCGCTTATTACGCCAAGTATTATCTGAACGGCGGAGATAGCCTGATTTCACCCTTCCTGACTACCGGCGTCGTTGCCTCTATTTTAGCGATGATCGCTACCACCTGGATAACCAAGTTCTGGGACAAAATTAAGATGTTCCGCTACACCCAGATTATTACCTTTATCCTGAGCGCGCTGATGTATTTCTCCGTTGGGCGTGAAAATCTTATCCTGGCGTTTGCGTTCTATTTTCTCATTAATTTCTTCTGCGATATGCAGATGCCGGTGTTCTGGTCCTCTATCGCCGAAGCGGTGGATTACGGCGAAAAGAAAACCGGTCTGCGCGTTTCCGGGTTGGCGTTTGGCGGCATCCTCTTCTTCCAGAAGTTTGGGATGGGGATCGCGGGCGGGATACTCGGATTCCTGCTGAGCCATTTTGGTTATCAGGCCGATGTTGAACAGACCGCGCGTTCACTCACCGGTATTGCGCTGATGATGACGCTCATTCCGGCTCTGTTCCACCTTGCGGTTGGGCTGCTGATGAAAAAATATCTGATTAACAATAAATATTATCGTGATATTCAGCTCGCCCTGGCGCAGAAACAGGCATAAGGAGGCGCAAATGAAGGCCATGAATAAGGTTTGGGTTATCGGTGATGCCTCCGTTGATCTGGTGCCGGAAAAACAGAACAGCTATCTGAAATGCCCCGGCGGAGCGTCGGCGAATGTGGGGGTATGCGTTGCCAGGCTGGGCGGAGAGTGCGGTTTTATCGGCTGTCTTGGCGACGATGACGCCGGTCGCTTCCTGCGCCAGGTTTTCCAGGATAACGGCGTGGATGTCTCTTCGCTGCGGCTGGATGCGGACCTGACTAGCGCGGTGCTGATCGTCAACCTGACGGCTGATGGGGAGCGCAGCTTTACCTATCTGGTGCATCCGGGGGCTGATACCTACGTTTCGCCGCAGGATTTGCCGCCGTTCAGGCAGTACGAATGGTTTTACTTCAGCTCAATTGGCCTCACCGACAGTCCCGCTCGCGAAGCATGTCTGGAAGGGGCGAGACGCATGCGAGAAGCCGGTGGCTACGTGTTATTCGACGTCAACTTACGCAGCAAAATGTGGGGGAATACCGATGAAATCCCTGAACTGATCGCCCGGTCCGCCGCGCTGGCTTCTATCTGCAAAGTCTCGGCAGATGAGCTGTGCCAGCTCAGCGGGGCCAGCCACTGGCAGGATGCGCGTTATTACCTGCGCGATCTGGGCTGCGACACCACGATCATTTCGCTGGGGGCCGATGGCGCGCTGTTGATTACCGCCGAGGGGGAATTCCATTTCCCCGCACTGCGCGTCGATGTTGTCGATACCACCGGGGCAGGCGATGCTTTTGTCGGCGGGCTGTTGTTCACCCTTTCCCGCGCAAATTGCTGGAATCATACCCTACTGGCGGAGGCCATCAGCAATGCTAATGCCTGCGGCGCTATGGCGGTGACGGCAAAAGGCGCAATGACCGCTTTACCGTTTCCTGACCAACTCAACACTTTTCTTTCCAGCCATTCACTGGCACAAGCCATGACCGTGAAATAAGGAGTCATCATGCACGTTGATCAAAACAAAATACTGGGATGCCTGGTGGGCGCCGCCGCCGCGGACGCGATGGGAGCCGCGACGGAAGTACGCACCCAGCAGCAGATAAAAGACTATTTTGGCGGCTGGGTGACGACCTTTCAAAAACCGCCTGCGGACACGTTTGGCCGCTGCAATGAAGCGGGTATGTGCACGGATGATTTTATTCAGGCGAAGTACATTATGGATGCGCTGCTGCGCCATCAGCGTGAAGTCAGCGACGAAGCGATGCGCGAAGCTTTTCAGCAGTGGCTGGATTACCCGTACTACGCCAACTTTACCGGCCCGACGACGCGTGCGGCAATGAAGGCAATATTCAATGATAACCGCGCCTCTTTACAGGGTGAGCTGGAAGGCGAAAAACAATCGGTACAGATCATTAATAAGGGTAATGCGGAGGCAACGAACGGCGCCGCCATGAAGATTTGGCCAGCGGCGGTGCTGCATCCGGGTGATATTGACGCGGCGATTGACTGCGCGCTGCAGATTTGCCGTTTTACGCATAATAACGTGCTGGCGATGTCCGGCGCAGCGGCGATGGCGGCGGCAACCAGCGAGGCGTTAAGAGCGCAGACCAATGCAGACAGCATTATTGCCGCCGGTATTTACGGTGCGCAAAGGGGCTATCTGCTGGCGCAGGAGCAAGGGGCGATGATGGTGGCCGGGCCTTCCGTTGCCCGACGCATTGAGCTGGCCGTAGATATCGGTAAACGTCATCGCCATTGGGAAACGGCGGTGGTGGAACTTGCTGATATTATTGGCTCCGGGCTGCACGTGAGTGAAGCGGTGCCAGCGGCCTTTGGCCTGTTCGCGTGTTGTCCGAATTCTGCCGTAGATGCTATTATCTCCGGCGTTAATATCGGCAATGATACTGATACTGTCGCCACCATGGTCGGGGCGATTTCCGGCGCATTCCATGGCGTGGAGGCTTTTCCCGCCGATTATTTAACGACTTTGGATCGTATGAATCATTTCGATTTGGCAGAACTGGCCAGGCAAATCGCAGGGTAGCGAATTCACCCTGCCGGGGACGGTAAAACGTCCCCTGCTGGCGAAGACGTGAGGTGCGCAGCTTGCAGGTTGATAAAACGAGCTTTACTCCGCTTTATAAGCAACTATTTTTTATCATCTGTCAGCAGATCCAAAATGGATCCCTGCCTTTAGGCAGCCAGCTGCCGACGCAAAAAGAGATTGCCAGATCCTACAACGTCTCGCTGATTGTGGTTAAACAGGCCTGGAGCGAATTAATCAATGCGGGCATTATTTCCTCCCAGCGCGGGAGTGGTTCGGTGGTGTGCTCGGTGCCGGAAGGCGTGAGCTACGGGCACACGTTTCGCGGTATTACCCGCGATCTCCAGGACGCCAGCGTGGAGATTGAGAACCGTATTCTGGAAATCGCGCCGCGCCGCGCGCGCGACGCTCAGGCAGACGGCTTGAGCCTGCCCGCACAGCATCACTATCTCTATATTTCGCGTATTCGTTGCCTGAATAACCGTCCGTTTAACCATGAGAAAATTTATCTCGATCTTAGCTTCTTTCCCGATCTGCAACTTACACCGCAGGCGCTGGAGCATACGTCGCTTTATTCGTTATTAAACGTCACAAGCGACTCGGCGATAGAAAAAGTTGAGGCGATTTTACCTTCCGCTGACCTGTGCGAAAAATTGCAAATCGCCGCCAATAAACCGCTGTTATCCGTCGCCAGACAGACGTTTCAGGCCGGGAAGGACAGCCCTTTTGAGTATTGCCGCTATTACGTGCTGTCTGAATACTTTGGTGAAATTCATTATCACTGATCTGTCCGCTTAATCCTGCGATAACCCCACTATATCTGGCGTTTACCTGCCTGACTGTCCGTCGTATTCTTGCTGAAAAAATCGTCAGGAGACAGGTATGTCGCTCTGGTTGTCCCATCCTCTGTTCCTCCCGTCCATCATCGTTGGCGTTACTATCCTTCTGTGGGCGACTTCGCTACTGCCGGAGTTTATGACCGCACTGCTATTTTTTGCTGTGGCGATGATCGCCAAAATCGCGCCGCCGGAGGTTATCTTCGGCGGCTTTGCTTCATCGGCCTTCTGGCTGGTGTTCAGCGGCTTTGTGCTGGGGATCGCGATTCGCAAAACCGGGCTGGCGGACAGGGCGGCGCGGGTGCTTTCGTCGCGGCTCACCGACTCATGGCCGCTGATGGTTGGCAGCGTGGTGCTGCTCAGCTATGCCCTGGCCTTTGTTATGCCTTCAAATATGGGGCGCATTGCGCTGCTGATGCCGATTGTGGCGGCCATGGCGAAACGCGCGGGGATTGAGGATGGCACACGCGGTTGGTATGGGCTGGCGCTGGCGGTGGGATTCGGTACTTTCCAGCTGTCGGCCACCATTTTGCCTGCTAACGTCCCGAATCTGGTGATGAGCGGCGCGGCGGAAGGTTCATACGGCATCCATCTGAATTATGTACCTTATTTACTTCTGCATACGCCGGTGCTCGGTTGGCTAAAAGGGGCGGTACTGATTGCGCTGATATGCTGGCTGTTTCCCGGTAAACCGCATCCGCCGCGCGACATGACGCCGCTGCCGCCGATGAGCCATGATGAGAAGCGCCTGGCATGGCTGCTGGCGGTGGTGTTGACGCTCTGGGTGACTGAAAGCTGGCACGGCGTGGGGCCAGCCTGGACGGGGCTGGCGGCGGCGGTGATAACGCTTCTGCCGCGCGTTGGTTTTATCAACGGCGACGAGTTTTCCAGCGGCGTGAATATCCGTACCTGTATTTACGTCGCCGGGATTCTGGGGCTGGCGATCACCGTCACTCACACGGGTATTGGCAGCGTCGTGGGAAATGCGCTGCTGCATATTATGCCGCTGGATAAAGAGAGTCCGTTTACCAGCTTCCTCGCGCTGACCGGAATTACCAGCGCGCTGAACTTTATTATGACCGCTAATGGCGTACCGGCGCTGTATACCACCTTCGCGCAGAGCTTTTCCGATGCTACCGGTTTTCCACTATTGAGCGCGATCATGATTCAAGTACTGGGGTATTCCACGCCGCTGCTGCCGTATCAGGCGTCACCGATTGTGGTGGCGATGGGACTAGGGAAAGTTCCTGCGCGGGCGGGAATGCTGTTATGTATCGCGCTAGCGGTGGTGAGCTATTTGATTCTGCTGCCGCTGGACTACCTGTGGTATCAGGCGTTGGGGAAACTGTAGCCTGTTCCGCTTGGGGATTTTCCCGGAGGCGGTGCTACGCACCTGTCCGGGCTACCAGGCGATAACCCCGGTTGCGAAGCGCGACCGGGGAAAGACCCGCTAAAGCGAATTACGCTTTTTTAGCAGCTTCTGCTGCTTTCACGATCACCGCGAAGGCGTCAGCTTTCAGAGAAGCGCCGCCTACCAGCGCGCCGTCGATGTCCGGCTGCGCGAACAGTTCGGCTGCGTTGGAGGCATTAACAGAACCGCCGTACTGGATAATGACCTGTTCAGCGATTTTCGCGTCAGCTTTAGCAATGTGGTCACGGATGAATTTGTGCACTGCCTGCGCCTGCGCAGGAGTTGCAGATTTACCGGTACCGATCGCCCATACGGGTTCGTAAGCGATAACCGCGCCTTCAAAGGCTGCCGCGCCCTGCGTTTTCAGTACCGCGTCGATCTGGCGTGCGCACACTTCTTCTGTTTTGCCCGCTTCGTTTTCCGCTTCGGTTTCACCGATGCACAGTACCGGCGTCAGACCTTGTTCTTTCAGTACGGCGAATTTTTTGGCGATCAGCTCGTCAGATTCTTTGTGATAAGTACGACGCTCGGAGTGGCCGATAATAATGTACTGCGCGCCGATATCCTTCAGCATTTCAGCCGAAGTTTCACCGGTGAATGCGCCAGACAGATTCAGATCAACGTTCTGCGCGCCCAGCATAATGTGGCTACCGGCAGCAGCGCGTTTCGCCAGATCGATATACATTTCCGGCGGAGCGATTGCCACGTCGCAGCCTGCTACGCCCGTCAGTTCTTTACGCAGGTTAGCCACCAGTTCGTTTACCATGTGGCGGCTGCCGTTCAGTTTCCAGTTACCCATCACTAAAGGATGTCGCATTTCATTTCTCCACGCTTAGTCAGCGAATTAAGGAAGATGGCCGCTCGTCAGAGCAGCATGGTCTGTGAAACAGTATAGAGATTCATCCCCGGAAAGGCTTTGCTTTTTGTCATCAATTCGCCCCTTCTAGATTTTCAGATAACGCCAGCTTAATCGGTTCAACCGCGAAGGTCAGCCCCTTTTCGCCGTTATCTGCGACAACATAACGTACCGCGCCTTCGGTCTCGGCGTAATAGTGTTTACCTTTACCGGCGATAAGCATCTTTTGCAGTTTTTTCTGGCTTTGCTCTTTTGTCAGCAACGGGGCGACAGTGCGAATAATGGCGGCCATATATTCCAGCGCTTTCGCTTTCGCCGCTTTCTGTTCCGGCCCCTGAATGGGCAGCCAGGTAATCTGCATACTTTTCACTTTGAGCGTACCGCGCTCCAGCGCCGTGGAGGCATACAGATTTTCGTTAATCTTACTGGCGGCGCGGGTCAGATTCGCCTTATCGCGGCTATTCTCAATGGCGCGAAATTCATTGAGCGGCAGATCGGGATTCTGGCGGTTAAAGTTCTCACGAAACTGGCTAATAGAAAGATCAAAGGTTGGCGAGCCCGCCAGCAGATAGGGCGCTGTCGTGGTCGATGAAGAGAGCTGCGCGTGCGCCGTTATGCTGGCGGTGAGAGCAGAAAACAACAGTAAAAACAGAGTACATCCTGGCTTCATCAATCTTACCTTTCGTTAGGACTGCTCACGATTAAAACGATAACTGTCGGGCTTGTCAAAAGGGTAAACTGTAGCGGAAGGCAAAATATAAGGAACTTACATGACCATACAGCAATGGTTATTCTCATTTAAAGGGCGTATCGGACGCCGTGATTTCTGGATTTGGATCGGCCTCTGGTTTGCCGGGATGCTGGCGCTATTTTCGCTGGCGGGGAAAAATCTGCTTGATATCCAAACGGCGGCATTTTGCCTGGTGTGCCTGCTGTGGCCGACCGCCGCCGTCATGGTCAAACGTCTGCATGACCGGGGACGCTCCGGCGCGTGGGCGTTGCTGATGATTCTGGCGTGGATGCTGCTGGCCGGAAACTGGGTGATGCTGCCGGGGATGTGGCAGTGGGTCGTCGGGCGATTTATTCCGACGCTGATCCTGGTGATGATGCTTATCGATCTGGGCGCGTTTGTCGGTGTTCAGGGGGAAAATAAGTTTGGGAAAGCGACACAGGACGTGAAGTTTAAGGCAGAGCTGTAACGGGCGGTAAACCGTAATTTGCCCGGTGGCGCTGACGCTTACCGGGCCTACAGATTGGTGATGATTTGCAGGCCGGATAAGCCCCAGCCGCCATTCGGTAAAACATCACCAGTAATGTTCAGCCGTCATATGCCCCGGTCGGCGGCGCAGATGTTTAGTCATCTGTCGGGTCTCTTTCAGCAGTTGCTGCGTATCGCGCACCATCTGCGGGTTCCCGCACAGCATGACGTGGCTGGTCTCTTTATCCATCGGTAATCCAACGGCTTTTTCCAGCTCGCCGTTTTCAATGAGCGCTGGCACGCGTCCGGTAAGCGAGCCTGGCACGCTCTCCCGGCTGACCACCGTTTGGATGCGCAGCTTGCCTTCATAACGCTGTTGCAGTTCCAGCATTAGCGGCAGATAGCTTAAATCGGCGGCGAAGCGTGCGGCGTGGACCAAGACCAGATTTTTAAAGCGCGCGACATCCTGCCCATATTGCAGAATAGACAAATACGGGCCAATAGCGGTTCCGGTCGCCAGCATCCATAGCGTCTCGCAGTCAGGCACTTCATCCAGTACAAAGAAACCCGACGCGTCGCTGACCACTTGCACCTCATCGCCAGGTTTTAGCGCCGCCAGCCGCGGGCTGAGCTTTCCTTGCGGCACCGTCACCAGATAAAACTCTAAATTCGGATTGTCAGGCGCATTGACATAGGAATACGCGCGCTGAACGCGCTCGCCATCGATCTCCAGTCCGAGTTTGGTAAATTGGCCTGCAGTAAAAGGATTAATGGGGGCGTGAACGGTCAGGCTGAACAGTGCGTCAGTCCAGTTTTGCACCTTAGTGACTTTACCTGTTACCCAATCGGCCATGGTTTTCTCCTGTTCTGAATCGCTAACCTTATCTTCGTTCGTCAGGAGAAAGATTTCCAGCCCCGCGAGGCTGGAAGGCTCTAACTAACAAATACGCTAGAGGATATGCGCCTGTACATCCGGATCTTTACGATCAAGATAGTGGATAGACTGAATGCGGCGGATGGTGCGTGATTTGCCGCGGATCAGCAGCGTTTCCGTCGTGGCGATATGGCCTTTTCGGCTAATTCCTTCCAGCAGATCGCCTTTCGTGATGCCGGTCGCGGAGAAAATAACGTTATCGCTACGCGCCATGTCGCCCAGGCATAACGCCTTGCCCGCTTCAATGCCCATTGCTTTGCAGCGCGCCAGTTCCTGTTCGCCAATGCGGCGGTTTTCTTCGCTGTCGCCTTTCACGTCATGGCGCGCCAGCAGACGTCCCTGCATATCGCCGTCCAGCGCGCGGATCACCGCTGCGGATACCACGCCTTCTGGCGCGCCGCCAATCCCGTACAGCACGTCGACTTCGCTATCCGGCATACAGGTCAGAATTGAGGCCGCGACGTCGCCGTCAGGAATGGCAAACACGCGTACGCCCAGTTTGGCCATCTCTGCGATGACCTCGTCATGACGCGGTTTTGCCAGAATGGTCACGGTCAGATCGCCAAGCGGTTTACCCAGCGCATCCGCGATGTTGTGCAAATTATCCGCCAGCGGCAGATTGAGATCGATCGCCCCTTTGGCGCCCGGACCGACAATCAGTTTTTCCATATACATATCGGGCGCATTCAGGAAACAGCCTTTATCGCCGACCGCCAGCACCGCCAGCGCGTTCGCCTGACCCATCGCCGTCATGCGCGTGCCCTCAATCGGATCGACGGCGATATCTACCGCATCGCCGTGGCCGGTACCGACTTTTTCGCCGATATAGAGCATCGGGGCTTCGTCGATTTCGCCTTCGCCAATCACGATGGTGCCGTCAATGTTGACCTGGTTGAGCATGATACGCATGGCGTTGACCGCCGCGCCGTCCGCGGTATTTTTATCGCCGCGTCCCAGCCATTTGTAGCCAGCCAGCGCCGCCGCTTCGGTCACACGGGAAAATTCGATGGCAAGTTCTCGTCTCATAACAAACTCGTAGCAAAAAGGAGTGGCGCGCAGTGTAGCACAGGGGAAGGAGGGAATAATTGATGTGTGTGCGGAGTTGCCTCCGCACAAAGATTTTGCCGGATGGCGACCTTACTTGTCGTGCTCTTCCCACGCCATTGCGCGTTTAACCGCTTTCTTCCAGCCGCTGTAACGGTAGTTACGCTCGGTGGTTTCAATGCCGGGGCGGAATTCTCGCTCAATGACGGCTTTTTCCTGCAGCTCGTCCAGGTTCTGCCAGTAACCGACGGCCAGGCCAGCCAGATAGGCGGCGCCCAGCGCGGTCACTTCGCGCACTTCCGGGCGTTCCACCCGCGTGCCGAGAATATCTGACTGGAACTGCATCAGGAAGTTGTTGGCCACTGCGCCGCCGTCCACACGCAGAGCGTGCAGGCGGATACCGGAGTCGGCCTGCATTGCTTCCAGTACGTCGCGGGTCTGGTAAGCGATGGATTCGAGCGTCGCGCGGATAATGTGATTAGAGTTCACGCCGCGGGTCAGGCCAAAAATGGCGCCGCGGGCATACGGGTCCCAGTACGGCGCGCCCAGACCGGTGAAGGCCGGAACCACGTAGACACCGTTGGTATCTTTCACTTTCGTGGCGAAATATTCGGAGTCGAACGCGTCGCTGATGAGCTTCATTTCATCACGCAGCCATTGAATGGACGCTCCCGCCATAAACACCGCGCCTTCCAGCGCATAGTTGACTTCGCCGCTTGGGCCGCAGGCGATGGTGGTCAGCAGGCCGTTTTCCGATTTTACCGCTTTCTCGCCGGTGTTCATCAGCATAAAGCAGCCGGTGCCGTAGGTGTTCTTTGCCATTCCTTCCTTTACGCACAGTTGGCCGAATAGCGCGGCCTGCTGATCCCCGGCAATCCCGGCGATAGGAATACGTGTACCGCCTTTACCGCCAATATTGGTCTGGCCGTAGACTTCGGAGGACTTACGTACCTGGGGCAGCATCGCGCGTGGGATATCCAGCACGTCCAGCATTTTATCGTCCCAGTCCAAATCATGGATGTTGAACAGCATGGTTCGTGAGGCGTTGGTGTAATCCGTAACGTGGACGCGGCCCTGCGTCATCTTCCAGATAAGCCAGGTATCCACCGTACCGAACAGCAGCTCGCCACGCTTCGCGCGTTCGCGCGAACCTTCCACATGGTCAAGGATCCATTTCACTTTAGTGCCAGAGAAGTACGGGTCGACGACCAGACCGGTATTGTCGCGGATGTAATCTTCCAGGCCGTCGCGTTTAAGCTGTTCGCAAATATCGGCGGTACGACGGCACTGCCAGACAATAGCGTTGTATATCGGTTTGCCGGTTTCACGTTCCCAGACGATCGCGGTTTCACGTTGGTTGGTGATACCGATAGCGGCAATCTGATCGGAACTGATATCGGCCTTAGCCAGCACTTCTACCAGCGTTGAGCTTTGGGACGCCCAAATTTCCATCGGGTCGTGTTCTACCCAGCCTGGCTTAGGATAAATTTGCTCAAATTCACGCTGTGATACGCTGACGATATTCGCGTCATGATCCATAACGACCGCGCGGGAGCTGGTGGTACCCTGGTCGAGCGCAACGATATATTTTTTTTCAGTCATAATTTTGTCCCGTAATCAGATTACAGCGAAGCATTTTGTTGTGTGGTCGCGGTGGAGTCCTTCTCTTCCACGACGCAGGTATCGCACGGCAAATGACGGCCAATAAATTTGCGATAAGCAAACGCGCCCAGAATGGCGCCGACGATGGGGCCAAACAGCGGCACCAGGAAGTAAGGAATGTCTCTACCGCCGGTAAACGCAATTTCACCCCAGCCGGCAAGCCCGGCGAACATTTTGGGGCCAAAGTCACGCGCCGGATTCATCGCAAACCCGGTCAACGGCCCCATAGAGGCGCCGATAACGGCGATCAGTAAACCAATGAGCAGTGGCGCAAGCGGACCGCGAGGTACGCCGTTTCCGTCGTCGGTCAGCGCCAGAATCAGCCCCATCAGAATAGCGGTAATCACCATTTCAACCGCGAAGGCCTGCACAAAATTGATATGAGGATTCGGGTAAGTTGAGAAAATGCCTGCGAGATCGAGACTTTCAACGCTGCCACGGACGATATGGTGGGTTTGTTCGAAGTCCACAAAAAGATTGTAATAAAGCCCGTAAACTAACGCCGCTGCGCAAAAGGCGCCGGCAACTTGAGAAATAATAAAAGGAACAACTTTACGTTTGTCGAAACAGGCAAATAGCCAGAGTGCGATGGTCACTGCCGGGTTCAGGTGTGCGCCAGAAACACCTGCCGTCAGGTAGATAGCCATCGCTACCCCCAGACCCCAGATGACGCTGATTTCCCACTGTCCAAAAGTAGCTCCGGCAACTTTAAGCGCAGCGACACAACCCACCCCGAAAAAAATCAACAACCCGGTACCGAGGAATTCAGCAATGCACTGGCCTTTTAAGGTTGATGTTTGACTCATAATCGGATCCTGAAGAGTATGTAATGTTTATTGGTATGCGAGGAGGTCATGGACATCCACGATGCCCTGTAGGCACACTGTTAATTTATCGTTAACGAGCAAAAACGAGAAATATCGAAATCAAAATGTGTGTACTGCGTCAATAAAATGAGCGTTATCGCGCCATGAGGCGCATTTTGAGACAGCAGAAGAGAGTGAATTGAATCATTTCATTAACCAATATGTTAACACTTTTAAGTTATTGAATGAATGTTACCAGGAGATGGATGAAAATTGCTGCAAACCGCGATCTACGCGGTATGTCGCTGGACAGCGAGAGCGGGGCTTCATACAATCGACACTATATATTGTGCGCGTTTACGTGAAGCGTCGCCTTGCAATTCAGGAGAGGTAAGATCATGTCTTTAGAAGTGTTTGAGAAACTGGAAGCAAAAGTACAGCAGGCGATTGACACCATCACCCTGTTACAGATGGAAATTGAAGAGCTGAAAGAAAAGAACAACAGCCTGACGCAGGAAGTGCAGTCTGCACAGCATCAGCGTGAAGAACTCGAGCGTGAAAATAATTCTCTGAAGGAACAGCAGAGCGGCTGGCAGGAACGTTTGCAGGCGCTGCTTGGTCGTATGGAAGAAGTCTAATCCTCGTCATATTTCACGTTATGGCGGCGTTGGCTGCGTGCGTTCACCCCAGTCACATAGTGGCCTATGCTCCTGGGGATTCACTTACTTGCCGCCTTGCCCTGACGCGAAATCTATAGAGGATTTAGAATGCGGACACCGGTGGGCCGGATAAGGCGTAAGCTGCCATCCGACAATCAGCGACAACGCATAAAAAAGGCACCTTGCGGTGCCTTTTTGATCACTCGATATCGAGCGGGTCTTCGGAAAGGATAATCCCGGTGTTGTCGGCATAGAGATGATCGCCGGAGAAGAACGTCACGCCGCCGAAATTGACGCGCACATCGCTTTCCCCAATGCCTTCACCTGCGGCGCCAACCGGAATGGCGGCGATCGCCTGAATGCCGATATCCAGCTCTTCCAGATCGTCCACCTGACGCACCGCGCCATAGATAACCAGCCCTTCCCATTCATTTTGCGTGGCCAGACGCGCCAGCTCCGCATCGACTAATGCACGACGGACAGAACCGCCGCCATCGACCAGCAGAACCCGACCACGGCCATTTTGTTCGAGCAGATCGTACAGCAACCCGTTGTCCTCGAAACATTTTACCGTGATGATTTGTCCGCCAAACGACGACCGCCCTCCAAAATTAGAGAACAGCGGTTCCACGACGTTGACATCTTCCTGATAGATGTCACAAAGCTCGGAAGTATCGTATTTCATAGGCTTAACGTTCAGTTGCTGCGAGAATTTTTAGTATATCGCGCTAAGTATACTGTTGGCAAAATCATCAATTGTTAATTGATATTTGTCAGTTAAACGGCCCACTGACTTAAGAGTATCCCAATCACAAATAACAGGTTGGTTAACAACGCGCCTTTAACGGTACGTTCAAGCATCGGGCGCATTGCCGCAGGCTCCCTTTCGCGCATTACGTAGCGCGCTTGTTTAATGAGCAAGGGCGCGGCCAGAATAAACAACCATCCCCACGGACTGTGTAGCGAGAGCAGATTAAACAGCGCCAGACAGAGCAGCGCGCCTAGCAACAGGCAGGCGTGATAACGACGCGCGTTGACATCGCCCAGTCGTACCACAAGGGTGTTTTTGCCGTTCTCTCTGTCGCTATTAATATCGCGCAGGTTATTAATATTCAGCACCGCCGTCGCCAGTAAACCGCAGGCGGTGGCCGGGAGAATCAGCGCCGGAATCAGCGTATGCGCCTGGAGATACCAGCTCCCCATGACACTTAGCCAGCCAAAGAATACCAGGACAGAGATATCACCCAGCCCGATATAGCCGTAGGGCCGATTACCCACGGTGTAGGTGATGGCGGCGATAATCGACAGCCCGCCCAAAATCAGGAAGCCGACAAAATCGGTTAACGTATGGCACGCGACCGCCACCAGCGCCAGTCCGGAGATACAGATCAGCACGACGGTAATGATTAACGCCCGCTTCATCTCCTGTCGGGTGATGACGCCTTTTTGCATCCCCCGCAGCGGCCCGATGCGATCCGGTTTATCGCTGCCTTTGACAGCGTCGCCATAATCGTTGGCGAGGTTGGATAAAATTTGCAACAGCCCGGCGGTGATAAGGGCCAGCAGTGCGACCAGAGGATCGAAATAGCCTTGCCACCATGCCAGGGCCGTACCGACGATAATCGCCGCGAAGGCGAGGGGTAAGGTTTTGGGTCGTAAGCTTTCCAGCCAGGCCTGGGTGCGGCTAATTTGTTGTTGTTCAGTCATATTTAGCGCCAATAAAAATGGGGCTTTTCAGCCCCATCAACAGTGATGAAAATGCATTGGACGCGATTATAAGATAAAACGGCTTAGATCTTCATCTGCGACCAGCGCATCCAGATGTTTGCTCACATATTCCGCATCAATTGTGATGTTTTGGCCGTGCAGATCGCTGGCGTTATAGGAAATCTCTTCCATCAGACGCTCCAGTACGGTATGCAGACGGCGCGCGCCGATGTTTTCGGTGGTTTCGTTAACCTGCCAGGCGGCTTCGGCAATACGTTTAATACCGGAATCGGTGAACTCGATATTGACGCCTTCAGTTGCCATCAGCGCTTTATACTGCACGGTGACGGACGCGTTTGGCTCGGTCAAAATGCGTTCGAAATCGCTGGTGGTCAGCGCCTGAAGCTCAACGCGAATCGGCAGGCGGCCCTGCAGTTCCGGGATCAGATCAGACGGCTTCGCCACCTGGAACGCGCCAGAGGCGATAAACAGAATATGATCCGTTTTGACCATCCCGTGTTTGGTCGAAACCGTGCAGCCTTCTACCAGCGGCAGTAAGTCGCGCTGTACGCCTTCGCGTGAAACATCCGGGCCGGAGGTTTCGCCACGCTTACAAATTTTGTCAATTTCATCGATAAACACGATGCCGTGCTGTTCAACCGCGTCGATAGCGTCCTGTTTCAGCTCTTCCGGGTTGACCAGCTTAGCAGCCTCTTCTTCAACCAACAGTTTCATCGCGTCTTTAATTTTCAGCTTACGCGGTTTCTGTTTCTGACCGCCCAGGTTCTGGAACATAGACTGCAACTGGCTGGTCATCTCTTCCATGCCCGGAGGCGCCATAATCTCTACGCCCATCGGCGCGGCGGCGAGGTTAATCTCGATCTCTTTATCGTCGAGCTGGCCTTCGCGCAGTTTTTTGCGGAACGTTTGACGGGCGGCAGAAGGCTCCTGCTGCTGTTCGGCCTGGCCCCAGTTATTTTTTGCGGGTGGGATCAGCACGTCGAGAATACGTTCTTCCGCCAACTCTTCCGCACGATAGCGGTTTTTCTCGATAGCCTGTACGCGAACCATTTTCACAGCGGCATCGGTCAGATCGCGGATGATAGAGTCCACTTCTTTCCCGACGTAGCCCACTTCGGTGAATTTGGTGGCTTCGACTTTAATGAACGGTGCGTTGGCGAGTTTTGCCAGACGACGGGCGATTTCGGTTTTACCGACGCCGGTCGGGCCAATCATCAGAATATTTTTCGGCGTTACTTCGTGGCGCAGCTCTTCATCAAGCTGCATACGACGCCAGCGGTTACGCAATGCAATCGCCACGGAACGCTTTGCGTTATCCTGGCCGATAATGTGTTTGTTCAGTTCGCTGACAATTTCGCGTGGGGTCATTTCAGACATGAGGGGTCCTTACGCTTTGGCGGTCAATTCTTCAATGGTGTGGAAATGGTTGGTGTAAATGCAGATATCGCCTGCAATATCCAACGCCTTTTCAGCAATTTCGCGCGCGCCGAGCTCGGTATTTTCCAACAGAGCGCGAGCGGCAGCCTGGGCATAAGGACCGCCGGAGCCGATAGCAATTAAATCGTTTTCAGGTTGCACGACATCGCCGTTACCCGTGATGATGAGCGAGGCGGTTTCATCCGCGACGGCCAGCAACGCTTCCAGTTTGCGTAGCATACGGTCGGTACGCCAGTCTTTCGCCAGTTCAACGGCGGCTTTGACCAGGTGCCCCTGATGCATTTCCAGTTTACGTTCAAACAGCTCGAACAGCGTGAATGCATCCGCAGTACCGCCCGCAAAGCCCGCAATGACCTTGTCGTTGTAGAGGCGGCGGACTTTCTTCACGTTGCCTTTCATTACTGTGTTACCCAGTGTGGCCTGACCATCACCGGCGATTACCACGTGGCCGTTACGGCGTACGCTTACTATTGTTGTCACGAGCAGACCCCTTGGTTACTAATGCTGAATTGCGGCCCCGTACGGCGTACGGGGCATAATGCAAGTATAGATGGGGG
Organism: Salmonella sp. NW884; assembly: GCF_051700745.1. NCBI lineage: Bacteria > Pseudomonadati > Pseudomonadota > Gammaproteobacteria > Enterobacterales > Enterobacteriaceae > Salmonella > Salmonella sp. NW884. Next base: position 42,309 of record NZ_JAMMDE010000012.1, on the reverse strand, counting down.
AGATTTTGAGGGTTTCAACCCCCGGTGGCGAGTCGAATGCAGTTTGTATGGCCCGCCATCTTCAGACGGTTAATGGTGCTGTCGGCATTTTCTTTACCTTTCACCGGCCCGATAACCACGCGATTCCAGCCGTTATTGGTGGTAATTTTGGAGTCAAAGCCTTCAAACGCCAGCTGAGCGCGGACGCTTTCTGCCTGCTCAGCGCCTTTGAATGAACCACATTGCACCATCCAGCGACGTTCATCTTTTTTCTCTGCTGTCGCCTTCGGCGCTTCAGGCGCGCGCGTAATGGGCGCGGCTTTTGGCGCTGCCGCGCTGGTATGCGCCGGCGTTTGCAGCAAATCCTGATAAGGTTGCTGCGAGGCCGTCTGCTTCGGCGGCTGACTTTGGCGCGCGGGTTGCGCCGGGGCGGACTGTACCGTGCGCGTTTGCGGCTGTTCGTTTACCCGCGGCTGCGTACGTGGTTGCTGAACAGGCTGCGTTTGAGCCCACTGCTGCTGCTGCGCCTGACGCTGGCGCTGTAGCGTTTGCTGGCGTTGTTCTGGCGTCTGCTCGTTCCACGGCACTTCGTTAAGTTGCGTCGGCTGCTGACGCATATCCGCCTGCATCTGCTCCAGAAGTTGACGCTGCTCGCTGGTGAGCTGATTCGGGTTCATGACTTCACCGCCGGCGGACGGTTCCGTTGGCGTACGCACGCCCGGCTGGCGACTTTCCAGCTCTTTGATGTAACGCCAGCGCTCTTCCGGTTTTGGCGGAAGCCCATTGCCGGTGACTTTCTGGTTTTGTAGCGTTTCGGACTCTTCTTTCTTATGGTGAGTAATGAAGTACAGACCGCCGATAAAGGTCACAAGGACGGCTGCCGCAATCGCGACCATTGCCGGCGAGACGGCAGGCATGTTGCTTTGCTTCTTCCGTGAGTTCCGTGAGGTGTTCTTTTTGCGCCGCGAAGGAGCCGGTTGGCCGCGACGTACATAATCTCGTTGTGCCACTATCGTTTCGCTGTATTTATTCGTTCGTCAGCCCGTCATGTTACTGAAGCGGCGGGCCTTTGACCAGACAGGTGAGTCTTAAAGCTATTTACTTTAGGGTAAAGCGCGCGTAGAACCGCGAATAATCAGCTCGCAATCCATTAAACGCGAGCCGCTGCTCACATTTTGCCCCTGCATCTGATCGAGCAACAGCAGCATCGCCTCGCGACCAATGTCAAAACGCGGCTGCGCCACGGTTGTCAACGGAGGGTCGCAAAACTCGGCCAGCGCGATATTGTCAAAGCCGATAATCGACAGATCGTCAGGCACTTTCAGACCCTGGCGCTTGGCCCAGGAGAGCGCGCCCAGCGCCATTACGTCGCTATGACAAAAGACGGCGGTAGGCGGCAACGGTTGCTCAAGCAACTGCTTTAATGCGTTTGCCCCGGCTTCGTAGGTAAAGTCGCCACGGGCGATGTAATGCGGATCGACCACAATGCCACTGCGTCTTAATGCCTGTACGTAACCTTGTAAGCGATAGTGACAGAGCGGCATGTCTTCCGGCCCCGCAATACAACCAATCCGCTTGTGGCCCAAATCCAACAGGTAATTCATGGCGTTGAACGCGGCGGTCAGGTTATCAATATGTACCGTCGGTAGTTCAAGCTCCGGCGCGAACTCATTCGACATCACCATCGGAGGCAAATTGCGCTGCTCCTCAACGCTGGCGTCAAAGGGCAGTCGGGAACTGAGAAGTACCATGCCGTCGATCTGTTTGGTGATGATGAGATTAAGAAAGGTTTTTTCTTTCTGGTTTTGATGGGCGCAATCGCCAATCAGCACCAGATACCCCTGTTCTGCCGCGGTCACTTCGATACCGCGGATAATTTCACTGAAGAAGGGATCGCAAATATCCGGGACAATCACCAGAATCGTACGGGATTCATTGCGTTTTACATTTCGCCCCATCGACTGCGGGAAATAACCCACTTCAAGCGCGGCCTGTTCAACCCGGCTACGGGTCGACTGGGAGACTTTATCGGGGTTCATTAACGCGCGGGATACGGTTGCCGTAGAGACTTTCGCCTTCAACGCAACATCCTTCATCGTAGCGGCAGTAACCTGCTTGTTCGATTTCACTCTTTCTCCTCGCCTGGGAACTGCTGGCGCAGATCTATCCCTGGTAACACTCATCGAAAACATTTTTATCAGATAGTGCGTGGAAGCGGTTACAGAATTTTCATAAAAAGTGTGATGGATCTTTAATTTTACGATCCGCCTCGCATCGTGAGGACTATCCTTCAATCGGATCGACGTCCAGAACCCATTTAACTTTCCGCGCTTCCGGGAGCGTATTGATCAACGCCAGCGTGCCGCTGATGATGTGTTGCAGGCGAATCCGTGAAGGATGCTGAAGTAAAATTTGCCAGCGATAGCGGCCGCCGCGTTTTGGCGCGAGGGCCGGAACCGGACCTAAGATCCACAGCTTATCGTCTGATAGCGGGCTGGCCTGAATCAGATTACGCAACTGTTGGAGAAAGACGGGCGCCTGCTGATTGTTGTGATCCTCTGCGCGAATAATGACGTGGCTGGTCCACGGCGGAAGCTGGAGCGTTTGCCGTTCCGCCAGCGCCTGCTCCGCAAACGCATCATAGCCTTTATACAGTAACGTTTGCAGCAGGGGATGCTCAGGATGGTGCGTTTGGAGCACCACTTCGCCCTGTTTGCCCGCGCGCCCGGCGCGGCCGGAAACCTGAGTGTAGAGCTGGGCGAAGCGTTCCGCCGAACGAAAATCTGCGGAAAAAAGCGCGCCATCGACATCCAGCAACGCCACCAGCGTGACATCCGGAAAGTGATGGCCTTTCGCCAGCATTTGTGTGCCTATCAGGATGCGTGCTCCGCCGCGGTGAACTTCCGCCAGATGCTGCTCCAGCGCGCCTTTACGACTGGTGGTATCACGGTCGATTCGTGAGATCGGCACGCCGGGGAAGAAGGGCGCCAGCACCTGTTCCAGCTGTTCGGTCCCTAACCCAACCGGTAGCATATGTGTGGAGCCGCAGGAGGGGCACTGACGCGGTACCGGACGCTGGCTGTCGCAGTGATGGCAGCGTAAATGATGCTGCGCCTGGTGCAGCGTGTAGTAGTGATCGCAACGCGGGCACTCCGCAATCCAGCCGCAGTCGTGGCAAAGCAGCGCGGGCGCGAATCCCCGGCGGTTAAGAAATAAAATTACCTGATTGTCGGCCTGGAGATGTTGGCGCATACGGGCGATAAGGGCGGGCGCCAGTCCCGCCTGAAGACGCTGGCCTTTTAAATCCAGCACATGCTGCAGGGCTGGGCGGGCGTTGCCTGCGCGCCGCGTCAGACGCAGCATCCGGTATTTTTTCTGCCGCACGTTGCATAGCGTTTCCAGGGCTGGGGTGGCGGAGCCGAGAATAATCGGGATCTGCTCGCTATGGGCGCGATACACAGCCAAATCGCGGGCATGGTAGCGCCACCCTTCCTGCTGTTTATAAGAGCTGTCGTGCTCTTCGTCGATGACAATCACGCCAAGATTTTTAAACGGCGTAAACAGCGAGGAACGCGTGCCGATAACAATCGCCGCTTCGCCGTTTTTCGCTTTCAGCCATGCCGAAAGACGCTCGCTGTCGTTTAGCCCGGAATGCAGCACTTCCACCGGCGCGTTAAAACGTTCGCGAAAACGGGCGATCGTTTGCGGCGTCAGGCCGATTTCCGGCACCATCACCAGCGCCTGTTTGCCCTGGGCGAGGACGTTTTCCAGCACGCTCAGATACACTTCGGTCTTGCCGGAGCCGGTTACGCCTGCCAGCAACCAGGCGGAGAAACCGTCCGACGCGCTGTGAATCGCGCCGACTGCTGTCGCCTGTTCGGTATTCAGCCGCAGGCGCTCTCCTGCGACGGCATAACGCTCCCGCCAGTCGGTAAACGCGGGCGTTTCACTGGCAAGCTCACAAAGTCCCTTACGCCGCAGCGTTTGCAGCGTGGCGTCAGTAAAATCAAGCTCGGCTACCTGATAGCGCCAGATCTTTCCTTGCCGTAGCGCCGCCAGCGCCTGTTGTTGTTTGGCGGAGCGTTTCAGGCTGTTGATATCGACGGCTTGCCCCTCTTCGGTGGCGAACCAATACCACAGGGGCGCGTTGCTGGCTGGTTTTCCCTGACGCAATAAAACCGGCAGAGCGTGAAACAGAACGTCGCCGAGGGGATGGTGGTAGTAATCCGCCGCCCAGAGGAGTAAGCGCCAGATGGAGGGAGAAAAGATTGGCTCGTTATCCAGGATTTCAATGACCGATTTTAATTCATCGAGCGGCAATTCGCTGTGGTCGCTAACCGAGACGACAATGCCCACGCGCTCTTGCTGCTTGCCGAATGGCACGCGCACGCGGCACCCGGCTTTGGCGACCCCGCCTTCCGGCAGCAGGTAATCAAAGGTTCGGGGAAGCGGAACGGGCAAGGCAACGTGCGCGACGGACATAGCATCTTCCTGACTTGAAATTTCGTCGGGTAGTATACACATTACGATAAGGGAGCGCGGATCAGTTTGCATACGGTGGTCAAATTCTGTATGATTCGCCGCCTTTGGTGCGTGTTGTGAGCATCAAACCCTTTACTATTAACTTCGCGTGGTGTCTGGCGTTAGGGCTGGAAGAGCGACGCGGCCTTACACTGAGGTTCCCCATGAAAAAAGGTATTCACCCGAATTACGTAGAAATTACTGCAACCTGTTCTTGCGGTAATGTTATCAAAACCCACTCTACCGTGGGTCACGACCTGAACCTGGACGTGTGCGGCAAATGCCACCCGTTCTTCACTGGTAAGCAGCGTGTTGTTGATACCGGTGGTCGTGTTGAGCGCTTCAACAAGCGCTTCAGCATCCCTGGCAGCAAATAAGTTACCGCCAGAAAAAAAAGCGCCGCAGGGCGCTTTTTTTGTTTTCTAGGGATAACAGTATTTGTTCAGACACATTCTGTGATCCGTAATCGCTTTCATTACGCTTCCTGCCGTGAGTTTTAACGAAGGATTTATAGTCAGTCCCGCGCTTTCCAGCCCCTTCGCTGTCCATTTATTGCAGGTATTGAGTATGCCGTAGCGGCCATTCGCGGCGTAAAACTGGCTATCGCCGTAAATTCCTTGTTTTAACGGAATCAGATTACCCTCTGCGTCACGCGCAAAGCTGCGGCCCAGATAACGCATCAGACTGTTACGCTGGTTTGTGTGCAGGAGTAGTGATTTTATCTCGCTACCGGCGAAATAGCGTTCTGGTTGACCGGAAAAGGCGACGATGTGCATAACCGCGCCGGATGACCAGAACATGGCCTGGAGCGTAAGCGCGGTGGTTATTTCTTGTGACTGATAAAAGCCCTTATCGCCCCAGCCGATTTCATACCACTGCGCCTCCTGAGCGAACCGTTTTTTAAGCTGTGGCAGAACGGTATTAACATCATGGGCCGGCGCAATAATTCCCGTGTGCCAGCCATGACTGACGATATAGATTTCCGTCGGGGAGGGCTGTCCGCCTGTCGTAGGTTTTACGGCTTGTGGAAAGGTTGTGCAGCCATATAGCAATAAACTTATCCAGGCGATAAAGAGATTTTTCATGATGTATCACCGGTAAAGGCGCGGTATATTGTGACGTTTGCCTAATGACGCTACGCTACTACAATACGTTTTAACCATTCAGGCGGAAGTTGGCTTCCGCCTGTTTTACTTTTACTCTCACGCTTTATTTTTTAAACATCTGCTCTGGATCGATAATCAGCGCCCGATAACCCAGCATGCCAGCACGGTTACTGTGTACTTTTAGCTCCAGCATCACATCCTGAGTACCGTCTTTGACTTCATCCAGAACGGAAACGATTGGATTTGTACCGCTCATTCCCGCTGTGGCCGAGTACATGAACATCGTTTTGGTTTCCGGGCGATATTCCGTGACGGAAGTAATGGCGCTGTACCAGTCAAAACCGCGCTCTTTACCATATTCCCACATTTGGGAAACCGTCATATTTTTTTCGTCAATCTGATATTCCACGCCGCGGGAATATTTCATTGACGGCATGGCCGGTTGTTCCATGCCGCGCGCATCGCCGTTATCAAAGGCGGTCACGACGGTTTTACCTCCGGTGCTTTTGGATGGCACTAACCAACCGGTATGTTGTGTCCATGTCCAGTCAAATCCACCGTCGCAGTGGTGAGCTTCGCAGGTTAGCGGTTTACCGTTGCTGTCTACGGGTTTCAGCACTTTTTTCGCCAGTTCGCCTTTCCAGCCGGATGGATCGGAAAGTATCCATTTCACTTTTTTATCGCGGCCAATTTTGATGATGGCAGACTGGTGGCGCGAGCTAATGATAATGCTGTCGTCGCGAGGATCGTAGCTGACGGAGTTAACATGCGCCCAGTTGCGGCCCGGGCCGGAGCCCGCGATATCGCCGAAGGGTTGTTTTGCAAGCTGCTCTTTGGTCATGACCTGACCGGAATGTTCGGCATCGACGCTCAAACATACCGCTCCCTGATCCATCGCCAGAATAACGTCGTCACGATAGGGGTCGAGGATTTTTGGCAGATCCCAGTAATCGACGGTATCGCCGTTCTGGTCAACTTCAAGAATATGATCACGCACAGTATTGATGGTGTATTTACCATTTAATGGATAATTTTCTTTTGCGACACGCAGCAGGTAGGTGCCTTTCGGCGTTTCGGTAATGGCGTGCGAAAAATCAATAAATCCTTTTGGCAGTCGTTTATCAGAAATAACGCGGCCTAAGAAATCATATTTAAAGTAACGTTGACCCTGGCCAAAAATAAGATTGCCATCGTTAACCTGATGGAAGCTCATCATGGAACCAAAGCGCGTTATATCATCCTGGTTACGGAATTTATCAATATTCATATAGCCGCGAACATCACCATTCGTATCGCTAATCCAGTTGATACCGGTATAATCCCAGTTCGCCGCGCCGCCTGCGACATGCATAATGTGGCCGGCTCTTGGCATCCCCGTTATATGGTTAAAAAGATATAAGCGATTTTTAAGCGAGCTATCGACTTTAACCGGTTCTACCGTAGGAAGAACGGCAGTTTGCCCGGTAGTAGAGGGTAATGATACCGGTGCGGCGTAAATGGACCACGTATAAGTTTGTTTTTTACCTTCTTCAGTCCAGTCAACTTTAACTTTATTGACATAATCTGGATACAAGCCAAATACAGGTATGCCGTCATGGGTATTTATAGCCTGCGGGCCGACATCATAACTGATCGGGATACCTTTTTCCCCTTTCCCTAAAACGGTAACCTTCACGTTCTGTACATTATGATTGGCTTTATTAATGATTGCTGTTAATGGGAAAACGCCGCCGTAGGGGGCGACATCGACCATACCTAATGGCCCCTCATGGACTGGAATGACATCTGCTGATGCGACCATTGGCCTGTTTGGGTCTAAAACGCCTGAGGCCAAAACGCTGCCGCTCAAACACAGGCAGCATAATACAGGTAAGACTTTCCTTGTAAATAACATATTTATTTCCCCATTCGATATTATCGATAAAATGAATGTATATTAACCTTCTTATTTATCGAAGATGAAAAAACATTTAAAAAAGTAAAACAATCCGCGGAGGGGAATAATGATGTTGGTCACAAATATGAGGTGTCCATGGTCTTTTTAACAATACTCATTGTTATACTATTTGTTCAGTAAATATATGGCGGTGTATTATTATTCATGTACGCTTTGCTACGTGAAAATTTAAATAAAGATTGGAAGTTTAAATATAATAAAATTATATCGGTTATGACATGTCGGGAATTTTTTTCAGGAAAATAACGAAGAGAAACTTATCATGTCTGACAAATTTATCCACCGAGGGCTATTCGGGAAGATGAACGGTTAGAAAAATGTCGGAGATAGCCGTGTACAGGGGAATCGTTAAAAAAGCGCGGCCAGAGGCGTTCTGACCGCATGCTTTGTTATCAGTATTCCCACGTTTCCGGGTCAATCCCCATCTCACGCATGATCTCTTTTGCCGCTTCCGGGATTTCATCGCTGCGCTCTTTTCGCAGATCGGCATCATCCGGCAAGGGTTGCCCGGTAAAGGCGTGCAGAAATGCTTCACACAACAGCTCGCTGTTGGTGGCGTGGCGCAGGTTGTTCACCTGACGACGCGTACGTTCATCGGTGAGGATTTTTAACACCTTCAGAGGAATGGAAACCGTAATTTTTTTGACTTGCTCACTCTTCTTACCGTGCTCAGCGTATGGGCTGATATATTCGCCGCTCCATTCAGCCATGAGATACTTAATCCTCTTCGTCATTAATATTGAGGTCTGAACCTGAGCCCGGACCATAATCGCGCGTAGTTTACCGTAGTGGCGCGGCCCTGACACGAAGTTAGCGGTCGCAGATGTGCGCTAATGCATATAATTTTAACGGCTATTTGCGGTTTGCTCAATCTATACGCAAAGAAGTTTAGATGTCCAGATGTATTGACGTCTATTGTGGTAGTGGTTAATCTGTGGTCTGACTTTCACCGACTCAGCCAGGAATATCTTCATATGACGCGTAAACAGGCCACTATCGCAGTGCGTAGCGGATTAAACGATGACGAACAATACGGCTGCGTTGTGCCGCCAATCCACCTCTCCAGTACCTATAACTTTACCGGTTTCAATGAGCCGCGCGCGCATGATTATTCCCGCCGCGGTAATCCCACGCGTGATGTTGTTCAGCGCGCATTAGCGGAACTGGAAGGCGGCGCGGGCGCGGTATTGACGAATACCGGCATGTCGGCGATTCATCTGGTCACCACCGTTTTCCTCAAGCCGGGCGATCTGCTGGTCGCGCCGCATGATTGCTATGGCGGCAGTTATCGTCTGTTTGACAGTCTGGCGACACGCGGCTGTTATCGTGTGCGGTTTGTCGATCAGGGCGATGAACGCGCCTTACAGGCGGCGCTGGAAGAAAAACCGAAGCTGGTACTGGTAGAAAGTCCAAGTAATCCATTGTTACGCGTGGTGGATATTGCGAAAATCTGTCGGCTGGCGCGCGAGGCGGGCGCAGTGAGCGTCGTTGATAACACGTTTTTAAGCCCGGCGCTGCAAAATCCGCTGGCGTTGGGTGCCGATCTGGTGTTGCATTCATGCACGAAATATCTCAACGGTCATTCGGATGTCGTGGCTGGCGTGGTGATTGCTAAAGATCCGGAAATGGTCACTGAACTGGCGTGGTGGGCGAATAATATTGGCGTCACTGGCGGGGCGTTTGATAGCTATCTGCTGCTGCGCGGCCTGCGAACTCTGGTGCCGCGTATGGAGCTGGCGCAGCGCAACGCGCAGGCGATTGTGAAATATCTGCAAACCCAGCCGTTGGTGAAAAAACTGTATCATCCGTCGCTGCCGGATAATCAGGGACATGAGATTGCCGCGCGTCAGCAAAAAGGCTTTGGCGCAATGTTGAGTTTTGAACTGGATGGGGATGAGGAGACGCTACGTCGTTTTCTGGGCGGGCTGTCGCTGTTTACGCTGGCGGAATCTTTAGGGGGAGTGGAAAGTTTGATCTCTCACGCCGCCACCATGACGCATGCCGGTATGTCGCCGCAGGCGCGTGCCGCCGCCGGGATCTCCGAAACGCTACTGCGTATCTCCACCGGTATTGAAGATGGCGAAGATTTAATTGCCGACCTGGAAAATGGCTTCCGGGCTGCAAACAAGGGGTAAACATGAGTGTGATTGCGCAGGCAGGGGCGAAAGGTCGTCAACTGCATAAATTTGGCGGCAGTAGTCTGGCGGATGTGAAGTGTTACCTGCGTGTCGCAGGCATTATGGCGGAGTATTCGCAGCCTGACGATATGATGGTAGTGTCCGCCGCAGGCAGTACCACCAACCAGTTGATTAGCTGGCTCAAGTTAAGCCAGACCGATCGCCTTTCTGCGCATCAGGTATTACAGACGTTACGCCGCTACCAGTGCGATCTGATTAGCGGGCTGCTTCCCGCCGACGCGGCAGATGATTTAACCAGCGCTTTTATTAGCGATCTGGAACGTCTTGCCGCCTTGCTCGACGGCGGCGTAACGGATGCCGTCTATGCTGAGATCGTCGGACACGGCGAAATTTGGTCGGCGAGATTGATGTCCGCCGTCCTGAATCAGCAGGGTCTGGATGCCGCCTGGCTGGACGCGCGCGCATTTTTACGCGCCGAACGCGCCGCACAGCCGCAGGTTGATGAAGGGCTATCTTATCCTTTATTGCAACAGCTACTGGCGCAGCATCCTGGCAAACGTCTGGTCGTGACCGGGTTTATCAGCCGCAATCACGACGGCGAAACAGTCCTGTTAGGCCGTAACGGTTCCGACTATTCCGCCACGCAAATCGGCGCGTTGGCGGGCGTTTCCCGTGTGACCATCTGGAGCGATGTCGCGGGCGTTTATAGCGCCGACCCGCGCAAAGTGAAAGATGCCTGCCTGCTGCCGTTGCTGCGTCTGGACGAAGCCAGCGAGCTGGCGCGTCTGGCGGCGCCTGTTCTGCACGCCCGCACGCTACAGCCAGTGTCCGGCAGCGATATCGATTTGCAGTTGCGCTGTAGCTACACGCCGGATCAAGGGTCAACCCGAATTGAACGAGTGCTGGCTTCCGGGACGGGCGCGCGTATCGTGACCAGTCACGATGATATCTGTCTGATTGAGTTTCAGGTGCCCGCCAGCCAGGATTTCAGGCTGGCGCACAAAGAGCTCGACCAAATTTTAAAACGGGCGCAGGCGCGTCCGCTGGCGGTGGGCGTGCATCGCGATCGCCAGCTATTGCAGTTCTGCTATACCGCCGAGGTAGCGGATAGCGTACTGAAACTCCTCGACGATGTCGGGTTGCCGGGCGAATTGCGCCTGCGACAGGGGCTGGCGCTGGTGGCGATGGTCGGTGCGGGTGTCACTCGTAATCCACTACACTGCCATCGCTTCTGGCAGCAGCTTAAAGGTCAGCCAGTGGAATTTACCTGGCAGTCGGAGGAGGGCATCAGTCTGGTGGCGGTGCTGCGTACCGGCCCGACTGAGAGCCTGATTCAGGGGCTGCATCAGTCGGTTTTCCGTGCCGAAAAACGCATTGGCCTGATGCTGTTCGGTAAGGGGAACATCGGTTCCCGTTGGCTGGAACTGTTTGCCCGTGAACAAAGCACGCTTTCCGCGCGTACTGGTTTTGAATTTGTGCTGGCGGGCGTGGTGGATAGCCGCCGTAGCCTGTTGAATTATGAAGGGCTGGACGCCAGCCGCGCGCTGGCATTCTTTGATGATGAAGCCGTTGAGCAGGACGAAGAGTCGCTATTCCTGTGGATGCGTGCGCATCCGTATGATGATTTAGTGGTGCTGGATGTGACAGCAAGCGAGCAACTGGCCGATCAGTATCTGGATTTCGCCAGTCACGGTTTTCATGTGATTAGCGCCAATAAACTGGCGGGCGCAAGCGCCAGCGATAAGTATCGCCAGATTCATGACGCGTTTGAAAAAACCGGGCGTTACTGGCTGTATAACGCCACCGTGGGCGCGGGATTGCCGATCAACCACACGGTGCGGGATCTGATTGACAGCGGCGATACGATTCTCTCGATCAGCGGGATCTTCTCCGGGACGCTATCCTGGCTGTTCCTGCAATTTGACGGCACGGTGCCGTTTACCGATCTGGTGGATCAGGCCTGGCAGCAGGGGCTGACCGAACCCGATCCGCGCGTCGATCTTTCCGGAAAAGATGTCATGCGTAAGCTGGTGATTCTGGCGCGCGAGGCGGGATACGACATCGAGCCGGATCAGGTGCGTGTAGAATCGTTGGTGCCGGCGCACTGTGAAGAAGGGTCTATCGATCACTTTTTCGAAAACGGCGACGCGCTGAATGAACAGATGGTGCAGCGTCTGGAGGCAGCCCGCGAACTGGGGCTGGTGTTGCGTTACGTGGCGCGTTTCGACGCCAATGGCAAAGCGCGCGTCGGCGTTGAAGCGGTACGTCCGGAACATCCGCTGGCGGCGCTGCTGCCGTGCGATAATGTCTTTGCTATTGAAAGCCGCTGGTATCGCGATAACCCGCTGGTGATCCGTGGGCCGGGCGCGGGTCGCGATGTGACCGCCGGGGCGATTCAGTCGGATATCAACCGCCTGGCGCAGTTGCTGTAATAAAGGCAAGTTCGTGAGCGAAGCGCCGGGTTGCGCTTCGCTCCCTCATCAATACGTTATGCAGTCATTCTGTAGATACTGATATACGAAGCGCCATCCGATTGCTGACGAAACATTATGGCGTGATGCTTTTTACATTCTCAACCCGGACATCCATCCGGGGGTAAGGAATATTGATGCCGTTTTCATCCATCGCTTCCTTGATATTTTCCAGAAGATCGTAGTAAGTACTCCAGTACTGAGCGTTGGGCACCCATACGCGAACATAGAAATTCAGGCTAGAGGGCGCAAGTTCGCCCAGGCGGACCGTAATATCGCGGGTTTTATCAATGCGATGATCTTGCTCAATAATACGATGTATCACGCTTTTTACGTCAGCAATACGGCTTTGGTAATCCACGCCAATAATCAGATCAATACGTCGATAGGGGTGTCGTGAATAGTTGATAATATTATCAGCAATAATTTTACCATTCGGGATGACAACTTCTTTGCTATCCGCAGTGAGCAGAGTGGTGGAGAAAATATGGACCTTTTCTACTGTGCCGATAACCAGGCCAATTTGTACAATTTCCCCGGCGCGGAAAGGGCGCAGGGAGACAAGCAGTACGCCTGCGGCAAAGTTGGAAAGTGACCCTTGCAACGCCAGGCCAATGGCTAAACCCGCCGCGCCGATAACGGCAATAATTGAGGAGGTTTCTATACCGATACGGCCAAGAGCGGCTACTGCCGTGAAAGCTATCGTGATGTAGCGAACCAGCGCGGAGAAAAAGTGGACAATAGTGGCATCCACTTGCCGCCTGAGAAGTAATTTTTCCAGCCCCCTCGATAGTAAGCGAGCTATTAACTTACCGATGAAAAGTAGAATGATGGCGGCAACAACATTCCAGCCAAAATGAATTACCGAGTCACTGTGCTCGGCCATCCATTTGATCGCGCCTTTAATTTTTGGAAATAACTCAAAACCTTCCATGTTTATCCTCTGTCAGCAGTATCCGCGGTATTAGCGGTAATAAAACGGTTCATTTTTGCCTGGATAATCGCCGCGCCGACGGGTGGCAGCAGTAACGCCCAGAATAGTGTCCAGCCGGTTCGTATTCCGCCATCTTCGTTTTTATTCGCCAGCAGAGCGCGGATTTCATCGCTAAGCGTCAGACACAATATGGCTGTGCCAAACGGCATAATGGCTGACAGCCATCCCGCGCCACATGCGGTCATGAGTCGGGGCGAAGGCGCCACAAATTGCATTTCCCGGTGAATTCTGAAGAACCAATAAATAATATAAAATGGAATGAAAAAGGCCAATAATGCGACGACAACGGGTTCTGCGCACTCAGGTCGCTGGGTTGATGAGAACCTTTTGGGTGGTGCAATATAGAAAAGTTCTTTTTTGAGCGGTAATAGTAGCAAAAATGCGATAACCGCTAAAGTAATCGCGATTATTCCTATATAAGGAATTGAGTATATAAATATAGACAGACAGCCAGCGATGATAAATTTGAACAGTAAGCAGAGGCTAAATAAAATAACAAATGTCTGTGTACTGCCGATAGCGCTGAAAAGCAGCATGGGGACTAACAGCGTTACGATCCCCACACCCAGACTAATTAAAAACTGCGCTATGATAAGCCTGAGTACGTCAGACGGGCCATTTACGCAGAAGGAACAGACCACGCTAATGATTAACAGGAGCGCAACAAAGTAGAAGGGGTAACAATTTTTTATACGGCAGACAAACCAGCTGGCAACCATACCCAGGAGGTATCCCAGTTGGCCGCAAACGAGAATAACACCAATACGATCGGCTGGAATAGACAGTGATTTACTCCAAAAATAAACACCATACGACGATCCCAGCGAACTGATAAAAGAGAGCACCAAAAAGAAAAAAGTGATCCCCCAGAATTGATAGCTACTCAGGAGATCGGCGCAGGTCCATTTTTTATCTGACATTGACGGTAAAGTAATTTCCATATTTATCCCTTGTTTTCCATAGAAAATAAGAATGTATAGAACTATTTAAATTGATAATAAATATTGATTATGTGAATAACGTTTATAGCCGATTTTAACTTAAAACGAAGGGCCATTTTATCAAATAGTTCTATTCTTTTTCAGCGTATAAAAGCAGGATGTGAGGTGATTAAATCTATAGCGCCTTCTGAATGATAATCTGTGATTTTTTATGCGTGGCATTACATCATTGGGTTAAATGTGATTCCATTGTGAGTTATATTTTTCCGTCAGCAAATACAGAATTTGCGTGACGCGTTTGGCGGAATAGTGGGCGCTTTGCTGGAATTCAGGTTGTTGCCATAGCCAGGTAACAAAGCGGCGACTGGCCGCCAGATTAACGGCGACACCTTGTTCTAAGTGGGAACCGGTTAACGAACAGACCATTTTGCGGTTGTGACCTTGCCCCCAGAGTTGCCACTGATTTTGCCACCATCCCTGCCATGTTTTGCCTAACAGTTGCCACTCTGCGCGGCAATCGTCATCGTTTATCTCTTCCTCAACGAACCACAGCGAGGAGAGACGCTGGCGAAACCGCTCCGCCCATGCCGTAATGACCGCGCCGCGCAAAAAACACTCATGGGCAATGATGTGTGTCGCGACATCAGGAAAGCGGTTTTTCAGCACCCGAAAATGACCATGCGCCGTAATGACCGGGCGAAGTATTGTCCCTTGCGCGTTACGTTTAAGCGCCGCCGGGCCATACTGAATCTCATCGAACTGACTGCGCTGTAAAAATTGCCGTTCTTTAATGGCGATACGGTGAATAATATCGCCATTCTCACCCTCGGGCGGCGCAATTCCTTTCCAGTGGTAATGCAAACTCTTTCCGGCAGAAAGTAACGTGAAATTGCTGGAAAGGTGAAGAACATTGCCGCGAACAGCGTCAAAACTGAATAAAAAGTACAATTGTTGGAAGGCATTCGCTCCCTGAAACGGTATGAGCAGCGGAATACTGCAAATCTGTTCCGGCGTTTCGGCGACATTCAGCGCGTGCTGTTTTGGCGTCCAGACTTTCTTACAGTACTGGCACTGAAGTCGCTGCGTTCCGCCGGGATTACGTCCATAGCGAATCCATGTTTTTTGATAGCAGTCGGGACAAAAGTGACCATGCTCTTTGGCATATTGCGCGATATAAGCAGACGCCCAGCGGCGAAATTCCCCCTCGTTGAAGAGCGGCGGATAACTGCCGCAGGCTCGACAATGCAATGCCGGATAACCCAGGCGATAGTCCGGCCACACATAATCCGGCGAGTCAGGCAGCCCAAGATTGCGACAACCAGCGCTTTTGCAGGCATTAATGGTGAACAGAGGCGGCATATATTTTACCAACGATTTTGGCAGGTCGTTGATTCTGCCTTCATAAAACGGTACGCGGGTGTGAGGACTCTCACATAAAAAAACCTTTCAGAACATAACGTAGCGAATCTTTATATGACTGAAAGGGACTTATTTATGAAAGTAAAACTGCTTGCTGCCGGTATTTTGTTCACGCTGCCGTTCTGGGCCTGCGCCAAAGATGTCACCATTATTTACACCAACGATCTACACGCTCATGTGGAGCCTTATAAAGTGCCGTGGATTGCTGACGGTAAACGCGATATTGGCGGTTGGGCCAATATCACTACGCTGGTGAAGCAGGAAAAAGCCAAAAATAAGGCGACGTGGTTTTTTGATGCCGGAGATTACTTTACCGGACCGTATATCAGCAGCCTGACGAAGGGTAAAGCGATTATCGATATTTTGAATACCATGCAGTATGACGCTGCCACTATCGGTAATCATGAGTTCGATCATGGCTGGGACAATACATTGTTGCAACTGAGCCGGGCGAAATTCCCTATCGTACAGGGCAATATTTTTTATGAGGACAGCAGTAAATCCTTCTGGGATAAGCCGTACACCATTGTTGAAAAAGATGGCGTCAAGATTGGCGTAATCGGCTTACACGGTGTCTTTGCTTTTAATGATACGGTATCCGCCGCGACGCGCGTGGGCATTGAGGCACGCGATGAAATTAAGTGGCTGCAACGTTACATTGATGAACTTAAAGGTAAAGTCGATCTGACCGTGGCGCTGATTCACGAAGGTACCCCGGCCCGCCAGTCCAGCATGGGGAATACCGATGTGCGACGCGCGCTGGATAAAGATATTCAGACCGCAAGTCAGGTAAAAGGGCTGGATATTTTGATTACCGGCCACGCGCATGTCGGTACGCCGGAACCGATTAAAGTCGGTAATACGCTGATCCTCTCAACGGACAGCGGCGGTATTGATGTGGGTAAACTGGTGCTGGATTACAAAGAGAAACCACACCACTTTACGGTGAAGAACTTCGAGCTGAAGACCATTTTTGCTGATGAGTGGAAGCCCGATCCACAAACGAAACAGGTGATCGACGGCTGGAACAAAAAGCTCGATAAAGTCGTGCAGCAGACGGTGGCGCAGTCGCCGGTTGAGCTGACCCGCGCGTATGGCGAATCGTCGTCGCTGGGGAATCTGGCGGCGGATGCGCTGCTTTTTACGGCGGGGAAAGACACCCAGTTAGCGCTTACTAACTCTGGCGGTATCCGCAACGAAATCCCGGCTGGCGCGGTGACGATGGGTGCGGTAATCAGTACCTTCCCGTTCCCTAATGAACTGGTCACGATGGATTTAACCGGTAAACAATTGCGCAGCCTGATGGAGCATGGCGCTGGATTAAGCAACGGCGTATTGCAGGTGTCTAAAGGGCTGGAGATGAAGTATGACAGCAGCAAACCTGTCGGCCAGCGGGTTACCGTGCTGACGCTCAATGGCAAGCCGATTGACGATGCTACGGTTTATCACATCGCTACCAACAGCTTCCTTGCCGACGGCGGCGATGGTTTTGCGGCATTCACGGAAGGCCAGGCGCGGAATACCTCCGGCGGCTACTATGTGTCGAATGCGATAGTCGATTACTTTAAGGCGGGCAACACCATCACGGATGAGCAGCTCAAAGGGATGCGCGTTGCGGATGTGAAGAAGTAATTTCCCCTGCCGCGGCGCGTTCAGTGCCGCGGCGTGACATGAAGAAAATTCAACTTTGCTGAATATTCCTCATTCTTTGGCGTGATTTTTCAGTTGACGTCCTTCCGCTTTTCCGTCATTTTTACATCTGGACGTCTAAACGGATAGATGTTTACAACACAACAAATAATAACATGCGATTGATGAGGTAAGGTATGAGCTTTTTTCACGCCAACCAGCGGGAAGCCCTGAATCAGAGCCTGGCGGAAGTACAGGGTCAGATTAACGTTTCGTTTGAATTTTTCCCGCCGCGCACCAGTGAAATGGAGCAAACCCTGTGGAACTCCATCGATCGCCTGAGCAGTCTGAAACCGAAGTTTGTTTCGGTAACGTATGGCGCCAACTCCGGGGAACGCGACCGCACTCATAGCGTTATTAAAGGCATTAAAGAGCGTACTGGGCTTGAGGCCGCGCCGCACCTTACCTGTATTGACGCCACCCGCGATGAACTGCGCACCATCGCCCGCGACTACTGGAATAACGGTATCCGCCACATTGTCGCTTTGCGCGGCGATTTGCCGCCGGACAGCGGTAAGCCGGAGATGTACGCCGCCGATCTGGTTGGTTTGCTCAAAGAGGTGGCCGATTTCGATATTTCAGTAGCGGCCTATCCGGAGGTACATCCGGAAGCGAAAAGCGCGCAGGCCGATCTGCTTAATCTGAAGCGTAAAGTGGATGCTGGCGCTAACCGCGCGATAACCCAATTTTTCTTCGATGTGGAAAGCTACCTGCGTTTTCGCGACCGCTGTGTTTCTGCCGGTATCGACGTAGAGATTATTCCCGGCATTTTACCGGTGTCTAACTTTAAACAGGCGAAAAAATTTGCCGATATGACCAATGTCCGCATTCCGTCCTGGATGTCGCTGATGTTTGAGGGGCTGGATGATGACGCGGAAACCCGCAAGCTGGTGGGCGCTAACATTGCGATGGACATGGTGAAAATTTTAAGCCGCGAAGGAGTGAAGGATTTCCACTTCTACACGTTGAATCGTGCGGAAATGAGTTATGCCATTTGCCACACGCTGGGCGTAAGACCGGGTTTATAACCTCCAGCTCCCTGCCGGGAGCTTTATTACAACTCATATTGATCTACATCTCTGTAACTAAAAATATAAAAGGTATTAGCTATCGAATCTGTGGATTAATTCAACTATATCTATTTGCTCCTGGTGTATATCGTAACGGTAACACTTTAAAAGGGAGCTGAGATATGAGCACGACCGACGATACCCATAACACGTTATCCACTGGAAAATGTCCTTTCCATCAGGGGGGGCATGACCGAAGCGCAGGCGCAGGGACTGCCAGCCGCGACTGGTGGCCGAACCAGCTTCGCGTGGATCTTTTGAATCAACATTCCAACCGTTCTAACCCGCTGGGTGAAGACTTTGACTACCGCAAAGAGTTTAGCAAGTTAGACTACTCCGCCCTGAAAGGGGATCTCAAGGCGCTGCTGACCGATTCACAACCGTGGTGGCCCGCCGACTGGGGCAGCTATGTCGGTTTGTTTATTCGTATGGCCTGGCATGGCGCTGGCACCTACCGTTCTATTGATGGTCGTGGCGGCGCGGGTCGTGGTCAACAGCGTTTTGCGCCGCTTAACTCCTGGCCGGATAACGTCAGCCTGGATAAGGCGCGTCGTTTGTTGTGGCCGATTAAGCAGAAATATGGCCAGAAAATTTCCTGGGCTGACCTGTTTATTCTGGCGGGTAACGTGGCGCTGGAAAACTCCGGCTTCCGTACCTTCGGTTTCGGCGCCGGGCGTGAAGATGTCTGGGAACCGGATCTGGATGTGAACTGGGGCGATGAAAAAGCCTGGTTGACTCACCGACACCCTGAAGCGCTGGCAAAAGCGCCGCTGGGCGCGACCGAGATGGGCCTTATCTACGTTAACCCGGAAGGGCCGGATCACAGCGGCGAACCACTTTCTGCCGCCGCCGCCATTCGCGCCACCTTTGGCAATATGGGGATGAACGACGAAGAAACCGTGGCGTTGATCGCTGGCGGGCATACCCTCGGTAAAACCCACGGCGCGGCAGCGGCATCCCATGTAGGGGCCGATCCGGAAGCCGCGCCGATTGAAGCGCAGGGCTTAGGTTGGGCCAGCAGCTATGGTAGCGGCGTTGGCGCGGATGCTATCACCTCCGGGCTGGAAGTGGTCTGGACACAGACGCCGACCCAGTGGAGCAACTATTTCTTCGAGAACCTGTTCAAATATGAGTGGGTACAAACCCGTAGTCCGGCTGGCGCTATCCAGTTTGAAGCGGTAGACGCGCCGGACATCATCCCGGACCCGTTCGATCCGTCGAAAAAACGTAAGCCAACCATGCTGGTCACCGACCTGACGCTGCGTTTTGATCCGGAGTTCGAGAAGATTTCCCGTCGTTTCCTTAACGATCCGCAGGCCTTTAATGAAGCCTTTGCTCGTGCCTGGTTCAAACTGACGCACAGAGATATGGGACCAAAAGCGCGTTACATCGGACCGGAAGTGCCGAAAGAAGATCTGATCTGGCAGGACCCGTTGCCGCAACCGCTCTACCAGCCAACGCAGGAAGACATTATCAACCTGAAAGCGGCGATCGCTGCATCCGGGCTTTCTATTAGCGAGATGGTTTCGGTTGCCTGGGCATCCGCGTCTACTTTCCGCGGCGGCGATAAGCGTGGCGGCGCTAACGGCGCGCGTCTGGCATTAGCGCCTCAGCGCGACTGGGATGTCAACGCCGTTGCGGCTCGCGTTCTGCCGGTATTAGAAGAGATCCAGAAAACGACGAATAAAGCTTCGCTGGCCGATATTATTGTGCTGGCGGGCGTGGTCGGTATCGAGCAGGCGGCCGCTGCTGCGGGTGTCAGCATCAGCGTACCTTTTGCGCCGGGCCGGGTGGATGCGCGTCAGGATCAGACCGACATCGAGATGTTCTCGCTGCTTGAACCGATTGCCGATGGATTCCGTAACTATCGTGCGCGTCTGGATGTGTCGACGACCGAATCGCTGTTGATTGATAAAGCGCAGCAGTTAACGTTGACCGCGCCGGAAATGACGGTACTGGTTGGCGGGATGCGTGTGCTGGGAACCAACTTTGACGGCAGCCAGAACGGTGTCTTTACCGACAGACCGGGCGTGCTCAGCACTGACTTCTTCGCTAATCTGCTGGATATGCGTTACGAGTGGAAGCCCACCGACGACGCTAATGAGCTGTTCGAAGGCCGGGATCGTCTGACTGGCGAGGTAAAATACACGGCGACCCGCGCCGATCTGGTGTTTGGTTCCAACTCCGTACTGCGCGCGCTGGCGGAAGTTTACGCGTGTAGCGATGCGCACGAGAAGTTTGTGAAGGACTTCGTCGCAGCATGGGTGAAAGTGATGAACCTGGACCGTTTCGATCTGCAATAATCTGACAGGTTAATTCGTCAGCGGCTGCTATTCGGTAGTCGCTGACGTTTTCCGCGTTTAATGCGAAAAATAACGAAAATGCCCCGTGACTTTCCAGTTAAATAATACATCTTCCTCCTGTGCTCCCGCGCCTATGTTATGCACAACCAGCGGCACCCCTTCAGGCGTGACGTTCAGGGATACCACGCCAATATGCGCAAGGCCGTTATCCAGTCGCCAGGAGACAATATCTCCCGGTTGATAATCGCTATATTTATCTGTCACCGGTAACGCTTTGTTGTGGCGCTGGAACCAGGTTTCCAGATTCGGAACGCGGCGATGGTCGATATTGCTGTCCGGGCGTTTCAGCTTCCAGTTATTCGGGTAGGCAGAGAAATGCGCCTGCATGTCTTCATGTACCCGTTTCTGTAAATCAACCTGCTGACTGCGCAGCGCGCGGATGACGACATCTGCACATACGCCACGCTCCAGCGGAAGATCGCCATTCGGATAATCCAGACGAACATAGGCAGCATCATAAAATAGCGTCTTACCTATTTGTGTCCCGGCACTTTGGGCGATTGCAGCATTAGTTTGCGCCTGAACGGTTATTGGTCTGGTATCAGAGCGTGGCGAATGATGAGAGATATGGCTAATAAAAAAAGCAGCAAGAATACCGATAAGCGCCTGTGCGAATTTCATCTTCTTCGTCCGTGAAGTGTGTCAGTACGTCATTTGACTTTCCGCGGAGAGAATGGTGCGTGATAAAAAAGTCTATTTCAGGACAAAATGGACTGATTCCAGGCTATGGAATACCTGATGATAGCGCTTCGCTTACCCGGCCTGGATGATTGGATAACAAGGCCAGATAAGGTGCCTGTGTCGATATTCGGCAACTGAATTCTGTTGGGTCAGCAAGCTGAAATACTCCTGACTATCGTCAGGAGTATTGCTCAGACCTTATTCCCATTCCTGCAAAAAGCGTTGACCGTACTGGTCGGCGACCAGCAGCGCGGCGTACACTTCATCCGGCGTTGCACCGCCAGGCATGTTATGAATAGTTTCACCTTCTGCGCAGGAGGCTTCCGCGACGATGCGCATTTTGGCCGGGATATCCTGTTTAATATCCAGTTGCGCCAGCGTAATCGGCAGGCCAACGGAATGGCACAGCGCCGCAACGGTTTCGATTTCTTCGACCGGCGCGTTTTCCAGCACCAGTTGCGTCAGCGTACCGAAAGCGACCTTCTCACCGTGATAATAGTGGTGCGCATCCGGAATCGCCGTTAAACCGTTATGAATCGCGTGCGCTGCGGCCAGACCGCCGCTTTCAAAACCGACCCCGCTCAGGTAGGTGTTGGCTTCGATGACGCGTTCCAGCGCTGGCGTGACGACGTGCTGTTCGGCGGCCAACATGGCTTTTTCGCCTTCTTCGATCAGCGTGTTATAGCATAGCTCCGCCAGGGCCAGCGCGGCCTGTGTACACTTGCCGCCCGCCATTGTGGTGGCGCCGCTGCGTGAGCAGGCGCGCGCTTCAAACCAGGTCGCCAGCGCATCGCCGATACCGGCTGCCAGCAGACGCGCCGGCGCGCCCGCCACTATCTGCGTATCGACAATAACCATATTCGGGTTATGCGGCAGCAGCAGATAACGGTCAAACTCACCGGCATCGGTATAAATAACCGAGAGTGCGCTGCACGGTGCGTCGGTAGAGGCGATGGTCGGCGCGATAGCGACCGGGACGTTCATAAAGTGCGCCAGCGCTTTGGCGGTATCCAGCGTTTTACCGCCGCCGATACCCAGTACGGCGCCACACTGACTTTTTTCGGCGACGGCGCGCAGCCTGTCGATCTCATTTTGCGAACATTCGCCGCCAAACGGGGCAATTTCTACTGACAAACCGGCATCCGTCAGGCTTTTGCGCAGCGTCTCTTCGGCAAATCCCAGCACGAATTTATCGCCCACAACCAGCCAGTTGTTCGCCATTGGTTTTAAATAATCGCCAAGACGCGCGATGACGTTTGCACCCTGAATATACTTACCTGGTGACTGAATAATGCGATCCATACATTTCTCTCCTACAGGTTCAGATTACCAAAAGCGTTTTTCCAGTCTTGCTCAAACTTCTCTATTGCCGACTCTACCGCAGGCGTATTGAGCATTTGTTGCGCTACATCTAAAGGAAGGGTAATCGCCTGGCAACCTGCCAGTAAGCAATCCAGCGCCTGCCGCGGCGTTTTAAAGCTGGCCGCCAGTACCATGCTGTCGGGCGCGTGATGTTCCAGTAGCGTTTGCAGCTCCTGAACCATACGAATGCCATCGCCGCCCTGCGCATCAACGCGGTTGACGTAGGGAGCGACATATTTTGCACCCGCCAGCGCCGCCAGCAGGCCCTGCGATGCGCTGTAGACGGCGGTGCCCAGCGTCACGATGCCTTCTTTTTTCAGCAATTTAATCGCTGCAAGACCTTCGGCGGTCACCGGAATTTTAACCACAATGCCGGGGATGGCGTTATTCAGTCGTTTGGCTTCTTCCACCATCCCTTTCGCGTCGCGGCTCATGGTCTGCGCAAATAAAGTGCCTTCTTCGCCGATGGCGTTTTGCAGCCTGGGCAGCACATCCCAGATAGATTCTTTGCTGGCTGCCACAATGCTTGGATTGGTGGTGACGCCGGCAATCGGGAAAATGCGCGCCAGACGTTCAACTTCCGCCACGTTAGCGGTATCCAGATAGAGTTCCATAGTCTTTCTCTTCGTGAGTTTTCGTTATGGACAGGATAAAGGAGCGTGCCCCGGATGCGCTATGTGACAAATCTGCCAAAAACTGGACAAATGTGATGCTCTTGGTAAAGTGTGATTTACTTCACAAGTTGGTGATGGTTAACGTATAACGTGCTGTTGTATGCCATGTGGGGGAGTGAGGTTTTTGCATTGATATTACAATAATCCAGTAAATGCGCGTTTTATCTACTGTATTCTCTTTACTGGCGTGTGGATTATTTTTCCGTTAGCTGGCTGTGATACTGGCGGCGATACTCCGACGGCGAACGTTCCGTATTTTTGCGAAACAGGCGGCAGAAATAGTTACTGTCGACAAAGCCGCAGCGGTGCGCCACCTCTTTCACTTTCAGGTCATAGCCCTTCAGCAACGTTTTGGCGTGTTCCAGTCGCGTATGGTTCAGGTATTCGTTAAAGCCGATGGCCCCCGTTTTCTGGAACAGGTGCGAGAGGTAATTTGGCGAGATATAAAACGCCTGTGCTACCGATTCACGCGTCAACGGCGCGGCGTAGCGTTCATCAATATACTCCCGAATGGCTTCAAAAAGCGCGCGGCTGCGGGAGGCGGTCTGGATTTGGCTGCCGAGCAGATCGCGGCAATGGCTTAGTAGGCTGGCGACAATCAATCTGGCCGTTTGCTGCTCTTGCGGCTGCATCTGCATCTCATTAAGCGTTTGTAACAGGAAAGAGCCGATACGCGGGCCGCGGCGCGCAACGTGCTGTTTCGTGAGGTTTTGATGCTGCTGACCGTTCCAGTGGATCACGCTGAAACCTAACTGCTGTTTGCCAAACAGAATGCTCAGGGTGGTGACGGGCGTTTGCCATTGCGGGATGTTCCAGCCGCCAGCCGGAACGTAGAGAACATCGCAAGGAATGAGCGGGGCGGTAATGCTCATGTCAGTAAGCTCGCCCTCCAGCACAATCTCCAGCCGCGGAAAATCCACCTGGTACGCCAGTTCCGGCGCTGGGCCGCTGGCGCTGGCAAAATAAATCTGGCGCAGCGGCAGCGGGCCGTTGATGAGACGGGAGAGAAGGTGGCTGACGTCGTGATACATGATAATCCCCTGCCGATCGCAAACAGAGGAAACAGTAACGTCGAAAACCGATGTCCTCAAGCAATTATTGCCGGATAGCGGCGCTTTGCGCCTTATCCGGACTACGGAAGAGAAGAACGCCAGGCCCGATAAGCGTTAGCGTTATCGGGCAACATACAGGCTATTGATTACCGACCTGATCGCCATACGGCAACGTATCATAATCAATCAGTGCATTTTTCTTATATGGGTTGCCAATCCAGCGCGTGGTCTCTTTGAACTGCGGGTTGGTGATGGAACGCGTCGGGTCGTAGCCATCATAGGTCAGGCCCGCTAAGTCCGACCAGGTGTGGATAAGCTCGGAACTGCTGTACTTACGATCGACATCCTGTGAGAAGTCGCGCGGATGCGCTGCCTGCCATTTCTCTGAGGTCCACAGCAGGAACGGCACCGTATACATATGACGGGTTGGCGAATCTTCGTTTCGTCCCTGCGTCTTATGCGGCGGCGTGTCATACACTTCTTCACCGTGATCGGAGAAGTAGAGCAGGAAACCGTTCGGATCGGTCGCTTTATAGTCCTTAATCAGGCTGGCGACAACATAGTCGTTATACAGATTCGCGTTGTCGTAATCGTTATACGACTCCAGTTCGTCGCTGCTTAATCCCGGCGGAACATGGTCGGTTTTACCATCAAACTTGCCCTGGTTTTCTGGATAGCGGAACTTGTATTTAATGTGCGTTCCCAGCAGATGCACAATAATGAATTTTTTCGGCGCCGGGTCGGCTAACACCGCTTTAAACGGCGCCAGCACGTTGCTGTCATATTCGCGCGCGCTTTGAGTGCGCTGCTGGTTCATATAGAACTGCTTATCAGTCTGCTTAGAGAACACGGTCAGCATGGTATTACGCGCCGTCATCGTCTGCTGGTTAGTGATCCAGAAGGTTTTATACCCGGCCTGTTTCATCATATTCATCAGCGATGGCTTCGTCAGATACCAGTCCGGGTTCTTTTCGTCCGCGAACGTTAGCGCCTGTTGCAGGATCTCAATGGTGTACGGTCGCGAAGTTACCACATTATTAAACACGGTCAGCCCGGGGTCGGTTTTATGCAGCGCGTCCAGTTCCGGCGTGGTTTCGCGCGGATAACCGTACAGACTCATACGGCCACGCTGGGTCGATTCGCCAATCACCAGTACCAGCGTGCGCGGCGCATCGCCGGAGTGGTCCTGGAAGTTAGCCAGCGGCGGCAGGGCATCGTTTTCATTCAGCAGTTTATTCAGCGAGGCGAGCTGTAAACGGTACTGATAGTAGCCAGTAATAAATTGCCACGGCGCGGCGGGTTCCATTCGTGACGCCAGGCTATCCAGCGTTTTCTCCATCGACTTATGCTTGATAAAGGTATTCATCGCGATGGGATGGAGGATCAGCCCGTACAGCAGGGCAAACGACACCAGATAACGCCAGGGCGATGGAATATAAACCGGGCGCAGACGTGTCCACAGCAAAATCGCCGCCACCGTATAAGCCAGCGCGACAAGAACAATTTTCAGACTGAAATATTGGCTTAAATATTCGCTGGCTTCATTGGCGTTGGTTTCAAACATCACAAACAGCACGCTTTGCGAGAACTCCTGCCCGTAGATTACGTAATAGCTCAGCGCCGCCAGCGAGGCGGCCCAGAGTACGACGCCAATAACGGCAGCAATAACCCGGATGCGGCCTGGAAACAGAAAGACCGGGATCAGCCACAGTGAGCTGTACAGTAGCGAATCCCGCAGACCGTTTGTCCCGCTGTATCCGGTGAGATAAATAATGGCCTGCAGGAGGGTGGAAAAGAACCAAAAGTAGAGCAGTGCCCAGCCCAGGGCTTTCCAGCTAAACGCGGGTTTAGTCTGGAGTAATGTGGATTGCATAATGAGAGCCTGTCTTTAATCGTAGCGCCAAACGTAACGCCTGAACCTTAAAAGAATCTGAAGCAAACCTGCTTTATGCCGCACGTTTTGCTAAGAAAGATTTACAAATGCATAAAATGCAGACAGGAATATATTGAAAAAATGACGAGGATGACAGCAGTATTTCATGCCGCCCCCACATAACTGCGTGAGAGCGGCTCTCTTTTTGCGTTAGCCGGTGTTGCGCATACCGGCGGCGACGCCCGCAATCGTGACCATCAACGCCTGTTCGACGCGAGGATCGGGCGATTTGCCCTGCTCTTCAGTCAGACGGGAACGATACAGCAACTCGGCCTGCAACACGTTTAATGGATCGGTATAAACGTTTCTTAACTGAATGGACTCCGCAATCCACGGTAAGTCGGCCATCAGGTGCGAATCGTTGGCAATCGCCAGCACCACTTTAATGTCTTCTTCCAGTAGGTCTCGTAGCTCTTTGCCCAGCGGCCAAAGCGTTTTCGCCACCAGGCGCTGATCGTAATAGTCGGCCAGCCACAGGTCGGCTTTCGAGAACACCATTTCCAGCATCCCAAGACGCGTGGAGAAGAACGGCCAGTCGCGGCACATGGCTTCCAGTTCGCTTTGTTTACCGTCTTCCACCACTTTTTGCAGCGCAGTACCCGCGCCCAGCCAGGCTGGCAGCATCAGGCGGTTTTGCGTCCAGGCGAAGATCCACGGAATCGCGCGCAGCGATTCGACGCCGCCAGTTGGACGACGTTTCGCCGGACGTGAGCCGAGCGGCAATTTGCCCAACTCTTGCTCCGGCGTCGCGGAGCGGAAGTACGGTACAAAGTCTTTATTTTCGCGCACGTAGCCGCGGTAGGTTTCACAGGAGATGACGGAAAGCTCATCCATAATATGACGCCAGCTGTCTTTCGGTTCCGGCGGCGGTAGCAGGTTTGCTTCCAGAATTGCGCTGGTGTAGAGCGAGAGGCTGCTAACGGTGACTTCCGGCAGGCCGTATTTGAAGCGGATCATCTCGCCCTGCTCGGTCACGCGCAGACCGCCTTTCAGACTGCCTGGCGGTTGCGAAAGCAGCGCCGCGTGGGCTGGCGCGCCGCCACGGCCAATAGAGCCGCCGCGGCCGTGGAAGAGGGTAAGCTCGATGCCGGCTTTTTCACAGGTTTTGATCAGGGCGTCTTGCGCCTGATACTGCGCCCATGACGCGGCCATAACGCCGGCGTCTTTCGCCGAGTCGGAGTAGCCGATCATGACCATCTGCTTACCCTGAATCAGCCCGCGATACCAGTCGATATTCAACAACTGGGTCATCACGTCGTCGGCATTGTTCAGGTCGTCGAGGGTTTCAAACAGCGGCGCGACCGGCATGGCAAAGCCGATACCTGCCTCTTTCAGCAACAGATGCACAGCCAGCACATCAGACGGCGTTTTCGCCATTGAAATTACGTAGGCGGCGATCGACCCTTTTGGTGCTTCGGCAATAACCTTGCAGGTTTCAAGCACTTCGCGGGTATCGTTGCTCGGCTCCCAATTACGCGGCAGTAGCGGACGTTTGGAGTTCAGCTCGCGGATCAGGAAGGCCTGCTTGTCGGCTTCCGACCAGCTTTCGTAGTCGCCAATACCAAGGTAGCGGGTAATTTCGCCCAGCGCTTCGGTATGGCGGGTGCTCTCCTGACGGATATCAATACGCACCAGCGGTACGCCGAAACACTTCACGCGGCGGAGCGTGTCGAGTAACTCGCCGTTGGCGATAATGCCCATGCCGCAGGCCTGTAACGACTGGTAGCAGGCGTACAGAGGTTCCCAGAGCTGCTCGTTTTGCGTCAGCAGGCCAGCCGGTTTGGGCAGCTTCTCGCCTTTCAGACGCGCTTCCAGCCAGGACTGGGTCGCCATCAGACGGGCGCGCAATTTTTTCATCAGGTAGCGATACGGCTCAGACGCGCCTTCTTCGCCCACTAACGCCAGCAGCTCCGGCGTGGCGTCGACCATCGACAGTTCTGATACCAGAACATGAATGTCTTTCAGGAACAGATCGGTGGCTTTCCAGCGGCTTAACAAGAGTACGTGGCGGGTGATATCCGCCGTCACGTTCGGGTTGCCGTCACGGTCGCCGCCCATCCAGGAGGTAAAACGTACCGGCACAAAATCCACCGGCAATTTGTAGCCGAGATTTTCTTCCAGCTGTTCGTTCAGTTCACGCAGATAGTTAGGTACGCCCTGCCACAGGCTGTTCTCAACCACGGCGAAGCCCCATTTGGCTTCATCCACCGGGCTTGGGCGCTGCTTGCGGATCTCATCCGTATGCCAGGATTGGGCAATCAACTGGCGCAGGCGACGCATCACCTGGTGGCGTTCGTAGTCGGCGATATCGGTATTATCAAGCTGTTTCAGACAGTTATTGATTTCCCCCATCTTGTGAATAAGCGTACGGCGGGTAATTTCTGTCGGGTGGGCGGTTAGCACCAACTCCAGAGACAGCGACTCTACCGCTTTTTTGATGGTTGCGTCGTTGAGGTCCGGTTGGTTTTTCAGTTTACGCAGAGTACGGGCAATCACTTCCGGGTTGCTGGCGGCTTCGCCTTTTGGCGAAATGCTGTGGTATTGCTCGGCAGTATTGGCCAGGTTCAGGAACTGACTAAACGCGCGCGCAACTGGCAGCAGCTCGTCATTAGACAAATTTTGTAGCGTGGTGAGCAGCTCCTGGCGATTAGCTTCATTGCCGGCGCGTGAAGATTTGGATAGCTTACGGATTGTTTCTACGCGATCAAGAATGTGTTCTCCCAGCGCATCCTTGATGGTTTCTCCCAGCACCTTGCCGAGCATACTGACATTACTACGCAACGCGGAATATTGTTCGTTCATATGACCCCAGACACCCCATCTTTAATGTAATTGCCCTGTCTCTTTCATGCCACAGCGGCAGTGGCTGCGCTCGCCCGTATGCCAGTTCTGCGGAATGGGCTCGTTTGCCGCCTTGCTGTGACGTGAAATTTTTCGGACTTTGCTTTTTAGCCGTCTTTTATAAAGCCACGTAAAACCCGTGGCGTCAATTACTGCGAAATCGGTTCAGCAAACGAAAAAATGGCGGTAATTTATTAAAGTTAATTCGCATCGTGCCAAATAAGAAATGCTTATGAACATGTGGCGTAGAGACGCCGGATGGCGCTGCGCTTATCCGGCCTACAAGACGGGGTAGGCCCGGTAAACATCACGTCACCGGGCAATATGCATTAATGCCAGCAAAAATGGTGTACTACCTGGGTAATCAATTCCCGGGTTGGCTTAATAAAACGCGTTTCGAGATATTCATCCGGCTGATGAGCCTGATTAATTGAGCCCGGACCAAGCACCAGCGTTGGGCATAATGTCTGCATAAACGGCGCTTCAGTACAGTAGTTCACCACGTCGGTTTTCGTTCCCAACAGTTTTTCTACTACTTCAACCAGTTGGTGGTCCGGTGGACACTCGTAACCTGGAATCGGCGGATGTAATTCCGCCACCGTCAGGCGGCCCGGCCAGCGTTCGCTTACCGGGGCCAGCGCGTCGTTAAGCAGTCCATTAAGGTCGTTTAACGTCATGCCCGGCAGTGGACGAATATCCATATGCAATTCGCAGCAGGCGCAGATACGGTTTGAGGCATCGCCGCCGTGAATATGGCCCAGATTCAGCGTTGGATACGGAACGGTAAACGCCTCGTAGTGATACCGCGCTTTCAGCGAGTCACGCAGTTGCATGATATGGCCAATCGCATCGTGCATCAGTTCAATGGCGTTAACCCCACGCGCCGGGTCGCTGGAATGACCGGACTGCCCCAGGACGCGAACGACATTAGAGATATGCCCTTTGTGCGCGCGTATCGGTTGCAACGACGTCGGTTCGCCAATGATCGCGCAGTCCGGACGTAATGCCGTGGTTTCGGAAAAATAACGCGCCCCCGCCATGCTGGTCTCTTCATCGGCGGTCGCCAGAATGTAGAGCGGCTTTTTCAACTTTGTGACGTCAACGTCACGTAGCGCGTCCAGAATAAAAGCGAAGAAGCCTTTCATATCCGCAGTGCCCAGACCATAGAGCTTATTGTCGTGCTCGGTCAGCGTGAACGGGTCGCGCGTCCAGCGTCCGTCATCAAAGGGAACCGTGTCGGTATGGCCGGTCAGCAGCAAACCGCCCGCGCCATGTCCGGTGCTGGCGAGCATATTAAATTTGTTTCGCGTTCCTGGAACCGGTTGAACCTCTACGTTGAAACCAAGATCGCTGAACCAGCCTGCAAGCAAAGTGATTAAAGACGCATTACTTTGATCCAGGGATTCTTCGGTTGCGCTTATCGACGGTGTGGCAATCAGAGCGCGGTAAATCTCGATAAATGGCGGTAAAACGTTTTTCATTGTTGACACACCTCAGGTCATGATAGTATCAATATTCATGCATTAATTATGAATAAAAATACATTAACGTTGAGCATAAAGGAACCCGATGTTGAATACGCTGATTGTAGGCGCTAGCGGTTATGCGGGCGCAGAGCTTGTAAGCTACGTAAATCGCCACCCACATATGACCATAACCGCTTTGACCGTCTCAGCGCAAAGCAATGATGCAGGAAAGTTAATTTCTGATTTACATCCGCAGTTAAAAGGGATTGTCGACCTGCCATTGCAACCGATGTCGGATGTACGTGACTTTAGCGCAGATGTTGATGTGGTGTTCCTGGCGACAGCGCATGAAGTGAGCCACGATCTGGCGCCGCAGTTTTTACAGGCCGGATGCGTCGTATTCGATCTTTCCGGCGCGTTTCGGGTAAACGATCGCGCCTTCTATGAAAAGTACTACGGATTTACTCATCAGTATCCTGAGCTGCTGGAGCAGGCGGTGTACGGTCTGGCGGAGTGGAATGCCGATAAACTGAACACGGCGAATCTGATTGCGGTTCCTGGTTGCTATCCAACCGCAGCGCAGTTGTCGCTAAAACCGCTGATTGACGGCGGGCTTCTGGATCTGACGCAGTGGCCGGTAATTAATGCCACCAGCGGGGTGAGCGGCGCGGGGCGCAAGGCAGCAATTTCGAACAGTTTCTGTGAAGTGAGTCTGCAACCGTATGGCGTGTTTACGCATCGTCATCAGCCGGAAATCGCCGTCCATCTGGGCGCGGAGGTCATCTTCACCCCGCATCTGGGGAATTTCCCGCGCGGGATTCTGGAAACCATTACCTGCCGCCTGAAAGCGGGAGTAACCCATGCGCAGGTCGCCGACGTGTTGCAAAAAGCCTATGGCGACAAACCGCTGGTGCGCCTGTATGACAAAGGCGTTCCGGCGTTAAAGAACGTCGTCGGGCTGCCGTTCTGCGATATTGGTTTTGCCGTCCAGGGCGAACATCTGATTGTGGTGGCAACCGAAGACAACTTGTTGAAAGGCGCAGCGGCGCAGGCGGTACAGTGCGCTAATATTCGTTTTGGCTTCGCTGAAACGCAGTCTCTTATTTAAGGGTGAAATGATGAATCCATTAATTATCAAGCTGGGTGGCGTATTACTGGATAGCGAAGAGGCTCTGGAACGTCTTTTTACCGCGCTGGTCAACTATCGTGAGTCCCATCAGCGTCCGCTGGTGATTGTTCATGGCGGCGGTTGCGTGGTGGATGAGCTGATGAAAGGGCTTAATTTGCCAGTGAAAAAGAAAGACGGCCTGCGCGTGACGCCTGCCGATCAGATTGGCATCATTACCGGCGCGCTGGCGGGAACCGCTAACAAAACTCTGCTGGCCTGGGCGAAGAAACACCATATCGCCTCTGTTGGTCTGTTTCTGGGCGATGGCGACAGCGTAAACGTGACTCAACTCGATGAAGCGTTAGGCCACGTCGGGCTGGCGCAGCCGGGGTCGCCGAAGCTGATTAACATGCTGCTGGAAAACGGCTTTCTGCCGGTGGTCAGCTCCATTGGCGTAACAGACGACGGCCAACTGATGAACGTCAACGCCGATCAGGCGGCAACCGCGCTGGCGGCGACGCTGGGGGCCGATCTGATCCTGCTTTCCGACGTGAGCGGTATTCTGGACGGCAAAGGCCAGCGTATCGCCGAAATGACGGCGTCCAAAGCCGAGCAGCTTATCGACCAGGGCATTATTACCGACGGGATGATTGTGAAAGTGAATGCGGCTCTCGATGCTGCGCGGGTGCTGGGTCGCCCGGTGGATATCGCTTCCTGGCGTCATGCGGAACAATTGCCTGCACTGTTTAACGGCACGCCGATTGGCACGCGTATTCTGGCTTAACTATTTGTTCGCCCGATGGCGGCTGCGCCTTATCGGGCCTGCGTGAACAGAAATTATAGGCCGGATAAGCGTAGCGCTATCCGGCAGTGAAATTCGAAGAATTTAAGGAAGTCTATTATGGCACTTTGGGGTGGGCGTTTTACACAGGCGGCAGACCAGCGGTTTAAACAATTCAATGATTCGTTGCGCTTCGATTACCGTCTGGCGGAGCAGGATATTGTCGGTTCTGTGGCCTGGTCCAAAGCATTGGTCACGGTAGGCGTACTGACTGCCGATGAGCAACGACAGTTGGAAGAAGCGCTGAACGTGCTGCTGGAGGAGGTTCGCGCGAATCCGCAGCAAATCCTGCAAAGCGATGCGGAAGATATCCATAGCTGGGTGGAAGGTAAGCTCATCGACAAAGTGGGTCAGTTGGGTAAAAAGCTGCACACCGGGCGCAGCCGTAACGATCAGGTGGCGACGGACCTGAAACTGTGGTGCAAAGAGACGGTGAGGGAACTGCTCACCGCTAACCGTCAGCTACAGAGCGCGCTGGTGGAAACCGCGCAGGCGAACCAGGACGCGGTAATGCCGGGATATACCCATCTGCAACGCGCGCAACCAGTGACTTTCGCCCACTGGTGTCTCGCGTATGTCGAAATGCTGGCGCGCGATGAAAGCCGCCTGCAGGACACGCTTAAACGTCTGGACGTGAGTCCGCTAGGCTGCGGCGCGTTGGCGGGAACGGCCTATGAAATTGACCGTGAACAATTGGCAGGCTGGCTGGGCTTTACGTCTGCGACCCGCAACAGCCTGGACAGCGTGTCCGATCGTGACCACGTACTGGAACTGCTTTCTGATGCGGCTATCGGCATGGTGCATCTGTCACGCTTCGCGGAAGATCTGATTTTCTTTAATTCTGGTGAAGCGGGCTTTGTAGAGCTTTCTGACCGCGTGACTTCCGGTTCATCGTTAATGCCGCAGAAGAAAAACCCGGACGCGCTGGAGCTGATTCGCGGTAAGTGCGGTCGCGTACAAGGGGCGCTAACCGGCATGATGATGACCTTAAAAGGTCTGCCGCTGGCGTATAACAAAGATATGCAGGAAGACAAAGAAGGGCTGTTCGATGCGCTCGATACCTGGCTTGACTGCCTGCATATGGCGGCGTTGGTGCTGGACGGTATTCAGGTGAAACGCCCACGTTGTCAGGACGCGGCGCAACAGGGGTATGCCAACGCCACGGAGCTGGCGGATTACCTGGTCGCGAAAGGCGTGCCGTTCCGCGAAGCGCACCATATTGTCGGCGAAGCGGTGGTAGAAGCTATTCGCCAGGGTAAGCCGCTGGAAGCGTTGCCGCTGGCCGATTTACAGAAATTCAGCCGCGTGATTGGCGACGATGTGTATCCGATATTGTCTTTGCAGTCGTGTCTGGATAAACGGGCGGCAAAAGGCGGCGTTTCTCCACAGCAGGTGGCGCAGGCCATCGACGATGCCAGGGCGCGCCTCGCGTTGTAGGCCTTATAAGCGTAGCGCCATCAGGTAATACTGCCCGGCCGAGCATCAGCGACGCCGGGCTTTTTTACGCAAAAAAAAAGCGGACCAGAGGTCCGCAAAAGTTCACGTTGGCTTTAGTTATTTCGGGTTCGAGAGATACCCTCTAAACGGGCGGTGTCTTCAAGGGTTAAACGAGAAACCGCTCCGTTCTGTGATGTATTATTAATCAGAAAGGTTGATAGGGATAATCGTTCGTTGCTATGCTACCTATCGCCATGAACTATCGTGGCGACGGAGGATGAATAATGAATATTCGTGATCTTGAATATCTGGTGGCGTTAGCCGAACATCGCCATTTCCGGCGAGCGGCGGACTCCTGTCACGTCAGCCAGCCAACCCTTAGTGGGCAAATACGTAAGCTGGAAGATGAGCTGGGCGTTATGCTGCTGGAGCGTACGAGCCGTAAAGTGCTGTTTACCCAAGCGGGCTTACTGCTGGTGGATCAGGCGCGTACCGTACTGCGTGAGGTCAAGGTGCTCAAGGAGATGGCAAGCCAACAAGGCGAGACGATGTCCGGCCCGCTGCATATTGGTTTAATCCCAACAATTGGTCCCTATTTGCTGCCGCTTATCATTCCAATGTTGCACCAGACTTTCCCGAAGCTGGAAATGTATCTGCATGAGGCGCAAACGCACCAGCTGTTAGCGCAACTCGATAGCGGCAAGCTTGACTGCGCTATTCTGGCGCTGGTGAAAGAGAGCGAGGCGTTTATCGAAGTGCCGCTGTTTGATGAGCCCATGATGCTGGCTATTTATGAGGATCATCCGTGGGCGAATCGCGATCGCGTGCCGATGTCCGATCTGGCGGGCGAGAAATTGCTGATGCTGGAAGATGGCCACTGTCTGCGCGATCAGGCGATGGGGTTCTGTTTTGAAGCGGGAGCGGATGAAGATACCCATTTCCGGGCGACCAGTCTGGAAACGCTGCGCAACATGGTGGCGGCGGGCAGTGGTATTACACTACTCCCCGCGCTGGCCGTACCGCAGGAGCGGAAGCGCGACGGCGTGGTTTATCTGCCATGCATTAAGCCGGAGCCGCGTCGTACCGTGGGGCTGGTTTATCGCCCGGGATCGCCGCTGCGTAGCCGTTATGAGCAACTGGCAGAGGCCATCCGTGGCGCAATGGATGGCCATTTCGACAAGGCGTTAAAACAGGCGGTTTAAGCCGTTCAACGCCGCAACCCGATAAGCTTCCGCCATGGTTGGGTAGTTAAAGGTGGTGTTAACGAAGTATTCGATGGTGTTACCGCCACCTTTCTGCTCCATGATCGCCTGGCCGATATGAATAATTTCGGCGGCGCGTTCGCCAAAGCAGTGAATCCCCAGAATTTCTTTGGTTTCGCGGTGGAAGAGAATTTTTAGCGTGCCGACGTTCATGCCGACGATTTGCGCTCGCGCCAGATGCTTAAACTGCGCGCGGCCCACTTCGTAAGGCACTTTCATTGCCGTTAACTGCTGCTCGGTTTTGCCGACAGAACTGATTTCCGGAATGGTATAAATCCCGGTGGGGATATCTTCGATAAGATGCGCGGTCGCTTCGCCTTTCACCAGCGCCTGCGCTGCAATACGCCCCTGATCGTAAGCGGCGGAGGCCAGACTGGGATAGCCAATCACGTCGCCCACCGCATAGACGTGCGGCAGGGCGGTCTGGTACATACTGTTGACTTTGAGCTGTCCACGGCTGTCTGTTTCCAGACCAATATTCTCCAGCGCCAGCGAATCGGTGTTACCGGTACGGCCATTAGCATAGAGCAGGCAGTCAGCCTTCAGTTTTTTGCCGGATTTCAGGTGCATGATGACGCCATCATCGCAGCCTTCGATTTTCTCATACTCTTCATTGTGGCGAATAACCACGCCGCTATTCCAGAAATGGTAAGAGAGAGAGTCGGACATCTCCTGATCGAGAAAGGCCAGCAGGCGATCGCGGGTGTTGATCAGATCCACTTTCACATCCATACCGCGGAATATGGACGCATATTCGCAGCCGATAACGCCTGCGCCGTAAATAATAACGTGGCGCGGTTCATGGTGGAGACTCAGGATTGAGTCGCTGTCATAAATGCGCGGATGCGAGAAATCCACATCACTGGGATGGTAAGGACGCGAACCACAGGCAATAACAAATTTTTCTGCCGTCAGGGTTTCAACCGTGCCGTCATGGCATTCCAGCGCCAGGGTATGTTCGTCAATAAAATGGGCGTTGCCCTGCAAGATTTCACAGTGGTTACGCTCATAAAACCCCTGACGCATACGCGTTTGTTGATTAATCACGTTATCGGCATGATTAAGGATATCGGCGAAAGAAGAACGAAGGAGACGGGAGTGGTCGCTATAGAGCGGGTTTTGATTAAATTCAATAATGCGGCTGACGGCGTGGCGAAGGGCTTTGGATGGGATGGTGCCCCAGTGGGTACATCCGCCGCCAACGTTATGATAACGCTCAATCACCGCGACGCGTGCTCCTTGCTTAACCAGACCCATTGCAGCGCCTTCACCGCCGGGGCCTGACCCTATGACGACTGCATCATAATCCCAGGAATGTGGCATGGTATTACTCACCTGTTTTTATACATAAAATAAACACGATGATAACATTTGCCCAGCTTTAACCCAATTATCGTTGTGCTTTTTTGCGAAGCCGGAGCACAAACTGTCTGTAAACAATCATTCACAATCCAGTGTGAACCCGTTACTTTTATTCTCTGGTATAGTGCCGAATAAGGCATATGGAAGGATTCAGACATTGTGATGGGTGTTAGAGCGCAACAAAAAGAAAAAACCCGGCGTTCGCTGGTGGAAGCCGCATTCAGCCAACTGAGCGCTGAGCGGAGTTTCGCCAGCCTGAGTTTGCGTGAGGTGGCGCGTGAAGCGGGCATTGCGCCAACGTCGTTTTACCGTCATTTTCGCGATGTCGATGAACTCGGTCTAACGATGGTGGATGAAAGCGGTCTGATGCTGCGTCAGTTGATGCGTCAGGCGCGACAGCGCATCGCGAAAGGCGGCAGCGTCATTCGCACGTCGGTCTCCACATTTATGGAGTTTATCGGCAACAACCCCAACGCCTTCCGTCTGTTATTGCGTGAGCGTTCCGGCACTTCAGCGGCGTTTCGTGCCGCCGTCGCGCGGGAGATTCAGCATTTTATTGCGGAACTTGCCGACTATCTGGAACTCGAAAACCATATGCCGCGCGCGTTTACTGAAGCCCAGGCCGAAGCGATGGTGACTATTGTTTTTAGCGCGGGCGCAGAGGCGTTGGACATCGGCGCTGAACAGCGTCGGCAATTAGAAGAGCGGCTGGTATTGCAACTGCGCATGATTGCGAAAGGGGCGTATTACTGGTATCGCCGTGAGCAAGAGAAAATAGCACATCATTCCGAATAACGTGAAGGACGAGTAATGAAACAGTCAGGTCAAGATAAAGGTACGCTGTTGCTGGCGCTCATCGCTGGCTTATCGATTAACGGCACATTCGCGGCGCTGTTTAGCGCTATTGTGCCGTTCTCCGTATTCCCGGTTATCTCGCTGGTGCTGACGGTATATTGTCTGCATCAGCGCTACCAAAATCGTACTATGCCGGTAGGTTTGCCGGGGTTGGCCGCCGCCTGTTTCATTCTTGGCGTTTTACTGTATAGCACCGTGGTGCGTGCAGAATATCCGGATATTGGCTCTAATTTCTTCCCGGCGGTGCTGTCGGTGATTCTGGTATTCTGGATTGGCTTTAAGCTGCGTAACCGCAAGGAGGACACCGCGGAATAGTGTGCGAAGGCCGGATGGCGGTATAACCGGCCATCCGACGTACATTTTACCTTGCGGTGAGTAATACTCCGCATTCCATATGATGCGTATACGGGAACTGATCGAATAGCGCCAGGCGAGACACCGTGTGCGTCTGGCTTAACGTTTCCAGGTTTTTGCACAACGTTTCCGGATTGCAGGAAATGTACAGAATACGTGGATAAGCCTGCACCATTTTTTCCGTTTCGCTGTCCAGACCGCTGCGCGGCGGATCGACAAAAATGGTTTCGCACTGATAGCGCTTCAGGTCGATCCCCTGCAGGCGGTTAAACTCACGAACGCCATTCATCGCCTGGGTAAACTCTTCCGCCGCCATGCGAATAATTTGCACATTATCAATATGATTAGCGGCAATATTGTACTGTGCGGCAGCGACGGACGGTTTGGCGATTTCGGTTGCCAGCACGCGGTCAAAATTGCGCGCCAGCGCTAAAGAAAAATTGCCGTTGCCGCAATACAACTCAAGCAGATCGCCTTTTGAGTCTTTCGTCACCTCCAGCGCCCACTCTAACATCTGAATATTCATGGCGGCGTTTGGCTGCGTAAAGCTGTTTTCGACCTGGCGGTAGATCATCTCTTTACCTGCCACAGGCAGACGCTCATCAATATAATCCTGATCCAATTCGATTTTAGTTTTAGTGGCCCGGCCAATCAGGTGTACGTTCAGACCTTGCGCGCGTAAAGCATCGCGTAACGCAGTGGCGGCTTCACGCCACTCTTCGTCCAGCTTCTTATGGTACAGCAACGACACTACCGCCTGGTTGCTCAAGGTCGTGAGATAATCGATCTGGAACAGCTTATGCCGCAG
Organism: Salmonella sp. NW884; assembly: GCF_051700745.1. NCBI lineage: Bacteria > Pseudomonadati > Pseudomonadota > Gammaproteobacteria > Enterobacterales > Enterobacteriaceae > Salmonella > Salmonella sp. NW884. Next base: position 3,625 of record NZ_JAMMDE010000012.1, on the reverse strand, counting down.
TGCATGATTATCGCGCACGCCGGCAATCATCGCCTTCATTAAGGTATTAATCAGTTGGCTGGCCGCCGGGAAGGTGTCAACGCGAATCCGGCTTTTGGTCTGCTGATCAAACATAATGTGGTACAGGTCATCGCCGTCATGCCATAGGCGAAATTCCGCACGCATACGATAGTGACTGACCGGCGAGCGAAATACTTCCGCAACCAGGCCAGAAAACGGCGCCATCATACTCTGCAAGCGCGCCACTTTTTCGGCCAGCTGCGCCTCATACTGCTCTGTCGGAAGATGTTCGGGGGTCATATCGCATCCTGAATAATAAAAGTACGCGGGGATTGTAGGGATTGCTCAGTGGATGTCCAGCTATTGATGATTTCTGATTTGTGATGCGCGGTCTGGACAGGGTGTTGTGACAGACGGTAGCATCCGTGGGCCGGTCCTGTGAGTTAATAGGGAATCCAGTGAAAATCTGGAGCTGACGCGCAGCGGTAAGGAAAGGTGAGATGAGAGCGTAAGCAGACACTGCCTCCGGCGGGAAGTCATCATTTCTGCTATCCAGCCAACGGATAACCCTCCAAGCCCGAAGACCTGCCGGCTAACGTCGCATCTGGTTTTTCATCATCGCGTACTATCGATGAAGCCTGCGGCATCCTTCTTATATTGTGGATGCTTTACAATGATTAAAAAAGCTACGCTGCTGACGGTGTTCTCCGTCACGGCCTTTTCCGCTTGGGCGCAGGACACTAGCCCGGATACCCTGGTTGTCACCGCCAACCGTTTTCAGCAGCCGCGCAGCGCGGTTCTGGCGCCCGTTACCATCGTGACGCGTCAGGATATTGAACGCTGGCAATCGACCTCCGTAAATGATGTTCTACGCCGTTTGCCTGGCGTCGATATTGCGCAGAGCGGCGGCGCCGGACAAAACTCCTCCATTTTCATTCGCGGCACCAACTCCAGCCATGTACTGGTATTGATTGACGGCGTGCGTCTGAATTTAGCAGGCGTGAGCGGGTCCGCCGATCTCAGCCAGTTTCCGGTGTCGCTGGTACAGCGCATTGAATATATTCGCGGTCCGCGCTCCGCTATTTATGGTTCCGATGCTATCGGCGGCGTAGTGAATATCATTACGACGCGCGATAACCCAGGCACAGAATTAACCGCTGGATGGGGAAGCAATAGCTACCAGAATTACGACATCTCGACGCAACAGCAACTTGGCGAAAACACGCGGGCGACGTTGATCGGCGATTACGAATACACCAAAGGGTTTGACGTGGTAGCGAAAGGCGGTACCGGGATGCAGGCGCAGCCTGACCGGGACGGCTTTTTGAGTAAAACGCTTTATGGCGCGTTAGAGCATACCTTTTCTGATCGCTGGAGCGGATTCGTGCGTGGTTATGGCTACGATAACCGTACCGATTACGACGCCTATTACTCGCCGGGCTCGCCGCTGATTGATACACGCAAACTTTATAGCCAAAGCTGGGACGCCGGGCTGCGCTTTAATGGCGAACGTATTCAGTCTCAGCTGGTTTCAAGCTATAGCCACAGTAAAGATTACAACTATGATCCGCACTATGGCCGGTATGATACCTCCGCCACGCTGGATGAGATGAAACAGTACAATGTTCAATGGACCAACAGTGTGGTCGTGGGGCACGGTAATGTTGGGGCGGGCGTAGACTGGCAGAAACAGACTACCACGCCAGGTACCGGCTATGTGCCCGAGGGATATGACCAGCGTAATACCGGGGTTTACCTGACAGGATTACAACAGTTGGGTGACTTCACTCTGGAAGCGGCGGCGCGCAGTGATGACAACTCCCAGTTTGGTCGTCATGGTACATGGCAAACCAGCGCGGGATGGGAGTTTATAGAAGGTTATCGCTTTATTGCCTCCTACGGAACCTCCTACAAAGCGCCTAATTTGGGCCAACTGTATGGTTATTACGGTAATCCGAACCTGAATCCTGAAAAGAGTAAACAGTGGGAAGGCGCATTTGAAGGGCTCACCGCTGGCGTCAGCTGGCGTATTTCAGGTTATCGTAACGATATTAATGACATGATCGATTATGACGATCATCTGCAAAAATATTACAACGAAGGCAAGGCGCGCATTAAAGGTATTGAGGCGACGGCGAATTTCGATACCGGACCGTTAACGCATACGGTCAGTTATGATTACGTTGATGCGCGTAATGCGATTACCGATACGCCATTACCCCGGCGTTCCAAACAGATGGCAAAATATCAACTTGACTGGGACGTTTACGATTTTGACTGGGGGGTGACATATCAATACCTTGGTTCCCGCTATGATTCGGATTACTCCGCTTACCCATACCGGACAGTAAAAATGGGCGGCGTCAGTTTATGGGATCTTACGGTTGCATATCCGGTCACCTCACATCTGACAGTTCGTGGTAAAATAGCCAACCTGTTCGACAAAGATTACGAGACAGTTTATGGCTACCAAACTGCAGGACGAGAATACACCTTGTCTGGCAGCTACACCTTCTGAACCACGTCCCACCGTGCTGGTATTTGATTCCGGCGTCGGTGGATTGTCGGTCTATGATGAGATTCGGCGGCTCCTGCCGGATCTCCACTATATATATGCTTTCGATAACGTGGCGTTCCCCTACGGGGAAAAGAGCGAAACGTTTATCGTCGAGCGCGTTCTCGAGATTGTGACTGCGGTACAGCAGCGCTATCCCCTTTCACTGGCGGTGATTGCCTGCAATACCGCCAGTACGGTCTCACTTCCCGCATTACGTGAAAAGTTTGCCTTCCCGGTGGTGGGCGTTGTGCCTGCGATTAAACCAGCGGCGCGGCTGACCGCAAATGGCGTCGTCGGGCTACTGGCGACGAGAGCGACGGTCAAACGTCCTTATACTCACGAGCTGATTGCGCGCTTCGCCAATGAATGTCAGATAGCGATGTTGGGGTCGGCAGAACTGGTGGAACTGGCGGAAGCTAAATTACATGGCGATTCGGTATCGCTGGAAGAACTGCGCCGCATATTACGCCCATGGCTACGAATGCCGGAGCCGCCTGACACGGTCGTTCTGGGGTGTACGCATTTCCCTCTATTACGGGACGAGCTTTTGCAAGTCCTGCCCGAAGGGACGCGGTTAGTGGATTCCGGCGCGGCGATAGCGCGTCGTACAGCCTGGCTGTTGGAACATGAAGCGCCGGATGCGAAATCAACCGATGCCAATATTGCTTATTGCATGGCAATGACGCCAGGAGCTGAACAATTATTACCCGTTTTACAGCGTTATGGCTTTGAAACGCTCGAAAAACTGGCGGTTTAATGGCGTTTTGGGTAAATACCAGGCACTTGAGAAATTATTTTAAATTTCCTCTTGTCAGGCAGAAATAACTCCCTATAATGCGCCACCACTGACACGGAACAACGGCATACAGGCCGCCGGGTCAGCGGGGTTCAGACCAGAACCTCACGGAGAAAAGCGAAAATAAACGCTTGACTCTGAAGCGGGAAAGCGTAATATGCACACCCCGCGCCGCTGAGAAAAAGCGAAGCGGCACTGCTCTTTAACAATTTATCAGACAATCTGTGTGGGCACTCGAAGATACGGATTCTTAACGTCGCAAGACGAAAAAT